>JBBAUA010000019.1:0-34180 GCA_040398465.1 Hyphomonadaceae bacterium | reverse complement strand
GGCGACATGGACGCGACGCTCGCCGCAGCCAACAACCCCAACGGCGCCAAATACCCGCCCGGCTCGGTCGTGCAGCTCGTCCCCGGCGAGGCGATGGTGAAACACCACCCCGGTTACAACGCCGCGACGAACGACTGGGAGTTCTTCGAACTCGACGCCCAGCCCACCGGCACCAAGATCCGCGTTCGCGGCGCCACCGACGTCGTCAACCAGTTCGGCGGCAACTGCCTCACCTGCCACGCTCAGGCGGAAGCCAAGTGGGACATGATCTGCGAACAGGGCCATGGCTGCGCCCCGATCCCGGTCACGCCCGTGATGGCCCGCGCCATCCAGAACACCGACCCGCGCTGCCCGAAGATCGAACTGCCCGCCGACCAGCAGGCCGCTCTCAAACAGCTGATGTCGTTCCGCGCCGCTGCGCAGCCACAGGCGCAGTAGGTCTCATCAACCGGGCATCGAAAACTGGATTAACAGCGTCTTGTCCTTCTGCGCCAGGGTGCAGCCTGGCGCAGAGCCCTCACGCGCGGCATAGCGAATCTTCTGCGCCCCCTTGAGGGCCGCGTCTCCAAAATGCTTCAGCGGCGCCGCGGCCAGCACCCTCGGGTTGTAGGCGCGGCCTGCTTCGTCGATGTCGAGCTTCAGGATTATGGTGCCGACCATCCCCCGGTACACTGCCGATGAAGGATAGTCCGGCAGATCCGTTTTCTCGTTCGGCGATACGATACACACACCCTCCGGCAGGGGCGGATTGATGCGCGGCGCCGCGGCAAGATACTCCGGCGACTTGGTGTAGTTCGCCCACTCTTGCGTGATCTGCTCGTCGTCCTTTAGCCGATTGCGAGCAATCAGATGGGCGCGAAGAGTGCTGCTCCACGCCATGGTATCGTAGTATACTTCCTTGAGTTGCGTGATGTCGGCGCCTTCCGGCGCCGCGCCGATCGCGGTGGTGATCCGCTGCTGCAGTTGGCCCATGCTGCGGTAGGCGGGCGCCTCACTCTCCAGCATGTAAGTCGCAGCAACGCCGAGAAGCTGAAACCGGAAACTGGCATCGACATAGCCCAGGCGGTTCACAGTCAGCCTGTCGCCCAGCGCAGCACTCGCGACGGCGTCGCGCCATACGCCTTTCTCGAAATCGTATGCCGTGACCGTGTCAGCCGAGAGATAGGTGATCAGGTCGACGCTCGGGTGCGCAGCACGCGCCTGAAGCAGCGTGAACAACCTCCCCCGCGTGTCCCCGTTCGGCCTGATCCGATACTCGGCCAGGCGCCACAGCAGATCAGATGCGATCACGAGCACCGGCTCCTCCGCCGCAACGCGGCTCGCTGCAGACGCCGCCTCGCCATACGTCTTCGCCGCAGCGAAATCGCTCGAAAGATAAGCCGCGAACCCGAACTCCCGCGCGATCACCGCAAGGTCCTTGCGCGACTTGTCGAGCCCCGGCCACGTCGAGGCCGCCGCCGCAGCTGCAGCCTTGTAGTCCTTCACCTTCATCGCCGCGTTGAATGATTTGATGTCGGCCAGCGATGGCGCCGCCAGCGCAACGATCCCCGCCGCAAGCAGAAGTCCCCGCAACATCCCTGTTACATGCATGACGACCCCAACACTTGAGACCGGAATCTATAACAGCCGCCCCCGCGCTGGCCAGCGCGCGCCCCGCCGGAGTCTTGCGTTTTCCCACCCGATAGCGCCAATGAAACCAGGACGACAAAGGGGCCCGGGTCATGCGTTACACGCCTGTCGCAATCGCGAGCTTGCTCGCTCTCGCCGCCTGCGCCACCTCGCCCGCCGCGATTACCAG
The DNA here is from genome assembly GCA_040398465.1 of Hyphomonadaceae bacterium. Taxonomy (GTDB): domain Bacteria; phylum Pseudomonadota; class Alphaproteobacteria; order Caulobacterales; family Hyphomonadaceae; genus UBA7672. Next base: position 32,382 of record JBBAUA010000019.1, on the reverse strand, counting down.
CGGCGCGCCGGTGCAGGTGAACCTCCTCGCCATCAACGACTTCCACGGCAACCTCGATCCGCCCGGCGGCGGCGTCTTCGTCATCGACCGCGCCAACCCCGCCACGCGCAGCAGCGTACCCGGCGGCGGCGCCCCGCGCCTCGCCACAGCCGTGCGTGAACTCTCGCAGCGCCCCAACACCGTGATGGTCGCAGCCGGCGATCTCATCGGCGCCTCCCCGCTTCTCTCCAGCCTCTTCCACGACGAGCCCACGATCGAAGCGCTCTCCCAGATGGGGCTCGCCATCACCTCCGTCGGCAATCACGAATTCGACGAGGGCTGGCAGGAACTCAAGCGCATGCAGACAGGCGGCTGCCATCCCGTCGATGGCTGCAAGGGCCCCAAACCCTTCGCCGGCGCGAAGTTCGAATACCTCGCCGCCTCCACCTTCCGCGATGACGGCACGACGCTCTTCCCGCCCTACAGCATCCGCGAGTTCGACGGCGTGAAGGTCGGCTTCATTGGCCTCACGCTGGAAGGCACGCCCGATGTGATCACCCCCGCCGCCCGCGCCGGCATCCGCTTCGCCGACGAAGCCGAGACAGTGAACGCGCTCGTCCCGAACCTTCAGCGCCAGGGCGTCGAAGCAATCGTCGTCCTGCTCCACGAAGGCGGCTTCACCACCGGCGCGCAGGACGATTGCCGCGGCCTGTCCGGCACGATCATCGACATCGTCCCGAAATTCGACAAGGCCGTCGACGTCGTCGTCACCGGCCACACCAACGGCATCTACATCTGCACCGTCGACGGCCGCCTCGTCACCAGCGCCGGCGCTTACGGCACGCGCGTCACCGATATCCAGCTGCTGATCGACCCGGTCTCGAAAGATGTCATCGGCGCAAAGGCGCGCGACGTGATGATCGCCGCCGACGCCTACGCCGAAGATCCGGCCCAGGTCGCCCTCATCAATGCCTACCGCACCCAGGCCGAGCCACTCATGAAGCGCGTCGTCGGTTCAACCAGCGCCGTGATCACCCGCGGCCGCACGGAGACCGGCGAGACGCCGCTCGGCGACATCATCGCTGATTCAATGCTCGCCGCCGCCCGCCGCGCCGAACCGGGTACGCAGATCGCCTTCATGAACCCCGGCGGCATCCGCGCCGACCTGCCGCTGAACCCCGGCGGCCAACTCACCTTCGCCGACATCTTCGCCGTCCAGCCCTTCGGCAACGACCTCGTGGTCGTCACCCTGGCCGGCGCCGAAATCGAGACCGTGCTGAAGCAGCAATACCAGCCAAGCGGCAACAACATCCTGCAGGTCTCCGACGGCTTCGAATTCACCTGGCGCCAACCCGCCGGCCAGCCGATCGAAATCATCCCCGGCTCGGTCAAACTCAACGGCGCACCTCTCGTCCCCACACAGACCTACCGCGTCGTCACCAACAACTTCCTCGCCGGCGGCGGCGACAGTTTTACCGCCTTCAAATCCGGCAAGGACAAGGTGACTGTCGGCTCAGACCTCGAAGCCCTCGAAGCCTACGTGGCCGCCAACAGCCCCTTGGCTCCGGCGAACAAGGGCCGCATCAAGCGGGTCGACTAAGGTCCGGTCGACAGACCTCGAGGGCGGGCTCGCCTGCGCTCGCGGCCCGCCCTAATTCCGTAATGTCCACCAATCAACCCACGTACGCCTCAGCGCGCCCGCGCGTCTGAGACGGCATCGCTATGCCCGCGCGCAGCCATCATCTGCGCCGCAACCCGCGCCTCCTCGTCCCGGGTCTCCATCATCTTCCGCCGCCCGCCCTGGAACCGCTCCAGCACATGCGCCGGCGCGGTCTCTGGCCGCCCAGCGTCGAAGGGCGGGGCCGGCGCATACTCCAACGCAAGCTGCACGGTCTGCGCAAAGTCATCGCCTGCAATCTCAGCCATCACGGTGAATGCAAAGTCGATCCCCGCCGTCACGCCGCCGCCGGTGATGATCTCCCCGTCCCGCACCACCCGCGCCGGATCGTGCACCGCGCCAAACAGCGGCAGCAGGTGCGCCCACGCCCAGTGGCACCCCGCCCGCCTGCCCTGCAGCAAGCCCGCCGCGCCAAGAATGAGAGAGCCCGTGCACACCGACGTCACATACTTCGCGCCCAGCGCCAGCCGTCGAACATCACCGACGAACGCTTCGTCCTGCGCCACCTTCGTCGCCCCGACGCCGCCGGCAACACAGATCAGGTCGCAGCTTCTGACGTCAGCGATCCTGACCGTGTTGCCGAAGGTGAGCCCGTCCGCGTCCACATTGCCGCCCGCGGGGCTCGCGACGATCACCGCCGCATTCGGAAGGCGGCTCAGCACCTGGTGCGGGCCCGTGAAGTCGAGATGCGTCATGCCCGGCCAGATCGCGAACACGACGGTGAACGTTCGTCCGGCTTCTTCAGACATGGGGAGGAACCTCGCTTGACGACGCCAACATGCCGGACATAGCGTCTGGCGCAAATGACAATGTTCCCGCTTTTTCAGCCAAGGCGCGAAAATGGCCCGACAGCCTGCCCTCAAGCCCCGCTCCATCGGCGTCCTGATCTTCGAGGATTTCCAGCTGCTCGACGCCGCCGGTCCGATCGGCGCATTCGAAATGCCAATGCGCGGGATGCAGCCGCCGCCCTACAGCCTGCAGGTGATCGCCCCTGAAGCCGGTCCCGTCCGCTCCTCCTCCGGCGTCGTCTGGATGGCCGACGCCATGCGGCGCCAGCCCAAATACGACACGGTCGTCATCGCCGGCGGCATCGGCACCCGGACAGCCATGCTCGATCCCAAAGTGCAGGCCTTCGTCCGCGCCGCCATGAAGACCGCCCGCCGCGTCTGCTCGGTCTGTTCGGGGGCCTACATCCTCGCGCAGGCCGGCGTGCTGGACGGCAAGCGCGCCACCACCCATTGGGGCCGCACCCCCGATTTCCAGAAGCGCTACCCCGCCGTGAAACTCGAGCCCGACTGCATCTACACCCATGACGGCAAGGTCTGGACGTCCGCCGGCATCACCGCCGGCATCGACCTCGCGCTCGCCCTCATCGCCGACGACCTGGGGGAGGAAGTCTCGCGCCGCGCCGCGCAGGAGCTGGTCGTCTACCACCGCCGCCCCGGCGGCCAGTCGCAGTTCTCAGCCCTCCTCGACATCGAACGCGTCGAGGGCCGCTTCACACCCCTGCTTGCCTGGATGCGGGAAAGGCTGGACGAGGAACTCTCGGTCGAGGCGCTGGCCTGCCAGGCGGCCATGAGCCCGCGAAACTTCTCCCGCGCCTTCCTCGCCGAGACGGGCATCACCCCGGCCAAGGCAGTTGAACGCCTGCGCCTCGAAAGCGCCCGCGAGCGGGTCGAGCATTCGGCCGAGCCGATCGACGTGGTCGCCCGCCGCGTCGGGTTCGGCGACCCTGAACGCATGCGCCGCGCCTTCGTCCGGGCCTTCGGCCAGCCGCCGCAGGCACTGCGCAGGATGGCGCGCGCGTGACGCCAGCATGCTGATTCAGAGAAGTATTCTGGCGCCGTGCGGAAGGTCCGCAGGCGGGGAGCAAGAAATCGCCGACGGCTTCTGCCGTCCTACTTCGCCGCAGGGGCGTCGTGGCGTGCGATACGGCCGTCGAGCTCGGCGAGGCGTTGCCGCCAGATCGCCAGCTCGCGCGCCGTCAGGCCGCCCTGGGCAGGCGAAACCGGCTCGAGAGAAGCCAGTTCAGTCGCCAGCCGCTCGCGGCGCTCGCGCAGCAGTCGGAGAGTCTCGGTGCGAGGTTCGTTGTGAGCCATGCTGAAAAAATAGGAAGCATGGAGACGAAAGCGAGTCGACTCGTGAGTCGCGAGAAACTGCGTGAGGTGAGCATCTGCTCACATGGGTCGGCCAGCAGTGAGCGTTCGCTCACGCGCCCTTGATCGCGCCGATGAAAGGGAGTCCGCGCATCTTGCCCGCGTCGTCCATCCCGTAGCCGACAAGATACCGGGACGGCGCATCCCACGCCCATGCGTCGAGCCCATCGGTGACGGCCTCGGGTTTGCGGGCAAAGACGCCGGTCAGCACCTGTGCTGCGCCCTTGGCCTGCAGGTGCGCCCGGGCAAACGCGATGGTGCGGCCCGAGTCGAAAACGTCGTCGATCAGCAGAACGCCTTTCCCTTCGACCGACCGGGAAATGTCGGCGCGGACCACGATCCGGCCCGAACTCACCCGCTCGTCATGGTAGCTTTCGAGCCAGAGCGCATCGAAGCCGAGATCCACCCCCCGCGCCGCCAGCGCGCGCAGCAGGTCCGCGGCGAACGGCACCGCCCCCATCAGGGTCACCACGCCGGTCCAGCTGCCCTGCGATACGATCGGCGCCAGCCGGTCGGCCAGGGCAGCCACCCGCGCCTGCACCTCTTCCACGGTCAGCAGGACGTCGACATTCGCAGGGATGAAGGGGTTAGTGATCGGCAGCCTCCGGCGCATGATCTGCAGCGCCCGGTGCGTGATCCTCGGCCCCGGCGACCGCACCCTCGGCATGAGCCACATCGGGGGACGCCGCGCCATGGCTTTCCGGCGCCGCAGCGGCTTCCGTCGCCTGCACCTGGGTTTCGCCCGGCGTTCCGGCGCCCTCGCCCTCCGGATAGGCGAAGGTCACGGTCAGCCGATAGGTCTCGACCGGCGGGGCCTCGAAGCGGGAGGTGAATTCGGAGCGCTCGCCCGGCCCGAGCGTCGGCACGGCCAGCTTGTCGGTCCAGGTCTGGACTTCGTTGCCGGCCTCGTCCTTCAGGGTGACCCGCAGCTCCGGCGCCGTCCGGGATTCCTCGCTGAGGTTCACGGCCGCCCCGGTCACGGTCAGGACAGGCGTGGTCCCGTCAAACGAGCGCTTGGCCTCGACATTCTCGAGGGTCAGTCCGAACCGGTTCACATCGAGCCCCACCAGCCGGTAGATCGACGCCGATCGCGGAAAAGCCTCCGCGACTTCGTTGCGGAAAAGGACCGCCAGCCCAAGCAGGGCGACGAACAGAACACCAGAGGTGGCCCATGCGATGGTAACCACGCGATTGCGGGTCTTCTTGCGCTTGGCGTGCTCGCGGGCCCGGAATTCGGCATGGGGTCCGGCGCGGGCCTTGGAGTTTTCCTGGGCGGTCCGGCGCAGGCGCTCGACCTGCTCGCGGGTCAGCCCGGTGTCCTCCGGCGCGACCGCGACATCGCCCTCTTCCTGCAGTTTTGCATGCCAGGCATGGCCACAGGTCGCGCAACGCACGCGGCGACCCTCCTTCCCGATGGAGGAGTCGTCGGCGAAGTACCGCGTATCGCATGACGGGCAGACAAGGATCATCGCACTATCGGAATCACAGATACGGTTAATATAGTCCAATTAGGGCTGGAATCTGATTGCCGGGGTCCCGGGGCTACCGCAGCGGAAAATGATGCCGGATAACGACCTTCCAAGTGATGAACCGGTGCTCCGGCTCGACCGGGTCGGCCTCGCCTACGGGCCAAAATCCGACGTTTTGTCTGATGTTTCGCTGTCTTTGCGCCCCGGATCGATGACGTTTCTCACCGGCCCCTCGGGCGCTGGAAAATCCACCCTGCTGCGCCTGGCCTATCTCGCCCTGCGCCCCACGGCCGGGCGGATATCACTTTTTGGCGTGGACACGAATCGCCTGCGGCGCCGCGACCTTTTCCCCCTCCGCCGCCGCATCGGGGTCGTCTTCCAGGAATTCCGCCTGCTCGACCACCTCTCGGCCTACGACAATGTCGCCCTCCCCCTCCGGATCATGGGCCGCCCGGAAACCTCCTACCGCCAGGATGTGACAGACCTTCTCGGCTGGGTGGGCCTGGGCGACCGGCTCGACGCACGCCCCGCCACACTCTCGGGCGGCGAGAAACAGCGCGTCGCCATCGCCCGCGCGGTTGTCGGCAAGCCTGACCTGCTGATCGCCGACGAACCAACCGGCAATGTCGACGAGGAAATGGGCGAGCGGCTCTACCGCCTCTTCCGCGAACTCAACCGTCGCCTCAAGACCACGGTCCTTATCGCGACCCACGACATGGCGCTTGTCCGGCGCGCCAGGAACGATGTGCTGCGGCTGGCCGAAGGCATGGTTGTCCGCGTGCCGATCGATCCGCGCGACGGTCAGCCATGAGCCGCGCCGCGCCTCTGCTGCCGCGCGAGGACGCCCGCGAAGCGGCGCTGTTCTTCGTCGTCTGCGCGCTCTGCTTTCTCGCAGTTTTCTCGGGGCTAGTCGCACGCGCCGCCTACGCCGCCGCCGACGCGTGGACCAGCGAAGTCGCCGGCGAGATCACCGTCCGCGTGCGCGGACCGGAAGCGGACACGCAGCGCGCCGTCGACATCATCGCGAAGACAAGAGGCATCGCATCCGCCCACGCGCTCACGCGTGAAGAATCCGAGCAGCTCCTGAAGCCCTGGCTCGGCGCTGCCGGCATTCCCGCAGGCCTGCAGCTGCCGCGTCTCATCGCAGCCGAAGGGGCCGCCGGCGCGGGGGAGGCCGTCGCCGCTGCGCTCAAGCAGGCGAACATAAACGCGACCGTCGATGATCACGAAGCCTGGTCGGCCGACGCCAAGCGCGCGACCGACACCATCGGCCTCGTCGCGCTCTCCGCTGTCGTCCTGCTCGGCGCGACTGGCGTCGCCGTCATCGCCTTCGCCACGCACGCAACCATGCTTGCGCGCCGCGACATCGTCGAACTGCTGCATCTCTCCGGCGCGAAGGACGACTTCATCGCCGGGCTGTTCGAGCGCCGCTTCCTCATGCTCGGCGTTCAGGCCGGCGCCCTCGGCGCCCTGCTCGCGTTCGGGACAACCGCCTTCATCCTGTTCGCCGTTCGCCAGACAGACGAACAGGTCTGGCTCCTGCCCCAGCTCTCGCTGTCCCTTGCCGACGGCCTGATCCTGGGCCTGTCGCCCCTCATCGCGGGCGCGGCCTCCATGTTCGCCGCCAATGTGACGGTGAAACGCTCTCTTTCGGACATGGTCTGAGGCGATACAGGTATGTGCCTTGCCGCTCCCTCTGCTAAGACCTGACCCGTGCAAACGCTGATCCGCATCGTGGTCATCCTTGTCGCGACCGGGCTCCTGGTCGCGGGGTGGGACTTTTCGCGCTTCGTCGCCCGCGCCGACCGCGCCGTGACGCCCGACCCGCCGCTCAACGCAGACGCCGTGGCCGCGCTCACCGGCGGCGCCGACGCCCGTATCATCACCGCCATCCAGCTCGCCGACTCGCTCGATGTGCCCCTGCTGATCTCCGGCGTGAATGTCGACACCACAGCCGCCGACATCGCGCGCATCACAGGCGCCGATCTCTCCCGCATCGAGTGCTGCGTCACGCTGGGCAAGGCTGCGGCGACGACGGAAGGCAATGGCGTGGAAGTCGCCGACTGGTCGCGCCGCACCAAGGTGACGCGTGTCATCGTCGTGACCTCCGAATATCACATGGACCGCGCGCTGCTGGAATTGCAGCGCGCCATGCCGGAGGGGACTTTCATTCCACACGCCGTGATGACGACCAAGGTTCCACCCGCCGACTGGTACAAGGACGCAGCCACCGCCAAGCTCCTTCTCGACGAATGGATCAAGTTTCGCCTCGCTGGCCTGCGCGGCGCCACGCTTGATGCTGCGCGGCCCGCCGACCCGGCGAGGCCAGCCGACCCGGTCAGCCAGGCCGAGCAAGGCCAGACCGGATGACCCTCATACGCTCGCTCCTCTACGCCGTGTGGTTCTACCTCACGATGGCGATCATCGGCCTTGTCGGCCTGCCCGTTGCGCTCTTCTCGCGCGACTTCGCGATGAAGGTGGTGAGGTTCTACGCCAGCACCCAGGCATTCGGCCTCTGGCTGCTGTGCGGCATCACCACGGAAGTGCGCGGCCGCGAGCACCTGCCGAAAGGCGGCGCCGGCCTCATCGCGATGAAGCACCAGTCGACCTACGACACACTGGCGCCCTTCATGTTCGTCGAGAACCCGGCCTACATTCTCAAGAAGGAATTGCTGAAGGCGCCCGTCTTCGGAATCTACGCCTCGCGCATCGGCATCCCGATCGACCGCGCCGGCGGCGCAAAGACCATGCGCCTGATGCTCGCCGCAGCGAAGCTCAGCGTCGCGTCGGGCCAGCAGATCATCATCTTCCCGGAAGGCACGCGCCAGCTGCCCGACACCCCAGCCGACATCAAGCCCGGCATCGTGCTGCTCTATAACGAACTGAAAGTGCCGTGCGTCCCCGTCGCCCTCAACACCGGCCTGTGCTGGCAGGGCTCAGGCTTCCAGCTCAAACCGGGCAAGATCGTCTTCGAAGTGCTGCCGCCCATCGCCCCCGGCCTGAAGCGCGAAGCGTTCACGCAAGCCCTGAAGGACGCGCTCGATCCCGCAACCGAGCGGCTGGTGGCGGAGGGGCGCGCAGCGCAGGGCAAGCGAGGCTAGTCCTCGGCCTTGTCCCGTCCGAAGTTCGGCGCCGCGGTATCCTGCCCCGCCTCGATGATCTCGCGCCGGATGCCGCGCGCATGCGTGAACACGTCGAACAGCTTCTGCCCGTCGCCATTGCGGATGGCTTTGCGTAAAGCCGTAAGGTCATCGTCAAAGCGGCCCAGCACTTCCAGCACCGCGTCCTTGTTGTTGAGGAACACGTCGCGCCACATCGTCGGATCGGACGCTGCAATACGCGTGAAGTCGCGGAATCCGGCGGCGGAGAATTTCACCACCTCGCCATCCGTCACCTGCTCCATGTCGTGCGCCGTCGCCACCATGTTGTAAGCGATCAGGTGCGGCAGGTGGCTGGTGATGGCGAGCACGAGATCGTGCCGCTGCGCATCCATGCGCTCGACCTTCGAGCCGAGCATCGTCCAGAAAGCCGCCAGCCGATCCGCCGCCGCGACATACTCCGCCGACCCGCCCTGCTCCGGCGTGAGGATGCACCAGCGTCCCTGGAACAGCGACGCAAACCCCGCATCCGGCCCGGACTTCTCCGTGCCCGCGATCGGGTGGCCAGGAATGACATGCACATCCGCACGCCCCAGCGCCCGCCAGTCGCGCGCGACATTGCCCTTCACCGATCCCACATCGGTGAGGATCGCGCCCGGCTTCATCGCGCCAATGCTCGCCCGCGCCGTCGCCGCCATCGCGCCCACGGGCACGCAATGGAAGACCGCATCCGCCTCGCGAACCGCATCCTCGATCGAGACCGCAGGCCTGCCGAAGCCGATCTCGCCGGCGCGCTTCAGCGCATTCGCATTCCCGTCAAACAGCACGACGCCGCCGGCCGCGCCCGACTCCAGCGCCGCACGCGCGATCGAACCGCCGATGAGCCCGACGCCGATGATCGCAACCTGGTTGAAAACAGCTTTGCTCACTTGCCCAGGAATTCCTTGAGCAGCTTCAGCGCCGCGTCATTGCCCTCGACCGTGCCGACCGAAATCCGCAGGTGGTTCGGCATGCCATAGCCGCCAAGCCCGCGCAGCGAGATCCCGCCATCCTTCAGATAAGCGAGCGCCTCCGCCGCCGTCTTGCCTTTCGTCTCCGGAAGCCTCGCCACGACGAAGTTGCCGACGCCATCGATCAGCTCAAGCCCAAGCGCCTTCAGACCATTAGCCAGCCGCACCATCTCGCGCTCATTGTGAAGCAGCGACTCTTCCGTGAACGCGTCGTCCTCCAGCGCCGCGATCGCCGCCGCCTGCGCCGGCAGGCTGACGTTGAACGGCATGCGCACGCGCTCGATCGCATCGACTATGTGCGGCGGCGCATAGCCCCAGCCCACGCGCAGGCCCGCAAGCCCGTAGAGCTTCGAGAACGTCCGCGTCACGATCACATTGCTCGACTGCGAGGCCAGTTCGATGCCCGATGCATAATCGTTCTTCTTCACGAACTCCGCATAGGCGCCATCGAGCACCAGGAGCACATGCGGCGGCAAGCCGGCATGCAGACGCTTGATCTCGTCATACGGGAGGTAAGTGCCGGTCGGGTTGTTGGGGTTGGCGAGCCACACCATCTTCGTCTTCGGCGTGACGGCGGCGAGAATCGCATCCACGTCCGCCGTGAAATTGTCTTCTGCGACCGTGACCACGCTCGCTCCCTGCTGCTGCGCGATGATCGCGTAGATCGCAAAGGCGTGCTTCGTGTTGATGCTCTCGTCGCCCGGCCCGAGATAGGCGCGGCCCAGCATCAGGAAGATGTCGTCAGACCCCGCACCCAGCACCAGCCGCGACGCGTCCAGTCCATGCTTCCTGGCCAGCGCCGCCTTCAACTCGCGAGCCGCGCCATCGGGATAGAGCTCCATCTTCGCCGCGAGGTCTGCGTAGACCTTTTTCGCGCGCGGGCTCGCGCCCAGCGGGTTCTCGTTCGAGGCCAGCTTGTAGGTCTTGCCGCCAGTGTTCTTCGGCGCCTCGCCGGGAACATACGCGTTCACGCCGGCAAGCTGCGGCAAAGGCTTGGGATGATCAGTCATTGGCGAGCCCCGTATCAGGGCCGAGGCCGTACCCCGACAACCCGCAGGGCGTCCAGCCCCGCAAGCCGGGCAAGCTCGATCCGGCGATCGTCCGGCGCGACATACTCCGCGATGCGGATCAGCGCGAGCGAGCGCGCCCGTGTCACCACTTCAGCCTTGAGGCCCACCTCCGCCAGAAGCTTCTCCGCCGTCCAGTGGTCGTCATGCGCAGTGGCCAGCATCTCGTCATCGCCAGACGACTCGATGGGCAAACGGCCAATGATGGCGACCTGAGGAATGCCCGGCGTTGCGGTCGGCAGGGCCGGCCATCCGGCAACGATCTTCAGGTCTTGAAAGCGGCTCTCGTTCAGCATCGGCCACCACTGTCCGCCGCCGGCATGTTCCGGCCACGGAATGCAGGCCAGCGTGCCCGGCGTCGTCATGACGCGCTCGAGCGCATCGCGAATGCCCACGACGGGCTGCAGGTCTGGTCCGAACCCGAAATAGCCGCGCCCGGCTTCAAGCGTCAGCGAGACATCGCCCCCTGCCACGAACACGGCCTTCAGCCCCCGGGCCGCAGCCACGTCGCCGCACAGCGACCGCCACATGCGGGCCACCGCATCTGCCGGCGCGCCGGTGAAGGCCGCCTCCCGGCAAAGCCTCCGCATCTCGGCCGCTTCACGCGCAGGCCGAAAGCCGATGCCGCCGCTGGCCGGCAGCGGCGCATCACGCATCTCGCGCCATTTCTGGCCCAATGCTGCCAGAAAGCCGTCTTCAGAGGCCCCTGACGAAGGATGGAAGCTATCTGCGGCCATCATGCTCTACTACCTGCGCGCTCCCCAGCGCGCTTTGTCATACGACATATTGGGCCGGTTCAGAACCCTCCAGCAGGTGAGTCTTGCAGCCGACGCGCGAATGCTTCATTCCGGCTCCTTCATTAGTCTGGGGCCTGAACGAGGTTCGGTAACCATGAATGCGCCCGCCCGCACCCTCAGCGGGGCGGATGGGCTGAAACGCCTGTCCGTCGCCACGCCTGACCAGCCGCTCCGGCTGGACAGCGGCCGCACGCTCGAAAACGTCGAGATCGCCTACGAAACCTGGGGCGAACTCAACGCCGACAAGAGCAATGTCGTCATCGTCTGCCACGCTCTCACCGGCGACCAGTTCGCCGCCAGCCCCAACCCGGTCACGGGCCGCCCGGCCTGGTGGGACCTCGTCGTCGGCCCCGGCCTGCCCGTCGACACCGACCGTTTCTTCGTCATCTGCTCGAACGTCCTCGGCGGCTGCATGGGCTCGACCGGCCCGGCCAGCCGCAAGCCTGACGGGACCTACTGGGGCACCGACTTCCCGGTCATCACCATCGCCGACATGGTCCGCGCCCAGATCGCGCTGCTTGATCGTCTGGGCATCGAAAACGTCTTCCTCGCCATCGGCGGATCGATCGGCGGCATGCAGGTCCTCGAATGGACCGTGCAGGCGCGCGACCGCGTTTTCGCCGCCATCCCCATCGCCGTCGCCGCACGACAGTCGGCGCAGAACATCGGCTTCTACGAGACCGGCCGCCAGGCGATCATGGCCGACCCGAACTGGCGCAATGGCAACTACCTCGCCGAGGGCGTACGCCCGGAGCGCGGCCTCGCCGTCGCCCGCATGGCGGCGCACATCACCTACGTGTCCGAGAGCGCGCTGAAGCGGAAGTTCGACCGGCGCCTGCAGGATCGCACGACCAAGACGTTCGGCTTCGACGCCGACTTCCAGATCGAAAGCTATCTGCGCCACCAGGGCCAGACCTTCGTCGACCGGTTCGATGCGAACTCCTACCTCTACATCACCCGGGCGATGGACTATTTCGACATCGCCGCCGAGCATGGCGGCGTGCTGGGCAATGCGTTCAAGGGCCTGCACACGCGCTTCTGCGTCTTCTCGTTCTCCACAGACTGGCACTACGCGCCGGAAGAAAACCGCCAGATCGTCCGCGCACTCAACGCCGCCGGGTGCGAGACCAGCTACGTCAACATCGAGACCGACAAGGGCCACGACGCCTTCTTCGTCGAGGAGCCTGAATTCTGGGCCGGCCTGCGCGGCTTCATAGATGCAGCCGCCTCCGCGCGCGGGCTCAAGAAGCGGAGCGCCCCATGACGGCGACCACCGCCCCCGGCATCCGCCGCGCCGACCACATCGCGATCTCGAAATTCATCAACCGCGGCGACCTGGTGCTCGACGTCGGCTGCGGCGACGGACAGCTGATGGAGCTGCTCCAGCACGATCGCGGCGCCCGCACGCGCGGGCTGGAGGTCGAACAGGTCGGCGTCAATCGCTGCGTCGCCAAGGGCCTCGCCGTCGTGCAGGGCAATGCCGACGACGACCTGCCCGTCTATCCCGATGACGCCTTCGACGCCGCCATCCTGTCGAAGACGATCCAGGAGCTGGCCCGCCCCAAATTCGTGCTCGACGAACTCTCGCGCATCGCCCGCCGCGTGATCGTGTCGTTCCGCAATTACGGCCACTGGCGCGTACGCACCGCCCTGCTGACCACGGGCCGCATCCCCAATCTGGGCCACGATGTCGGCTGGTGGTCGGACGGCGCCCGCCGCCCCTGCACCGCCCGCGACATGGCCGAGCTCGCCGAACAGGCCGGCCTCTCGATCGCCGCCGCCACCGCCGTGAGCGGCAAGCCCGTTAACGGCAAATCCCTCGGCCGCCTCAACTGGACTGCGGAAGAACTGGTTTTCGTGCTGGAGCGGAAAGTGGCGCGCTGAGCGCCACCGCCGCGCCGATCCCGCAATTTCGCCTGACTGCCAAAAGCCGCCGGTAACTTTCCAGGCGCACGCTTGCCTGACCTGGCGCCAGCCCAGGACAGGAAACGCACCATGTCCTTCACGATGACATCGACCGTCCGCAAGGTCTCTGAACACTTCGAACCAGAGGCGGCCCTCAGCCCGCAGGAGCAGCGCGCCCTGCGCGGCCACCTCGAGCAGATCGACTACGCCGCCTTCGCAGCAAACCGCGAAGTGCTGGCGAAGATGGTCGGTTACGCCGACCTCGAACGCTTCCAGCGCCTCGCGGTCGCAACGGCTCACGCGCGCGGCCGCTGGGTCGCGCATGCCATTGCGGTCTCGCAAAAGTCTGAGCAGTCGCCGGAAGACATCACCAAACTCACCGCCCTGCGCTGCGCGTTCGAAGAGTTCACGGAATCCTATGATGCGCTGCGCCGGCTGGTGGAGCGGGGATACATCCCCCTCCGCGGGCCCAAGTAGGATAGACGTTTCAACGCAAAAAAGCCGCCGGGGGGCAAACCCCGGCGGCTCGAATTCACGGCTTCATGCTTCCAGTTAGGAGCTGAGAGCAGCTTCGTCCTTCTCGCCTGTGCGGATGCGCAGCACAGATTCGAGATCGAGAACGAAGATCTTGCCGTCGCCGATCTTGTTGGAATTGGCAGCCTGCGTGATCGCGTCGACGATCTTCTCGACGACGGCATCGGCCACGGCGATCTCGACGCGGACTTTCGGCAGGAGGCGCACTTCGTATTCGGCTCCGCGATAGACCTCGGTCTTGCCCTGCTGGCGGCCATAGCCGCGAACTTCCGTGACCGTTACCCCCGATGCGCCGGCGGCGGTGACGGCATCGAGCACGGCATCAAGGCGGCTCGGTTTGAAGACGGCGGTGACGTATTTCATTGGTTTCAGCCTTTCCTGCTTGGGGCTCCGGTCAGCGAGGATCGGTCGTCCCGTCTGGTATGTATATATTGCACTACTTACACATGTTCAACATCTTTTTTGACGTTTTTGCGTATCGGCTCCGCAGCGTGTTTTTTGCGCGGGACTTTCACAACCCGTTTTCCACGGACAGGCTTTCCCGGCTCGATGTAGATGCGTTTCATCGCCTCGATCATCAGGACGCCGCCAAATCCCGACCACGCCACCCGTCCGATCCGCTCCCAGGCGTCGCTGGCTGACGTTATCACACCCCAGCCAATCGGCGGGGCGAACAGGGCTCGGGCGGAAGCCTGGGGCGCGAACATGGCGTCTTCCAGCAGCCGGTTGAGCTGCGTGCGGGTATAGGAGCGCCCGTGACCGAACGGTGTCGACTCGGCGCGCGTCCACAGTCCGCGCCGGTGGGCGACAATGATCAGAATGCGGGCTTCCGGCGCAGCGACCCGCCAGATTTCGCGCAGCAATCGCTGCGGGCTGTCCGCCTCCTCCAGCGCATGGCGGATGATGATCCGGTCAAACAGGGCGTCGGGAAACGGCAAGCGCTCGTCCTCGACCAGCGTGGTGAGGCTGCGCCCCTCATCCGGCCAGCGCTCTGCCCCCTGCTCCCCCGACACAGCCGAGAGAACCCGCCGCGCCCCCGGCCGATAGCGATCGAGCAGTCCATCGGTGTGGCCAATGCCCAGCACGTCCAGACCGTCGAGGCTGGGCCAGAGCGCCCCGACACGCTTGTCCACCATCTCGTGCGCCATGCGCCCGAGCGAGGAGCCGTAGAACGCCTGCAGCCTGTCGATATCGAAGCGCATGCACTAACCTTCGGCCGGTCCACAGGCCTATATAGGACGGACACAGTTCCGAAAGGCAAACCGCCCTCAGAAAGGCAAACGAATGAGCCAGCCGATCGTCCACATGTTTCCGTGCCTGAAGGACAATTACGGCTTCCTGCTGCACGACCCCGCTACCGGCGAGACCGCCACCATCGACACGCCGGACGCAGACAGGATTCTCGCTGAGGCGACGGCGAAGGGCTGGACGATCACGCAGATCTGGAACACGCACTGGCACCCTGATCATGCAGGTGGGAATGCCGACATCGTCGCCGCGACCGGCGCCAGGGTTGTCGGGCCGCAGGAAGTCACGCGCATCGGCGCCGCGCCGGACCGCGTGCTGCACGAGGGCGATGTCGTCGAGCTTGGCGCGCTGAAGGCAAGCGTCATCGACACGCCCGGCCACACGCTCGGCCACATCGTCTATCACCTGCCCGACCATCACATCGCCTTCGTCGGCGACACGCTGTTCGCGCTCGGCTGCGGCCGCCTGTTCGAAGGCACGGCTGGCCAGATGTGGGACAGCCTCGGCAAGCTGCGCGCGATGCCGGACGATACGACCATCTATTGCGCGCACGAATACACCGCGTCGAACGCCGCGTTCGCGCTGAGCGTGGATGCGTCGAATGCCGATCTCGTCGCCTACGCAGACGGCGTGAAAGCGAAACGCACGAAGGACATCCCCACCGTGCCGACCACGATCGGCGCCGAGAAACGCGCGAACCCCTTCCTCCGCGCCGACGACCCGAAGCTGCAAGCCTTCGTCGGCCATCCTGGCGACGTGGTCGCGACGTTTGCCGAAGTACGCGAGCGGAAGAACAAGTTCTGAAGCTGAGACAGCCACAAAAGACATGACCCTTGAAGACGTCATCCGCACGCTCGACCTCAAGCCGCATCCGGAAGGCGGCTGGTACGCCGAGACGCATCGCATCCCGGACCCTCACGGCCACGGGCATCGCTCGCCGGGCACGGCGATCTACTACCTGCTGGGAGAGGGCGACCGCTCGCATTGGCACAAGGTCGATGCAACCGAGATCTGGCATTACTACGCAGGCGCACCGCTGGAGCTGAGCCTGGCGGTAACCGAGAAGTCGAAAACCAAGACACGCATTCTCGGCCAGGACCTCGCCGGAGGCCAACGCCCGCAGCTCGTCGTACCGCCGCACCACTGGCAGGCGGCGCGCACGCTCGGCGCGTGGACGCTGGTGGGATGCACGGTGTCGCCCGGATTCGATTTTGCAGGATTCGTGATGGCGCCGCCGGGTTGGTCTCCCGGCGCGTAAGCGTCAGCCGCTCGAGCGGGATGCGGTCAGCACCTTGCTGACATCTTCCGGCGTGACGCGGCCGGCCCATGCATCGTCCGGATTGATCTCGATCAGCAGCTCGCCGCTCTTGAAGGAGACCTTCGGCGCCTTCGCCTTGCGGACCGTTACCTTCTCGATGTTCGAGGCGACCTTGCCGGCATGGCCGTTGGCGTTCTTGACGCCGAGCACCAGGATGCTGAGGGCGTCAGCCGCCCAGGCCTCGTTGCTCGAGAATGCCTGCGTGCCCCAGACCGTCACGTCGTGGCCTGCAAGCCTGGTCAATTCCTTCGCCGCATTGGCGCGCATCGCATCGAGTGAAGCCGTCATCGCGGGCGCCGACAACGGCGGCACGCGGCCAGCGGGATCAGCCGGCGCGCCAGCAGGATTGTGGAGGTAGGAGACGACGTTGTTGGCCTTGGTGACCTTGAGAACGATGCGGCCGGTGTAGTCCATGAAGAAGGTGTCGCCGCGCTGGCCGGGCACAGGCATCAGCGTGAGGATTTCCTTCGAACCTTCCTGCTGCAGCAGGACGACGGACCCACGCGTTTCCAGGATGAAGCTCTTGGTCGTCTTCGCGTCCGTGCCGAGGTCCATGTAGCGCTGGCCGCCCTGGTCGAGCGACATGGCGGCGTTGGAGCGGGTGGTTGCGAATGTCGGCGGCGGAAGCTGCGGTTGCTGCGCAAGCGCCGGAGCGACAACGCCACCGGCCAGGGCCAGCGCCATTGCGAGGGCTGCGGCGGGCGCCGCAGGGACATTCGGAGTGTTCAACTTCATCCCCGCCAATACACACGGCAAAGGGGGCGATTCTTTGTTCGCTTGTAGAGCCCCACCGCCACGATGCGGCCTTTCAACAGCACAGGCAAGAACTGCGATTCCAATGGAATCAGGGCTTTACCTGACTCTTGTCCAGCGTTGCCGGGAGTCCTCGCATGCCTGTGAAGTGGCTAGCCCGCGATGAACTGCCCGCCATTGGCGGTCAGGGTGGCGCCGGTGATGAAGCCGGCATCCGCGCCAGCGAGGAAGCTGACGCAGCCGGCGATCTCCTCGGCCTTGCCGAGGCGGCCGACGGGGATGGTGGCGATGATGCCTTCGAGCACTTTCGCTGGCACGGCGGCGACCATCTCCGTGTCGATGTAGCCGGGGCAGATCACGTTCACAGTGACGCCCTTCCTGGCGTTCTCCTGCGCCAGCGCCTTGGTGAAGCCGATAAGGCCGGCCTTGGCGGCGGAGTAGTTGACCTGCCCCACCTGCCCCTTCTGGCCGTTGATCGAGGAGATGTTGATGATGCGGCCGTGGTTCCGCTCTCGCATGCCTTCGATGGTCAGGCGGCACAGGTTGAAGGCGGATGTCAGGTCGACGCGGATGACATCGTCCCACTGCTCGCGCGTCATCTTGTGGAGCGTGGCGTCGCGCGTGATCCCGGCATTGTTGACCAGGATATCGACCGGCCCGAGTTCCGCGGTAACGGCGGCGATGCCGGCGGCGCACGCGTCGTAATCGCCGACATCCCACTTGTATACCTTGATCCCGAGCTCGGCGGCGCACTTGGCGGCGGCTTCGTCATTGCCGGCGTAGTTGGCGGCGACCCTGTATCCGTCCTTGGCGAGCCGTTCACTGATCGCGCGACCGATGCCCCGCGTGCCGCCCGTCACCAGCGCAACCTTGCTCATTTTCCCACTCCCTGTTTGGCAGGCAACCATACAGCCGATTCAGGGCTTGGTCCCGCCGCCGGACGCTCTCCGGCGAAAAAAATGCTGCACCTATGCTGCGCAGGGGAATGAGTGTGCAGGTGCGTAAAAGTCATGCTACAAGACAATCTCAAAATGATTTAATGCGCTGGCCGTGGTGCTTACGTACCGGAAGGACCAGCCGATCGGGAGATGGCCCTTGACGCGAGCCAACGGCAACGGCGCCGGTGAAAAGATCATCATCAAGAAGTACGCGAACCGGCGTCTCTACGACACCTCGGCCAGCGCCTACGTGACGCTCGAGCACCTGTCGGAGCTCACGCGCCAGGGCAAGGACTTCTCGGTGCAGGATGCCAAGACGGGCGAGGATCTCACCCGCGCCGTGCTCGCCCAGATCATCTTCGAGCAGGAGAACAAGAAGGAAGGCGTGCTGCCCGTCTCCTTCCTGCGCCAGCTCATCCAGTTCTATGGCGACAACTTCCAGGCGATGCTGCCGGCCTATCTCGAAATGTCGATGAAGACATTCAACCAGCAGCAGGAGAAGTGGCGCGACTACATGAACACCACCGTCGGCGAGGACAAGGCGAAGGCGTTCGAGGAACAGATCCGCAAGAACATGACGATGTTCGAGGACACGATGAAGTTCTTCGCCCCGTTCGTGCCCACCGGTGTTCCGGGAACGATGCCGGGCGTGCCGGGAGCTACGCCAGCAACACCGCCGCGCGATGAGACGAAGCCCTTCACGCCGCCCACCGGCGTCGATGCGATCCGCGCCCTGCAGCAGCAGATGATGGACATGCAGCGCCAGCTCGCACAGATCGCGACAGGCGGCTTTGTGCCAGCCCCGGACAAGGACAAGCCGCAATAGCGGTCGCCCGTTAACCAGCCTTCCCTCGATTTCACGGTCGTGAATGCAACGCGGCGCCTCGCTTGCAGTTAACTCTGCATGCGCGTCGAGGCCGCCCCACACGTGTTCCGGAATGAGGACCGCCGCCATCCGCCCGAAGACCGTCGCGGCACGGGCGAGGAGCGCCGGGCTGATCCTTATCGCGGTGAGACAAACGCAAAGCCTAACGCCGTCCCGTGGTTTGCGCCGGTCTTCGCAGCTCACCTGCTGGGCCAGATCGAACCGTCGCGCGTCTCCCCGAAACAGGTGCGCCGCGCCTACCAGCAGCCGGAATCGAAGACCCCGCTGAAGCCTGACTTTTCGCAGTCGGCGTGAACTAGCGGCGATCCAGCTTCTGGATCACCACCTCGATCAGGCGCTCCAGCCGGTCGAGGCGTTCGTGGATCCCGCCGATCACTTCCCGCGTCACCGTGAATTCGGGCGCGGCATTGCGCGCTGGCCGGAGGTTGATTGCCTCCTCGCGCATGGCCGGCTCTCCGGGGTCGGACGCGCCGGAACGGCTTGCGACTTCGCGCGGGTCGGCGTCGAGCACGCGGGCGATGGCGTGGATCTCCTGGCCTTCCAGTTCGCGGCGATCCGAGAACACCATCTCGATCTCGTCGATGGTCATGCCGGTGACGCGGGCCATGGCGGCGCGCGTGAGGCCCGCCTGTTCAAGGCGGCCGTCGAACCAGTCCTGGTCGAAGAAGATGCCCATGGTTCTGCTGCTCCCGCCTGCACCGACAACGGCGGCGCAGGGAATCACGCCGGAAGTCTAGTCCAGCATCAGCCGTTGTCGCCAACCGAGAAGTCGCGGCGGGCTGACACGATCGTCACCACCACCCCGGCCAGCACGTCGAGCAGGCACATCACGGTGAGGATGAAGAAGATGGAGGTCTGGAAGTTTGGCAGCAGCAGGAACTCGACCAGGCAGACGATGAACACCAGCATCGAGACCGCATGGTTCGCGATCGTCGACGACCCTGTCGAAGTCGATTTGAGTATTTCCACGAAGAAGAACATCATCGACAGGATGATGAGGATGTCACCCCCGGTGATCCGCCACTCGCCGAATACCTGAGTGCCCCGCGCAGGATCGGCCAGCGTGGCCGCAAAGGCCGCCGCATCGGGGCCAGCCGTCAGGGCCATCAGGTTATAGATGACGATCGGAATGGCCAGCAGCGGGAAAATCCCGAAGATCATGCGCATCGGAGATGCCTTTTTCTGTTGTCCGCCCCGCCTTGCGCGCCGTTTTTCCTGGCGCTCCAAGGCTTCTATCTTCGCAGCGGTAGCCAGCTTTTCGTCCAATTGGAAGCCCTCCACCCGTCAAGCCGCCCCAGCGGGGCGCGCCTAGATCTCGTCCACCCCGCCCGGGGACTTCCGCCGCTTGCGCAGCCACATCACGCCGCGCATGTCGGACACCGCAACGGCAAGGCGCCCGAAATTGGTATAGTTCGACCGGCCATGCTGGCGCACCCGGTGGCCCACGGGGCGCTCTTCCACCATCAGCCCCTCGGACATCATCAGGGCCGGCAGGTAGCGGTGCATGTGGTCGAAATAGGGAAGCTGGAGGTAGGCGTCGCGCCGGAAGGCGCGCATGCCGCAACCCGAATCCGAGTTCTTGTCCTGCAGGATCGAGCGGCGAACCCGGTTGGCAAAGCGCGAGCCCATACGCTTCCAGTTCGAATCCATCCGCTTCTCGCGGCGCCCCTGGATCAGGGCGAGGTCGCCGGGAGCATCCCCCCGTGTCAGCTGGCTGAGGAGGCCCGGAATGTCGGCCGGATCGTTCTGTCCGTCGCCATCGAGTGTGACGATGACGTTCGCGCGGGCGGCGGCCACGCCGCTGCGCACGGCTCGGCTCTGGCCGGCGTTCTTGCGGTGGCCGATGACGCGGAGCTGGGGAACCTTGTCCTTGAGGGCGAACAGCCGGGCGCGCGTGTCGTCCTGCGAAGCGTCATCAACAAAGACGATCTCGTAAGCGCGGCCGGCCAGCGCCTCGGTGATCTCGCGGACCAGCGTCTCGACGTTCTCCGCCTCGTTCCGCACGGGCGAGACAACGCTGAATTCGGGTCGCCCCTGTGTAGCGGCCATCATGCTGTCCGTCTTGACGCGAGCATCCATGGACCGACCTATAGCCGCACCCGCCGCCAGTTGCGAGGGGCGGTCTGCCATCGCCCCGCGAGTTCCCGTGCGCGGCGAACAAACCCGGCGACGCCCGGAAAAAGAGCCGGTATGGTCCGGCGGCATCGGCCCGGGGGCGATCCCGAATCGGCTTGTCTACAGGGATTTTTCCGCGCGTGATGGCTCGTTTTGACCGGTTGACGGAAAGCCGCTGGGCCTATGCGGTTCTGGCCGGGCTGGTCTTCCTGCTGGCCCTGCCGGGCCTGTTCGCCCTGCCCGTGCTCGACCGGGACGAAGGACGCTTTACCGAAGCCTCATCGGAAATGATGGAGAGCGGCGATTATGTCGTGATCCGCTACCATGACGAATTGCGGAACAAGAAGCCGGTGGCGATCCACTGGTTCCAGTCGGCGGTGGTGTCGCTAACCTCCGGCCCTGAGGCGCGGAACATCGCGGATTACCGCGTCCCCTCCATGCTGGGCGCGATCCTCGCCGCGCTTGCAACGTTCTGGGCCGGGACCGCACTGTTCTCGCGCCGGGCCGCTTTCATCGCAGCCGTCGTGCTTGGAACGACACTGCTCCTCACGACCGAGGCCAACATCGCCAAGACCGATGCGGCGCAGTGCGGGATCCTCGCGCTTGGCATGGGCGCGCTGGCGCAGATGCGCGCGGGGCTCGGCGGCAAATGGCATGGCGTGCTGTTCTGGGTTTGCCTGTCATTCGGCATCCTGCTGAAGGGGCCGATCGCGCCGCTGGTTTGCCTTAGCGCCATCGCCGCGCTGTTCCTGTGGGAACGCAAGTTCGAATGGGCGCGGCCCCTGCTCTACTGGATGGGCCTCAGCCTGTTCTGCGTGCTGACCATCCCCTGGTACATCGCGGTGCAGATCGCGACCAATGGCGAGTTCCTGTCGGAGGCGGTGCGGGTCGATCTCGGACAGAAGCTGGTCGATGCGGCCGAGGGCCATGCCGGACCGATCGGCATGCATACCGCCGCGCTGCCAGTGCTGTTCTGGCCGGGGACGCTGCTGCTCATCCCCGGCATCTGGATGGCGATCTCGCGGCTGCTGCCGGGAAAGAAAGCTGCAGCGGCCGATGGGCCGGGTCGCATTGCGAACGATGCCGCCACAGAGCGGGAGGCGGCGGCGTGGCGTTTTCTGGTTTGCTGGATCGTGCCGTCATGGATCGTGTTCGAAATCGCGCCGACCAAGCTGGTCCACTACACCCTGCCGCTCTACCCCGCCTTTGCGCTGATGGCGGGGGCTGCGGCAGACTACTGGTTCTCGACCAATTCGTGGAAATTCGGACGCTGGATTTCGGCCGGACTGTTCGCGCTGGTGGCGCTATTGCTTGCCATCGTACCAACGCCGCCGGTGCTTGAGCAGTTGCGCGGCGAGGCGGCGCAGGATTTCGGCGAGCTGACGGCGCGGGTCTCCCATGTCTGGGACCAGGCGTGGGCGGCAACGGGGATCGGAATCTGGCCGACGCTGCTGATCATCGCTGCGACGGCGGGAACATTATATGCGCTGGTGAAGAAGAATGCGGTGGGACTGATCGCCGGTCTGGTGGCCTGTTCGGCTGTCGCGGGTATCGGCTATCGCGCGCTGATCCTGCCGAACCAGTCATGGATGCTGTCGACCGGCGCGTCGCTGTCGGCCCTGCGCGAAGTATGCGCCCTGCCCGAAGGCTCGGCGGCGTGGCGCGAGTCCGGGTGCGAGGGGCGCGCGCCCAAGAAGATCCGCGCGATCGCATTCGCAGAGCCTAGCCTTGTGTTCGAACTCGGCAACAAGATCGACTTGCCTCCTGAATCGAACGTCGAGATTCCCGCCATCGCCGAGGACAATCGCCCGGCCTGGCTGATCAACATCGGCGAGGAAGTCGGCCGCGAGGCGCTGGCCACGCTGGTGAAGGAAGCGACAGCGGCTGACCGCTGCATCCGCCTCGCGCGGCGGTTTGCGTTCAACTATTCGAATGGCGATCCGTCGATCCTGGTGGCCGCCGTGATCGAACCCGCCGGCTGCCCGTCTGTCGAGCCGCCACCGGTCCTGCGCGAAGGCGAGGAAGAGCCGGAGCCGCCGCCGCTCGACGAATAACGGATTGTTCGCGTGATCAGCCGCAGACCAGCTTTGCGGCCTCAGGCTCCGGAGTGCACTCGCGACTTGGGGCTGCTGCCGGGCCGCCCTTCACCCAGACATCGACGCGGCGCTGGTTGGGGCAGTTCTGGTTGTCGTCCAGCCCGTCGAGTTCGCCGACGCCGCTGAACTCGGCAACCGTGAGCCCTTTGGTGCGGAGAAAGTCCGCGACGACTTTCGCGCGCTCCCCGCCGAGCAGGCTGTTGTATTCGCTGGAGCCGCGCGTGTCGGCATAGCCGCGCACGACAAGCTCCTTGCCAGCGAAGACGTCGGCGAATGCCGTGAGTTCGCCTTCGAGAGCGGTGCGCGAAGCCTTGGTCAGCGTGCTGGAGGCGGTGCAGAACCAGCCATTCATCTTGCGCTCGGCGATCGGCACGGCGGGCGCAATCGCGGCCTTCGGCGGGGCGGCTGGCGTCGTCGCTTGCGGCGTTGGCGTGACAGGCGGTGCAGCGGGTGCAGCTGCGGCGGGCGGCGTCGCGGGCGCCGCTGCGGGCGGAGGCGTCACCGCTGCGATCCCGGCGTCGGGCTCAGGCAGGGGCTCCGGGATGGGGCCGCTGGGGCGAAGATCGACGGGTGCATTGCCGAACGGGTCAACCAGCGGCGCAGGCGGCGGCGCGGCCGCAAGCTGCTGGTTCGCGGCGGACTGGACGCCAACGAGACCTTCCTCGGTCGGGGCTTCTAGGCTGCGGCCACGCCACAGCCAGAGCAGCAGGAAGAGGATGACGGCGATGCCGAAGAGGACGCCGAACAGGTCGTCCTGGTTGAAGCCGCGCCTGACGGGCGCCGCGACAGCCATCGCGCCGTCACGCGGCGGACCTCCGCTCCCTCCTCCTCCGCCTGCGCGTTTGCGCGTGACCGGAGGCGCAGGCGCCGGATCAGCGGCAGGAGGTTCCGGCGTCTTGTCGACGGCGGGCGGAGGCGGCGCCTCAAGTGTCTCAGCGGCGCCTGTTGCGCCCGCGCCCGAGACGAGGACGAGCGAACTGGATCGTCCGGCCGGGCGGGACTGTGCGAGGGTCTTCTTCGCAGGCGCCGCCGGCTCGGGCGGCATGTCAGGCACGACATGGAGCGGCGTGCGGGGCGATTCCACATGCGCCGGCGTCTTGTCGCCCTTGGGCGCAGGAGATCGACCGAATGGATTGTAGAAGCTGGCCGCCGCAGCGAGCGGCGCGACACGGGCGGCAGTCGATTTTGGCGCGGCCTGCTTCGGAGCGGAGGGTGGGGGCGGCGTTCGCGTTCTTGGCGGGTGTAGCGGCGCGCGCGCGAACGGGTCTTTCAGCGGCGCAGTCATCGCAGGTTTCGAGGCCGGCTTGGGAGCCGGCTTGGCGGCGGGCTGGGCTGGCTTCGACTTCTGCGCGAACGGGTCGTTGCCTGGCGATGCGGCCGTCATCTTGGGCGGCTTGGCAGGCTTTGCGACCTTGGGCGGTTTGCCGCCCGACTTGAACGGGTCTGGAGTGGGGTCGGGCCCAGCTTTGCGGAAATGATCCTGCGCAGGGCCGAATCCATTCCCGCCCGGCGCGGCGCGGCGGGCAAAGCGATCGTTGAAGGAGGGGGTGTCGCCCATCGTCTCCTCGAACGTCCCGGGGGGATTCTCCACAGCCCGCCAACGTTAACCGTCATACCGGCGGGGGGCCGCCCGGGGCAAGCGAAACCGGGCGGCCATACTCGCCGCGCCGGGTTCCTTCCCAGCACTACCGAGGCGGGCTAAACCCACGCTCATGATCGATACCCTGCACGACCCCATCGCCCTCGCCCAGGCGCTCATCCGCCAGCCGACCGTGAACCCCTGTCATGACGGGGCGCAGGACGTGCTGGCCGAGGCGCTGGAATCGCTGGGGTTCCGGACAAAGCGCTACCCGTTCGAGGGCGTGGACAATCTTTATGCCCGGCTTGGCGGGGCCGCCCCGAATTTCTGTTTCGCCGGCCATACGGATGTCGTTCCAGTTGGCGACGCTGCCGGGTGGACGGTCGATCCGTTCGGCGCAGAAATCCGCAATGGCGTCATGTACGGCCGGGGAACCTCCGACATGAAGGGCGCAATTGCCGCCTTCGTCAGTGCGACCGCGCGTTATGTCGCTGACCATGGCCGGCCGCCGGGCTCGATCTCGCTGCTGATCACGGGCGACGAAGAAGGGCCCGGCCTGCACGGCACGCGGCGCCTGCTGCCCGCTGTAATCGCCGACGGCGAGACGATCGACCATTGCATCGTTGGCGAGCCGACCTCGGAAGACCGCATCGCCGACATCGTCAAGAACGGCAGGCGCGGCTCACTGAACTGCGTGCTGAAGGCGGTGGGCCGACAGGGCCATGCGGCCTATCCGGAGAAGTCCGCCAACCCGATGCCGGTCATACTGGATGCGCTGCAGAAGCTCCGCGAGCTGAAGCTCGACAATGGCAGCCCCGGCTTCCAGCCATCCAATCTCGAAATCACCACGATCGATGTCGGCAATACTGCGCACAACGTCATACCGGCGCAGGCGATGGCGAAGTTCAACATCCGGTTCAACCCGAACCATACCGGCGCCGATCTCATGGCGCGCCTCGAGCAGCTCATCGGCAGCGGGCGCGATGGGGTGACCCTAAGCCTGGAAATGCGTGTGACGGGCGAGGCGTTCTACACCAGGCCCGGCAAGCTCACCGAGCAGATTGTCGCTGCGGTCGAGGCGGAGACAGGTCGTAAACCAGAGCTTACCACCGGCGGCGGCACGTCGGACGCGCGCTACATCAAGGACGTCTGCCCGGTCGCCGAACTGGGCGTCCGAAATGAAATGGCGCACAAGGTCGACGAGCACATCCCGGTCGACGAAATCGAAACACTCTGCCGGATATATTACCGGCTTCTGGCCGGCTATTTCGCCGCGGCCTGAAGCCTGGCGACAATCCCCCGCAAGCGTTTCGCCAATAAGGTGAATCCACGCGCCGCCATGAGAATGCCGCGGCGTGATGTTTGCTTCGATCCCGACGGGTCGCGGCGATCGGACGAACTATGTGGACGCGGGGCCTGCGACGGTTCCGGATTTGAGTGTGTGAATGGCGTGCGGCGGACGACAGCGCAGTCGAGCCGGCCGGGTCCTTTGGGGCCTGGCGATGGCCCTGTGCGTCGTGTCGGCCCAGCCTGCCCTGGCGCAGGATCCGGTCGCGCAAGCGCCCGCGCTTCAGGACCCGGCGCCGCAGATCGATACGGCTTCAGACCCCGACCTGGGATCGACTGAAGGATCGTCCGAGGCCGGACGAGTTCCGGTGTACGGCGTGCCGCCCGGCCTGAACGACGCGCTGAAGCTGCTTCAGCGCGGGGAGCCCGTGGCCGGAACGCTGTTCGAGGCGCGTCGGCAGTCTGATCGCACAGCTGCGATCGTATCAAGCTTCCTCGAAAGCGAAGGCTATTACCAGGCCGAGGTTGAGCCCTTCGCCGCGGGCCAGATCATCTACACGCGTGGCGTGCGTGTGACGGCGGGGCCGCTGTTCGTCTATGCGAGCCGTCGCGTCGCTTACGTTGGCGCAGCACCCGATGAGACGACGCAGGCCGAGATCGACAGCCTGCTCGAACCGATCAGCCCCGGCGCGCCGGCGCGTGCACAGCCGGTGATCGAAACGGGCGATGCGCTGGTGAGGCGGCTGCGCGCCGCCGGCTATCCCGATGCGAGCGCTGAACCTGTCGACGCGCTGGCGGACGCTGGCGCAGGTTCGATCGAACTCGAATTCCGGCTGCGCCCAGGCCTGCGCGCCTCGTTCGGGTCGCTGTCGGTGACGGGCCTCGATGCGACGCGCGCGGAATTCGTCGCAAGCCTGCGCCCCTGGAAGGAGGGCGAGCGCGTGACGCCCGCACGGATGGACGAGTTTCGCGGACGGCTGGCCGAAACCGGGCTCTTCGCAGCCACCGCCGTGCGGCTGGCCGATGGCGCAACACTCGATGCCGACGGTGTCGCTGCGCGCGATGTGATCGTCGAGCTGACGGAACGCGAGCGCCAGACGATCGCACTCGGCGCGTCGGTGTCGAGCAGCGAGGGCATTGGTCTGGACGCCGAGTGGCAGTTGCGCAATTTCAGCGGCTGGGGTGATTCCCTCACCGTGTCCGGCCTGCTTGCGACGCTGGAGCGCCGCGTGAAGACGAGCTATCGCCTGCCTCATATCGGCAAGTACGGCCGCATCCTGGAGTTGAGCGGCGAGGTCGAGGATTTCGAGACGGATGCGTTCGACCAGTCGGGCGCCAACGTCTCGGCGACGCTTGCCGAGCAGATTTCGCGGCGCGTGCGCGCCTCGATCGGCGTCGAGGCGGGGTATGCGAGCGTGCTTGAGGCGACGGAACGGTTCGCCGGTCTAAACCGTCGCGATCTCATCATCCTGTCGGGCACGGGGACAGCGGAGTATGTCGGCGTACGCGACATTCTTGATCCGGTGAACGGCATACGCGGCCGCGTCACGTTCGAGCCCGGCGTCACCTGGGGCGACACCAATATCGCGTTTGCTCGGATGACGGCGGAAGCGTCTGCCTATTCGGATTTCGGCACGGACAATCTCGTCGGCGCCATCCGCGGCAAGCTGGGCACTATCGCTGGCCCGAGCGGCGCGCCGCCTGACCGCGCCTTCTTCGCTGGCGGCGGCGGATCGGTTCGCGGCTATGAATACCAGTCGCTTGCGCCGCGCGACGCCACGGGCCTGATCACCGGACGCTCGCTGATCGAGACAAGCTTCGAGCTTCGCTACCGCGCCAGCGACACGCTGGGCTATGTCGCCTTCATCGATGCGGGCGCGGCTGGCTCCAATGTCGAGCCGCCGATCGACGACATGAAGTTCGGCGCCGGTCTCGGCTTTCGCTACTACACCGCGTTCGGCCCGCTGCGGGCGGATTTTGCAGTGCCGCTGAGCAATGTCGAGGGCGCGGGCGACTTCCAGATCTATATCTCCATCGGACAGGCTTTCTGATGGAACGCGCGAAACGCAAGCGATACCCGCTCTGGCTCCGCATCGCTCTGGCGCTGATGTTCGCCATGCTTGCCCTCGTGGCGGCAGCCGTCGTCCTGCGGTTCTGGATCACCACGGATGGCGGACGGGGATTCATCCTGTCCCAGATCGACGGGCGACAAGTCGGGCCGTTTGGCACGCTTCGCCTGTCTGGCCTCAAGGGCGACCCGCTGAACCAAGCAACCCTCGCCGACATCGCGCTGGTGGACGATGAGGGCGTCTGGCTGCGCGCGCGTCACGCCCGCGTGGAGTGGACGCCGACTGCGCTGTTCGGCGGCCAGCTTGAAATCAGCACGATCGAGATCCGCACTGTCGACGTGTTGCGCCAACCCATTCTCGCCATGCTGGATGAGAACGCACCAGGACCCGATGTCGGGCTGAAGCTCGATGCGTTCTCGATCGGCGACCTGCGTATCGCCGAGCCGGTGATGGGCATCGCGGCGCGGTATCGCATCGATGGGGGCGCCGCCCGCCCGCGCGACGGATCCGGCTTTGCGCGCATGACGCTTGCGCCGGTCGAGGGGCCGGCGGACGCGGCCAACATCTCGGCTGAATGGTCGGCCGCCGGCGCGCTCAAGGCGGCTGCGACGCTGACCGGGCCTTCCGACGGACTGCTCGCCGCCCTGCTGCAATCCCCCGAGGACAAGGACATCGCCTTCACGGGCAGCATTTCCGGTACGCTCGACAATTTCAGCGGCGCTGGCGCGCTCGACTTTGGCGGAGAGGATGCGGCGCGGTTCAGCATCTCGCGCGCGGGCGCTGCTGGCAAGCTGACAGCCAGCGTTGATGCCGGCGGCTGGCCCCTACTGCAGGACATCACCGAGCGTACTGGCGATACGATCACGCTCGACGCCACGGCTGATCTGAAGACGCTGTCCAAGGCGCCGACGACGGTGCGGCTCTCAGCGCCGGCAGGCGCTGTCGAAATCTCGGGCGACTATGACTTCGCGACGTGGACATCGCCCAAGGAAGTCGCAACGCGCGTGACCGGCCTCGACCTTGCCCGAGTCGCAGATCCCGTGGCTGGGACAGCTGATGCGGCCGGCATGCTGTCATGGGGCATTGGCGGTGTGGCGTGGCGTGGCGAAGCCAGCGTCAGCAACATGAAATGGCCCTCCGGCCAGGCCGCGCAAGTGGCGGCGCCCGTGCAGGCGAACTTTTCCCGAGGGACGCTGTCACTTGCGACCAGCGGGGCGCGCATCGATGACGGACGGCTGGACGCCCTGCCCGCACTGCAGCCTGCGCGCTACACCGCATCGCTGCGCGGCGAGCTCAACACGCGGACGGGGCTGATCGAGATTCTCGGGTCGCGCATCGAAGGCGCGCCAGGCGCCGTCTCGGCGCGGGGTTCTTTCAACACCGAGACCGGCGCGATGGACCTGCGAGGTTCAGCACGCGTGGCGAGGGTGAGCGATGTCGCGCCGCTGACGGGCTCGGCCCAGGGGCCATTCCGTGTGAGGGCTGAATCCGCTCGCGCGCCGATCCGGATTTCCGCTGACATCGAGGGCCGCGGCATCGCCTCGAACGAGGCCACGCTGAACGAGCTGATGGGACCGTCGCCGCGGGTGAGCCTGGTCGGCGCATTGAGCAATGGGCGCTTTGCGATCGAGTCCGGCTCTGTGCAGATGGCCGGGCTGCGCGCCAGCATGACGGGTCGCATTGCCGATAGCGGCGCAGTTTCGGGTCGCGCGACCGGCGTGCTAAGTCGCGCGATCGATGTGGGCGGCGCTGTGATCGAGGCGGCTGCTTTCACCGCAGACGTCGCCGGCACGATCACGCGGCCCGTGGTCGATCTCCGCCTGTCCGATGGGGCTGTCAGCACGGCGGGCGTTTCGGTGCGCGATATTTCGGGCATGGCCAACGCGACATTCGGCGAGGCGATCGAGGGTCGCTTTGCGCTGGCCGGCGATTCCGACACCGGAGCATTCCGCGCCAGCGGACGGATCGAGGCGGGCGAAGGCGACTGGCGTATCAACGACCTGGCCGCGAGCCTGGGCGAACTGAAGTTCAACGCGCCGCGGCTGGCTTTCGCCGACGGCGTGCTGGCGACGAGCTTCACGGCCAGCGGGCCGCTCAACGGCATTGCCGGGCTGGAGCGCGGCGCGATGATCGCCAACGGCTCGGTTCGCATGGGCGATGAGCTGGTGATGGATGTCAGCGGCCGACTGACCGACCTTCGCAGTTCGGCGCTGCGGCTGTCTCTGCTGGCGTTCAACGTCAAGGCGCTGGACGGGCGCGCGACGGTCGAGGCGCGAGCAACGGGATCGCTGGGGGCGCCGATCGATCTCGAGCTTTCCGCGACCGGATCGCAGCAGGGCGATGTGTGGTCAGGCGGGGCGACACTCAAGGGGACCGTGGACGAATTGCCGATCGCGACATCGCGGCCGGCGGTTTGGCGGCGCGGGCCGAATGACTGGTCGCTGGATGCTGCGTTCTCGGCCCTGCGCGGCGAGATCGATCTCGATGCTGCACAATCGCCGTCCGCTGCGACGGGACGTCTGGAGCTGAAAGATGTGAGCCTGCGTGGGCTTACGCGGCTGGCGCGCATCACGCGACTGGAAGGCGTGGTCACGGGGCTCGCGACATTCAACAACGGCGCCGGACCGGCGACGGGCGATCTGCAGCTTTCGATCGCCAACGCAAACCCGGTGGGCCTGACAGGCAATCCGGCGTCACTCGAGCTTGTCGGAACGTTGCGCGGACGCGAGCTGACGGCGCGCATCGAAGGCGAAGGCCAGGGGTTCAAGCTTGATGCCTCATCGCTTGTGGCCATTGTCGAGGGTGACGGCTTTGCGCTTGCGCTCGATACCGCTGCGCCAATGGCGGCCGAGCTCGACCTGCGGGGGCGCGCGGAACAGCTGTGGGCGTTGTTCGGGCCGGAGGATCAGTCGCTGCGTGGAGCGATCGACGCCAATGTGAGGGCGACGGGGACGCTTGCCGATCCCGTGCTGCAAGGTGGCTTCACCGTGGCCGAAGGCGCGTATGAGCATGGCGAGACGGGGCTATCGCTGCGCGACATCTCGGCGACCGGCGCATTCGACGACAGGTCGGCGCGCATCACGAACATGACGGCGAATGACGGGGCCGGGGGTACGCTGACGGGCGATGGCGCCATCGAATGGGATGGCGGCTTGCAGGGCGGCGTGACGTTCAAGGCGAACAATCTCCGCGCGCTTGGGCGTAACGACCGGTTTGCAATCGTGTCGGGCGATGGCGCGTTGAAGATCGTCGCCGACAGCATCCAGGTGAGCGGACAGCTGGCCGTGGCGCAGGCGCGGATTTCGATCGAGCAGCCGGCGTCTGCGAGCATTCCGACAATTCCCGGGCTTCGCCGCGTCAACTTCCCCAACCAGCCGGACGAGGATGAAGCTGAAACGGCGACGTCTCCGTTCCGGCGTCCGGTGCAGCTCGACCTGCGCGTTTCGGCGCCGCGCCGGATCGTGGTGTTCGGGCGCGGGCTCGATACCGAATGGGCGGCGAATGTGCGCGTGACCGGACCGGTCAGCGATCCTTCCATCTCCGGCACAGCGACGCTGGTGCGAGGGGATCTGGATCTGGCGGGCCGGCGCTTCCAGTTCGATACGGGCACAATCACGCTGGATGGCCCGATCCGGATGGCGCGGATCAACATTGCGGCCGAACGATCGACGGCGGACATCACGGCGCGGGTGCGGATTTCGGGCACGGCGACCGAGCCGGAGTTCGTGCTGGAATCGACGCCTGCCCTGCCGCAGGACGAAGTGCTCGCGCGAATCCTTTTCGGGAGGTCGGTGACGCAGCTGTCTGCTTTCGAGGGCGCGCAGCTGGCGGCGGGCTTGGCCCAGCTGGCGGGCGGACAGGCCGGGTTCGATCCGGTCGGGCTGGTGCGCCAGGCGACAGGCCTCGACCGCGTGGCTTTCGGCGCCGAAGACGGCGTCGCCACGGTGTCGGCCGGCAAGTACATCGCCGAGGACGTCTATATCCAGGTGGGCGCGGGCGGCGCGGGCGGCGTTGGCGCGGAAGTGGAATGGGAGCCGACGGACGAGGTCTCGATCATCTCGTCGGCGGACGGCAGTGGCGACACCAAGATCGCCGTGCGCTGGAAGAAGGACTACTGACGCGCATACACGATCCCTGATGCGTGGCGCCGGGGTTGGGGAGTGAGGCGCGGCGCCTGCAGCCACGCGAGGCTGACCAGCACCTGCGTGATTTCACGACCTGCGTCTCTGAGTGCGAGGGGCCCTCCCCCGGACACACGCGCGTACCGGGAGCGCGATCCAGGAAGCAATCGCGGCAGGTCGTCCGGTCAACCGGCCGCTCATGCAGGCCGCCACGATGGCGCATTCGGCCTCGACATCCATCAGCCGGTTGAACCTCGCCCCGACAAGGACACGCAGTAA
>JBBAUA010000018.1:0-64547 GCA_040398465.1 Hyphomonadaceae bacterium | reverse complement strand
GCGGACCGGCGACTCCCGGCAACGCCGCTCTGGCCAAAGCCTCAACTTCGCCTAGGCTGCTCCGATGACACGATTTCTGAGCGGCGCGATCTCCATCCTTCTCCTCGCATCCGCGTGCGCCGCGGCGCCGCGCGGCCCCATGGCCGAAGTCCGCGTCGTCTTTGATCGCACCGGCATCCGCGGGGCGACAGCATCCGGCCATGCCGATCTTGCCGCCGGTCGCCTGATCACCGCGGATGATCCCGTTCGCATCGCCTCGATCTCCAAGCTGGTCGTGGCAATAAGCGTGATGCGCCTGGTCGAGCAGGGCCTGCTGTCGCTGGACGAGGATGTGTCGGCAAGGCTCGGCTGGACATTGCGCCATCCCGCCTTTCCCGACCGCCCCATCAACCTGCGCCTGCTGCTCTCGCATCGCACCGGCCTTACCGACAATTTGTCTTACGTGCTTCCCCTCGATGCCTCTCTGCAGACCGTGCTCGCCGACCCGGCAGCGTGGGATCCAGACCATGGGCCGGGAGATCGCTTCGCCTACGTCAATTTCAATTTTCCCGTCGTCGCCTCCGTCATGGAGAAGGCAACCGGAGAGCGCTTCGACATGCTGATGCGCCGCCTGGTGCTGGCGCCACTCCGGCTGGACGCCTGTTTCAACTGGGACACCTGCAGCGACGCGGCCGTTGACCGCGGCGTTGTGCTCTATCGCGACGGCGAACCGGTGCGTGACGACAATCACGGCGCACGACCCGAATGCTCCGTCACGCCGGCCGCAGACGGATCATGCGACCTCGCGACCTGGCGGGCAGGCGCCAATGGCGCGACCTTCTCGCCGCAGGGCGGGCTGCGCATCTCGGCGAACGGCCTTGCCGTGATCGGTCGCCTGTTGCTGGGGGGCGGCGAAGTCGACGGCGTGCGCCTGCTGTCGCCCGCATCGGTCGATCTTCTGCTGACGCCCGTCTGGACGTTCGACGGCGCCAATGGCCAAACCTTCGAGGCGGATACTGCGGATGCAACATCCGACGGCGTGTTCTGCGCCTACGGCCTCGCAACTCATACGCTGGCTACGCCGGTTTCGGGCTGTCGCGACGACCCGTTCGGAGACGGCGTCCGCCGCGTCGGCCATTCCGGCGACGCCTACGGTCTCAAGTCAGGCTTATGGGTGGATATGGCCGCTGGAACCGGCGTCGCGTTCTTCGCGACGGATGCCCCAGCCGACCCCGGCCGCCGCTCGGCCTTCTATGCGATCGAGGAAAAGCTGGTGGCGGGCCAATAGCCTACGCCCGCGTCTCGATTCTCAGGAGACGCGGCTCGTCGGCGGTGATCTTCAGCGCGGCGATCTTGGCAAGCGCCTTCTCCACCGAAGCGCGCGGGCACGGATGCGTCATGATCGCGACGGGCGCGGCGCCGGTATCGCCCGCAGATTCCTGTATCAGCTTGTCGATCGACACGCCCGCCTCCGCCAGCTCCTCGGTCAGGGCTGCGAACATGCCCGGCTTGTCGGCCAGCTTGGCGCCGATGAAGAACGAGCCCTGATCGGTTGTGCTGTTGGCGGCGGTGATGACGGCCGCAAGCTCACGCGAGGGCTTGCCTAGCGGCGGCGTCGCCGGTCCCTCGAACAGGCGCGCAAGGTCGCCCATGACGGCGGCCGCGGTCGGTCCGGCGCCTGCGCCCGGACCCGTGAAGGTGAGACGGCCCACCGGCTCACCCTCGACCACGACGGCATTCAGCGGACCGTTCACGCTTGCGAGCGGATGGTCGCGTGACACCAATACCGGCGCCACGCGGCAACGCACGCTGCCGCCTGAACGATAGGCCTCGGCCACGAGCTTGATGCGATAGTCGAACTTGTTGGCCAGCGTGATGTCCATGGCCTCTATCTTGTCGATGCCTTCGACCTGCACCTGCGCGAAGTCGGGCTGCGCGCCAAACGCGATGGCGGCCAGGATCAGTACCTTGTGCGCGGCGTCCCCGCCCGACACGTCGAGGAAGGGATCGCTCTCGGCATAGCCAAGCCGCTGCGCTTCGGCGAGCACCGTCTCGTAGGCCGCGCCCGTGCGCAGCATCTCGCTGAGGATGTAGTTGCACGTTCCGTTGAGAATGCCCGACACGCGGCTGACGATCACGCCGGACAGCGAGTTCTTGACCGCCCGCACGATCGGGATCGCGCCGGCGACGGCCGCTTCGAACAGCAGGTGAGCCTCGTGCTTCTCGGCAAGCGCAGCGATCTCCATGCCGTGCTCCGCGATCAGCGCCTTGTTGGCGCTGACCACAGACTTGCCCGAGCGCAGCGCTGCCTCAACCGTCCGCTTGGCCGGACCGTCCGATCCGCCGACAAGTTCGACAACCACATCGATGTCGTCCGCCAGCGCCAGCTCCACCGGATCATCGACCCAGCGGAATTTCGAGATGTCGACGCCACGATTGCGGTTCTTGCTGCGCGCCGAAACGGCCACGACCTCCAGCTTGCCCGGAAGCCGCAGCTCCGCCTGCCGCTCGATCAATTTCAGCAGGCCACCGCCCACCGTGCCAAGGCCGGCGACGCCGAGCCTCAGCGTTTTCCCCGCTCCGCTCATCCCGCAGCCTTCCTTGCCGGCGCAGCCTCGGGCTTCGCCTTGGGTTCTTTCTCGACTTTCGGCTTCACGCCATTCGCTTCCATGAACTTGCGAACATTGCGCGCCGCCTGACGGATGCGCTGTTCATTTTCCACCAGCGCGAGCCGGACATAGTTGTCGCCATGCTCGCCGAAGCCAGCGCCCGGCGCCACGGCGACATGCGCTTCCTTGATCAGCCGCAGCGAGAATTCCAGCGAACCCAATTCCTTGAACGGCTCGGGGATCGGCGCCCACGCGAACATCGATGCCTTGGGCTCCGGTATGTCCCAGCCAGCGCGGCCGAAGCTTTCGACCATCGCGTTGCGGCGCGTGCGGTAGATTTCGCGCTGCTCGTCCACGCAATCCTGCGGCCCGTTCAGCGCGGCGGCGGCCGCGACCTGTACCGGCGTGAAGGCGCCGTAGTCGAGATAGGACTTCACACGCGCCAGCGCCGCGATCAGCTTCTCGTTGCCCGCAGCGAATCCTACACGCCAGCCGGCCATGGCGTACGTCTTCGACATGGACGTGACTTCGACCGCGATGTCCTTGGCGCCATCGACCTGCAGGATCGAAGGCGGCGGGTCGCCATAATAGATTTCCGTGTAGGCGAGGTCGGACAGCACCCAGATCTCGTGCTTCTTCGCGAATTTCACGACCTCCTTGTAGAAATCGAGATCGACCACCTGGGCGGTCGGGTTCGCCGGATAGCAGACCACCATCGCGGTCGGCGACGGGATCGAGTGGCGAACGGCGCGGCCGAGGTTTGAGAGATACTGCTCAGGCGAATGCGCTTCCACAGAGCGGATGCTCGCACCCGCCATGATGAAGCCGAACGAATGCAGCGGATAGGACGGGTTCGGCACGATGATGGTGTCGCCCGGCGCCGCGATCGCCTGGGCAAGGTTGGCGAAGCCTTCCTTCGATCCGAGCGTGACCACCACTTCCTTCGCCGGGTCCAGCTTCACGCCGAAGCGGCGGCCATAATAACCCACCAGCGCCTTGCGCAGTCCCATGATGCCGCGCGATGCCGAGTAGCCGTGCACATCGGGATTAAGCGCGGTCTCGCGCAGCTTCTCGACGATATGCGGCGGCGTCGGCAGGTCGGGGTTGCCCATGCCGAGGTCGATCACGTCAGCCCCGCCTGCGCGCAGCCCGGCCTTGGTGACGTTCACCTGTTCGAACACGTAGGGCGGCAAGCGCCTGATCTTGTGGAAATCCAACATCATGTCGGTTCACCTGTTTCGGGCCCCGCGCCGGAATCACCAGAAGCGAGGCAAATCATTGTCTAAAGCCGGTTGGGACCGGCAGCTATCGGGAAAATTCGACCGCAGGACGTCGGCTATTGATTGCTCGTTCCGTCAGGCGGAACGGCCGTCCCCTCGGCCAGGGCGCGCCACCGCGCCGCCATAGCTCGGATTTCCTCCGGCGTGCGCGTCGATTCCGATGCGGCGGGAATGGCTTCCAGCTGGTCGGCAGACGTCTTCAGGGTATCGGCCTGTCGTTTCCACTCGGCCACGGACCCAGCCACCGGACGAACTTCTGGGATGTCACCAAGTTCGGGGTAGCCTTCACCCTTCACTTCGCCGGCCTTTTCTTCGAACCACTCCGGCGCGATCTGCGAAATGGCCGACTGCTCCATGATGTTCGCGCAGCCCGCGCTCAGCGCCGGGCCGCCCAGTCCTGCAATGATCGCGAGGCGGCGGTACATTCGATCCTTCCGGCGATCCTTCCGGGCGGGTCATGGAGCCCCGCGATTGCGCTTGTGTCGGTTACTACCTAGGGAAAGTCATTCGATTTGGCGAGCGGCAGTTTCAGCCGCCGCCGGGCCATGAGATGATTGCCGGGATGAACGAGACCGGGGGAAAACCTCCTGTAGATTCTGAAAAGTCCGGGGAAATCCCGCCAAAGGGCGAGGGTTTTGCGGACGTCAGCTTCGCGCGCCTCGGGCAGAAGATTGCCGATCTCAGCCGTGAACTTTCAGACATAACGCAGCTGGCTGGCGGGGCGGCGGCCCCCCGGAAGCTGGAACTTGAGGCCGCCGCGTCTGCCTTCAAGGCGCTGACAGAATCCTATTCGAAAAAGCCGGAAGCCTTCAACGAAGCCCAGATGGACCTGTTCGGCCGCCACACCCAGGCGATGCAGGAAATGTCCGCCGGCATGCCCTCAATCGACGGCGATGCCGATGCACGCTTCGCCGACCCCGCCTGGCGCGAGAATCCGTTCTTCGACTTCGTGCGCCGCGTGTTTCTGGCTTCCTCCGGCTGGGCCGAGAGCCTCGCCTGGAATGCGCCCGACCTGACCGAGACCGAGCGCCGCCGCGCCGCCTTCTTTATTCGCCAGGCCACGGCCGCGATGGCGCCGTCGAACATGCTGATGGGCAATCCGAAGGCGCTGAAGGCGCTGTTCGAATCCGACGGCCAGTCGATCCAGAAGGGCCTCTCCCAGCTGCAGGATGATTTCAATGCGGGGGGCGGACGGCTGTCGGTTACCCAGTCCGATCCTGACGCCTTCGCGCCGGGCCGTAATATCGCGGTCACGCCGGGCGAGATTGTGCTCAAGAATCCGCTGATCGAACTGATCCGCTACAAGGCGACGACCAAGACGGTTCACGCCAGCCCGATCCTGATTTTCCCGCCATGGATCAACAAATACTACGTGCTCGACCTGACGCCCGCGAACTCGATGGTGGGCTGGCTGCGGGACCAGGGCTTCACCGTCTACATGGTCTCGTGGCGCTCGGCGGATGACGAGACGAAGGACTTTGGCTGGGACGACTATCTGAAGCTCGGCGGCCGCGCGGCGCTCGACTTCGTTCATGCCAAGCACAAGGCTCCAGTCAATGTCGCCGGCTACTGTGTTGGCGGCGCGCTCGCTTCCATGCTCTCAGCCCGGCTGGCCGACGAGAACGATGCACGCATGGCGTCGCTGACGCTGCTGGCCGCACAGACGGATTTCTCCGAGCCGGGCGACCTCGGCCTGTTCATCGACGACGCCTCGATCGGCGGCATCGAGCAAATGATCGTGGAAGCGGGCGGCGTGATGCCCGGCGAGGCGATGCGCGATGCGTTCAACCTGCTGCGCCCGGAAGATCTGATCTGGCGCTATGTCGAGAACCGATACTTGCTCGGACATGAGGCGAAGGCGTTCGATCTTCTCTACTGGAACTCCGACCAGACCAACCTGCCGGGCCCGCTGCACATCGCCAGCCTGCGCCGCCTCTATCTTGAAAACGCGCTGGCGAAGGGCGACTTCGAAGTCGAAGGCGCGAAGGTGAATCTCGGCCGCGTGCCGACGCCGACCTTCATCCATGCTGCGCGCAAGGACCACATCTCGCCCTTCGCCTCGGTCTACAAGGGCGTGAAGCTGTTCAAGGGCGACGTCACCTTCGTGCTCGCCGACAGCGGCCACATCGCCGGCGTCGTGAACCCGCCCGCCGCCAACAAGTACCGCTACTGGGTCAGCGACATCCTCCCGCCCAGCAGCGATGGCTGGATGGCCTACGCGAAAGAGCATCCCGGCTCCTGGTGGCCGCTTTGGGCCGACTGGCTGAAGCAGCGCTCCGGTGATCATGTGGCCCCGCCGCGCGCGCTCAAGAAGAACACACCAGCGCCGGGCGCCTACGTGCTCGAGACGCTGGCCTCGATCCGCGACAAACGGGCCGGTTGAACCCTTTGGAATAATTCCAATCTGACCTTGCACGGATTTTGGAACGGTTCTAATTTCATCCGGCTTGATCCGACCAGTGCGCTCAAAAGGCGCGATCCCAAAGGAGAATTTCATGGCCGATGACACCGGTAAATGCCCCGTCCCCCATGCGCGTGGCAGGCAAAATCGCGACTGGTGGCCAAACCAGGTCAACGTTGGAGCCTTGCACCAGAACACGCCCGACTCGGACCCGATGGATGCCGGTTTCAACTATGCCAAGGAATTCGAGAGCCTCGACCTCGACGCGGTCGTGAAAGACCTCAAGGCGCTGATGACCGACAGCCAGTCCTGGTGGCCCGCTGACTATGGCCACTATGGCCCGTTCTTCATCCGCATGGCCTGGCACGCGGCCGGCACATACCGCACAGGCGATGGCCGTGGCGGTGGTGGTCGCGGGCAGCAACGCTTCGCACCGCTCAATTCCTGGCCCGACAACGGCAACCTCGACAAGGCGCGCCGCCTGCTCTGGCCGATCAAGCAGAAGTATGGCGCGAAGCTGTCATGGGCTGACCTCATGATCCTGACAGGCAATGTCGCCATCGAGTCGATGGGCGGCCCGGTGTTCGGCTTTGGCGGCGGCCGCGCCGACGTCTGGGAGCCCGAGACGCATGTGAACTGGGGCGCGGAAGACGCCTGGCTCGCAGACTCCAAGCACCCCGCGAGCCGCTACTCTGGCGAGCGCGAACTGCACGGCGATCTCGGCGCGGTCCAGATGGGCCTCATCTACGTCAACCCGCAGGGCCCGGACGCCAATCCCGATCCGCTGCTGTCTGCGCGCGATATCCGCGAAACCTTCAAGCGCATGGCCATGAACGACGAGGAGACCGTGGCGCTCGTCGCCGGCGGTCACACCTTCGGCAAGGCCCATGGCGCCGGTCCGGAAAGCCATGTCGGCAAGGAGCCGGAAGGCGCCGAAATCGAGCTTCAGGGCCTCGGCTGGATCAATTCGTTCGAGAGCGGCATGGCGGGTCACACCATCACGTCAGGCATCGAAGGCGCCTGGAAGCCGAACCCCACCAACTGGGACATGGGCTATCTTGAAACCCTGTTTGGCTACGATTGGGAGCTGACCAAGTCTCCCGCAGGCGCGCACCAGTGGAAGCCCAAGGGCGACGCTGGCCGCAACGTGGTCGACGCCGCGGATCCGACCAAGATGCACCAGCCGATGATGACCACGGCTGACATGGCGATGCGCATGGACCCGGCCTACGAGAAGATCTCGCGCCGCTTCCTCGCCAATCCGGCAGAATTCGCCGACGCCTTCGCTCGCGCATGGTTCAAGCTGACCCACCGCGACATGGGCCCGAAGTCGCTCTACAAGGGCAAGCTCGTTCCGAAGGAAACGCTGATCTGGCAGGACCCGATCTCGGGCGCTCCTTCAACGATTTCAGTTGCTGACATCGACGCGCTCAAGGGCAAGATTGCCGCGACAGGTCTGTCGGTTCGCGAACTCGCTGAAACCGCGTGGGCCTCGGCCTCAACCTTCCGCGGTTCCGACAAGCGGGGCGGCGCCAACGGCGCGCGCATTCGCCTGGCGCCTCTGAAGAGCTGGGAAGTCAACAAGCCGGCCCAGCTGGCCAAAGTCATCGCCGCCCTTGAAGGCGTGCAGAAGGACTTCGGCGCGAGCAAGGTCTCGCTCGCCGACCTTATCGTGCTCGGCGGCGTGGTTGCCATCGAGAAAGCGGCCAAGGGCGCCGGCGTCGAGGTGAAGGTTCCCTTCACGCCGGGCCGCGCCGACGCGACGCAGGACGAGACGGAAGTCGAATCCTTCGCCTGGCTTGAGCCCAAGGCGGACGGCTTCCGCAACTATGTGCGCAAACCGATCATGGCGATCGAGGACCATCTGGTCGATCGCGCCCAACTGCTTGGCGTGACCGGTCCGGAGCTGACCGTGCTGATCGGCGGCCTGCGCGTGCTGCAGGTCGGCGACGACAAGCTCGGCGTGCTGACGAAGACGCCGGGCACGCTGGACAACGCCTGGTTCGTGAACCTGCTCGACATGGGCACGAAGTGGGAAGCCGTCGAAGATCGTAACGACAACCTGTTCGCAGGCCGCGACCGCAAGTCAGGCGACGTGAAGTGGCACGCCACCCGCGCCGACCTGGTCTTCGGCTCGCATTCGCAGCTCCGCGCCTTCGCGGAAGTCTACGGCGCGAACGACGCAAAGGAAAAGTTCGTGAAGGACTTCGCGGCGGCGTGGACCAAGGTGATGAACGCCGACCTTTTCGATCTGAAAGCCTAACCGCACACAGGCACGCATCCAGATCGGACCTCAAACGTTCTGGATGCTGACTGACCCTTCCTGTGGGAAGCATAGGAGGAACTGCCCCGGGCTTCGCGCCCGGGGCTTTTTTCGTGCCGCCGCAGGGCTTTCGCATGGGGTTTCTGCACGTATGATCTCAAAAGTTACCAGCGGGCATCGTGGAGAGAAGCGCATGCGTCGGCGAGACATGATGAAGGGCGCGGGCGCGCTTGGCCTGGTCGGGCTTGCCGGATGCCAGTCTTCGCCGATGGCTGCGCCGGACGCTGCGGGCTTCGCTGATGCAGGCCTTGAGCAGGCCTTCCTCTATGCCTATCCGCTCTACGAGATCGCGCGGACCGGGCAGAACCGCGCAGCGCAGCCGGGCCTCAACCGCATGGGCCATCGCGCCGTGCTCGCCGACGCATCGATGCGCGCGATCACGGCGCCGAACAACGACACGATCTATTCGTCTGCACAGCTCGAGCTTTCAGGCGGACCAATCGAGGTCAACGCGCCGACCGATCTCGCGCGGTACTTCAACATCAGTTTCATGGACGCATTCACAGACAACTTCGCGGCTATCGGCACAGGGCCGACAAAGGGACGAGGCGGACGTTTCTGGATTGCGGGTCCCGACTGGATGGGAGCTGCGCCGGCGGGCGTGACGGTCCTGAGATCGAGCACGAACGATGTCTGGATGCTGGGTCGCATCGTGGTCGAGGGACCGGCAGACCTTCCAGCGGCGAAGGCGTTGCAGGCCCAGATCACGATCAGCGCGACCAGCGACAAGCCCGCGCGCGCATTTGCCGTGAAGACAACAAGCGCGGAGGATGCGGAGAACTTTCTCGCCGTGGTCAACGAGATGCTCTCCCGCTCGCCGGGCGACAAGGGGCATCTGGCGCGGCGCGGTCT
Organism: Hyphomonadaceae bacterium; assembly: GCA_040398465.1. Lineage (GTDB taxonomy): Bacteria > Pseudomonadota > Alphaproteobacteria > Caulobacterales > Hyphomonadaceae > UBA7672. The sequence goes on along the minus strand of JBBAUA010000018.1, from coordinate 55,103 downwards.
GTACATGGATGTCGGCATCAGTGGCGTGGTGCAGGCCAAGCCAACGGCCCAGATGATCGCGGCATGGCAAGGCTATCTGCCCAAGGGCCTCGCCATGTTGCGCGAGACTTTCCAGTTCCGTCACCTGATCTCCGATGGCTGGAGCTATCAGGAGCGCGGCGTCGGCGAGTTCGCAGCGAGCGACAGGGTGCGCGCCGGGATTGCGCTGGGCGGACTGGCGGCGCTGCCCGAGAATGAGGCGATGTATTTCCATTCGCTGTATGAGCCCAACAGCACAGAGCGATTGAGCGGCGCGCACAGGTATGTCTGGCGCGTGCCGCCCGGCGGCGTGCCGGTGGACGCGTTCTGGTCGCTGACCATGTACCAGCCGGAAGACGATGGGCGGTATTTCTTCACTGCCAACCCGATCAACCGCTATTCGATCGGCGATCGCACCGACGGATTGGTGAAGAATGCAGACGGGTCGATCGACATCCTGATACAGCGCGACAAGCCTGACGGCGCGGTGGCCGCGAACTGGTTGCCGTCGCCGGCTGGCCCTCTGCGTCTGGCCTTGCGCGCCTACCTGCCGAAGGCGGACTTGCGCGAACGACGCTGGAAGGTTCCGGCGCTCAAGCGCATCTAGTGCTGGACCACCCGCACGTAGAACGGCGGTCCGGCGCCGTTCTGATCAGGGCGCTGTGTACTTCAAGCCCATGCCTTCGATGACGCCCTTGATATGGGCGGCGGCTTCCGGCGTCGGGCCGGGATAATCGCCGGTGCCGGGCTGGTTGCCGACATAGCCGATCTCGGCCCAGCCTTCGGTTGTGGTGTAGTAGGCGCCGAGGGTGAGCGAGCGGAAGCGGTTGAAGAACTCGGCGGGCTTTTCGAGGCCGGGCCCGATCTTGCCCTTGAAGGCGATCTCATCGAGCAGCGTTTTCTGCGCGGCCGGGTCGGCGCTGGCGAAGATGGCGCCGTTGCGGGTGCGGGATTCCTGGTCGAGCCAGGCGAGGCCGTTGATGATCAGCACGCGGTCCTTGTGCTGGTCGGGATAGGGAGCGCTCACCCATTCATTGATGAAGGCGGGGATGCCGAGTTTTGACGGCGCGGTATGGTCGCCTTCTGCCGGCAGGATGATGTCGGCGAGCGTGGAGGCGGCGACCAGTTCAGCCTCTGTCATCGTCAGCGGCCACGGGGCCGTGGTGGTGTTGAAGTCAGGATCCGTGCCGTAGCCCTTTGCCTTGATGGCTTCCATCTCGGCCCAGGTGACGCCCTTGGCGCCGTCGCCGCACGCGGCGAGCTGGCCAGCGGCCATGGCGCCCATCAGCCATTTCAGCGTGACGCGGCGATCGATCATGATCGGGCTTGATGTCATTGCCGCCTCCTACAGCTCGCCTGTGCGCAGGCGCGAGGCGATGTTGTCCGCCGAGCGCATGGCGAGGGCCATGATGGTGATGGTTGGGTTCTTGTGCGCCTTGGAGGCGAAGACGGAGCCGTCCGTCAGGTAGAGATTGTCGACGTCCCAGGTCTTGCCGAACTGGTTGGTGACGCTGTCGCGCGCGTCTGCGCCCATGCGGGCGGTGCCGACCTCGTGGATGATCTCGCCGCCCTTGGAGATGGCTTTTGCAGGTTCGCCGGGCTCGGAGACGAGCGTGCCGCCGAGCTTGTCGATCAGCTCCTTCATCGACGTCTGGAAATGCTTCACCTGTTTCATCTCGGAATCGGACCAGGCGAAGTTGAACTTGAGGACCGGGATGCCGAACTTGTCCTTGGTGTCGGTGTCGATCGAGCAATAGGAGTTGGCGTTCGGGATCATCTCGCCGCGCTGGGTGAAACCGATGCGCGCGCCGTAGCGGCGTTTGACGTCTGCGCGGAGCGATGAGCCGTAGCCGTCGAGGCCAGAGCCCACGCCCATGCCGGGGTCCCCGAATGAGCCGCCGATTTCGACGTGGTAGCCACGGGGCGTGTCGACCTCGCCGTTCTGGATGCGCTTGTAATCCCAGAACGGGATGTACGCGTGCAGGCCCATGGCGCCGTCTTCATTGTAACGCGGGCGGCCTTCAAGTTGCGGGAAGTAGGCTGACATGTTCGAGCCGACGGTATCCATCAGGTTGCGGCCGACCTGCCCGCTGGAATTGGCGAGACCTTCGGAGCGGCCATTCGGCGTCGAGTTGAGGAGGATACGCGCCGTCTCGCCCGTTGAAGCGGCGACGACGACGACGCGCCCCTTGGCTTCCTTGTGGCTACCCGTGGCCTTGTCGATGTAGCGGACGCCGGTCGCCTTGCCGGTCGCATCAAGGAGCACTTCGTAGACCATGGCGCCGGTGGCGATGGTGAGCTTGCCGGTGGCCTTTGCCCACGGGATCAGCGACGTCGTGGTCTGGAAGGCGGCGCCGATGCCGCAGCCGCGACCGCAGGCGGAGGCCCAATAGCACGGCGAGCGTTCGTCGATCTGCTTTGTGAGGATGGCGCGGCGCGCGGCGACGACGGGGATGTTGATCGCATCGCCGCCGGCCTTGAGGAAAGTCTCCCACACGCGGAATTTCGGCGGCGTTTGCAGCACGCCGGGGCCGGAGTTGGGATGGTTCTCGAGGCCGTCGTTGGAGCCGTAGACGCCGACAAGCTTTTCCGTCTTGTCGTACCAGGGGGCGATGTCGTCGTAGGTGACAGGCCAGTCAAAGCCGAGGCCGTCGCGCGTCTTGGGCTTGAAGTCGTACTCGCCCATGCGGAAGGAATTGCGCGCCCAGTGATTGGTGCGCCCGCCCAGCATGCGCGAGCGCCACCACATGAACTCCGACCCTTCGGCCATGGTGTAGGGCTCGCCGGGCATATCCCAGCCGCCATCGACCGTGGCGTCGTAATAGCCGAAGCGCTTGTCCGGCGTGCCGACACCGCGCAGGGGTGCATCCATTGCCATGTTGAGCATGGGCGACTCGCCGGGATCATAGCTCCTGCCCGCCTCCAGCATGAGCACGCTGGCGCCAGCCTTGGTGAGCACCCAGGCGGCCATTGCGCCGCCTGCGCCGGAGCCGACGACGACGGCGTCGTGGGGTTCGTCTGGCGTCATGGTGCGGCTCCCCTGAGCGCGGCCATTTTTGGCCTGCGTTTGGCCGAGACTAGCGTGCGCAGGCGGGATGTCGACTGGCAGGAATGACAGCTGCGATCGGAGGCACTAGGCTGGGCCGCATGACACACACGCGCACCCTCATCGCCTTCAACACCGCAACCGCCAGCGAGAACAAGATTCACGACGATGCGGTGGCGAGCCGGTTCGGATTCACGGGCGGGCTGGTGCCGGGGGTGGATGTCTTCGCCTATCTCGCGCACGCGCCTATGGCTGCGTGGGGCAAGGACTGGCTGGCGGGCGGCCAGATGCGGGCTCGGTTCACCCGGCCTGTCTATGACGGCGATCTGACGACGGTTGAGTCCGAGGCGGACGGCGTGGACGGGATGGTGATGCGCGTCCAGGCGCGCGGCGAAGCGTGCGCTGCCGGATCGGCGCGGCGTACGGGTGCGCCGGCGCCGGCCCAGTTCCTGGGCGTCGCCGAGATGCCGGCGATGGAGACGCGGCCCAAGGCTTCGTTGGGGAGCCTGAAGGTTGGCGCCACGCTGGGGACGTTGAGGGACATCTATACGCGGGAGGTTGGGCTCGAGCATATCGCAGCGGTGCGGGATGATGCGGCGCTCTATGACGGCGGACGCATCGCAAACGCGGCCTGGCTGTTGCGGCGAGCGAACTATGTGCTGGCCGACAATGTGAAGCTCGGGCCGTGGATACATGTCGAGAGCACGATCGACACGCACTCGTTGCTGATGGACGGGGAAGAGCTGGAGGTGCGCGCTGTCGTGGCAGACAATTCGGACTCGAAGGGCCACCTGATCGTGACGCTGGATGTGCAGATGCTGTCCGGCGCTCGCCACGTGATGAGTTGTCGCCACTGGGCGATCTATGAGCCTCGGCAAGTACGGGAGCGGGCTGGATGATGTGTGGCGAGCCCCGCTCTTGCCGCTCACACTGATGCGCGGCAGCCCGGGGGCTCGCGGTCCAGAGCGCTAGAAAGTCGCGTAGCCCTTGGCGGTGATGTAGCTGCGCAGTTCGGCGATGCGGGTCTCGGGGTTGGGGTGGGTGGACATCCATTCGGTGGGGCGATCAGTGGACGCAGCGCCCATTTTCTCCCACAGGCGCACCGACTGTTTCACGTCGTAGCCGGCGGTGTGCATGTAGTCGACGCCGAGCTTGTCGGCTTCGAGTTCGTTGTTGCGGCTGAACGGCAGGAGGATGCCGATGGTGGCGCCGGCGCCGAGGACGCCAATCGCCATCTCCTGCTGGTCGCGCGGGAGACCGCCAAGCGCCGCGCCGCCGAGGGCGACTCCGAGCTGTGTCGCCGATTGCTGGCCAGCGCGGAGCGCGGCGTGGCGGGCGACGACGTGGCCTGCCTCGTGACCCATGACGGCGGCGATCTGGTCTTCATTGTCCACGAAGTCGATCAGGCCCTTGTAGAAGCCGACCTTGCCGCCCGGCAGCACGAAGGCGTTGAGCTCCTTCGAGTCGAACACGACGAATTCCCACGAGGCGTTCTGCACGGGAGCGATACGCGAGATTTTCTGGCCGACGGCCTGAAGGCGCGCATTGGCGCGGGCGTCGCGCGAGATCGGCGTTTCCTTCTTGGTTTGTTCCCACGCCTCGGCTGCGAGGGGGACAAGATCAGCGTCAGACGGGGCCAGGAATTCGCCGACGCTTGAGCAGGCTCCCGTGCTGGCGGCGCCCAGCACCATCGTGCCAGCGATCAGGCGGCGCAACACATCGCGGCGGGGCATTCCGTCGAGCGAGACGATCTGCGGTTTCGCGACGAGATGGTTGTCACACATGGATGGGTCTCCGGTCCCTGGATTCTGCATGCTCAACATAGACCGGCCGGGGCGCGAGGCAAAAGCCCCGATGCGCACGCGATTTGCTGGGGATTCAGATCACGGCGGCGTCGCGGAGCGCGGTTATCGCCGCGGAATCGAGGCCGAGCACCTCGGCCAATACCTCGTCTGTGTGCTGGCCGACGGTATCGGGCGCGGGGCGGCGGATGCTCCCCGGCGTGGCTGAGAGTTTTGGCATGACATTGGGCATGGGGATGCGGCCGAGACTGTCGTGCTGTTCCCAGTGGATGGCGTCGCGGGCGATGAATTGCGGGTCGTGCACCATGCCGTCGGGGCGATAGATCGGGCCGGCTGGGACGCCGGCCTCCGCCATGATGGCGTCGACGTCGGCAACCGTGCGCTGGCGCGTCCATTCGCCGATGAGCGCGTCGAGTTCGGTTTGCCTCTGACCGCGCGCGTGGTGAGTCCTGAAGCGCGGATCTTCGGCCCATTCCGGTTTGCCGATCACCTCGGCGAAACGCGCGAAGACCTTGTCCTGATTGGCGCCGATGACGATGTCGCCGTCGTTGCACGGATAAGCGTTCGAGGGAGCGATGCCGGGGAGGATGGAGCCTGAGCGCGTGCGCATGTGGCCGCTGGCGCCGTAGTCGGGCAGCAGGGATTCGGTAACCTGCAGCACGGCTTCATACAGCGCGCTATCGACGACCTGCCCGCGCCCGGTCTGCTTCACCTGATGGAGAGCTGCGAGCGCGCCCATGCAGCCATAGGTGGCGGCGAGCGTGTCGCCGATCGAGAGGCCCATGCGCGCGGGTGGACGATCGGGCTCGCCGACGAGATAGCGCCAGCCGCCCATCGCCTCGCCGACGAGGCCGAAGCCGGCGCGGTCTGCATAGGGTCCGGTCTGGCCGTAACCGCTCACGCGGACGATGATCAGCTTCGGGTTGATTGGGTGGAGCGCGTCGGGCGCCATGCCCCATTTTTCGAGCGTGCCGGGGCGGAAGTTCTCGATGAGGATGTCGGCCTGCGCGATGAGATCGCGGGCGATCTGCTGGCCTTTAGGCACGCGCAGGTTGAGGGCGACGGATCGCTTGTTGCGGGCGATGACGCGCCACCAGGCGGGCCTGGCGCCCTGCCCCCACTGACGCATCGGATCGCCCTCGCCGGGCTGTTCGATCTTGATGACGTCCGCGCCCATGTCGCCCATCAGCTGGCCGCAGAACGGACCGGCGATGAGCGAGCCCATCTCGATGACGCGGAGGCCTTCGAGCGGTCCGCTCATGTCGCGGCTTTCGGGAAGCCGCCCGCGCGGCTGACGAGCCCCGGAAGTTTGCGGCCCATCTTGGTCGAGAGCCATTGCGCCGTATCGATCAGGCCGTTGAGGCTGACGCCGGTTTCGGCGCCGGAGCGATGCAGCATGTACTGCACGTCCTCGCTGGCGACATTGCCGGTGGCATTCGGCGCGAAGGGGCAGCCGCCTATGCCGCCGATGGAGGCGTCGATGGTGGTCACGCCGGCTTCAACGCCGGCCCACACATTGGCGATGGCGGTGTTGCGCGTGTCGTGGAAATGCAGACGGACCGGCAGGCCGGGCGCGGCGGCCTTCACGGCGACCATCAGCGCTTTCACCTGATTGGGCACGCCGACCCCGATCGTGTCTGCGATGGCGATCTCGCGTGGTCCGGCGGCGGCGATCTTTCGCGCGAGGTCGGCGACGCGCGACACGGCGATCTCGCCATCGAAGGGACAACCAAAGGCGACGGAGATGGTGGCCTGCACGGAGCGGCCGTGCTCCTTCGCGAGGCGGATGATCTCGATGGCGTCGTCGGCGGTTTCATCGGCGGTGCGGCCCTGGTTCGCCATGCCGAAGCCGTCGCTGGCGGAGACGACGGCGCCAAGTTCATGCACCTGCGTTTCGAGCGCGCGGAGGGCGCCGCGCTTGTTGAGCACGAGGCCGATATAGGTGACGTCCCTGGCGTCGCGCTTCGGCAGGGCGGCGCACACCGCCTCGGCGTCGGCCATCTGCGGCACGCGGCCGGGATGGACGAAGCTGGCGACCTCGATGCGACGCACGCCGCTGCCCAGCGCGCGCGTGATTAGTTCAACCTTGTCGATGGTCGGGAAGACGCCCGGCTCGTTCTGCAGGCCGTCGCGGGCGGAGACTTCGACGAGTTCGATGCGGTTGGTCATGGCGGATAAGTCGTACCAGCGCATGCGGTAGTCAACTGGCTGCGCTATGCGGCTTTCCTGCCTCATGCAGGGCAACAATGCCGAGCGTCATATTGCGCCAGGTCACCGCGGTGTAGCCGGCGGCCAGGAGTTCGGCGGCCAGCGTTTTCTGGTCAGGGAAATCGCGAACGCCGCGCAGCAGATAGAGATAGGCGCTGCGATCGCCGCCGGTGGCGATGCGGCCGATGAGGGGCATGCACCAACTCATGTAGGCGAGATAAAGCGTATGGAGCCCGGGGACGGTGATACGCGCCGCCTCGAGGCAGTAGAACCGGCCGCCGGGCCGGAGTACGCGGTAGACTTCGCGCATGACTTTCTGGCGATCACAGATTTTCATGCCGAACGACATTGAACAGATGTCGATCGAGGCGTCTGCGATCTGGTGCAGATTCTCGGCGTCGAGCAGCGCAAAACGGACGGCGTCCAGTCCTTCGAGCTTAGGACGGGCAATCGCCAGCATGCCTTCCGATATGTCCGTCACCCAGAGCTCGCGAGGCGCGCCGCCGCCGCGCAGGAGCCGGACTGGAATGTCGCCTGTGCCCGATGCAAGATCGAGCAGGACGTCGCCGCGATGCTTCGCGATAGCGCTCGCCATGCCGCGCTTCCAGAGCCGGTGGATGCCTAAGCTGAAGAGGTCGCACAGGAGATCGTAACGGCCGGCGATGCGGGCGAAAACGTCATCTTGCGCCGGGGCGAACGCGGCTGCGTTGGAGCCTGGCCCGGGCTGCTGCATCAAGATTGCGTCTTGATGCGGGCGACGGCGCGCTTCCAGGCGGAGAGGCGCTCCTCGCGAACATCGCTCGTCATCTGCGGCGCAAACTTCCGATCCAGTCGCCAGAGCGATGCAGCTTCATCGAGCGACGCGAACTCGCCTGCGCCCACCGCCGCAAGGATGGCGGCGCCGAGGACGGTGGTTTCGACATTCTTCGGGCGGACAACTTCGATGCGGAGGATGTCGGCCATGAATTGCAGGAGCCAGTCATTGCGGGACATGCCGCCGTCGACGCGCAACGTCTGTGGCGCAACGCCGTCCTTCGCCATGGCTTCGAGGAGTTCTGCAGTCTGGAAGGCGGCGCTTTCGAGGGCGGCTCTCGCAATGTGCGCGATGGTGGTGCCACGCTGGAGGCCGAGGATGGCGCCGCGTGCGTCCGAGTCCCAGTGCGGCGCGCCGAGGCCGGTGAACGCGGGGACGAGGTGGACGCCTGAAGTGTCGTCGATGCTCGCGGCGAGTTCGCCGGCGTGAGCGCCGTCGCGGATGACCTTCAGCTCGTCCCGCAGCCACTGGATGGTGGACCCGGCGGAGAGGATCGAGCCTTCGAGCGCGTAGGTTGTCTTGCCTGCCACGCGATAGGCAATCGTAGCGAGCAGGCGCGAGGTGGAGTGCTTGCGTTTGGCGCCGGTGTTTAGGACCAGGAAAGCGCCGGTGCCGTAGGTCGACTTGACGTCGCCAGCGTTGAAACCAGCCTGCCCTACCAGCGCGGCCTGCTGGTCGCCCGCGACGCCGCGGATGGGTAGCGTGGGGCCGAACAGGTCGGTGGCGCCGAAGTCGTCGGCGCTGTCCTTCACCTCAGGCAGCATGTTGGCGGGCACGTTGAAAAGCTTGCAGAGGTCGTCGTCCCAGCGGCCGGTGCGTATGTCGTAGAGTGCAGTGCGCGAAGCGTTGGTGGCGTCCGTCGCGTGGACCTGGCCGCCGGTGAGCCGCCAGATCAGGAAGCAATCGATCGTGCCCGCGGCGAGTTCGCCGCGCGCTGCGCGCGCGCGCGCGCCGGGGACGGCGTCCAGGATCCAGCTGATTTTCGACGCTGAGAAGTATGGGTCCAGGACAAGGCCTGTACGCTCGTTGACCATTGCTTCGTGGCCTTGCGCGGCGAGTTCCTGCGTGCGCGAGGCGGTGCGGCGATCTTGCCAGACGATGGCGTTGTGGATCGCCTCGCCTGTCTTGCGGTCCCACACGACCACGGTCTCGCGCTGGTTGGTAACGCCGATGGCGGCGATCTTGCGGTCGCCAAGGCGTTCAACGGTTTGTTCGGCCGTGCGGCGCTGGGTTCGCCAGATCGCTTCGGGATCATGTTCGACCCAGCCGGACTGCGGGAAGATCTGGGGGAACTCCTCCTGCGCTGAGGCGATCACCTGTCCGTCGAGGCCGATGGCCATGGCGCGGCTGGAGGTCGTGCCCTGGTCGAGCGCGAGGATCACGCCAGTCATTGCGGCCTCCTCCGCTCGAACTGGATCGTCGATACCGTCTTGTAGACCGAGCGGGCGCGGACGGTGAAGTCGAACTTCTTCGCCAGCCTGATGGAGCGGGTGTTGTCGGGGTCGATCAGGGCGACGAGGCATGGCGCGTTGAACACCTGACGCTCCCAGTCGAGCACCGCCTGCAGTGCCTCTGTGGCGTATCCGCGGCCATGGACATCGGGGAGCAGCGCCCAGCCGAGTTCGCGGTCTTCGCCGAAAGGCGGGTCGATGTCGCGCTTGGCGTCCATCAGCCCGATCTCGCCGACCAGCCTCGCCGTCGCCTTCTCCTCGATCACCCAGAAGCCGTGGCCTAGCAGGACCCACGATCCGGCATAACGCTGCACGCGCTGCCAGACTTCCTCACCGGTGTAGGCGCGACCGCCGATGAAGCGCGTAACGATGGGGTCGTTCCACATCGGGAGGACAGCCTCGAAGTCCGTGGCGGTGTGCGCGCGGAGGCGCAGGCGCTCGGTCTCGACGATGGGAGCGCGTTCAAATCCGCTGGAAGTCATGCACCGGCCCGAGATTCAACACCTGCCCGATCGCCTCAAGCGCCGCGCGGCTCTCGTCCAGCAACAACGGATCGGCGAGATCGGCCGGCGCGAGGCGGTCGCGGTAGTGCCGGCGGACGATTGTCTCAAGCGCATCGATGCGCGCCTCGTCGACAACGCCGCGATTGTCGAGTGCTGCGCGTTCAGCGTCGGTGAGCACGACGCGAAGGCGGAGGCAGGCCGGGCCGCCGCCATTTCGCATGGACTGGCGCAGGTCGAAATAGTGCGCCTCGCGGATGGGGCCATTGGTGGCGAGCACGCGGTCGACGAAGGCTTTCGCGCGGGGCGTTTCCTCGACCTCGTGCGGGAGGACCAGGGCCATGACGCCGGAGGGCAGCGTGAGGATCTGCGAATTGAAGAGATACGACTTCACGGCTTCCGGGAGCGTGAGTTCGTCCTCAGCGGCTTCGAGCAGAACCGGCTCAAAGCCCTTCGCAGCGCATGTGCGCTTGAGGGTTTCGAGAAAGGCGTCGCGTTGTTCGAAGGCGTTCGCATGGAACAGCAGCGCCGGGCCGTTGGACACGGCCACGACATCATTGTGGAAGGCGCCGCCATCGATCGCGGCTTTCGACTGCTGGGTGAGCAGCGCGCCGCCACCGGTCCACAGGTCATGCTGGGTGGCGACGATGTGGCTGGCTTCCATCGCCTGTCGCGCGCTGAAGCCGCCCTGCCCGTCCTTGGCGAAGGCGGACTTGCCGTAGACAAAGATCTCAAGGCCACGCTCGCCATGCGATGGCGCAAGGCGGCAGTGGTTGGCTGCGCCTTCGTCGCCGAAGGTGTGGAAGGGGACCGCGTCGTGAACAGTGAAGTGTTTCTGGTCTGCGAAGATTGCGCGGAGAACGCGCGTGGTGGTTTCGACTTCGAGCGAGCGGTGAAAGTGGGATGACAGGTTGGCGGGGGTGAAGTGGACCTTGCCATCGCCTGTGTCGGCTGACGGCGAGACGGTCGCGGCGTTGGCGGTCCACATGCAGGACGCGGACGAGACGTTCGCGAGGAGCAGCGGATTGGCGCGCGCGGCGGTTGCGATGACCGTGGCGTCCGTGCCGGTGAAGCCCATCTTGCGAAGGCTGGGGACGTGCGGGCGCTCCTGCGGAGGCAGAGCGCCCTGCACCAATCCCATGCGCAGGAGCGCGCGCATCTTGGAGAGTCCCTGCAAGGCTGCTTCGCGCGGGTTGGAGACTTTTCCCTCGTTGCTGGCGGACGCAAGGTTGCCTTGCGCGAGGCCGCCATAATTGTGGGTCGGGCCGACGAGGCCGTCGAAATTGACTTCTATCGCGCTCATGATCTCAGCCCCACAATGGCTTCATCATCCTTCACGGCCCCGGGCGCGATGAGGCTGGCCATTGGCCATGCGGTGTAGTCGGCCGCGTAGTAGCCTGCCGGGCGGTGGTTGCCGGACTGGCCAACCCCGCCGAATGGGGCCGCGCCTGATGCGCCTGTGGTCTGGCGGTTCCAGTTGAGGACGCCGGCGCGGACTTCCGCCTCGAAGCGGCTGAAAAGATCGGCGCTGTCCGAGATGAGGCCGGCGGCGAGGCCGAAGCGGGTGTTGTTGGCTTCGTCAAGCGCTGCTTCGAAGTCGGTGACGCGTATGACCTGCAGCAGTGGGCCAAAGGTTTCTTCGTCGCGGCGTTCGGGCAGCGCGGTGACGTCGACCAGGCCGGGCGAGAGATAGGCGGGGCCGAGGGCAAGCTGCCTCGAATCGCGGATGGCGACGCCGCCGTTGCGGAGCCATTCGGTTTGCGTGGCGAGGACCTGGCTTGCTGCGTGCGCCGAGATCAGGGGGCCGATGAAGGGCTGCGGCTGGGCGTCAGGCTTGTCGACAGTGAGGCGGTCGATCAGCGCGGTGAGCGCGTCGAGGACTGCGTTGCCCTCCTCACCAGCCTTCAGGATCAGGCGGCGGGAGCATGTGCAGCGCTGGCCCGACGTGATGTAGGCGGATTTGACGATCAGCTTCGCGGTGGACTGCAGGTCGGCTGCGTCCCACACCACCAGCGGATTGTTGCCGCCGAGTTCGAGCGCGACGATCTTCTCGAGTTTGCCGCCAAGCGCGCGGTGGATCGCCCTGCCCGCCGGCACGCCGCCGGTGAAGAGGATGCCGTGGACGTTGTCATGCGCGACGAGTTGCTCGGCAGGCGCGCGGGCGCCGTGCACGAGATTGACGACGCCGGGCGGGATGCCGGCCTCCTCCCACAGACGGAGCGCAAATTCGGCGACTTCGGGCGTTTGCTCGGAAGGCTTGAAGATCACGGTGTTGCCGGCGATCAGCGCAGGCATGATGTGGCCGTTCGGCAGGTGCCCAGGAAAGTTGAACGGTCCGAGCACAGCCATCACGCCATGCGGGTGATGGCTGATGCGCGCGACGAAGGCGCCGGCGGGGGCTTCCTTCGTCGGCGTGCGTTCTTCGTAAGCCTTCACGGAGAGTTCGGCCTTGCCGACCATGGCTGCGGCTTCGGTGGCGGCGTCCCACAACGGCTTTCCGGTGGCGCGCGAGATGACGGCGGCCATGTCAGCCTTGCGCGCGTCGACCAGTTTCGCAAAGGCGCGGACGATAGCGATGCGCTCCGCTATGGGGCGGCGACGCCAGGCGGGGAGTGCGGCATTGGCCGCTGCAACGGCGCTGTTGACGTCCTCGTGGCTGGCTTCGTTGCCGCTCCAGGACGTCGAACCGTCAGCGGGCGAAATCGACGTGAAGGAGGCGCCGCCGCCCATCTGCCAGCGGCCACCAATAAAGCATTCGCCGGTGAAGCTCGGGAGACTCATGCGCGCGAGCCTTTCAGGCGGTAGACCAGCACATCGTCGCCGTCGCCCGCCCCGATGCGGCGGAGGACTTCGGCAGGATCGTCCTCGCGGGCAAACTGCGTGACGGAGAACTGGCTGGGGCTGGGGTTAGCGATCAAGCCGACGTTGGGCCGCGAGCCGGACGTGAACTCGGAGCCTTTCATGCGCCGCGCTTCGCGGACAGTATCGAGATGATCGATGAAGGCCTCGACCGTGGGGCCCGCGTCGAAGATGTCGACCACGTCGTTGTAGCGGAAGCCCTGCGATTTCAGCATCGCAAGCGCGGGTTCCGCGTCCGGGTGCGGGCGCGCAATGACGTTGCGGGCTGCATCGGGCAACAGCGAGACATAGATCGGATAGCGCGGCATCAGGTCGGCGATGAAGCGGTGGTCGCGGGCGCTGAGCGTGTCGGCCTTGCGGTACTCCATGTGGAAGAATTTCGAGCCGACCGCGTCCCAGAACGGGGACGTGCCCGCTTCATCCGTGAAGCCGCGGATTTCCGCCATCGCCTTGGGACCGAAGCGGATCGGATCGGCTGCGATGAGCATCAGACGCGCGAAGGACAGCAACCGGCCACGGCCGCCGCCACGCGCCTTGCGCTCGATGAACAGCGTGCCGAGTTCGCTGTCGCCGTGGTAGTCGTTCACGAGAAATAGCAGGTCGAGTTCGACCTTCACGCCGAGCTCCGGCGAGACCTTGGCGTCGCGCGAGATGCGGTAGGAATAGAATGGCCGCTCGACGCCGAGATTGGTGAAGATGCTCGCCGTGCCGAGGAGCTCGCCGTCCTCCTCCATCACAAGGAAGTAGCATTCGTTGTGCGGGGCAATCGAGGGACGGCCAAAGGCAGTGAGCGAGCGTTCGATGCGCGCGGCCATGGCGTCGCGAGAGGACGGCATGGTGAGCATGCCCAGATCGACACGCGCGATCATCGCCGCGAGATTCTCGAGGTCGTTGCGGTTGGCCGGGCGAACGATCGCTTTACTCATGGCGCTGGCTTAGCTCCCGGCGGCGAACTGCGCCAGAGTCTCCTGCCCGAAGACTTCCACCGCGGCGCGAAGATCCTGCGGGCTGACGCCGCGGCCCGTGGCGCGAACATAAAAGCGATCCTCGACGAGGCGGCCATAGCTGCCCGATTGGGCGGCCTCGTTCCAGTCCTCGACGATGATGGCGTCTCCGGCGCGCCGACGGCGGGAGTAACCGTCGGCGGTCTCGCGGTCGAATTCCGATGTCGAGACGCCGCCGAAACCGATCACCTGCGCGATCGAGGGCGAGTAGACGATCTGGAGCGAGAGGCTAGCGGCGCCGCCGCGGTACTCGGCTTCGAGGCGAACGGTGCGCTGGCCCGGCTGGCCTGTACGCTCGACGCCGGCGGCGACGCGGTCGAGGCCGGCAAGCTGCGCGGGGGCTGCGCCGCGCAGGTCGCCATTGCTCACCTGCCCGCCGCCACCCGGACGGAGCACGCCGGCGGAATCGGGCGGCGCTGCGTCAGGGCCGCGGAGCACGGGCGCGTCGGACTCGTCAAGGAATTGCAGGCGAGGGAATTGCGGGAAGGGATTGCCCGTGGGGCCGGCGACGAGCATCGCCGCCATGCCGACGACCAGCGCCACGCCGATCGCGGCGAAGATCGCGACGATGGAGTAGTTCACCGCCGACTTCGGCGGCGGGTGCATAACGCGGGGGACGCCGAGAAACAGCAGGTAGAGGCTGTAGCTGGCGCCAAGTAGCGCAAAGACCTGCAGCGCGGGCCAGGCTGCGAGCACGCCGGCCACCATGGCGGCGGTTATCGAATAGGCCGAAACCTTGAAGGCCTGCCGATAGCTGCGCTGCGCCCCGAAGCGTGGGGCGAGCCAGTTGATGATGTGCCCGAATATGAACACAGCTGCGATGGTGAGGACGAAGAACAAGACTGCGGAAAGAACAACGCCAACGACTGGCGCGCGATACCAGTCGCCGCCCGCCTGCACGCCGACGACATACAGGGCGATAAAGATCGCGCCGGTGGGGATCGCGGCCAGCGGGGCTACGTAGCGAAGCGTCAGGCGGCGCGGGTCGGCCTCCTCGCGGTCGATCTGCTCCCAGGCGGGTCCCGGCGTGAGGAGCAGGGTCTTCACCCGTGCGATCAACGCGAGCATGCGGGGGCCTTCAGGGTCATTTCGCCACCCTAGCCGGGTGCGCGGCCGTTTCAAATGCTTGCCGTTACGCGGAATTTTGCGCAAAGCGACAATCCGGCCCACTGGCAAGTCGCGAGCGACATGTATATGGAAGCTGGAAACTTGCGAGTTTCTCCTCCGGACGGAGCCTCTGCATGGACGCGGCCGCGACCCATGACCTGCCCTCAACCCACGAACCCGCCCGGCGCGAGCCGACGGCGGACGAGAAACGGCTGACCTTCTGGGCGCTGATGATCGTGTTCCTGTTGAGCGCGCTGGACCAGACCATCGTGTCCACCGCTATGCCGACGATCATCCAGCAACTCAACGGGCTGGAGCTCTATGCGTGGGTCACGACGAGCTACCTGCTCACCTCGACGGTGATGGTGCCGATCTGGGGGAAGCTGGGCGATCTCTATGGCCGAAAGCTGATTCTGCTGATCGGCATCGCGATCTTCATCGGGGGTTCGGCGCTGTGCGGACTTGCGGGGGAGTTTGGGGACCTGCCGCTGCTCGGCGATGGGATGATGCAGCTGATCATCTTCCGTGGCATTCAGGGCATTGGCGGCGGCGCGCTGTTCACCACCGCCTTCGCAACCATCGGCGACCTCTTCCCGCCGCGTGAGCGCGGAAAGTATGCCGGCATGTTCGGCGCCGTGTTTGGGCTTGCCAGCGTGGTGGGGCCGATCGTCGGCGGATACTTCACGGACAACGGTACGACGACGATTGCAGGCATGGAGATCGCGGGCTGGCGGTGGTGCTTCTACATCAACCTGCCGACGTCGCTGATCGCGCTGGCGATGATCTGGTACAAGATGCCGAACCTCGGCCACACGGGCGGCGGCAAGATCGACTGGTTTGGCGGCTTGTTCGTGGTGATTTCGATCGGCGCGCTGATGCTGGCGCTGACGATGGGGAATGAGAGCGGCTGGCTGCACCCCGATGTGCTGACCCTGTTCGCGATGTCGATCGCGACGGGAGCGGTATTCATCTGGATCGAGAGCAAGGTTCCCGAGCCCATCCTGCCGTTGGCGCTGTTCAAGATACGCGCCTTCTCGACGACGACGATCGCATCGTTCGTGATCGCCATGGCCTTCATGGGAACGGTCATCTACATGCCGCTCTACCTGCAACTGGGGCTGGGATTCCAGGCAACCAACAGCGGGCTCCTTCTTCTGCCCTTGATGGCGGGGCTGATCATCGCGGCGACGCTGTCGGGCCGCTATGTGACCAAGACCGGCAAGTACAAGGGCATGATGATCGGCGGCGCCGTGCTGCAGTTTATCGGCATCCTGCTGATGTCGCAGCTTGGACCGGACGCACAGGAATGGGACGTGATCTGGCGGCTGTTCGTGCTCGGCGTGGGGCTTGGTCCCTCGCAGAGCCTCTTCAACATGGTCTCGCAGAGCGCAGCGCCCATGCGCCAGATCGGCGTGGCGACATCGACCACCATGTTCCTGCGCCAGTGCGGCGGCATGATTGGCGTGTCCATCTTCGGCGCTCTCCTGCTGGCGCACATTTCGGACTCCATCGGCAAGCTCATGCCTGGCGCGAAGGTCGATCTCGGCGACATGCAGCGCATGGCGCTGATGGCATCCGAGACCGGCGCGCCCGTGCCGGCGGGTATGCAGGATTTCATCGCCAAGGCCATCTCGGATGCGATGAGCTACATCTTCATGGGCAGCCTGCTCATCGTGGCGGTGGCGTTCGTGGCGATCCTGTTCATCCCGACGATCACATTGCGCGGACGCGGTCCGGGAGCGGCGGAAGCGGGTGCCGACCTGTCCCCGACGGTTGCGCCAACCGACGCCGCCGGCGCGAAGGCCGTGGGCCGGGGCGAAGCAGTCTAGCGGTTGACGCGATAGAGGCTGAGCGAGGATGCGCCGAGATCCACGGGCGTGAGCCACTCGGGATGCTCGCCGCGCCCTAGCATAGCGGAGAGTGTTTCTTCCGCGGGGATGCCATCTGCCCCCCGGATGGCATAGAAGGCCGTTTCCGGCGCGGCTGCGCATACCAACACATAATCAGCAACTGACGCCTGCACGATTGCGCGGGCGCGCTCAGGCGCCGACCGTAGCGCGTTGATCGCGGTCATCGTGCCCGTGGCGTTGCGGTGATAGGGGCCGGACAGGACGCTGTGGTCTGTCCACACCAGCACGCCCGCGCCGAGCGCAAACTGATTCAACATCACGCCGGCCGGAGCGGACGCGAGCGAACGGAATGCCACAGGCGTGGTGCAGGCCTTCGAACCGGCCACGCGGGAATCATAGTTCTGAAGAACGGACCGATCGGTGATGCGCGCTTGTAGCGCCTCGCCTGCACCGGCCCAGGCAGCAGCGGCTGATCCTGCGGCTATGCCGGCAAAGGCCATCGCGCGCAGGGCCGATGCCTTCATGCGGTACTCCCGGCGCGCAATGGCGACGGCCCAGGCGCCGAAGGGTATGGCGAACGTCGTCGCGAAGATCGTGCCGCGGATCTGCCATGCAAGAACGACCCAGCCCATCAGCAGAAAGCCCAGCACGATCCAGCCCGCAGGCTGGCGCCAGTGGCGATGCAGATAGACGACAGCTGCGAGGAGGCCGGCGAAGGCGGCGCCCGCGATGGACAGCAGCATACCCGGATCGTCAGCGAAGAGCGCGCCGAGCGAGCGCGTTTCCGATATCTGCGCCATCCAGAGCGTGTTCATGTCCGCGCCGAGTGCAGAGTAACCACCGCCGAGGCATTGCGGGAACAGCATCACCAGCGCGATGCCGCCAACACCGGCGAACACCGAAGCTGCGCCGAGGCGACGCCACAGGGTGCTGATGGCCCCCGCCGGGATGAGAGTCAGCGCAAAGGCAATGCCGCCGGCAATCAGGCCAAGACCGAGGAATGGCGCGCCCATGGCGTCGCAGACCTGCGCGCCCCACCCGGCAAGCGGCACAAGGGCAAGAAAGGAGATGAGCGACGCTGCAGAAAGACCGATCCCGATGCGCGCGAAGCCGGCGCTGTAGGTCTGAGGTTGAAGCAGCCAGAGCAGGCCGGCGATAAGGAGGCCGGCCACCACGAACGGCACAGCCTCTGCCGCTGTCGCCATCGCGACGCCCAACGCTGCGCCGACCCAGAAGCCAGCGCGCGGTTTGCCCCGCATGCGGATCAGGCCCCACGCCGAAGCGAGCACGAGCACGAGAATAACGTTGTGATGATCGAACGCACCCGGCGCGAATTTTTCGGTGGCGGGAAAAGCGAGGGCAGCGATAATTGCCGCGACCCACTGCGCGTCGCGCTTCAAACCATCCGCCGCGCCGAGTTCGCCGCCGATGCGAACCGCGAAGAACATGAAGGCGCCGAGCAGGCCAAGCGGCCAGACGAACGCCATCGTGATTTCGGCATTCACCTGCCCGACGACAGCGGCGAGAAGCGCGATCGGCGCCGCGAGCACCGCATCGATCCATTGCGCCCAGTGCATGGTCGTCCCGTCGGGCGGATTGAGACGGTGTTGCACGTTGTCGAACCAGTCCTGCCCCAAGAGCATGTCGCGAATGCGCACGAGGCGCATGGCATTGTCCGGCTCGGCGAAATCCTGATTGATCGCGGCCATGCCGGCGCCAACCGTGAGCAGCACGGCGGCCAGCGCCCAGCCGACAAGCCAGGCTGCGTTGCTGTCATTATCGCGCTGAAGCTTCATGCCGCCCGCCGGTCGCCGAAATCCAAGTCAAACTAGCAAGGCCAGCTTAAGTATTTGCAAAACGGCGGTTTTGGGTGGTTCTGGACCTCCGCCGCAGTCCTGTCACCTTTGCCGCAATCAAACAGAACGGCCGCCATACGGCGAACGCCGCCCGATTTCACAACTGCACTCAAGCGGGGACACGAACCCGCGAGTCGGCCGCCTGAACCACCGGATCCCCGGAATGGCGTGCGGCCTGGAGGGAAACATGAGCATCCGTAACGTCGCGCGTTTCAGCATTCTGTCGGCCATCGCGCTGGCAGGGGCGGGCGCTGCGAACGCAGATGTATTCCTAAAGGTCACCTCGCTTCAGGGCGGCGCCGTGCAACGCGGATTCGAGGGCCAAATCGAACTGGGCGGCGCCACGATGAGCGTGTCGAGTTGGACCGCGCCTGATCCGACCGGCCTCGGCGACACCGTGCGTACGACCTCGGTATCCCCAATCTTCATCACGAAGTCGCCGGACCGCGCCTCGCCCAAGCTGACATCCTACGCCGTCGAAGGCATGCCGCTCGGCCGTATCGAGATCACGTTCACGGACGACAACACGCAAGCCGTGACGTCGCGCTGGATCCTCGACGGCGCAGAGGTACGCAGCATCAATATCAGCCCTGACCCAATGAACGGGAACAAGCCGGTGGAGATGGTGGAGATCGGCTACGCGACGATGACCTACCAGTATTTCGACCCGGCGAACAAAACTGGCCGCCCGGCCGAAGAGGTTAAGTTTGCAGTGCCGGAAGAACAACTCTTTCCCTATGACGCGGGCTGCCACTGATCATCAGTAAACTCCAAAACGGCCGGCGCGCTCCGACACGCGCCGGCCGATTCATTTGGACCTAACCTATCCCCGCTAGAACCGAGGCCGTTGCGGGAGGATTACGTCCGATGGCCAAGGCCGCGTTCCACAAGAACCAGAAAGTGTTCGTGAAGCCCGTCGGCACATGGGCGGTCGTCGAGCAGGTTCTGCCGCAGTGGGTCAAGGGCCTCGATGAACCGCTCAAGGTTCACTACGATGTCGGCCTCGGCCGCGAATTCTCCGCCAGCGAACTGGTCGCCGATAAGTCCGGCGCGCCGGTCGATGACGTTGCGATGCTCGACAACTGGCGGATCAACCGCGCGCGCAATCGCTGGAATGACACCGAGGACACCACCGGCCACCCCTATCCCGGCACCTTCCCGGTTGTGACGACCGATGAGAAGAACTGGGGCGGCTGGCGCGTCCCCAGCG
Organism: Hyphomonadaceae bacterium; assembly: GCA_040398465.1. GTDB lineage: Bacteria > Pseudomonadota > Alphaproteobacteria > Caulobacterales > Hyphomonadaceae > UBA7672. Next base: position 35,378 of record JBBAUA010000018.1, on the reverse strand, counting down.
CGGAATACGACCGCGACCCAGAGCGCATCGAGTTTCAGGCGCGGATCATCCAGTCATCGCCGCAGCTGATGCAGATCGCCCAGGCTCTGGCCAAGTTCGGTCACCACTTCTCGGACGACATGCCGGCCGAACTGCTCGACCTTTCCAAGAAGGCGACGATGCTCCTGCGCCGGGTCCATGATCGTGCGGGCGACCTGTCCGCGCCAGCCCAGGCGGCGGAATAGCCCAGCCTGCCAAGGTGCAGAAAGCAAGGCGGCGCCCTTTATCTTGGGCGCAAACCCTGTAGGCATTCTCGGGCCGCAGCTTCCGTGCGGTGAACACCGGGCAGCCCGATCATGCGCACCGAAACGCCGCCCCCCGTAAGGCTTGCGGATTACCAACCCTTCCCGTTCAGGATCGACAGCGTGCGGATGCTGTTCCGCCTCCACCCTTCCGACACGCGGGTGGTTACGGAACTTGCAATCATGCGGACCGGCGCGAAGGATGCACCGCTGCGCCTGGACGGCGAGAAGCTGGCGCTGCGGTCGATCAGGCTGAACGGCTTGGCCCTTGGCGTCGACGACTACACGGCCGACGAGGAAAGCCTCACCGTATTCCGGCCTGGCGATGCTTTCAGGCTCGAAATCGAAACCAGCATTTCGCCGGAGACCAACACTGAGCTGTCAGGGCTCTATGTCTCCAGCGGTCGCTTCTGCACGCAGTGCGAGGCGGAAGGCTTTCGCCGCATCACCTATTATCCGGACAGGCCAGACGTGCTTGCACCGTTCTTCGTGCGCATCGAAGCGGACAAGACGAAGTATCCCTACCTGCTCTCCAACGGCAATCCGACAGCCAAGGGCGATCTCGATGACGGCCGGCACTTTGCCGAGTGGACCGATCCGCATCCCAAGCCCTCCTACCTCTTCGCACTGGTGGGCGGCGCGTTCGATGTGCTGAGCGATGATTTCACCACGATGTCGGGGCGGCCGGTGAAGCTGTCGATCTTCGTCGAGACTGGCGATGCGCCCCGCGCGGCCTACGCCATGCGCTCGCTGAAGGAATCGATGAAGTGGGACGAGGAGGTATTCGGCCGCGAATATGACCTCGACGTGTTCCAGATCGTCGCCGTGCGCGATTTCAACTTCGGCGCGATGGAGAATAAGGGCCTCAACATCTTCAATTCGTCCTACGTGCTGGCCGACGGCAAGACAGCGACGGATGCCGACTTCGAAGCCATCGAAAGCATCGTGGCGCACGAGTACTTCCACAACTGGACCGGCAACAGAATCACCTGCCGCGACTGGTTCCAGCTGTGCCTGAAGGAAGGTCTCACGGTCTATCGCGACCAGGAGTTCACCAAGGCGATGCGCTCGCCGGCCGTGGCGCGGATCAAGGAAGTGATCCGCCTGCGCACGCGACAATTCCCGGAAGACGCAGGCCCCCTCGCACATTCTGTTCGGCCGGACCAATACGGGCGGATCGACAATCTCTACACGGCCACCGTCTACGAGAAGGGCGCTGAACTCATCCGCATGCTGCGCCTGATGATCGGCGACGCCGCATTCTTCGCGGGCATGACCCAGTATTTCGATACGATGGACGGCACCGCCGCGACGATCGAGGACTTCATCGCATCCTTCCAGCCGCACACATCGCACGACCTGCAGGCGTTCTCGCGCTGGTATGCGCAGGCAGGCACGCCTGCGTTGAACGCCAGGGGATCGTACGATGCGGCGAGCAGGCAGTATCGCCTGACGCTGACGCAGATGGTGTCGCCCACGCCGGGCCAGCCCGACAAGACGCCGGTGCGCATGCCGATGCGGGTGGCGCTTTTCGATGACAACGGCGCGAAGCTGGAAACACGTCTCGATGGCGGCGCAGCGTTGCAGGATCATGTCGTTGTGCTGGAGACGGCTTCAAACACGTTCGTGTTCTCGGACGTCGCCTCGCCGCCTCGCCCGTCCCTGAATCGCGGATTCTCCGCGCCCGTGCGCCTGTCGGATGACCTGTCCGAAGCCGACCGTGCGGCGCTCGCAGGCGTTGATGACGATCCATTCGCACAGTGGGAGGCGCTGCAGTCGATCGCGCGGCCGCTGATCCTTGATGCCGTGCGCGCCGGCGGCAAGACGCCGGATCGTCATCGGCTCGATGCGTTCGTGACGTCGCTGGGAAACTCAGTCCGGCGCGCTGCGCCTGCAGACCCGGCCTATGCCGCGCTACTGCTGTACCTGCCGACGGTCGGCGAGCTTGTGATGGATGTGCGGGAGGCCGACCCGGGAGCGATCCACGACGTACGCCTGGCCGTGCGTGTCGCCATCGCGGCTGCGCTGGAGCCGCTTCTGCTCGATGTGCTCGCGAAGGCCGAACCTTCGACATTCGACCCATCGGCGGCGGCTGCCGGACGGCGGGCGCTGCGCGCCTCGGCCCTGTCACTGCTCTCGACGCTGGGCGATCGTCACGAAATGCTGGTCACGCGCGCTTACGAGGCCGCGTCGACGATGACGGAGTGTCTGGCAGCGCTCACCGCACTTTCCAATATCGAGACTGCGGCCTTCGACCGCGCGCTCGCTAGCTTCGAGGCCAAATGGTCGGCGTCCCCGCTGGTCATGGACAAGTGGTTCGGCATCCAGAGCATGTCGGTCAGGGCAGATCTGCGCGACCGGATCCAGAAGCTGATGGCGCGCGCTGATTTCGATCTCCGCAACCCGAACCGGGTGCGCGCGCTGGCAGCTTCCTTCGCGATGAGCAATCCGGTTGCGTTCCACGCGGCGGATGGTTGGGGCTACCGTTTCCTTGCCGACCTGATCCTCAAGGTGGACCCGCTGAACCCCGCCCTGTCGGCGCGGCTGTCTACGGCGTTCGAGAGCTGGCGCTCGTTCAGCGCGCAGCGTCGGGCGCACGCGCATGCCGAACTGAAGCGGCTCTCGGAAGCAGGTCTGTCGCGGAATGCCCTCGACATTGTCGGCCGCGCGCTCGCCGAGCCCGCGTAAGCCACTGACGAGAATCAACTTTTTCTACTGCAACCCGGCCGCGGATTAACGTTAACCGATGGCTAACGCCGCGGGCCTAGCGTCCAGTCTGCCTTGATGCGACTGGCGGGCGGGAATGTCGGCTACGACCGAAAACGGAACCAGGTTTCGCGATTTTGCGTTTGCCGCGGCTGACCTCATGGTCGCGGCGGATGCGAGCGGCCGCATCATCGACGCCGAAGGCGACGCCACCCTCTTGCATCACCCAACGGCCGACCGGCTGATCGGACGCAACGCGATCGAACTGATCAGTGGCGCCGAGGGCAGCCGATTGCGCGAGGAGCTCTGGGCGCTTGGGCCGGGCCGCCGGGTGTCGTGGGAAGATCCGTCATCGATGGAGGGCGGACGGCGTATCGTCGTCCAGCGCAGCACGATCTCGCCCAACAGTTTCAGCTTCACCATTTCGCGCATGCCAAACTCCACGCGGATCAGGGCGGAGCGCGCCGACGAAATCCTGGCCGAGCGCTTCCGCGACGCCGTGATGAACGGTCGACTGATGGCGGCGCGACAGCCCGTGGTCGAGACGAGCACAGGCGCGGTGAGCCATTACGAAGTCCTCGCGCGCTTTGCCGGTGAGGACTCTCCGGTCGGCATGATCATGGCGGCGGAGAAGAGCGGCCAGATCGCTCATCTCGACTACATCATGGTGAGCGCCGCGGTCGCTCAGCTGGAAGTGAAGACAGACCCTGCCTATCGACTTGCGGTAAACATCTCCGGCGAGTCGCTTCAACGGCTCGACGTGATACGCGAGCTTTGCGCGGTGATCTCGGGCCACAAGTTCGAGCGCAGCCGTCTGATCATCGAAGTCACGGAATCCGCCCACATCAGTGACATCGAAACGGCGGCGCGTGCGGTCAGCCTGCTGCGCAAGATCGGCTGCGGCGTATCGCTGGATGATTTCGGCGCTGGATCCGCCTCGTTCGGCTACCTGCGTGCGCTGGATGTGGACGGATTGAAATTCGACGGAAGCTTCCTCCAGGCGACGGAGACCAACAAGCGCGGACTCGCCCTGATGCGTAACGTGGCGCGCATGTGCTCGGAGCTCGGAATCAGCTCGGTCGGCGAACGCATCGAGACGGAATCGGACCGCCGCCTGTTGATCGAGGCGGGCGTGATGTACGCGCAAGGCTATCTCTATGGCCGCCCGATCATCGACGAGAGCTTCTTTGTGCGCGGCCCCCGGGCGCTGCGCAGCGCGGCGTAGGCGCGACATGGATCCCTCGCTTGCAAGGCTCAAGGTCCTGGTAGTCGACGACAACCAGCACATGACCAACATTGTGAAAACGATCCTGCGCGGCTTCGAGGTGAAGGACCTGTTCGACGCACAGAACAGTGACGACGCACTCGACACGCTCCGTCGCCAGCCCGTCGACCTCATCGTGATGGATTATGCGATCGAGCCGATGGACGGCTGTCAGCTGACGCGAATCATCCGGACGGACGACGACAGCACACACCAGTTCACGCCGATCATCATGCTGACGGCCTATGCCGAGCGGTCGAAAGTCGAATCTGCGCGTGATGCCGGGGTCACCGAGTTCTGCGCCAAGCCCGTGACGGCCACGGAACTCTACAAAAAGGTCTGCGCCGTGATCAACACGCCGCGATCGTTCATTCGGACCCCGATCTATTTCGGGCCCGACCGCCGGCGGCGGAGCAATGACAGTTATGGCGGGAAGGAACGCCGCGACAGTCTTTTTGGTCCCAGATCCACGGCATAGTTCGGTGCACTGCACGGCTGCGACGCCTCGCCTGATGGCTCACAGTTAATGCCGCGTTAACCCTTTCGCAGCGTTTCGACTCCAGAACTGGTGAGTCAACGTATTCGGGGGCTGAAGTGGCGACGAAGCCCAGGCTGGGCATCAAGGCGCGGGTTCCCGCGCCGCCGACCAAACCGCGTAGCGCGGTACCCCTCGGCATGCTCAGCCTCCTGATGCTTGCGTTCGGCGGATCGCTGGCTCTCAAGGCCTTCGAGGAACGCCAGTTCGCCGATAGCGCTGTCCTCACCCAGCAATCTCGAGAAGCAGAAGCACTCGCCGGCCACGTCCGTGCGGAATTGATTGCCTCCCGCGCCCGGATGGAAGGACTTCTGCTGACAGGAGCATCGCTGGAAGCAATTCGCCGCGGCGTGAACTTCGAAGCCGTTGCCGAGCGCCAGCCGCCTGCCGGCGGATGGGCGCAGCTGGCCAACAACAGCAGCGTGCGCGTCTTTGCCACAAACGCACAGGGCCGCTGGGTCTCCGGACTGCGGACGAAGGATTCGATTGTTCCCGAGGCGCTTGCCGGCCGTACGTTCCATCTCCTGCCGTCGGACGGCATTCCTATGCAGTCGCGCTTCGAGACTGTCGACTTCGAGCGGTCAGCCGTCGCTTGCGCGCCTGTCGAGGGGGCCGGCATCGGCGCGTGCGTTTACCGTCCGGCGCCCCTTTTTGACGTTGGCGACTTCAACCGGCTGATGATCTATGGCCTGCTCCTCACCGCGCCGCTGCTGGCCGTGTTCGGCCTGGTCGGCGTGATCCGGCGTGTGGAGCGGGAGAAACAGGACGCGGAAGCTGGACTTGCCGATGCCTCGACGCGATCAGCGGCAGATGAATGGCGCAGCTTCGAGGTCACAGGCGTGTTCGGCTTGTGGCGCTGGGATCCCGCAGCACAACTCCTGACGATCGGACCGGAGGCCTGCAATCTTGTCGGCGCCAATCATGATGGCGCGATGACGCTGGACGAGTTCGCGTCAGTCGTGAACGAGGATGCTCGCCGCCGCGTTCGCGACGCGCTTGAGGCGCCAGGCGGCAGCCAGCAGATCAGCGTCACCTTCCAGGGCGTCGGCCGTGCAGCCGGTCGCCACTTCGAGCTCATGGGCGGCGTCTCAGACGGGATTTTCTCCGGCGCCATTCTCAACGTCACCGACCGGGTGCAGGCGCACCTCGTGTCGCGACGGGCAGAGGCCCTCGCGCGCACGGCGCTGGACGCCCACCCCGGGCCGTTCGCGCTTTGGGACAGCCGCAAGCGCCTTACGCACTGGAATGCAGCCTTCGCGCGCGTCTTCAACCTCGACAAGGACGTCGCGCAGACCGGAGCATCCTACGACCTCGTGATGGCGGAACTGGCCAAGTTCGTGCGCGTGGAACGGCCGCTCGGCGACGACGCCAACGCCCGCGAAATGCTGCTGCTATCGGACACCTGGATACGCCTCGTCGACCGCCGCACCTCATCGGATGGGCTGATCACCGTCGGCGTGGATATCAGCGCCCTGAAACGCCAGGAAGCCGGCCTGCAACGCAGCGAGCGTCGCCTGCGTTCGATGGTGGAGGAGTTGCAGCGTGCGAAGGGGCAGGCGCAGGAGCTTGCCGAGAAGTACTCCGAAGCGAGGGCCCGCGCCGAGCGCGCAAGCCAGGCCAAGGGCGCATTCCTCGGCAATATGAGCCACGAACTGCGCACGCCGCTGAACCACATCCACGGCTTTGCGGAGATGATGGCCAACGAGATCTACGGGCCGCTCGGGAGCGATCGCTACAAGGAATACGCCGAAGTCATCATGCAGGCTGCCAAACACCTCGAGGAAATGATCAACGATATTCTCGACATGTCGAAGTTCGAGGCCGGCAAGATGCGCCTGTCCGCCGCGCGCATTGATCCGGTCGACGCCGTCGATGGCGCCGTGAAGCTTTCGCGCCGGCGCGCCGCCGATCGCGAAGTGACACTGATGTTCGATCCCGACGACGATGTACCCGACATCAGCGGCGATCACCGCGCCATCAAGCAGATGACGTTCAACCTGATCACAAACGCAATCAAGTTCACAGATCCCGGCGGCGAGATCCGCGTCACCGTGACCGAGGAAGATGCCTGGGTCGTCATCCGCGTGAAGGACAATGGCATCGGCATTTCGCCCGGAGACCTGCCGCGTCTGGCGCAGCCCTTCGAGCAGGTAAACTCACCCGAGGCCAAGGAACGGAATGTCCGCGGCACTGGACTGGGCCTGGCGCTCACGAAATCGTTCGCCGAAATGCACGGCGGCCGCATGCTGATCGAAAGCGAACTTGGGGAGGGGACTCAGGTGTCGATATTCCTGCCGATTGCCAAGCTGTCGCCGGCCGCTGGCGTCACGCAGGCGCGTGCGCGGACGCCCGAGACGGCGTAAGCCCCTGTCAGCTCAATTGGATCGCGAAGCTGCGCTCGGCGGGGGCGGCGGTGAGCCGGACGCGCCTTCGACAAGTGCGCCGCCGTTTGGCTTCTGATCGTCGGCGCGCTGCATGCGCGCGTTGAACGGAGTCAGCAACCCGACGGCGGCGGTCGCACGCGCATCGCGCGGCATTTTGCCGAGATGGCTGATCAGGATGTCTTCGGCCGCCTGCTGCAGCCTGTTCTCGCGTAGCTGGAACAGTGCGACCGCATCCCGCAGCTTCGTCTCGTCGAACGGCTCTTCGAAAGCTGCGTCATAGACGCGCCTGCCGGCATCGCTGAGCCGCTTGCGCTCGTCGCTCATTGCCACCCAACCTTCGCGGAGTTCCTGGCGAAGCGCGGTGCGGTCCCCCTCAGGAAGCTGTTTCCACGCCGCATTCACGACATCGGACGTGGGACCGTACCGCTCAAGCTGCATCTGGACAGTTGGCTCGCTGGCCCGGGGCGGGCTCAGCAAGCGGCCTCCGACGACGCCGATCAGCACGGCGTTCGCAACAAGGGACGCGACCAGGACGATGGATACCTTCGACATCATGTGGGATCAGTGTCCGCCATCATTCATGGCCGTGAGGTACATCGACCCGGCGCCACTGCTCGAGATTGTTAGCATGCTCGGATAGTCGGTCTCCGCAAGCCGCGTCGGCTGCCCGGCGTATCCAACGGCGAAACCCAGCGCGAGCGAGGCTGCAAGAGCGCCGCCAGTCGCCCATTTGGGCAATGACCAGAGGCTTCGGCCCGGCGACGCGCCGATCAACGTCCGGCGCGCGGGCGCTGTGGACAGGATCTGTGTCTCGAGGGAAATCGACGCTGGACCATCTTTTTCGAGCGCGAGAAGATGGTCGAATGCCCGTTCACTTTCCCAGATGTCCTTGATGCGGTGGGGTGCGATCTCGAGGAAGGCGGCCGCGGAGCCGCGATCCTCTTCCGGCCAGCGGACCAGGTCCGCGCCATAGACGCCAAGCAATTCCATGAAACGCGCTTCGTTCATCACACCCTCAACCCGTTTCCAGCCCGCTGAGCAGGTCCGCCCGCTCCGCCGCGAGGGCCGATTTCAGCGTCCGCCGCGCCCGCGAAAGCAGGCTCTCAAGAGCATCAACGCTGACGCCGAGGATTTCCGCCGCTTCAATGTTGGTCCTGTCCTGATAGTAACACAGGACCAACGCCGCCCTCTGCCGCTCGGGCAGCTTCTGCAGGGCGTCGCGCACCCGGTCCCGCCTTTGACGGTCGTCCAGCGCGCGCGTGGCGGAAGCTCGCGCGTCCACTGTATCCGGCGTTACATCGCCCGCATTGCGGCCAACGCGCCGCAACCGGTCGAGACACAGGTTAATCGCCACCCGGTGCATCCACGTTTCAAACTTGGCAGCCCCTGGCTTCCAGGCTGCGGCGTGCTTCCAGACGCGGAGAAAGACTTCCTGCGCGACATCTTCCGCTTCGGAGGCGTCGCCCAGCATGCGGCGAGCAAGGCCGACCATCCGCGGAAGATGACGACGTACGATCTCCGCCGCCGCGCGTCTGTCGCCGGCGCCGACACGTCGAACGAGGTCCTCGTCTGGGTCCCGCATGGCCTGAAAGCCAACTCCGCGCAGCGGCGCGCCGTGACGAACGGCAGAATGGTTGCAATCGAAATCCGCTCTCCACATTATGCATCGTGCGCTGGCGTTTGCCGAGTGTTTCCTGCTCTTGGCGTGTCAGCGTCGGCATCGCAAACACGTTACAGGTCGAAAGTCGTCAAACGGGCGGCGAGTCCTGATCCGTCGTGAGCGGCCCCAGTTTGAGGGCGCGAAGGCCAGCCACAGCGCCCTGCACCTCGATCAGGCGACGCTCCAGTGCGGAAAACTCCTTTAGCCCCAGATGATTGGCCAGCCAGGTCTTGAGGCCTGACGAAGCTGATTCGGGATCGAACTGGTCGCCTGTTGCGATGCGAAGCGCCTGCTGCAGGTGCAGCTGGAATGTCAGCCCCTCGATCAGCGTCGCCGCCGCAGCGGGAGAAAGCCTGCCGGCGGCGGCCAGCGCCTTCACTGCGTCCAGCGAGGCAGGCTGGATGGCGCCGGGAGTTTCGTTGGCCGACAGCAGGATTGCGTGCTGGATCAGGAATTCGATGTCGACCAACCCTCCAGGCGCCAGCTTAACATCCCACACCGACCGAGGCTTGCGCTCGCGCGCCATGCGGCGGCGCATGTCGGCGACGTCCTCGGTGATCTTCGGGTCGGCGCTCTTGTGGCGCAACGCGTTGCGCGCAAGCTCGACGATCCTGCGGCCGAGATCCGCGTCACCGGCAACGGGACGGATGCGGGTCAGCGCCATGAACTCCCAGGTCCAGGCATCTTCGCCGTAGTAGCGCTCGAACGACGAAAGCCGCACCGCGACCGGCCCCGCCTTGCCCGACGGCCGCAGCTGGAGATCGACTTCATACAACGTTCCCTCCTCGGTAGGCGCCGACAGGGCGGCGACGAGGCGCTGGACGAACCGGGCGGCAAGATTGGTGACGGCCTCGTCGTCGGGGTGGTAGATGAGAATGAGATCGAGGTCGGAGGTAGAGGTCAGCTCGCGGCCGCCAAACTTGCCGAGCGCGCAAATCGACCAACGGCCGATGGACCCCGAGAAGCGGGACAACACGTCGGCCTCGCACGCCGACGCCAGCGCGCTGATGCAAGCATCCGCAAGGTCGGCGTAGGCAAGGCCTGCATCCGGAGCGCTGAGAGCCCCTTGCAGCAGCTGATAACCGATCCGAAACGCTTCCTCGCGGTGGAAACGGCGAGCAACATTGAGCTTGGCCTCGAAATCGCTCGACCGATCCAGCTGCACCCGCAACCGCTTCTCGCGTTCACCGGGCCGATCGCCGCTCGCCGGCGCCCGAAAGGATGGCTCCAGCATCGCGTCGATGAGGGCCGGGCGGCGGGCGAGATCCGCGGCGAGCTTCGGCGCGAACGTCATTGTACGGATGATTTCACGCGTGAGCGCTGGCTCCGCCAGCATCAGCGACATGACCTGTACGCCGGATTTCAGTGCGGAAAAGAACTCCAGAAAGCGCTGGAAAGCCGCATCCGGCTCTCCCGCCCTCGACATGGCCTCGAGAAGTCGCGGCCCAAGTGACGTGAGCAACTGCTGGGAACGCGCCGAACGTGTCGCCGGTATGCTGCCCCGGTGCCATTGCTGGAAGACATGGATGATGTGGGACGGGTCGCTGAAGCCGAGCTTCTGCAAGGTATCGACAGTACCGGGATCATCGTCGACGCCCGTGAAGACGAGGTTGCCCGCCTCCCCTGAAATCCGCTCTTCAGCCGCGAACAGGTCGGAATAGACGCCATGGACGCGACGGCGAACAGCCGCAATGTCGTGTTCGAACGAAGCCCCGTCGCTATAGCCGGATAGCGCACGCACGGCTTCGCGACGGTCGGGCGCGTTGGGAAGCTGGTGCGTCTGCTCGTCGTTGAGCATCTGGATGCGGTGCTCGACGCCGCGGAGGAAATCGTAGGACGTCGCAAGATCGGCCGCCACGTCAGCTGACACCACATCGGCCGCCTGCATTGCGGCCAGCGCATCCTTTGTTCGCGGCGCGCGCAGTGCCGGCATTCGTCCGCCGAGGACCAGCTGCTGCACCTGCGCGAAGAACTCGATCTCACGAATTCCGCCGCGTCCTAGCTTCACGTCGAAGTCGGGCGAGCCAAGTTCAGCATGGCCGCCATGGGCATGAATCTGGCGCTTTATCGAATGCACATCCGCGATCGCCCAGTAGTCGAGGTGACGGCGCCAGACATAAGGAGCAAGTTCATCCAGATAGGCCTTGCCCGCAGTTACATCTCCCGCGCAGACGCGCGCCTTGATGTGCGCCATCCGCTCCCAGTTCTGGCCGATGCTTTCGTAGTAACCGAGCGCAAACTGTGTGGAAACGGCCGGGGCCGTGGAAGCCGGATCGGGACGCAGGCGCAGGTCGGTGCGAAAGACATAGCCATCGACCGTCCGCTCTTCCAGACAACGTACAAGACTGCGCGCGACCCTGCTCATCGCTTCCTTGACGCGTTGGCCCTTCATGGGCAGAACATCAAGGTCGAAGAGAAGAATAAGATCGACGTCGCTGGAATAGTTGAGTTCGCCAGCGCCCATCTTGCCCATCGCGAGCGCAAACAGTCCCGGCATGTCGTCGCTGTCGCGCCTCTCTTCGAACCACCCCTGGGCCCAGCCCTCACGGATGGCGACTCGCAAGGCAGTCTGCACGGCGGTGTCTGCAAGATGCGTCAGCTCCTGCGTAACGCGATCTGGCGTCCAGGCGCCGGAAAGGTCTGCGGCGGCGATGGCAAGCTGAGCAGCCTCCTTGGCGCGCCGCATTTCGCGCATGGCATCCGCAATGCTGGCGCCGGCGCCCGCCTGCCGCATCTGCTCAAGCGCCGCGGACATCGGGAATTCCGGACCACCTGCAAGCATCTCCATCACCTCGCCGCGCCGCTTCACCATGCGTGCGATGTGATCCGAATGCGGCGTTGCAATCGCCAGCGCACCCAGCAAGTCGGACGGATCGCCGACGAGGGGGTGAACGCCTGAGATTTCGAGTCGGTCTGTCATTGGCGGAAACTAGCCATACCGGGCGCAAAATCACGCCAGGATTTGCGCGTCATGCGGCCGGCAGCACAATGCTGGCCTTGAGGCCTGGCCTGCCCGGCGGGCCGTTGCCGTCTGCAAGGACGAGCTTGCCGGAATGGGCGTCCGCAACGGCTGAAGCGAGGCTGAGGCCAAGCCCGCTGCCCGGCTCGCTGCGGGACTGTTCGAGCCGCACGAAACGTTCGATCACCCGCTCACGATCCTGCGCCGGAATGCCGGGACCTGAATCGACGACGGAGATTACGACGTCGCCCGCCGCGTCATGGCCCGCGGTCATTCGAACTGCTCCGCCCGCAGGCGTGTACTTCACCGCGTTGTCGAGAAGGTTGGAAAGCGCTTGAGCAATGAGGTGGCTATCGGCAAGCACGAAGAGTTCGCCCTTGGCCTCGTACACCCAGCCAAGCTCCTTCTCCTCGCAGACGGGCTGATAGAGCTCCGCAAGCTCATCCACCAAGCCGCGCACGTCGGTACGCCGAAACGAGCCTGTCGCGCCCGCCTGCACGCGTGACAATCGAAGCACGGCGTTGAACGTCTCAAGCAAGCTGTCCACATCGTCGATCGATTTGACCAGCGCGGAGCGCGGCCCCTCGTCGGCATTGTCCTTGAGCCCAGCCTCCAGTCGGTTGCGCAGGCGCGTCAGCGGCGAGCGCAGGTCGTGCGCAATCGAATCCCCCGCAGACCGGGACGAAATCACCAGTCGTTCGAGCTTTGCCAGCATCGCATTGAGCTGCTCGGACAGCTTGTCGAACTCGTCGCCCGACCCCAGCACCGGCGCGCGCCGCGTCAGGTCGCCCGCCATGACGCCCTCGGTCGTACGCGCCAGCTGTTCAGCCCGCTGCGCCGCCGAGCGCGAGATCACAACGCCACCGATGAGCGACAGCACAAAGCCAACAGCGGCCGACCGCCAAACCACTTCGCTGATCCGCCGGTTCATCTCGCCGAGCTGGCCGACATCGTAAGCCACCATCAGCACGCCGCCCTCCGAGAGACGCGAAATGCGCCCCTCCGCCGAAAGCCGGCTCGGCTCTCCATCGGGCGTGCGGGCGTCGTACTCGAACTGGACATCAACCACCTGCCCAGCCGGCGCAGCGGCAGGCAGCACATCGAAGTCGCCGGACAGCTTCTGGCCGTTACCGTCGAGCAGCAAGTAGTAGAACTTCCCCCGCGCCTGCGAGCGTTCCGCCACCGCCTGGTTCAGTCGATCAATCCCGCCGCGATAGGCGGCAGAAAGCTCCTGAAACTCTGCGTTGAGCTCGATCTCGGCCTGCCGGCTCATATGGCCCGCAGTCTCGTAGTAGAGATAGGCAAGCAGTGACGCGGAAAACAGGATGAAGATCGATGCGTGCAGCAGCGCCAGCCGGAACGTCGTCGTCCGGACCAACGCCGGCAGCCTGCCAATCTTCATCGGATCAAGGCTTCATGGCCTAAGCTTCGAGCCGGTATCCCGCGCCGCGCACCGTGTGCAGCAGCGGCCGTTCGAAATCCTTGTCGATCTTTCCGCGCAGACGTGAGACGTGAACGTCGATCACATTGGTCTGGGGATCGAAGTGATAGTCCCACACCTTTTCCAGCAGCATGGTGCGCGTCACCACCTGTCCGGCATGACGCATCAGGAATTCCAGCAAGCGGAACTCGCGCGGTTGAAGATCGATCTTCTGGCCATCGCGATGCACGGTGCGGCCAAGCAGGTCCATCTCCAGACCACCGACGGCTAGCTTGGTCGTCGGAATGTCGCCTGTAGCGCGCCGGCCCAGGGCCTCGACGCGCGCAACCAGTTCGCTCGGCGCGTACGGCTTCACCAGATAGTCGTCGCCGCCAGCCTGAAGACCTTCGACGCGGTGATCCACCTCGCCAAGCGCCGACAGGAACAGCGCCGGCGCACGGCCGCCAGAGTCCCGGTAGCCTTTCATCAACTGAATACCGTCCAGACCGGGCAGCATCCTGTCGACGACCAGCGCATCGTACTCGCCGCCCTTGGCCTGCTTCAGGCCACTGGCGCCGTCGCCGCACACATCCACGAAATGGCCCGCCTCGATCAGCACGCCCTTGACGAAAGCGGCTGCATCCGAGTCGTCCTCGATGACCAGAACCTTCATGAGTTATCCCGCCGCGGCGATTTCGATGGGACGCAGCACGGTCAGGTCGCCACAGCGCTCCTGACTGCCACAACCCACGCGAGCAATGACATCGCGCTTGCCTGCAGCGATCGCAGCAGCCACGGCGTCCTGGTAATCCTTCGGCGTTTTCACCGCCTTGTTGTTGATCTCGAGGATCGCATCGCCGGGAAAGATATCCGAACGCGCCAGCGAGCCACGCGGCTCAACCGTAACGACGATCAGGCCCGCACCGGCCGCGCCGACATCGAACTTCTTGATCTCGTCTTGCGAAAGCGGACGGATCGAACCACCCGCTATCTTCACATCGTCAGGACCCGGTCGCGGCGGCTTCATGTCCGCACGCGCGGGATCCAGATCCGTGGTCGCAAGAGCGCGGTCGTCCCGCGCCCGCACTGTGACGCGAACTGTCTGCTCCTTGCCGTCGCGGATGACGCGGAAATTGTTTGTCGAGCCAGCGAGCAGACTGCCGACGCGCTGGGTGAGCTGCCGGTTGTCCTTCACCTCTTCGCCGTTCACCGAGATGATGATGTCGCCGCGCTTGATCCCGCTCGCTTCTGCAGGGCCGCCCGTCGTCACCGACCGGACGATGGCGCCGTTGGGCGACTTCAGGCTCCACGCGTCTGCGAGGCGCTGGTTCATGCTCTGGATCTCGACACCGAGCCAGCCGCGCACAACCTTGCCGTCCCGGATCAGCGTTTCGGCGATCTGCTTCACGGCGTTGGCCTCGATGGCAAAACCGATGCCCACGCTACCGCCGCCCGTGTCGGAGAAGATCGCGGTGTTCACGCCGATCACTTCGCCATTGAGGTTGAACGTCGGCCCGCCGGAGTTGCCGCGATTGATCGGCGCGTCGATCTGGATGAAGTCATTGTAGTTGCCGCCCAGCAGCTCGCGGCCATCAGCCGAGACGATGCCCGCCGTCGCCGTGCCGCCAAGACCGAAAGGGTTGCCGACCGCCACGACCCAGTCGCCCACGCGCGGCTTCGCCTTCGTCGCAAATTCCACGAACGGATATGAGCCGCTTTTCTTCACCTTAAGAACGGCAAGGTCGGTTTGCTCGTCCGAACCGACGATCTCGGCCTCAAGCTGATCGCCGTTCTTCAGCGTGACCGTCACTTCACGCGCATTGTCGACGACGTGATGGTTCGTGACGATGTAGCCGGCCGCCGAGATGAAGAAGCCGGAGCCAAGCGCTTCGCCCTCACGGCCTTCATCGGGGCTCGGCTCGGACTCCTCGCCAAATTCGTCTTCGTACTCGTCGAAACCGGGAAGGCCACGGAAGGGGTTGAAGGCGCTGTTGCGCTCCGTCGCCTTCATCTCGGTGGTGACCTGCACGCTGACCACAGCCGGCGAGACCCGCTCGATCAGGTCGGCGAAGCTGACGGGCGCGCCACCGGGCGGCGTCACCGCGATCGGCCGGCCGTTCTGCGCGACAGCAAGAGGCGCCAGCGATACGCTCGCGGCCAGCACGGCGATCAGCCCAGCTGCGATGCCCATGCGAGGCGTCCGTGCCACTGCAACCTTCATCATTAGCTCTCTCTCACTGCGTTCGTCTGCGCGACGTGCAACATTGAAACTAGACACAGGCCCAACGTTCGCAACTTCAAAGGCTCCGCACCTGCAAAGACCTGTCCGCTCGCCCGCGCCAACCTACGCGAATGCTCACTGTTGCGCCGGGAGACGAAGATCGATTGTGCCCTAGTTTAAGGCAATCATGCGGCGATGCCAGTGGCTACGCGGTGCAATTGGCATCGATATCGAGCGGTTTTGCCCGATTCACCCTGCTGCGCCATCGCCCCGATCGTCCGGCAGGGGCGCTAGATCGCGCTTGCGCCCGCCAAATGCGCGCATCCCGATGAAAATCCCCGCACCGGCGAGCAAGGCAAAGGGAAAGCCCCAGAGGAGCAACGTCCAACCCTCCAGGGGCGGACGGAAGGAGACGTACTGCCCGAAACGGGACACGAAGAACTCGCGAACCTGCGTATCGCTCGCCCCCTTCGCGATCTCCTCGCGTATCCGCTTGCGCGCATCGACAGCCATGTCGGCGGTGGATTGGGAAACCGGTTCGTTTTCGCAGACGGTGCATCGCAATTCGCGCATCAGCCCCTGCGCCCTCGTTTCCAGCGCCGGATCAGGCAACGGCGCTTCGGCGGGCGCGGCTGGCTGGGCCGCCTGCAGGATCAGCGCAATGAGCGGCGCGATCATGCCGGAACGCTCGCCGGGGCAGGTGGCGATTCGACGGCGGCCTCGGTTTCAGGAGCTGTCGCCGGAGAGCGCCGCCGCACGCGCGCTGCAAGCGACAGGAAGCCGCCGAGCGCAATCAAACCTGCCCCGCCGAACACCCAGTCGATCAAGGGATGATAAGCAATACGGATGCGCCAGGCCGCCGGGTCTTCCCGTAACTGGTCGCCCAGCGCCACGTAAACGTCGCCGCCAAGCGTCTTGCGGATCGCGACTTCAGTCGTGCTGGTCCGCGCGACCTGGAATGTGCGCGTCTCGGGCTGGATGACTTCCGTCTTGCCGTCATGCGTCACGAGGATGTTTGCGCGCAGGGCTGAATAGTTGGGGCCTTCGACCTCTTCAAGATTCTGGAACTGGAACGTCCAGCCGGCCATCTCGGCAATCTCGCCGGGACGCAGCGGGAAAGTCTGCTCCGTCCGTGTTGCCGTCTCCACGGTGGCGCCAATGACGAACAGACCCATGCCGATGTGCGCAATCGCCATCCCCCATACGGTCAGCGGCAGCCGCGAGAAACGCCCGAACCCGCCTGGTCCGACACGGCGGACAACGTCCATCCCGACGCCGACAACAACCCACACGCCAACCAGAACGCCAAAGCCAAGCCAGATGCCCCAGCCGCCCATCGCAAGCGCCACAATCGCAGCAACGACCGCCACCGCCGCTGCAGGCATCAACCATTTCATCAGGGGACCAAGCTCGGCCTTGCGCCACGGCGCCGCCTGAGCAAACGGCATGAACAGCAGCAGCATCGCAATCATCGGCGCAAGCGTCAGCTGGAAATACGGCTCGCCGATTGAAATCGAAGCCGCCTCGCGCGAGATGATGCCGGACTCACCCAGCCACTGCAGGATCATCGGCGTCACCGTGCCGACCAGCACGAGGGCAGCCGCGACCGCCAGGAACAGGTTGTTCAGAACCAGCGCACCTTCGCGGCTGACAGGATCAAACTCCGGCCCGGCCTTCAGCGTCGGCGCACGCCACGCAAACAGCGCCAGCGCAGCGCCGCCCGCGACACTCAGCCCGAACAGCAGGACAAGCCCGCGCGTCGGATCGGTCGCAAAGGCATGCACGGACGTCATCACGCCCGAGCGCACCAGGAATGTGCCCAGCAGTGCGAGAATGAAAGTCAGCACCGACAGGAAGACCGTCCACGACGCCATACCGCCGCGCTTCTCCGTGACGATCAGCGAATGGACCAGCGCCGCACTGACGAGCCACGGCATGAAAGATGCGTTTTCGACCGGATCCCAGAACCACCAGCCGCCCCAGCCGAGTTCGTAGTAGGCCCAGATGGCGCCCAGCGCGATTCCTACGGTCAGCGAGCTCCAGGCAAACAGCGCCCAAGGCCGCGTACGGCGCGCCCACTCCTGGTCGATCTGTCCATTAATGAGGCCAGACGCCGCCAGCGAGAACACGAACGACATGCCGACATAGCCGAGATACAGAGCCGGCGGATGCAGTGCGACCGCCGGGTCCTGCAGCAGCGGGTTCATCCCGCCGCCATCGAACGGCGGATCGATCAGCCGCGTGAACGGACTGGACGCAAAAAGCAGGTAGGCGAAAAACCCCGTGGTCAACAGGCCTTGCACGCCCAGCGCCTTGTCGCGCAGCGGACCCGCGCGCATGAACACGGAAGCGGCGGCGCCATACCCCGCCATCACCATGCACCACAGCAGCATGGAGCCTTCATGGTTCCCCCACGCGCCGGCGATCCGATAGACCAGCGGCTTCAGCGTGTGGGAGTTCTCAGCGACCAGTGCGACCGAGAAGTCCAGCTGCACAAAGCTGATGATCAGAGTCAGCATGGCCAGTACGGAAAAAATCCCGCAGGCAAAGGCCAGCCGCCGCGGCGCCTCTCCGCCGGACGTAAGGCCAAGCGCACTCTGCCCAATGGCAGCCGCGAGCGCTAGGAAGGCGAGGAGGTGACCGAGTTCGGCGATCAAGTGGTGGGCTCTCTGTAGGTCGACTCGCCTTCGGAATCCGAAGCACGTTTCAGCGCGTCATACGCTTCCTTCGGCATGTAGTTCTCGTCGTGCTTGGCGAGCACCCGGTCTGCCACCAGGACGCCGTTCGCATTGAACTTGCCCTCGGCCACGACACCTTTGCCTTCCACCACCATGTCCGGCGGGATGCCTTCGAACTGCACCGGCACGGTGTGCTTGCCATCGGTGATCGTGAAGGTCAGCAGCTTGCCGCCCTCTTCGTGCTTCTGGCTGCCGACCTCGATCAGCCCGCCAACGCGCAGCGCTTGCGTGAAGGCCGACGGACCTTTCGCGGCAATGTCGGATGGCGACTGGAAGAACGCGACCGCGCCCTGAAGCCCGACAACTGCGAGCGCGACTGCGCCAGTAACCAGAACAGCGGCCGCCCCGATGAGCCATAGCCTCTGTGAACGCTTGCGCATGAAAGATGTCTCCCGATCGACTGGCCCCAGCCGAACAGCCAGCAGACTATATGAGCCGACGCGTCATCGCGCCAGCGACACGATGGCGCGAGATTTGGTCACTTTTAAGCTGGGATTCAGGGGGGTGACTGTCCGGTTGTTGGCGGGTCGATGCCAAACATCTGCCGCAACGCAGCAAACATACCGCGCTCTGGCCCCTCGGCTGGCGCACGCTTGTCGATATCGGCCCAGAGCGCTTCAGCTTCTGCCTTCTGGCCCTGCAGCCAGAGCCCGATACCGGCGAGATAGCCATAGCGAAACCGGTCCGGATTCGCCTGGAAGGCGGCCTGATACAGCCGCGTTGTCCGCGCATCGACCTCGCCCGTCGTCTTGAACCGCAGGTCCGCGAGTTCGGCAATCACCTCGGGATTGCTCGGGTCGCGACGCAGCGACTCGGTGAAAGCCTCTTCCGCCTTGAGCAGACTTTCCTGCATGACCGCCGCCTGCGCGGCCGCCGCAGGCTCATCTCCGCCCTGAACCAGCCGCATGCCTTCCGCCTGCGCCCTCTGGGCCAGGCTCTCGTACATCCGCGCAATCATCAGGTGCGGCGTGGGATCGGTCGGCTGTTCGCGCGCGCGGCGCTCCGCGATCGCGATCGCCTCCTTCTCGTTCAGCCGCTCTGGCGAAGTCCGGATCATCTGCTCGATCTCGGCGAGCCGGACCTCCAGCGGCCGGTCACTCATGCCGGGCTGGCCGACGAACCAGTAGACGCCGACACCCGCCAAGCCCAACCCGAGTACGGCAAGGCGCGTCGGCATGGACTTGGCGACCAGCCACGTCCCGCCCGCGACAAACACGACGGCAACGAGAATAAGCCAGATCAAAGCGGCGCCGCCGGCAAAACGAGTCGCGCCCGCAGCCCGCCGATGGGGCTGTCCTCCAGATGGAGGCGGCCGCCGTAAATGTCAGCGAGTTCGCTCACGATCGAAAGTCCCAGACCAGTTCCCGGCTCGGATTCGTCCAGCCGCTTGCCGCGTTCCAGCGCCTTTACGCGATGTTCGGCAGGAAGGCCCGGACCATCATCGTCCACCTTCACTTCCATGCCGTCATCGTTCCGGGTCACCGTCACGTTCACCCGGGACTTGCACCATTTGGCAGCGTTCTCCAACAGGTTCCCAACAAGTTCATCGAAGTCGCCACGCTCGCCGCGAAACACCGCCTTGGGATCAACATCCACGTCGATCGCAACGCCTTTCTCGCGGTGCAACCGCTCCAGCATCCGGGCGATTCCCTCAACCGGCTCCTTCACCTCTGTCCTGACACCCAGCACCTCCGCCTGCGCAGCCGCCTGAGCGCGCTTCAGGTAGCTGTTCACATTGCTGGTCATCGCCTCGGTCTGGCGTCGGACAAGGTCGGACAGCTTGTCGCTCCCCTTGGCCTCGTTCTTCAGCACCGCCAGAGGCGTCTTCAGCGCATGCGCGAGGTTGCCCACATGCGTCCGCGCCCGATCGACCACATTCCGGTTATGCGTGATCAGCGTGTTGATCTCCCGCACCAACGGCGACAGCTCGCTGGGATACTCGCCATCCAGCTTGTCCCTGCGTCCCGCCCGGACATCGCCCAGCTTGTCCTCGATCTCGTGCAGCGGACGCAGGCCATAGCGGATCAGCACCAGCACGCCGCCGATCAGACCGACAGCCAGTACGCCCAGCGCAATGCCGAGTCGAAGCGTGAAGCTTCCGACGGATGCATCGGCGCTCGTGCGGTCGATCGCGGCATACAGCAACAGCGGCTCCGGCCGGTCCGGAAAAGTAACAGCTTGCAGTCCGACGCGCATCTGCTTGTCGTCGGGCCCCGGCGCATCAAGATGGAGCACGGCGCCTCTCTGCTTCAGAGCTTCAGCGCGAACATCCGCAGCAACGCCGGCATCTTCATCGAAGAAACTTGGCGACTTCCTCGTCCGCACGACTTCATTTTCAGCGCTAAGATCGATGAAGGCCCAGTAACGGCCCAGTAAGGGAAGGCTGAAGCGCTCGTCGCGCGGCAGTTTCGCGTCATCGACCTCGATTTGCCCTTGTTCGGAGTTGACCGCTCCCGCCAGCGTTCGCAGCGTGTCGTCGAGCGACAGGTCAAGCTGCTGGTCAGTCTCGGTGCGATAGAACGCCTGTAGCGACCATCCCGCGATCATCAGCACGAACGCGCTCCAGATCGCCGCAGCAACAAGCATGCGCCGCGCGATCGAGCCGCGCACACGCGCTCCGTCGCTCTCGGCGCCTGCCGTTTCAGCCATGCTAGTCGACGATCTTTTCCGCTACCGGGTCGATCAACCGATACCCGAGCCCGCGTTCCGTCAAGATGCGGTTGGAGCCGATCTTGCGGCGTAGACGACCAACGAACACCTCGATCGTGTTCGAATCGCGATCAAAATCCTGATCGTAGATATGCTCGACCAGCTCCGTCCGCGGTACGACGCGACCCTGATGGTGCATCAGGTAAGACAGCACGCGATACTCATGCGCCGTCAGCTTGATCGGCTCACCATTCACGGACGCCCGCGCCGCACGCGTATCGACGCGCAGATCGCCGCACTCCAGCGCCGCGCTGGCATGACCCGCCGCGCGCCGCATCAGCGCGCGCAGGCGCGCGAGCAGTTCTTCCGTCACAAACGGCTTGGTCAGGTAATCGTCCGCGCCGGCGTCGAAGCCCGCAACCTTCTCGCTCCAGCGATCGCGCGCCGTGAGAATGAGAACCGGCATGTCCTTGCCGCTTGTCCGCCACTTCTCGAGCACGCGCACGCCGTCCATCTTCGGCAGGCCGAGATCCAGCACCGCCGCGTCATAAGGCTCGGTCTCGCCGAGGAAGTGTCCTTCCTCGCCGTCCGGCGCCAGGTCAACGGCATAGCCCGCCTGCGACAGCGCTTCACTGAGCTGCCGGCCCAGATCGGGATCGTCTTCGACAACAAGAACTCTCATGGTTGATGCAGCCCTTACTCTTCTCGTCCTGTCGACGCATTGACGCGCAGGTTGAGGCGACGACCATCTTCCGTCATCCACGCAATCGTGTAGTACCCGCCGGACTTCCGCGCATCGAGATGCTGACCGCCATACTTCGAGCGGAGATCGCGAAGCACATCGCTCAGCGAAACCTCGCGCTGCCGCTCGCTGCGATCGTCGCGAGGACGATCCCAGGAGTCGCCGCGCTGAAACGGATTGTCGAACGGCTGATCGCGATCGCCACCACGCTGGGCGTGGGCGGGCGAAATCGCCGCGCTCGCCATCAGCACGGCAGCCATCAAGGGAATCAGGGCTCTTCGCAACATGGGAACAGGTCTAGTCCCGACTCCGTGAACCCCGTCTGAACAGGTGCGGGCCACGCCAAAACGACGCAGTTTCCACTGCATTTTACAGAAAATGCCAGCTTTCATCGCTGCACGTCGGTCTTGCGTCCAGACCAGTTACGAATGAATTCCTTGAGCTCCGGATCTTCCTTGCGCGGCAGCACTATCATGAGCCGGACAAGGAGGTCGCCCGGCGTGGGCCGCGTCTGCACGCCCTTGCCGCGAAGCTTCAGAAGATCGCCAGAACTCGCGCCCGGCGGCACCGACATGGTTACCATTCCAGACGGCGTGCCGACTGGCACCTTGCCGCCCTCAACCGCCTCGGCCAGCGAGATCTTCAGATCCATGCGGATGTCGTCGCCATCACGGCGAAACACATGATGCTCCCCAACCTTGATCTCCACGAGCGCATCCCCGGCCGGACCATTCCCCGCGCCCGGCAGGCCCTGGCTCTTCAGCCTGAGAGTCTGGCCAGAGGTGAGCCCAGCCGGAATCGCTAGGTCCAGCGTGCGGCCATCCGACATCGTCACCCGGCGCTTGCCGCCATTCACCGCGTCGAGAAAATCGACCTCCATGCGATAGCGGACATCCTCCCCGCGCTGCTGGCCGAATCCGCGACTGCCGCCGCCGCGGCTGAACAGACCATCGAACAGGTCCTCGAATACATCGCCGCGCTGGCCACGCCCACGCGCGCCGGCAGCGGCGCCCGCAAACCCGCCGCCAAATCCCGTGCCTGGCTGGAACTGTGGACGCTCGTTGCCTTCGGCATCGATCTCGCCGCGATCGAAACGACCGCGCAGGTTTTCATCCGTGAGAAGGTTGAACGCCGCCGTCACTCGCTTGAACCGCTCCTCGGAT
Organism: Hyphomonadaceae bacterium; assembly: GCA_040398465.1. GTDB lineage: Bacteria > Pseudomonadota > Alphaproteobacteria > Caulobacterales > Hyphomonadaceae > UBA7672. The sequence continues at coordinate 12,656 of JBBAUA010000018.1, read as the reverse complement.
GCGCTGTCATTCGGGCGCACGTCCGGGTGCAGCTCCTTTGCGAGCTTGCGGTATGCCTTCCTGATCTCTTCCGCGGTGGAGGCCCTGGGCACTCCAAGCGCAGCGTAGGGATCCCAGCTCAACTGTTGATCCTTGCCGAAAACCTTGCCCTAGCGTGGGACGTCATACCCCTGCAAGACAAGCCGGAAGATGGGAATATTGAGGCGAATTTGGATGTTTCCCCCGATTCTGGCGCGGGAATTGTCATATCGACGCCCGTCCACCTGCCCGGTTCGCCATTCTGACCGATCTGAGCCACTTCCACTAGCGCCAGCCCGTCCGCAGGAAAATCTGTGACTTGCTGGGCCGCCAGGTAATCCACGTTAGGCGAAACGACCTCCCATTCGCGAATCGAAGCGCCGCCTGAGACACGCACCCGGTACGCCTCCACACCCTCGAACGGTGGGCTGCCAGCGCCCCATCCATTGCCACCCTTCCGTGCACGGCGTATCCACGACAACGCGATACCACCACCCGACCACGTCGCGCGCACATGGGCCGGCGACCATGGCTGCACCGCCCGCGCGGTGCGCACGAACGCTCCCTCCCACTCGCCGGCCTGCCAGGCCAGCTCAAGCCCGCGCTCCCAGCAAGCAATCTCCAGCCGCCGATCAAGTCCAGCATCAAGTCACTGCTCGAGACCGGCCAACCGTTGGCGGAGACAACAAAATGGCCAGAGGACATGTAGCTTGGCCCAGAAGACTGCCGCCATTGCTGTCCAGACCTTCACCGTCGCGCCCCAGCGCGTCTACGACGCCATCCTCGACCCCGCGATGATCGCTCGCTTCATGTTCGGCCCGCTCCTGCGCGAGGAGGAGATCCTCCACATTTACACCGAGCCAAACATCGGAGGCGCCTTCTCCTACAAGGTCCGCCGCGGCGAGTCCGGGATCGACCACATCGGCGCGTATCTCGAACTCGATCCGCCCAGTCGCATCGTCTTCACATGGAACATCGCCGGACACGGCGACAACGATCCTTCCGTCGTCACAATCGACATCACGCGAACCGCAGATGGCTGCTCCCTGCGCCTCATCCATGAGATGGACGAAAAGTGGGCTGACTTCGTTGACCGCTCGCGCGCCGGCTGGGAGAAGATGCTCGGCGTCCTCGCGACGCTACTCTAGGCCTGCTGCACCACGCGGCGCGGAATGAACGCTGTCGCCTTGTCAATCATCGCGTCGGCGATCTCCTGCTCGCCCGACACGATCAGATCGGCGCCAAGCCCGCGCAGGTGCTCCACCTCGGCATCCGAATGCGCCCGCGCGTAGACCTTAACCTTCGGGTTCAGCTTCCGCGCCAGCTCAACGATCCCTCCCGCCTCAAATCCATCCGGCACCGTCACGAAGATCAGGTCCGCCTCCGGCGCTCCCGCCGCGATCATCGTCTCGTGCGAGATCCCGTTTCCGAGCACCGCCGGAATCCCGCGCCCCTGCAGGATCTCCACCAGGTCCGGCCGGTCTTCGATCACCGAATAGGTGGCGCCCGCCGAATCCAGCGCCTTCCCGATCAGCGATCCAACGCGGCCATAGCCTATCAGCACCGCCCGCTTGGGCGCCGCCGCCGGCGCCGGCGCCACTACTGGCGGCGTTGCTCCTCTAACCTTTCCGCTGACGCGGTCGAGCACAGCGAACAGCAGCGGGTTCAACACGATCGAAATGATGGCCCCACCGAGGATCGCATTGCGAGCTTCCTCCGGGATCAGGCCCAGCTGCAGGCCAATGCCGGCAAGAATGAACGAGAACTCGCCGATCTGCCCCCGCGCCCCAGTCACCATGGCCGCCGCCTCGCCGGATTCCCCGAACGCGCGCAAAAGGAAAAAGCTCACCGCTGACCGGAACACCACGATGATGCCAACAGTCGCAATCAGCGGCCACGGATTGCCCAGCAGCACGCGCGGATCGAACAGCATGCCCACCGACACGAAGAACAACACCGCGAACGCATCGCGCAGCGGCAGCGTCTCGTTCGCCGCCTGCTGCGACAGCTCGCTTTCCGCCATGATCAGCCCGGCGAACAGCGCTCCCAGCGCCACCGAAATCCCGAACACCGCCGACGCCGCGTAAGCCACCCCCAGCGCAATCGCCAGCACGCACAGCCGGAACAACTCGCGCGACCCCATATGCACAACGCGATGCAGGATCCACGGCACCAGACGCTTGCCCGCCAGAAGCATGATCAACCCAAACGCCGCCACCTTGCCTAGCGTCAGCGCGACCGCGATCCCGACATCCTGCATCTGCAGAACCGTCATTGCCTCGCCATTCTCTGTCCCGCTGCGGATCTGCGCCCATGTCGGCAGCAGCACCATGGCGAGAACCATCGCCAGGTCTTCCACCACAAGCCACCCAACCGTCAGCTTGCCGCGCTCCGTCTGCATCACCCGCTTGTCCTGCAGGTTGCGCAGCGACACGACAGTCGACGCCACAGACAGCGACAGCCCGAACACCACACCCGCCTCGAGCCCCCACCCTAGCAGCATCGACGCAGCGATCCCGGCAGCCACGGTGAGGGAGATCGTCAGCAACGTCATCGGCACGGCCACGCCGCGAACCGACATCAGGTCCCGCGGCGAGAAATGCAGCCCCACCCCGAACATCAGCAGGATTACGCCGACATCGGCCACCTCCTGCGCCAGTCGCTCGTCAGCGACGAAGCCAGGCGTCGATGGTCCGATCAAGACACCCGCCAGAAGGTAGCCCAGCAGCGGCGAAAGCTTCAGCCGGCTGGCAATCGCGCCAAATACAAAGGCAAGGCCAAACCCCACGGCAAGAAGCGCAATCAATGGGGAGTCGTGCGTCACCGATGCGGGGCCCTTCTGCTTTTGCGGAACGAATCCAACCTTCGCAGATCGCCAATCCTGAATGCAAAGAAAATCGCGCGGCCTCTGTACCTCGCGGCAATTTTCGGCGAGCCGCCAAGGGGGCCTTAACCGTCATGTGCGATGCAGGAACTCTGCACGGACATCATCATGCGCTTTCGCGACCCAAAAAGACTGCGCATCATCTCAGGCGCCAGCGTCCTGCTGCTTCTGACCGGCTTGCCCATGATCGTCGGCCTGACGCGCTTCGTGCCGGATCCTTCGGCCAAACCGCCGGGAATCATGGCGACTTACGCCTCCGGCCTGACCGCGCTGAGCGGCGCGGTGATCATGGCGTCAGTCCTGTCCGTGCTCTTCGCCATCTGGCACTTCGTCAACCTTCGCCGCGACGTGGGTCGCAAATACCTGATGCAGAGTTCCCGCCGCCGCCGCAATCTGGTCGAGGATGCGCGAACGGTCGGCATCATCCTTGGCGTCGCCGGTCTCATCATCGGAAGCCTCGCCGGCCTCTATGCGTCGATGGTGCACGCGCGGCCTGACCTGGTGAACGTCATGCCGGCGCTACACGTCTCCGCCGAACTCGCCATCGGCTGCCTCTTCGGCGGCGCGTTGCTTTACGTAGCCGGCCGCTTCGGCCGCTAGCCGGCTTCCACCACCGCCCTCATCCGCAGGATCGCACGCCAGATCCCGCGCCCTCGGCTAAGCGTGTCTGCAAACGCCGGAACGAGCAGCACGCACCGCCAACCCCTCCATCTTGAGTTCCGCGGCACGCAGCGCATCGCGGATCGCCGCAATAGCGCGCACGCCGACTGTCCCGCCGTCCATCCGGATGACGACCACCAGGTCCACGCGATGCTCGCTGGCGTCCACGCCCATTGCCCCAGACGGCTCCGAGAAATGCCTTGCGATCTCGAGATAGGGATAGTCCGGCCTCGAACCCGTCTTTTCCATCAAGCGCATTAGATCCCCAAGTAACGCCAACACCTCTGCATCGCCGTTCAGCGCCGCACTGATCGCGCTCTCTAGCGCCTCCTCGGCCGACCTCACAGCCGCACCCGCCGCCACGGAGCCACAAGCCCCGCAACGTCCACAGGTAGCGCCCCACAGGCTCCGCCGCCGGCGCCGCCAGCATCGTCACGATCATGGATTTTCTCGCTTGAATGCTCACCGTCAGTGAGCGATGCACGCCGACCCGGCAGGCGCTGATGTTCGAAGTTCCGGGTTATCTCTGTCTCAAAGACGGGAGCCGCACTTGCTCAGGTCCTTCGCGCTGACAGCCATCTGCTTAATCGCGGGTTGCGCGGCCACGCCGCCGCCGCGTCCCGAGGGGTCCGTACTTGCCGATCGCATCATGCAGCTCGACCGGACAACGCAATGGCGCGCCGTCACCCAAACCGCGATCCCGTTCCATACACACCATCCCCAGGGCATGGTGCGCATCGGCGATCGGGTGTTCTTCACCTCAGTCGAGATCATCCGCCCGACCCAGCGCCATCCTCAGCCAATCGAAGGCATGGACCGCGACGCAGGCGAGGGGCGCGGCCACCTCTTCCTAATCGGCGCCGATGGGGCTCTCCAGGCGGATCTCCCGCTCGGCGAAGGCGACATCTATCACCCCGGCGGGCTCGATTTCGACGGAAGCTGGCTCTGGGTCCCGGTCGCGGAGTACCGCCCTAACAGCCGCTCGATCATCTATCGGGTCAATCCATCAACACGCGAAGTCTCCGAAGCCTTCCGCGTCCCCGACCACATCGGCGCCATCGCCGTCGACCGCGAAGGCCGCGCCCTGATCGGCGTCAGCTGGGGCGGATCACGGATCTATCGCTGGCCACTGCAACCCGACGGCTCGGTCGCCCCCGCCGATCTCACCACGCCGCCGATCAGCCGCGCCCGCTCGCATTACATTTCCTGGCAGGACTGCCACGGCCTCGACGGCCGCATGATGGCCTGCACCGGTCTCGCGAACTACTCGCTCCCGGGCGCAGGCAGTTCATTCTCACTCGGCGGCGTCGAACTCATAGACCTCTCCGATTTTCGCCCGCTTTTGCAGACCCCGATCCTTCTGTGGTCGCCGTCGGGCCGCTCCATGCTCCAGAACCCGGCCTGGTTCGAAGCGACCGATGACGGCCTGCGCGCCTGGTTCATGCCCGACGATGACCGATCGGTCCTGTACACGTACGAAAGCGCCTCACCCGGCTAACCTCACGTCACGGCTAGGCGCGGGCGCTTCGCCGAACTAAAGCTGCCGCGAACGTCAATCGTCGCGCAGGAAACCCCCATGAAACTCGACAGCTCGATCTCGGCCATTGTCACCGGCGGCGCCTCCGGACTAGGCGGCGCGACCGTCAGGGCGCTGCGCGCGCACGGCGTCAAGGTCGCCATCTTCGATATGAACGAGAAGACCGGCGTTCCGTTCGCCGCCGAAACCGGCTCGGTCTATTGCAACGTCAACGTCACCAACGAGGCCTCCGTCGACGCCGGCTTCGCACAGGCGCGCGCTGCCAACGGGCAGGAGCGCATCCTCGTGAACTGCGCCGGCACCGGCAACGCCTTCAAGACCGCCGGCCGCAACAAGGAAACCGGCGAGATCAAGTCATTCCCGCTCGAGCAGTTCGACCGCATCATCCAGATCAACCTCGTCGGCACCTTCCGCTGCATCGCGAAATCCGCCGCCGGCATGCTGACGCTCGACGTCCTGCCCGACGGCGATCGCGGCGCAATCGTCAACACCGCCTCCGTCGCCGCTGAAGACGGCCAGATCGGCCAGGCCGCCTACTCCGCCTCCAAGGGCGGCGTCATCGGCATGACCCTGCCGATCGCCCGCGACCTCTCCACCGAGAGCATTCGCGTGAACACCATCCTGCCCGGCCTGTTCAACACCCCGCTCCTCGCCGGCGCCCCCGAGAACGTGAAAGCGGCCCTCGCCGCCACCGTCCTCAACCCCAAGCGCCTCGGCATGCCGGATGAATACGCCAGCCTCGCCCTGCAGATGATCCAGAACGGCTACTTCAACGGCGAGTCCGTCCGCCTCGACGGCGGCATCCGCATGCAGCCGCGCTAGGTTTGACCCCTCCCCCTGGAAGGGGGAGGGCTCCGCCTACAGGACCTTCAGCGAACACGATGCGGGTGGGGGGACCGCCACAAGGGGACTCGCGCGATGAACATCACCCTCACCCCCATCGGTTACGTCCGCACCACCCGCGCCGATCCCACCGACGACAACTGGGACGCCGAAACCACCCACATCGAACTCGATACCACACGCTTCACCGCCGACGCGCTGCTCAGCCTCGACTCATTCTCCCACGTCGAAGTGCTCTACTGTTTCCACCACGCCGAAGCGGCCACACCCACGCTCGGCGCGCGCCATCCACGCGGCAACACAGCATGGCCGCTCGCCGGCATCTTCGCCCAGCGCGGCAAGAACCGCCCCAACCGCATCGGCCTCACGATCTGCAAGGTGCTGAAGGTCGAAAGCACAACGCTCCACGTCGAAGGCCTTGACGCCATCGACGGCACGCCCGTCCTCGACTTGAAACCCTGGATGACGGGCTTCGCACCGCGTGGAGACGTGCGAGAACCGCAGTGGGCGAAAGAGTTGATGTCGGGCTACTGGTAAATCAGTCCCGCTCGCGGCTCGCGCCCGTCGCATCATCGATCGCAAAGCGCCACTTCCCGTCCGCGCCGCGCTTCAGCACTTCCACAGACAATCCGTCCTGGTCGATCCAGCCATCCGGATCGAGCATCTCCCAGCGCAGGCTGCACAACGCGACATCACCAGCCACAAGCACGCTCTCATACTTCCCGCGCAGCCGCATCGGAGACACCAGGAGCCCGTCCAGCGCCTGCTTGATCTGCTCCTTGCCGCGCGCAAAGTTCACGCCATCGAAGGTGAATGCGGCATCATCCGCATACAGCGCCAGCAGGCCTGCCGCGTCGCGCTCGCCAAAGCGATCCACGAAAGCCTCGGCCATCTCCTCCGGTGTCGATACGCCCATGAACGGCTCCCCTGTTTCTCGCGCGGCATAATCCTCAAGACGCCCACAAGATCAAGACGCCGCGCAACGCCATCGCCGGCGGCGCTGCTGCGCCTCCGGCGATGGCCCAGGCACTAAGTTGCCGCGAACTTCATCACCTTGATCGCGTCGAAGTTCTGCACCCCGCGGCCCACGCGCTCGGTCGTGTAGAAGAGCACGTAGGGCTTCAACGAATACGGATCGCGCAACACGCGAGCCCCTTGCCGATCCAACATCAGATAGCCGCGCTGGAAATCGCCGAACGCAATCGCGATCGCGTTGGCCGCGATGTCCGGCATGTCCTCGATCTCCGTCACCGGATATCCGAGCAGGCTCGCCGACTCGCCCGCGCCGCCCGGACGCCACAGATAGTTCGCTTCGTCTCGGTCAGACACCAGTGCGGCGAAGCCGACCGCACCGGCAAAGCAAAAGGGCGCAGCCGAAGCTGCGCCCTGATCCATCCGGCTCAACTCAAAGCCTAGTTCCCGGCAACCTTCGTCCGCTTGCTCGGTGGTACGAGACCCGCCGCGATCCCTGGTCCGACTGTCGGCGTAATCCCCTGCGCCTCAAGCTCGCGCGCGCCGCCAAGAATGCCCAGCATCGCATGATTGCCCTCGTGACAGGCGAACTCATACATCTGCTTCGATGTGTTCAGCGCCATCTCGCCGCGCCATGTCTGCGTGTACAGCGAAGGATCCTCCACCACGAACTCATAGAGCACCTGGGTGTCCGACCAGCGCGAGAATCGTTCCGTCACCTTGCCCGTCTTCGAGATCAGGCTCGGCTGCTGGGGATGCACGTTGCGCGTCTCAACGACTAACGCGTCGCCCTCATACCAGCCGACCGAGTCCCCGGCCCATTTCGGAATCACATCCGGCCCGTGCCGCGACTCCCCTGCATTCGCGACGATTGGAATGATGCGCGCGTGGTGCACCATCTCGGCGACGATCACGACAGTCCCGGGGGCCTGCACGACCTGCAGCGTTGAATTGTACATCGCATTCTGCATCACGGGGCCCGCCATCGACTCCGTCATGATGCACCGCTCGAACAGCGGCCGCGTCTCGGGGTCATCGAAATTCGCAGGCGAATGCTGTGCGCCGGCCCGCCCTGCACCTAGCTTGAACGGTATACGTCCGTTCGGCGGATCAACGATCCACGATGTACGGATCTCGCCCTTCACATCGGCGAGCTTCGTTCCCGGATCGATCCAGAAAGCGTTGTAGCCGCGGTCGGCATTCTTGTCGTTCAGGATCGAGGTATCGTTCGGATCACTGCCCTGCGCCTCGGACTCCTGCTGCGTTATGATGATCAGCGGGTTGTCGTTGACGATCGTACGTCCCTCCGCCTCGCTTACCACCAGCTTTTCGACGCCCGCCGGACGCTGCAGGCTGGTGATCGAGGTGCTGTTCCAGAAGCCCTGCAGATCCGGCGCCCCCCAACTTGTCCTCGGCGGCGAATATCCCGGCGCATGCTGCGCCAGCGCGCCGCCGACAGGGAGCCAGCACCCAAACAACGCGCAAGCCACAAGTCTCGAGATCATCGCGGTTCCTCCGCTTACTGCCCGGAACAAAAAAGGCGCGACCTCATCAGTCGCGCCTCTTAGAAATCCCATCCTCAAGATGTCTAGTTGAAGCCTTCGCCGCCCGTTTCGTCGCGCGGCAGCACCAGACCCGCTGCGATGCCCGGGCCCATGCCCGGCACCTTGCCTTCGCTTTCCAGCTGGCGCGCACCGCCGAGAATGCCCGGCATGGCGTGGTTGCCTTCATGGCAGGCGTATTCATACATCGGCTGGCTGGCGTTCAGCGCCATCTCGCCCTTCCAGGCCTGGCTGTAGAGCGCGGGATCATCCACTTCGAACTCGTAGGTGATCTGCTTGTCGTCCCAGCGCGTGAACCGCTCTGTCAGCTTGCCGCTCGCCGTGATCATGCCGCGCTGGCTCGGGTGCACATTGGTCGTCTCGACCACCAGCGTGTTGCCCTCATACCAACCAACGGAATCGCCGCCCCACTTCGGAACATTGCTGTGCTTCGCGTCGGCCTTGCTCGCGGCGATCGGGATCACCCGCACGTCGTGGATCATCTCGACCTGGATCGCCACATGGCTCGGCGTCTGCACGAACTGGATCGTGTTGTTGTACATGCTGTTCTGCATCACGGGGCCATATGAGCCGGAGAAGCCGATCACGCAACGCTCGGCCTGCGGCCGCGTCTCCGGCCCGTCGAAATTGGTGATCGCATAGCCGCCGCCGCGCGAAGCGCCCGGCTTGTACGGGATGCGTCCGGTCGCTGGCTCGACGATCCACGACGTACGGATTTCACCCTTTACAGTCGCCAGCTTCGTGCCCGGATCGATCCAGAAGGCGTTGTAGCCACGGTCGTTGTTCTTGTCCTCGAGGATCTTGGTGTTGTTCGGATCGAGCCCGGCCTGCGCCTCGTCGTCCTTGGTCAGCACAACCAGAATGTTCCGGTTCGCCAGCCGCTCGGCCTCTTTCTCGTTCACCACCAGCGACTTCGCATCCGGCGAGCGCTGCAGGCTTGTGATCGAGGTGTTGTTCCAGAAGCCCTGAAGGTCCGGCGCGCCGAACGTCGTCTTTGGGGGCGTGTAGCCCGGCGCCTGCGCAAACGCGGCCCCGGCGCTCGTGATCGCGGCGACTGTCAATGCGGTGGCGGCAAGTAGTCTGGTCTTCATGGCGTTCCTCCTCTTGGCGCCGCCCCCCGAGTCTTTGCTCAAGCCCGAGCCTTTGCTCCGGGAATGAGTCTGCGCTCGAAATAGCGGTCGTAACCTAACGCCAGCCTACGCGCCCTTTACCCTTGGGGAAAGTCTTTACCCTAGGTCAAATCACCCACCTCGCGCGAGTTGTGATCGCATCCCCGGGCACACCGAACCGCGCCCCCGGCAGCATGGGAGACGTGACCAGCGAAATCTCCCGCAATTCGATACGCTTCAGCTCGCGCCCGCGGACCACCCGCGGCGACCAGTCCCGCGCCACGAAGCCGATCGACAGGCCATCTAGCGTCCCGTCCCCGATCATCCGCAGCGCCGTCCGTCCCGCCGCCGTCTCCCCCGAAACGAATCCGCGCACGAACAGTCCGCGCCCATCATCTTTCATTGTTATCCATCGACCCGCCGTCCGCCCCCCCCGGCATGGCTCAGCAGCATTCCCACACCGTTGCCCCGCGACAGCGACTGCGAAAACGCACCCGCGCGCACAACATCGCCGGCCAGATCCTCAACGCCGAACAGCGACGCATACCCCTAGATAACCAGCGACTGCATCTACAGCGCCTCCAGCTTCTGCTCGATCCGCGTCATCTGCGCCGCCGCGAGCTCGAGCATCACCTCGACACGCGCCAGCCGCTCGGCCAACGCCGACTGCGAAACGAGTCGCAGCTCGACCTCCTTCAGTCGCTCGCCCATGCCGCCTGCCAAAGCAAAGACACCCGCTGATTCAACGATAAGCGCGAGTATCAGTGCGAGTGCAATTTTCCTGTCGATCATCTCGATCTCCTCTGCTATGCATCTGTCACTCCTGGGCTGGGCGGCGGTGCGTTCGGGAGCTCTTCCAGAATGAAGCGGGCGGATGTCGTCAGCGTGCGCAACCTGTTCTCAGGCCGCGCGCGGTATCGTTGTGGACCTGCAAGACCGGGCTTTGTCTGGGGTCCGCACCAGGTGGCCCAGCTCATCGTCGATCTCGAAAATGCCGCGCGTGACTCCTTCGACGAGGAAGACGTGCCCGAAGAGGCGCTCTATCTCGGTGTCGTAACTGTCTCGACCCCGACGTCGGGCGTCTACACAGTGCTCGATGGACAGCAGCGCTTCATCGTCCTCGCCATGTTCCTCGCCTTCGCCCGCGATCGCGCCGCCAGCAATCGCGAGCGCAACCGGCTCGACCAGATGCTGGTGCGACGCGGCATCGGCCGCCCGCCCGAACCGCGCTTCCGCCTCACGCCGGAAGATCACGCCTGGTTTGCCCACTTCATTCTTCCGCCCGGCGCAACGAAACGCCTGCCGCCCACCGCTCCGCTTGGCTCGCCCCGCGAACTCCTGCTCGCCGCGCGCTTCATGGAGCACTGCTTCAGCGGCTACAGCGCCGACGATCTCCGCAGCATCATCGACTTCCTGCTGCACCACACCGCGATGGTCCGCTCGCTTGCGCAACCGCCGGTCCCGGCAGAGGTTGTCCAGGCGTTTCAGGCCGCGATCGCCGCACAGGCTCAGCCCTCCTATCCTGCGCCCTACGCGCAGGCGCCGGCCCCGGCGCCAGCCACAAACTCGCCGCCCCGGCCAGCGCTTGCAGCGCCGCCTCCACCGTCGGAGGCGCGCCCGTCTTTCTCTATGCCTCTCTGGAACGACCCCGTGCCTGCCGATCGCCATCGCGTAGCCGCTGAGTAGGATTTCATGCCCCAAGCAACTCGTCCGGCCCTCGCCGTCCGCCTCGGCGTGCGCGTCGCCCTCGCAGTCGGCATCATCGGACTGATGTGCCTGTCTGTCCTGGCCTAAGCCACACCCCGCTTACGTCTTCGCGCTGCCAGAGCCTCAAGCCCTCATCCTGAGGAGCGCCTGAAAGGCGCGTCTCGAGGGACGAGGGCTTGAAGCGGCACGCATCTACGCCGCCTTGCGTACAGGCGCGAACACCGCCGCCAGGTCCGCACCATGTTCCTCGATGTTCGGCCGCGACAGCAACCGCGCCATCGCATCGTCATCGCCTTCAGCCGCAACCCCCACGCTGGCCGCCGCCTCCGAGATCAGTCGTACACAGCGATACGCCATCGGATTGCGCTCGAACCCCTCCCGCGCCAGCTGCCCTGCACCCGACCACTGCGCCGCGCGCAGGCCCGGGATCGCAGTCAGCGGCACAGCCGACTTCGCCTCACGTCTCCAGAACAGCCTCACCTGATGTCTCCTGCACGGCGCACGATCTCGCACCGCTACGAAGGCGGGCGACCGTCACCGATGTTGATGGATCAGGCCGGCAAGCGTGTCGGCGCGAAGGCGTGTTGGTCTGTTGTCTTCGCGGTCTGTGGCCATGCGCTGTGCGCTGGCCCACTTGTAGACCATGACCAACTATAACCCAGGATTTCCCCCGCTGACGCTGTGCCACTTCTTCCCCCAAGTAAAGTTAGCAGGTTCCTGTTTTGCCTCGCGAGACTTTTTCAATTTTCCCCAGACTTGAACAACGGTTTCCCCCCAAACTCGTCTCCGTTGAGGGAGAGCGAAATGGCAATCGACGTTATCTCGGCTGAACACGTATTCGCTGCAGATCGCCGCGAAGCCGTCCGCGCTGTCGCGCACCAGTACCTGCTCGCGCGCGCAGAAGCCCGCCGCGGCACGCGCGTCGAGGAAGCAAAGGCTTCAGCCGCCGCGCGCCCCACACCTGCAGAACGCGCAGCCGAAAATCCCGCCCCGCTACCCCGGCGATTGCTCGATATCCTGGCCTGAGCACTGCGCAGGATCGTTACCCGCATACTAACCATGGGGCAGGAATCTACGCGCCCGCACGCACGCGACTTTCACGCGCTTCTGCGAGCCTGCTTAGGTCGCCCAGGATGCGGCAGGCCAAGGCTGCGCCCATGTCATTCGATCTGCAATTCGTACGCGATCGCGCGCCCACTCATGTCGTCCTGCAGCGCCAGCACGCGATCTACCGCGACGCGCAACGCTCCGACCGCAAGGTCCAGAAGGCGCGCAACGTTGCTGACCTGCTTGAACGTGGCTACCGCGCCCGCGGCGGCGCGCACACGGCGCTCCTCATCGATATGAAGGCCTGAGAAAAGCGC
>JBBAUA010000017.1:0-66578 GCA_040398465.1 Hyphomonadaceae bacterium | reverse complement strand
CAGTGGACCGGCGGCGCGAGCTGTGCGCAAATTGTCCCAAGCTACGACGGGACAGGCGCCGATGAGCATCAACACCCCCGATCCCCGCAACAGCTTCGCCCCTGGCTTGTTCGCCGGCAGGACCGCGCTGGTCACCGGCGGCGGCCGCGGTATCGGCGCGGCGACCGCCATCGGATTTGCGCAGCTGGGCGCAAACGTCATCATCGCCAGCCGGACTGAAGCCGAGCTCGCCGACACGGCCGCCCGGATAGAAGCGCTCGGCGTGCAGTGTCTCGCGGTGACCACCAACATCCGCGACATCAGCTCGGTCGAGGCCCTTCGCGACGCAGCGCTTGAGCGGTTCGGAGCGGTGGATTTCCTGATCAACAACGCCGGCGGCCAGTTCCTGGCCAATCCATTCAAGATCAGCGACAATGGCTGGCGATCGGTGGTCGACCTGAACCTGAACGGGACGTGGAACGTCACGAGCCGGTTCATGCGTTCCATGATGCAGCGTGGGTCCGGCGCCATCGTCAACATCGTGCATATCTATATCTTCGATCGCGGGGCCCCGATGTTCGTCCATTCCGGCGCGGCGCGCGCGGGCGTGGTCAACATGACCCGCAGCCTCGCGCCCTACCTTGAGCAGCGCGGCGTCACCATCAACGCCCTGGCGCCGGGAGGCACGGTGTCGGCAGCCGCTGCGGCCAACTACGGCAAGACCGAGGACGAGTTCAGAGCCCTGAGCGGCCGCGTCCGCGCTCAGGAGCCCGAAGACATCGCCGCCTCGGTCCTGTTTCTCTGCTCGCCGGCGGCGCGGATGATAAACGGAACCACGCTGGTGGTTGACGCTGCGGCCACACAACACCGCTGGCCGGATTTCAACACAGAGGATCTGTTCGATGAGGTGATGGGGGAATTTGCGGGACCCGTCCCCCGATAGACACCTGGTTGCGGCGACACGGTCTGAATCGTCAGATTTCGACGCTGTCTTCCCTGGGAGGGTTATCGAGGCCAACATAGCAAGTTGCAGCGATCCTTTGTCGGACAATCAAGAGCCATGGCAGACACCCTCGACGACGATCCCGCGGTCATCCAGCGTATCCTCGATCACATCGACAACAACACAACGGACGTGCTTGACGAGGTCTGGCGCGAGCCGGTCGCCAACTACACCTCGCCCGAACGCTACCAGGGCGAACTCACCAGGGTGATGCGCCGCACGGCGACTCCGTTTTGCCCATCCGCCGCCATTCCGGAACCGGGGTGTTATGTCGCCCGAGATGCGGCGCAGACACCGCTCGTCGCCGTACGGGGCCAGGACGGGGTTGCACGCGTTTTCTTCAACGCCTGCCGCCACCGCGGCGCCAAGGTTGTTGCAGACGGCGTGGGCCAGCGGGGGACCTTCACCTGCCGCTATCATGCCTGGACATACGGCCTCGATGGACAGCTGCGTGGCGTCCCGCATGAATACGGCTTTCCATGCCTGGACAAGGGAGACCACGGCCTCGTGCCGGTGAAGACCACCGAACGCAACGGATTGATATATGCAACTCAGGATGGAGACGCTGAGCCCGATCCCGCTATCCCCGATTTCTTCGGGCCGGAGTGGCGCCTGATCGATGTTACCGAAGACGTGATCAACGCAAACTGGAAGATCGTCATCGAAGGCATTCTGGAAGGGTATCACATCCGATCAACCCACGCGGAAACGTTCTATCCGCGTCAGTTCGACAACCTGACGCTGATACAACCTTTCGGCCGCAATACCCGGATGACGTTCCCCTACAGGAACATCGAGCGTTTCAGGAATGTCCCGGCGGCGGAGAGAAGCGTGTCGGGCGTGTTGTCACACGTATACCATCTCTTTCCCAACACGGCGGTCTCGACGTTTCCGACGCATCACTCACTGACGATCTTCGAACCCCTGGCGATCGATCGAACGCTGATGGTCAGCTACCAGCTGTGTGATCGCAAAGAAGGAAGCGAGGAATTCAAGGCGGTTCAGGCCGGACGCGACTTCGTAGTGGCGGGCGTGAAGGAAGACGGAGACGTTCAAGCATCCATCCAGAGCGGCCTGAAAACTCCGGCAAACGATGTCCTGACATTCGGCCTCTTTGAAGGTGGGATCATGCGGTTTCACAAGCATGTCGCAGCAGCTCTGAGTGAACTGGACTAGGCGGCAACTGTTCTGGCTTCGCGGCGCAGCAGGCGGGTAGAGCACCGGATACTCGGTCGAGAGCAACACCGTGTGTGAAAGGCCGTTCGGCGCCAAAATGTCCGTAACTCCTATGGTCACGAAGGTCCGGAGCTTTCGATCCCTGCCATTCGCCTTGACTGAAGCGATGCGGCGTCAGGCTGCGCGACAGCATCAGGCGCGTCCGGGCCGCACGCTGCAAGCCTGAGGCGGTTCCTTACCGCACCTTCTCTTTCTCCTTCTCCTTCGGAGCAGCGACGCGTTGCGGCTTTGCTTCGAACCTTGGCTTGGGCATGAGCCGGAAGCGGGACTGGCACCAGGCCCAGCCGACGCCGACGTCGAGCAGGGCGTCGGAGCGGCCGCACGGACAGGCGAACTCCATCACGAAGTGGACGCGATAGCTCTCGCCGGCGACGAGGGGAACGGGCTCGCCCGTGACGTGGTTCGGCGCTGCGTTTACGCAAAGGACAAGATCGCCGGGGCCGATGGCGTCGCTCATGACTTTCATCCCGTTCGGTGCGGCGGGAAGATAGCGTTGGGGGACGGGCCGGCAAGGTGGTTTGCGCTTGTGGCTAGCGCCCTGCCCGGTTGATGGCGACTTCGTCGAGCTGGGCTTGTTCGCGGGTGGCGCGGTCGGTGGCAGTGCGGATTTCGGCCTGGTCGAGGAGCTGTTCGAACTTTGATTTCTCGATGTAGGCTTCGGACAGGCGCTGGCGGATTTCTTCCAGCAACTTTTCCTTTGCCGACATCTGCGCCTTGAGGTCGGCGATCTGCGCTTTCACGCGCATGCGGTAGGCGGGCAGCATGGCGGCGAAGGTGGAGTCGCGGGCGGCGTTGGCGAGTTCGGCCTGTTCGCGGGCGCGGATGGCGTTTTCGCGGGCCTGCAGTTCGGCGACTTCGACGGCGATCTTGGCGGCTTCGATGCCGATTTCGTCGAGCTTGCGCTGGGCGACTTTCAGAAGCGTGCCGAGCGATTTCATCTAACGGCTTTCTTCTGGGCGATGGCGGGCGCGGCGGCGGGCGGCGACAGGATGGCGCTGAGTTGGGCGAAGGCGTGCTCGGGGTTGGTGACCTCGTGGACGTCCTGCTGCAGGAAGGTCTCCATCTGCGGCCAAAGGCGGACGGCTTCGTCGACTTCGGCGTCGGCGCCTTTTGCATAAGCGCCGATGCGGACGAGTTCTTCCATGTTGGAGTAGAGAGCCATCAGGCGCCGGGCGCGCAGGGCGATCGCTTTCTCCTCCGGCGTCTGCAGCATGTTCTGCAGGCGCGAGATGGATTTCAGAACGTCGACGGCGGGGAAGCGGCCGCGTTCGGCGATGGCGCGCGAGAGGGTGATGTGGCCGTCGAGCGTGCCGCGCACCGCGTCGGAGATTGGTTCGTTGTGATCGTCGCCGTCGACAAGGACAGTAAAGAGGCCGGTGATCTGGCCTTGCGGCTGACCTTCCTCGACGGTGAGGCCGGGCCCTGCGCGCTCGAGCAGTTTCGGCAGCTCCGCAAACACCGACGGGGTATAGCCTCGCGTCGTTGGCGGTTCGCCGGCGGCGAGGCCGATCTCGCGCTGGGCCATGGCGAAGCGGGTGACGGAATCGAGGAAGCAGACGACCTGTTTGCCTTCGTCGCGGAAGTGTTCGGCGACGGCAAGCGTGAGCCAGGCGGCGCGGCGGCGGCGCGGGGCGGCTTCGTCGGAGGTGGCGGTGACGATGACGGATTTGGCGAGGCCTTCGGGGCCGAGCGTATCCTCGATGAACTCGCGGACCTCCCTGCCCCGTTCGCCGATCAGGCCGATGACAATGACGTCAGCATCGGCGCCGCGCGCGAGCATGGACATGATGGTGGACTTGCCGACGCCGGAGCCAGCGAAGACGCCGAGACGCTGGCCGCGCGCGCAGGGCGTGAAGACGTCGATGGCTTTCACGCCGAGCGCCATCTTCTGGTCGACGCGGGCGCGCGACTGGGCGTTGGGGGCGACGGCGCGCACCGGGCGGGGGCGCAGGCCGGCGGGGAGCGGGCCCTTTGCATCGAGTGGCTCGGCGAATGCGTCGATGACGCGGCCGAGCCAGCCGTCGCTGGGACGCACCACATCGAGGCCGGAGACAAAGTGGACGGGGGCGCCCGGGCCGAGGCCATCGAGCTGGTCGCAGGCGAGGATGATGGCGCGGTCGCCGGCAAAACCGACGAGTTCGCCGCGCGGGCCGTTTTCGTCACCGAAACGAACGGAGGCGCCAAGGCGCAGGGCCTCGCGCGGGCCGGAGGCTTCGATGCGCAGGCCTTCAAGCGCGGTGACCCGGCCCTTATGTTTGCGGGGGTCGAGCGATT
Organism: Hyphomonadaceae bacterium; assembly: GCA_040398465.1. GTDB lineage: Bacteria > Pseudomonadota > Alphaproteobacteria > Caulobacterales > Hyphomonadaceae > UBA7672. The sequence continues at coordinate 62,086 of JBBAUA010000017.1, read as the reverse complement.
TGATGTCCCGGATGGCCGCAGCCAGCATGTTTTGACGCCTGACGTTAATTCCGGGCTGAAGCCTTCGGAAATGTCATCTGGCGCTGAAACCGGTTTCAGACCCGTTAACCACAAAAAACCCTGTCGATCCGGGCTTTTCAGACTCTTTCATAACAATGGAATCAGGGTAACGTTTATGAATCAGTCGGGCCGGGCTGAAACTTGCCGTTAACCTTTTCACTGCCTTAATGCGTGCGTTAATACCGCCGCAAGGCAACCGCGATTCGGGAGAATGACATGCGGGTCCTTCTGATTGATGACGATGAACAACTGACGCGCAGCATCGAACTGATGCTGAAGAGCGCGGGGTTCAACGTCTTCACGACCGACCTCGGGGAAGACGGTGTCGACCTCGGCAAGGTGTATGAGTATGACCTCATCATCCTGGATCTCGGCCTGCCCGATATCTCCGGATACGAAGTGCTGAAGCAGCTTCGCATGTCGCGTGTGAACACGCCCGTGCTGATCCTGTCGGCCAACCCAGACATCGAAGCGAAGGTGAAGACGCTCGGCTACGGCGCCGACGACTATCTCACCAAGCCGTTCAACAAGGACGAGCTGATCGCCCGCATCACCGCGATTGTCCGCCGCTCGAAAGGCCACGCCGAGAGCGTGATCCGCACCGGCGAGATCGTTGTCAACCTGGACGCCAAGACCGTCGAAGTGCAGAACAATCGCGTGCACCTGACGGGCAAGGAATACCAGATGTTCGAGCTGCTCTCCCTGCGCAAGGGGACGACGCTCACCAAGGAAATGTTCCTCAACCACCTGTACGGTGGAATGGACGAACCGGAACTGAAGATCATCGACGTCTTCATCTGCAAGCTTCGCAAGAAGCTGGCGCAGGCGACGGGCGGCAACCACTTCATCGAAACTGTCTGGGGGCGCGGTTACGTGTTGCGCGACCCGGACCCCCGCGTGGCGGCGGCCACAGCTGACAAAGCTGCCTGAGCGCCGCCCAACACGGACTGACCAACATGAGAGAGGGCGGAGCCGAAAGGTTCCGCCTTTTCGCCTTTTCGGGGGTCAGAGATCCGGGGCCGTGCGCCGCTTTAGTGCGGGCGGGAAGCTGGATGAATTGCCGACCTTTTGCATCTTTGCCTCGCGCTTTTCGATGTGAGCGATCAGCAGGCGCAGGTTCTTCGTGTTCGACTTGAAGGCGAGGTCGAAGAGATCGCCGACGACGGGGATCGCGCCGATCGAAACGTCGACGCCCCAGTTCGCGTACATGCGCGCGAGGGTGAATTTCGAGACGCCGTGGCGTCTGGCTTCCTGGATCAGGTAGAAGCCCAGCGCGCCTGTGATCAGGTCGCCGACCACCGGGACGAGGCCGATCACGCTGTCGATGCCGAAATTGACGCCCGCGACGTTGAACTGCCGGTCCAGCAGCTTTTCGAGCTTGCGCAGGCGGTCGAGCGACTCGAAGGCGCCGGGGAAGGATTCGACGGTGGCGTGGGGCTGGCTCATCCGACGGATTACGCGGAGCGGAGGGAAAAGTTCAACGGGCCGCCCTGCGCGTCCCCCATCGTTCCGCCTCCCCCCGATCAAGTCCGCGGCCGCCTTCCCCGCAAGCTGGGAAGGACGGCCGCGCGCCTATTTCCACGCCGCCGCTTGCTTGCGAGCGATGCGGACGAGGTCGCCCATGGAGTGGTCGACGTCGATGAGGTGAAGGCCCCAGTTCAGGTCGGGGCCGGTGGCGCGCATGATCTCGCCAGCGAGTTCGTCGGTGCGGGCGTCGGCGGGATCGGGCGTCACGGTCATTTCGAGGAAGTGGTAGTCGCCCTTCTGGACGCACTTCGTCGAGACGAGGCCGGGGACTTTCACGAATGGCGTGGTGATGGTCGGCTGGGGTTTGGCCCAGTCGGGCTGGTTCGGCCCGGCGGAGCCGTTCAGGAAGCCCTTCGTCATGAAGTACGAGTCCGGCACGCCCTGCCCGCTCGCGAGGTTTGCAGGGTTGTTGCACGCGGCCATGTTGCCGCCCGAGCCTTTGGCGAAGCGCGCGGTATCCGGCGGCGGCAGCGTGTTGCGGAACGAGGCGTAGGTGATGACGCAGCCGGTCTGGTCTTCCGCGCGGCAGAGCGGGATCTGCTTCAGCGTGCCGCCCGTTTCCTTGTCCGGCGGGACCGTGATGGTGGAGCCGAGGATCATCGCCGAAACGAACTGCTTCTGCGCGGGCTTGCCTTCGATCTCGTTGGCAATAAGGCGCGCGAGGACGCCGGCGCCCTGGCTGTGGCCGATGAGGATCACGCCGCGGCCGTTGTTCTCGTTGGCCATGTACCAGTTCCACGCGTCAAGCACGTCATTGTAGCCGCCAACGCCGGCGGGGAGACGCGCGCCTTCCGGCTGCGGGCCACCGCTGGCGATGCGAAGGGCGGTAAGTGTGGTCTGGCGATAGATGGGCGCGAACTGGCGGCAGACCGAGCCGAAGCGAGCGAACTGCAGCTTGATGTCCTCGATCTCCATCTTGTCGACGGTCCAGTCGGACGCCCAGGTCTTGTCGTCGGAGACGGTGGGATAGGCGAAGAAGCAGTCGAGCTTCGGGTTCGACGCGGCCTGGTACTTCTCGATCGAGGTCTTGCCGTCCTTGCCGATGATGGTGGCGTCGAGATTGATCTTGCACTTGTCGTCGGCGAGTCCGGGACGGCAGAGCCAGAGCGAGGGGTTGGCGAAGTCGGCGTGGGCGACGTCGACGGCGGGAAGCGGTTGCGGCGCGAGCGTTGGCGCGGGCAACGGGGCGCTGGTGCAGCCACTGATCAGGGCCACGGCCAGCGCGGCGCTCGCGATGTGTGTGCGCATTGTTTGTCTCCCTCGATGCGGATCATCGTCCGCTTGCGTGCGGCAGGTAATGCCTAAGCGCGTTGGCGGGCAAGGGGTGCAGGATCACGCAGACGTGCGCAGGCGATCGCAGCGATCAGGGACAGGACGCGAGGACATCGCTGGTCAGGCGCTTGATCCAGCTCAACGCGCCGGATTCACATGCGGCTGTGATGGATGCGCCGGAGGGCCAGCGAACGTGCGCTGTTCGGTGCGCAAGACACCACCCGGCTGGAAGTCACGCGAGTTCCGGACCGAACTCACCCGGGGAGGAAAAGTTGCCAGCGTCAGGCGGCCTGCCCGCGATCAACACTGTCACGCTTGGCGCTCCGCTTCGATGGCTTGGAAGAGCGTGGGGCGATCTGTGGAAAGCGCCGTTCGCGTGCCTTGCCTACGGCCTGATGCTCGCAATCGCCAGCGCCTGTCTCGTCACATGGATGTTCGCGTCAGGCGGCGCGTTGCTGGCAGTGATCGTGACCTGCGGTTTTGTATTCATAGCGCCGCTTCTGGCGATGGGCTTCTACGAGGCTGGCCGCCTCCTGTCGTTGAACAGGAAGCCGACACTCGGCGATCTCTTTTTTGTGCGATCGGCGTTCCGGAGCGATATCGCCTATCTGGGCCTCGCGCTGGTCTTCATATTCTTCATCTGGGGCGAGATCGCCCGTATCGTGTACGGCCTTTCGACGTATCGCCTGCACCGCACCGCGGAGGAGTTGATTGCCTTCGCGACCGGCACGCCGGAGGGGCACGGCATGCTGATATCCGGTTCAGTTATCGGTGCGGTGATCGCGTACCTGACCTATTGTATCGTCGTCGTGTCGATCCCGATGCTTCTTCGCAGGGATTCAGACTTCTTCGTCGCCACAGTCACGAGCGTGCGCTCCGTTGCCCGGAATCCCGGACCGATGGCCTTATGGGCGCTCATCATCGCCGCGCTGACCGCCGTTTCGATCGGGACGGCCTTTGTCGGCCTGATCATCACGTTTCCGCTGCTTGGCCTCGCGAGCTGGCACGCGTACCGCGATCTGGTGGTTTCAGCACCGGAAGGAGACACGTGCCGATAAGGACGCCGCGCATCACTCAAGGCGGCGCCCTTCCGGAAGCTCTACCCCGCAGCCGGGCAATTGCCCGCAATCGCCTCGCCGGCAAAAGCCTTCTTCACGAAGGGCGTCGAGTCCGCGAGAGAGCCGTTGACCGTGGCTGAGTGGTCGAGGTCGGGGTAGACCTTGTGCTGGATCACGCTGCCGGCGGCGCAGGCGTCCTTGAAGAGGCGTTCCTGGCCGGCGGGCGGGACGTCGGCATCCTTGCCGCCCGTGCCCATGAAGACGGGGCCTTTCACCTTCAGCGATGAGTAGGCCATCAGCGGGAAGAACTTCGCCATCGCAGGGGTCGGGTCGTTGGTGAACATCTTTGCCTGGCTCATCTTCTCGTCTTCGATCTTGTTCCAGGTATCCATCAGGCACTGGGTGCGCGTGGACTCGAAGAAGGGTCGCGCCGGGAGCGATGCGTAGTCGGCGATCTTGAACAGCGGGTCGGCCTGTTCGGCGAGGTACATGATGTACATCGAGTAGGCGAGGAGGCCGGAGACGGCTTCTGGATCGCGAACGGCGGGCGCGGTGTCCATGGTGAAGTAGGGCGTGCCGGTGGCGACGGTGCCGCGGATGTCGAGTTCGGGGGCGTAGGTCGCAGCCTCCGATGCGGTCGCGAAGGCTGCGCCGCCGCCCTGGCTCTGGCCGACGAGGACGACCGGCTTGCCAATGTTGAGCGCGGGATCGCCCTGCACGGCGCGGATGGAGTCGAGCACGGAGTAGGCTGCGGGGCGCGTTGCGAGATAGGGATGGCCGCCGGGCGTGCCGAGGCCCTGATAGTCGGAGGCGACGACGGCGTAGCCCTGCGAGAGCCAGTGGTTCAGATACTTCTGGTCGCGGTCGGAGCGCGGACGGTTGGATGGGGCGCAGATGTCGGCGATGCCGACCGTGCCGTGGGCCCAGGCGATAAGCGGCCAGCCGCTGTCAGGGGCTTCGCCCTTCGGCAGGAAGAGTGTGCCGGAGACGGCGATGGGCGTCTTCGCATCGCCGAGGCCGTTGGTGGAGGAATAGAGGAGGCGCAGCGCCTGCCCTGCTTCGGAGAGGGAGGTTTCAGGCGGCTGCGGCGCGGTGCGGATAAGGTTGCCGGGTTGGGCGGTGATGGTGGCGTCGGGTGTGTAGAAGGCGTCGACGCCGCCATCGCCCTGCATGGGATCGGCAACGGGGGCAGCGGCAGTTTCGGGAGCTGGTTCCGGCGTGGGTTCCGGCGCGGGGGTTGGAACCGGTTCGCCGCAGGCGGCCAGCGCGGCGCAGCTGAGCATGAGGGCGGCGAGAAGTTTCATGGAATCTGCTCCAGCACGGAATTGCCGGGCAATCTAGCGAACGAAGAGAGGTCCGCCACTCCTTTCGTAACGTCAGCGGCTGTGGAGAGCGCGCCCCTGCACTCTGGCGCAGGTTCTGATAGGGTAGGCCTATGCCGGCAGTGACGCGCGTTGATCCCAAGACCATCTTTACCCCCGACGAATGGGCGCGGGTTTCGCGCCAGTCGGCGTGGAAGGGCCCTGCCCTTGTGGCGTTTGCGTGGGCCGTGATCATTGGGGCGGGCGCGTTATTCATCTATGCGCCGAACCCGGCGACGTATCTGCTTGCGGTTATGCTGATCGGGGCGCGGCAGCTGGGGCTGGCGATCCTTGAGCATGAGGCGGCGCATGGGACGCTGCATCCGAATGCGAGGCTGAATGACTGGCTGGCGGAATGGCTGTGCGGCGGGCCGGTCGGCGGGAGCCTCAAGCGCTATCGGCCCTATCATCTGACGCACCACAAATACACGGAACAGGCGGAGGATCCGGACCTGGTCCTGTCGCGTCCGTTTCCAGTGACGCGCGGATCGCTGTGGCGGAAATTCGTGCGCGACCTGACGGGGCAGACTTTCTACAAGCAGCGGATCGCGCCGTTCATTGCGCAGCTGGGCGGCAAGACGCGCAAGCCGCCGCGTGTGCCCGACAATCCGGGGCTGCGGTTCTGGGTGGTGCAGGCGGTGATCTTCGGCGCGACGACGGCGCTGGGGTACTGGTGGGCGTGGTTGGCGCTATGGATCGTGCCGATGGCGACGTGGTTTCCGCTGGTGACGCGGCTGCGCGCGATGGGCGAGCATGCGATGGTCAACACGCAGGAAGATCCGTTCACACATGCGCGGACGACGCTGGCCAATCCGATCGAGCGGCTGCTGATCGCGCCGTTCTGGGTGCACTATCACTGCGAGCACCACTGCTTCATGTTTGTGCCGTGCTACAATCTCGAGAAGACTCACGAGCTTCTGATGCATAAGGGCTTTCGCGAGCGCATGCGGATCACGCGCGGGTATGCCGAGGTGTTGAGGCGGTGCGGGTCGAAGGCTGACGCGGCTGCGAGCCCCGCATGAGCGCACGTGCGCGGCCGGCCCGCGAGGCGCGAACCTATGGCGAGGAAACGCGGGAGCTGATCCTCAAGGCGGCCGAGAAGCTGTTTGCAGCAAAGGGCCTGCAAAGCGTTTCGATGCAGGACATTGCGGACGAGGCCGGCGTCTCGCGCGCGACTGTGTTCAACCAGTTCGGGTCGAAGATCCTGTTGCTCGATGCGATCACGGCGCGATCGCTCGAGAGCTATCGCGCGATGCTGGGCGCGGCGCTCACAGATGAAGAGGCGCCGACGACCACCCTGCTCCGCCGCCTGTTCAGGCAGATGGGCAAGGGAATTGCCGGCAACCGGAATCTCTACCGCGAAGTGTTCGTGGAGATCCGCAAGGTGTCGATGGGGCTGGACGACGAAGGCGCGTCGCCAGGCCTCAAGCGCGAGACGTTCGGCCTTCTCACGACGATCTTTGAGCGGGGCCAGGAACGCGGCGACATTTCCCGGGCGGCTTCGGCGGAAGTGCTGGCGACGGCTTTCGACAGCTTGCTGTCCGGGGCGGTTATCCAGTGGCTGCATGCGCAGCGGCGCGGGAGCCTGCCATCACTTCTGGAGTCGCTGATCGACGTCTTCCTCGATGGTGCTGCGGCCTGAGGGCGGCCAGTTCACAACGAAGTCATGTCGAGGCGTGAGCGGGGCGTTGCATCGGGCACAGAATTAGACTGTAGTCCATTTGTCGGCTCGTCCCCCAACCCAGAGCCGGCGCCGGGACGAAACGCCTTATGCACGGACGTAAATTCCGGAAAGGGAGACAGACCGAGCCATCGGCCTGTCTCCTGATTCCGCTCGCCTTCATGCTCGCTTCAGGACCGGCCTTCGCCCAGCAGGCGGGGCAGTCGCCGGCAGCGCAATCCTATGCGGCGGATTTCTTTGCGCCGTTCAATCCGGTGACAGCGGAGGACATGATCCGTCGCCTGCCGGGTTTCTCGCTTGATGGCGGGGACGACCGGCGCGGGTTTGCGGGCGCTGCGGGCAATGTGCTGATCAATGGCGAGCGGCCGAGCTCGAAGACAGCATTGGCGGAGCAGCTGTCGCGCATTTCGGCGCGTGATGTGTTGCGCATCGACATCCGGGTCGGCGGCGGGGACGGCACGGACGTTTCCGGCCAGACGATGATCGCGGATGTGCGGCTGCGCCCGCGCGAAGCGGGGGCCACCAACACATTCGTTGCGCAGGCGAGCCAGCTCAATCCGTCGGAAAGCATCAACCCCCTGATCGTGCTCACCAGCGGGTTCAAGGCGGGCGATGTGAATGTGAACCTTGCGCTGCAGGCGCAGCCTTCGCGGCGCGGGCGGATCGAATACGAGAAGGAGACGCGCAGCGGCACAGGCGCACTCGTTTCCCAGGGCCCGGAATTCCTGCAGGGCAGCTATTGGGAATACCGGATGAGCGGTCGGGCCAGCTGGAAGGCGGGCGAGAGCGACGCGTTCAACGTGAACCTGCAGGGGACGCCTTCGCGCGACGGGCGGCATACGTTTTCGCAGACCTACAATGCGGCCGGCGCACTGACGCAAATCGACGACAGCAAGGTGACCGGCGACGACGCCTGGGCTCTGGAAGCGGGCGGCGACTGGGAGCATCGGCTGTCGCCGGACGCTTCGTTCAAGCTGATCGGCCTCGCGAGCGGGCGGCATACGGGATCGTCCGAACGCTATTCGACGAATTTTACGGCGGGGGGATTCCGCAACACCTTCATCGAACGTTCGGCTGACAGCGGGGAGTATGTCGCGCGCGGCGTGATGTCGTGGAAGCCGTTGAAGGACCATGCGATCGACTGGGGCGGCGAGATTGCGTTCAACTATCTCGACAGCAATCTCGACGTGCGGGTGCAGACGCCGCTTGCGACGATCGATGCGACGCCGCCGGTTGCGAACACGCGCGTTGAAGAGGAACGCGCCGAAGTGTTCGTCAGCGATGTGTGGCAGGCGGGGCCAGGGCTGCGCATCGAGGCGGGCGTCACGGTGGAAACCTCGATTATCACTCAGTCTGGCGATGGCGCGCAGGAGCGCGATTTCACCTATGTCAAACCGCGCGTCGGCGCGACGTGGTCGGCCGATAGCGCCAACCAGCTGCGCTTCCTGTTCGAGCGTGACGTGAGCCAGCTCGACTTCACCGAGTTCGCCAGTGTCGTGTCGCTGTTCGACGGTACGGTGGATCTGGGCAATCCCGACCTCGAGCCCGAGCGGACGTGGCGCTCGACGCTCGAGTGGGAACACCGCTTCGGCGCCAAGGGTGTGGTGACGTTGTCGGCCTTCCATGACGAGGTTGAAGCGGTGCAGGACCAGATACCGCTCGCCGGCCTGTTCGACGGACCCGGCAATCTTGGAGATGGGCGGCGCACCGGCGTGAGGCTGGACGCGACGGCTCCGCTGGACATGCTGGGGCTGGTCGGCGGGGAGCTTCGCCTCAAGGGCATGGCGCAGGAAAGCAGCGTGACCGATCCGGTGACCGGCGCCACGCGGCGGTTTTCGGATGAGCCGGACTGGACGTATTCCGTCGACGTGCGCCAGGCGCTGCCTGATCTCAAGCTTGCCTGGGGTGCGCTTTATGAGCGTGCGGATGAGGTCGACCAGTACCGCCTGCGGGAGCTTCGCACGACGGGATGGGACGAGGCCAACTTCGATGTTTATCTCGAGACGACCGCGATCACCGGTCTGATCGTGCGGTTCACCGTGGCGGATGTGTTCCTGCCGCAGGAGATTCGCGAACGGCAGTTCTTCACGCCGGACCGGGGCGCCTCCGCCCTCCCCTCATCCATCGAGACGCGGGCGGCGACGGGCGGCTTTGGCACACGGTCGTATGCGATCCGCGTGTCTGGAAGGTTCTAGAAACGGAAACTGCCCGCCTTGGCGGCGGGCCGTGTTGTCTCCAACTGCGCTGAGCGTGCGTCGCTCAGAACTGGAACAGGGCCGAGAGGCTGAACGCGTCGATCTCACCATCGTCGGGCTCGTAGCGGGTGTATTCCAGGCGAAGCTTGGTGAAGGGGATCTGGCTCAGCGCAATGCCGGCGCCGTAAGCGAGGCCAGCGCCGTCCTCTGAGGCGATCGTTGTGCCGTTGAGATCGGCCTCGATTGACAGATCGGCGTAGCCAGCGCGCGCGAACACATCGCCGACCAGCGGGATTGGCAGCCAGCCGACGGCGAACACGCCGTACTCGCTGTCGAGGCCGACGCTGACTTCCTGGCCGAGCACGTCGAAATTGTCGTCCTGGATGCCGATGGCGAACTCGCCCTCGAAGCCAAAGAAGGTATTCGCCTTGAAGCCCGCGCGGCCAAGGATCGCGCCGAGGGCGACATCCTCGCCGCTTGCTTCAGCGGTAAAGATCGTTGCTCCGGCGCCGGCGTAGACCTGCGCGGAGGCTGCGGGCGCAAGAAGCGCTGCAGCGCCCAGTCCGCCCGCCGCGGCAAGGAGAGTGCGTTTCATGTGATGTCCCCAATTGCACGCCGCCGAGCGCGGCAGATAGAGTCTATCGGCAGTCGCGGCGACGGCAAGCGCGAAGCGCGTGACAATGGGTACAGCCCCATTTTTCGTGCCGCCCGCTGCTGACAGACCATTATCAGCAGGCCGGGGCAATGGCGTTTGAACCGAGGGCCGGGGCGCCCTACCTATGCGGCATGGAATCGGACGACCCCAAAATCCCCGAAGATGCGCCGGAAAAGTTGCGTGAGGATGCAGCCGACGACACGTTCGACGATTCCGGCGACGGGGCGGACGACCTGCCCGAGCCAATCGAGATGGAGACGGAGGAGATTTCCTCTGGGGTCGAGATTGATTCCGCTGACGGGATGAAGAAGAAGCGGATGTCGGGACCTGACATCATCCGCGACCAGGTGAGCCGGTTGCCGGGCAAGCCGGGGGTCTACCGGATGTTCGGCGAGAACCTTGAGCTGCTGTATGTCGGCAAGGCGCGGAACCTGAAGGCGCGGGTTTCGAACTATGCCAAGATCGGCGGGCAGACGCAGCGCATCGCGCGGATGATCTCGCTGACGCGGACGATGGAGTTTGTCGTCACGGCGAGCGAGACCGAAGCGCTGCTGCTTGAAGCCAACCTCATCAAGAAACTGAAGCCGCGGTTCAACATCATCCTGCGGGATGACAAGACGTTTCCGCACATTCTCATTCGCGAAGATCACGAAGCACCGCAGGCGCTGAAGCATCGCGGGGCAAAGCGGATCAAGGGGAAGTACTTCGGGCCGTTTGCTTCGGCGGGAGCGGTGGACCAGACAATCGACACTTTGCAGAAGGCGTTCCTGCTGCGGACGTGTACGGACAATATCTACGCGACGCGGTCGCGACCGTGTATGCTGCACCAGATGGGACGGTGCTCGGCGCCGTGCACCGGGTTGATCCCGCTGGACGAGTATCGCGATCTTGTCCGGGAAGCTGAGCGGTTTCTCAATGGCGACGCCGAGACGCTGCAGGAGCAGCTGGTGGCGCAGATGGAGCGCGCGGCGCAGAACATGGACTATGAGCGCGCGGGCGCGTTGCGGGATCGCATTCGCGCGCTGTCGTCTGTACGGCAATCGCAAAGCGTCAATCCGGACGGGCTGGTGGAGGCGGATGTGTTCGCCATCCACTCCGAGGCGGGGGCGTCTGCGGTGCAGGCCTTCTTCTTCCGCGCGGGACAGAATTGGGGCGCGACCGTGTGGTATCCCAAGCACGATCGCGACGACACGCCAGAGCAGGTGCTGACGGCGTTCATCGCGCAGTTCTATGACGACAAGCCTGTGCCGAAGCTGATCCTGCTCAATCGCGAGATCGAGGAGTGGGACCTGATGACCGATGCGCTCGAGATGAAGGCCGAGCACAAGGTGGAGATTCGCACGCCGCAGCGCGGCGAGAAGCGCGGGATCGTGGCGCAGGCGACGTTGAATGCGCGCGAGGCGCTGGGCCGGAAGCTGGCGGAGACGCAAAGTCAGCAGAAGATCTTCGGGGCGGTGCAGAAGGTGTTTGATCTGGCCGAGGCGCCGAAGCGCATCGAGGTCTACGACAACAGCCACATCATGGGAACCAACATGGTGGGTGGCATGGTGGTGGCAGGGCCAGACGGGTTCGAGAAGAACGCGTACCGCAAGTTCAACATCCGCGATGTCGATCTCGAGCCGGGCGATGACTACGGCATGATGCGCGAGGTGATGCGGCGCAGGTTTGCGCGGCTTCGGAAGGAGTGGGAGGAGTTGAATGCTCCTGCTGTCGATCCGTTGCATCCCTCCGATGCTGAAGGTGAGCCCCCCTCCGTCTCGCTCGCCAGTGCGAGCGATCCACCTCCCCCTGTCCTTCGGACCGAGGGAGGACGACGGCCGGACGCGTGGCCGGATCTGGTGTTGATCGATGGCGGGCTGGGGCAGTTGTCGGCGGCGCGTGAGGCGACTGAAGCGGTGGGGTTCAAGCCGGGCGAGCTGAATCTCGTGGCCATTGCGAAGGGGCCGGATCGGAATGCGGGGCGGGAGCAGTTCTTCCGGCCGGGGCGCGCGCCGTTCCAGCTGCCGCCGAACGACCCTGCCCTGTACTACCTGCAGCGGCTGCGCGACGAGGCGCACCGGTGGGCGATCGGAGCGCATCGCGCAAAGAGGTCAGCGGCGATTACAGGGCAGAACCCGCTGGATGAAATTGCGGGCGTTGGCGTGCGGCGGAAGAAGGCGCTGCTGAACCGGTTCGGCTCGGCCAAGGGCGTGAGCCGCGCGACGATGGCGGACCTGCAGACCGTCGAGGGTGTGAACGAGGCTCTCGCGCGGCGGATCTACGATTTCTTCCATGGCGGATGAGCGCGCGGCACGCATAGCCGATGCGACGCGCGTATTGCTCGCGCGGCATGATCCGGCATGGGCGGAGATGGCGGCTGCGGAGGGCGCGCGGCTGGCCGGCGCGCTGGGAGACAATCTGATCGCGGCGCATCACATCGGATCGACGGCCCTTCGCGGCATCGCGGCGAAGCCTGTCGTGGACCTGATGCCGGTGGTGCGGAGCCTTGAGGCGCTTGAGGCGCGACGGGCTGATGTCGAGGCGCTGGGCTATCTGTGGCGTGGCGCGTTCGGGATCGAGGGGCGGCGTTACTGCGTGCTGGAGCGCGACGGGAAGCGGGTGTTCCATGTCCACTTCTACGCGGAGGGAAACGCGAACATCGCCCGCCAGCTTGCCTTCCGCCACTATCTCCTCGCGCACTCCGAGGAGGCGCAGGCATACGAGACGATCAAGCGCGAGGCGGCAGCGGCGCATCCCGACAACTCGATGGCGTATAACGATCACAAGTCGGCCTGGATACGGGCGTGCCAGCAGCGAGCGGAGGCCTGGGCGGCGCGCCGCCAAGGGCCGTGAGCAAGGCCTACGACTTGTGCGCCGCCAGCGGCATCATTGTTGCACCTTGCGCCGTGAGGTCCGTCACCATCGCTTCGGCGCGGGAGCGGAGCATGCCGTGGCCGACACGGATAGGCGGGAGGTTGCTCTCGATCAACATCTTGGTCTCGGCGAGACCGCCGCCGGTGTATTCGCGCAGGACCTTGATGACGTTTATCTTGCTTGGCCCGTGGGCGATCATGAAGACATCGCAGCGTTCAGTCGCGTTCGGGGCGGCCGTCGCGGCCGCGCTGGCGATCTGACCCAGAGACGGCGCCCACGCGCTGCCGGTTGGAAACGAGCGCAGCAGGTCAGTGGCGGTGGCCGATGCGCTGGTCCATGGGATCTGGTGGCGGACGCCGAGAAAGTAGCGCAGGTCCGCGCCCGGGGCGCAGCCGGAGACGATGACGGGCGCGATGGTCTTGCGCGCGGTGGAGGCGAGCTGGATTTCCTGCAGCACGTCGGGGCTTTCGTTGGCGGCGGGCGTGACCAGCAGGACGAGGCCGGCGCTGGCTTCGATCGCGGTGACGATCTGGCCGGGATAGGGCACGCCGGGCTTCACGTCGCGCGGGGCGATCCAGCAGCGGTGGCCGGCGGCTTCGAGGGCGGCGGACAGCTGCTGGGCGATGGGGGCGCCGTCGCGCGTCGAATGCGAAATGAAAAGGTGGGCCATGGCGAATCTCCCCTCACCTCCGTAGCAACGCCTGCGGCGGCTGTCATGCGGGACGCAGAAGAACGCCTCGCCACATTCACGGCGCATTCATGGGCGATCCGGCATTTCAACGGCATCCACTCCAGCGTGTTGGGGAATCCATGCTTCGACCTGTGCTGCTTGCCCTCGCCGCCCTGATCGTGGGCGCGGCGCCTGTGGCGGCGCAGACCGGCGCGAACGCGGCGGGCGCCAGCGGAGTTTCGCCGCGCCCGGCGGCGCCGAATTCCACCACGTCTGCTCCAGTGAAGCCGACCGTCAGCGGCCACCTGACCAACTTCACGCGCGGCTTCATGCAGGTGCAGACGCAGTATACCGGCAATGTTGTGTCGCAGACGCTGGCGGCGGCGCTGCAGCGGTCACGCGATACGGTGCGGCCGGATTCGAAGCCGATCCCCGAGGAAGTGAAACGCGAACTGATCCCGTTCTATCCGGCTGAGCTGCTGGAGAATGTGCGCTACACGATCGGCGACACGAGCCAGGCGGGGCTGGCGGGCTTTGCCATCCGCAACGGGCGTGCGGCGGCGGTGACGCTGATCGACACGGTGGTGTTCAAGGACGAGAGCTATGTCTCGAGCCTGGCGCTCTGGGCGCACGAGATTCATCACGTGCAGCAGTATACCGACTGGGGCCTGTCGACCTTTGCGGCGCGCTATGCGTTCGGCTGGAACGAGGTTGAGGCGGAGGCCGGTGCGCGGGCGAAGGCGTTTGTCGCGTGGTATCGCGAGCGCAAGGGGCTGGAGTAGACTTTCCATCACCGTGAATTTGCCCGATGGTCCGCGTCAAAAGCGGGGAAGCCTCCATGCCTGAAGCGATCATCGAACCCGACCTGCCGATCATCGATCCGCATCATCATCTGTGGGATCGGCGGCCGGTGATGCATCTCATCCCGCCGCCGGTGCATCCGTTCGAGCACATCAGCTATCGAAAGGGTCACTACCTGCTGGACCAGCTGCTGGAGGACACCGGCAGCGGGCACAACATCGTGGCGACGGTCTATCTCGAATGCCGGTCGATGTATCGCGTCGAGGGGCCGGCCGAGATGAAGTGCGTGGGCGAGACGGAGTTCGTCAACGGTGTCGCGGCGATGGCGGCGAGCGGGCTTTATGGCAAGACGCTGGCGTGTGCGGGGATTGTCTCGACGGCGGAGCTGTTGCAGGGGGCGGAGGTCGGGCGCGTGCTGGATGCGCACATCGCGGCGGGCGGCGCACGGTTCAAGGGCATAAGGCGGTCGAACTCCTACGATGCGGATGCTGGCGTGCTGGGGCCGCTGAACCGCAATCCGCCGGGCGTGATGATGGAGCGTAAGTTTCGCGAGGGCTTTGCGGAGCTGGGCAAGCGCGGACTGTCGTTCGATGCTTGGATGATGGAGCCGCAATTGCCGGAGCTGGTCGACCTGGCGCGGCAGTTTTCAGGGACGCCGATCGTGCTGGACCATGTCGGCACGCCTCTGGGGCTTGCGAGCTATGCGGGCAAGCTTCCGGAACGGTTTGGCGTGTGGCGCGAGAATATCCGCGCGCTGGCGCAGTGTGAAAATGTGCATGTGAAACTGGGCGGGCTGGCGATGCCGTTCTGCAATTTCCCGTCGATGCTGTCGGAGATGCGGGCGCCGTCGGAGCAGCTGGCGAAGGAGTGGGGGCCGTATATCGAAACAAGCATCGAGGCGTTCGGCGCAAAGCGCGCGATGTTCGAGAGCAACTTCCCGGTGGATGAGGTGAGTTGTGATTACCCGACGCTGTGGAATGCGCTGAAGCGGGTTGCGAGTGGCGCGAGTGCGGACGAGAAGCGCGAGCTATTCTTCGGGACGGCGAACAGGTTTTATCGGTTGGGCTTGTAGGCGCGTTGATACGTTTTTGAACCCGGCCTCGTCCTTCGAGACGCCGCTTCGCGGCTCCCCAGGTTGAGGCCTCACAAGCAGCACGACCCCCGAGGAGCCATCATCCAAAAGAGGCCGTAGGCCGTCTCGAAGGACGAGGGCGCGCTTGCCGGCGCCACTTCCCTTCCCTCCCACGCAGGTCCATCCTCGCTGCATCGGCGTCAGACCTGCGGGAGATGGGACATGCATTTCGAGCTGCTGGAAGAGCACAGGCTGCTGCAGGACCTTGTCGCGCGGTTTGTGCGGGAGAACCTGATGCCGTTGGAGCAGAAGGTCCTGGATCGCGATGCGAATGGGCAAGGCGCTTATCTCTCGCACGAGGAGCGCGATCGCATTGATGTGGCGTCGCGCGAGATGGGGTTGTGGGGGCTGGATGCGCCGGAGGATGTGGGCGGGGCGGACCTGCCGGCGATCGCGATGGTGGGGGTCAACATCGAGATCGGGAAGACGTGCGTTCCCTACTACCTGCCGCCGGACTCGCCGAACCTGCGCATGCTGATGGCGACGGTGAATGAGGATCAGCGCGAGCGGTATCTCACGCCGTATGTTCAGAAGGGCACGGTGTCGGCGATCGGCATTTCGGAGCCGGGCGCGGGGGCGGACCCCGCCGCGATGATCACGCGGGCCGTGCGCGAGGGCGATGAGTGGGTGATCAACGGACGCAAGATCTGGATCAGCCGCGCGCAGGAGGCGGACTTCACCATCCTGATGGCGGTGACGGACAAGCAGAAGGGCGCGCGCGGGGGCATCTCGGCGTTCCTGGTGGATCGCGGGACGCCGGGGTTCAACGTGCTGCGGCGCATTCCGATGC
This sequence comes from Hyphomonadaceae bacterium, assembly GCA_040398465.1. Taxonomy (GTDB): domain Bacteria; phylum Pseudomonadota; class Alphaproteobacteria; order Caulobacterales; family Hyphomonadaceae; genus UBA7672. The sequence goes on along the minus strand of JBBAUA010000017.1, from coordinate 46,031 downwards.
TGGGCGGGCAGTTTACCTATGAGGTGGCGCTGGAGAATTGCCGTGTGCCGGCGGCGAACCTGCTGGGCACGGAGGGACAGGGCTTTGCGCCGATGCAGGTGCGGCTTTCCACGCGACGGCTTCAGATGGCGAGCTGGTCGATCGGCATGGCGCAGCGCGCGCTCGACATGATGCTGGAGTATGCGCCGCAGCGCGTGGTGTTCGGCGAGCCGCTGGCCAACCGTCAGTCGGTGCAGTGGTGGATTGCTGACGCCTATACGCGCATCAAGGCGGCGACTTTGATGACGTATGAGACGGCGTGGAAGCTGGATCGCGGCGCCGATGTGCGCACGGATATCTCCGCGGTGAAGGCGTATGCGACGGAGATGGCGTACGAGGTGCTCGACCACGCGATGCAGCTTTACGGCGCGATGGGCGTGACGAAGGAGCTGCCGCTGTCGCTGATGTCCGGCCACCTTCGCACGATGCGGATTTATGACGGTCCGACCGAAGTGCATAAGTGGGTGGTGGCGCGGAATTTGTTGGGGTTGAAACGGTAGCTCTTGCACCGCGCGCGAGAATGTGAGCGTTTACTCACATCGGCGTTTGACGTGGAGGACAGCGACACATGACCCAGACCATTTTCATCACAGGCGCATCCACCGGACTCGGCTATGCCTCGGCCAAGCTGTTCGCCTCTAAAGGCTGGAAGGTGATCGCGACGATGCGCGATCCTTCGAAGTCCGACCTTGCCGCCATTCCGGGCGTGACGCTTCTGCCGCTGGACGTGACCAACGCCGTGCAGATCAAGGAGACCGCGGCGAAGGCGCTGGCGCTTGGGCCGGTGGATGTGGTGTTCAACAATGCGGGGTATGGGCTGGCGGGGGCGTTCGAGGGCGCAACCGACGAGCAGTTGCAGACGCAGCTGGACACCAACCTGCTCGGCGTGATGCGCGTGACGCAGGCTTTCCTGCCTGCCCTGCGCGCGCAGACGAGCGGCATGATCCTGACGACGACGTCGATTGGCGGGCTGGTCACCTTCCCGTTCAACTCGGTCTATCACGCGACCAAGTGGGCGCTGGAAGGCTGGAGCGAGAGCCTTGCGTATGAGCTTGCACCGTTCAGCATCAAGGTGCGCACGCTGGCGCCGGGCGGGATCGCGACGGACTTCGCCAGCCGCTCGCTCGTGATGACGCCGCATCCGGCTTACATGGAAGCGATCGGCAAGACGATGAAGGCGTTCATGGATCCGGAGCGCCGCTCGGGCGGATCAACCGCGGAGAAGATCGCCGAGGAGGCTTATGCCGCCGTGACCGATACGAGCGATCGCGTGACGTTTGTGGCGGGTGATGATGCGCGGGCGACCTATGGCCAGCGGCTCGCGGCAGGCGTCGAGGCGTTCCGGAAAGGCATTCGCGAACGTTTCCTGGGGTAGGCAGCATGACGGACCGCAATGGCGATATTCACATCGCGCGCGACGGGTTCGTCGCCACCGTCACGATCGACAAACCGCCGATCAATGCGGTGAGTGTTGACCTGATGCGCGACCTCGCGGACGTGCTGGAGGGGCTCGACAGGGATGGCGTGACGCGGGCTGTCGTGCTGGCGACGGCGGGGAAGGTTTTCTGTTCGGGGGCTGATCTCACGCGGCGGGCGGATGAGATCGGGATTGCGGCGAAGGACGCGGCTGCGGGAAATCCGCTTTATGATCAGGCGGTGCGGTTGTTCTCGACGGAGTTGCCGATCGTTGTCGCTGTGCAGGGCGCGGCGGTTGGCGCGGGGTTGGGGCTCGCGCTTGTGGGGGATTTTCGCGTGGCGGCGCCGGAGGCGCGGTTCGCGGCGAACTTCACCAAGCTGGGATTTCATCCGGGCTTCGGGCTGACCTACACCCTGCCCCGGCTGGTCGGGCGGCAACATGCAGCGCGGATGTTCCTGACCGGCGATCGCTTCGATGCGGAGGCGGCGGTGGCGATGGGGCTGGTGGACGAGGTGGCGCCGCTGGATCAGCTGATGGTGCGGGCGACGGCGGTGGCGGGGGCGATCGCGGAGAATGCGCCGCTGGCGGTGCGCTCGACCCGGAAGACGTTGCGGGGCGATCTTGCAGCCGCAGTGCGGGCGCAGACGGACCATGAGTTCGTCGAGCAGCAGTGGCTGATGAAGACGGACGATTTTCGCGAGGGGGTGAAGGCGGTGGGCGAGCGGCGTCGGGGAGAGTTCAGGGGGCGGTAAGCCGCCGCGACTAGCTCAGCGCCTCGATGCCGCCGAGGAACACCTTCACGGCGCGGGCGACGTGTTCGCGGACTTCTTCGTCGGTGGGCGCGTAGGACGGCATCAGCAGGGTGCGGAACTGGATGCGGGAGCGGAGCAGGTCGAAATAGATCGAGGCGGCCTGGTCGAAATTGACGAGCTTGATCTCGCCGGCGTTCGCGCGGTCTTCGAGATAGCCGGCAAGCGATTTGCGGACGGCTTCAGGCGCGCGCTTGATCCAGCCTTCGGCGAGTTCGGGGAATTTCTTGGCCTGGGAAACCATCAGCCGGAAGAAGTCGAGATTCTCCGGCTGGACCTGCTTGAAGAGGAAGTCCTCGCCGATGCGGGTGAGGCCTTCGCGCAGGGGGGCGTGGTCGGCGAGTTCGATCTCCATCTGGGTGGTGAGCTGGCCGACGCGAGCGTCGATCATCGCCTCGAACAGGCCCTTCTTGCCCCCGAACTGGGAATAGAGCGTGGAAAGCGAACCGCCCGCCCGGCGGACGATTTCAGCCATGTTGGCGGCTTCGTAGCCATGCTCGAGGAAGACTTCGCGCGCAGCTTTCAGAAAGGCGGCGCGGCGAAGCTCGGCCCGGCCGGCTTCGGGTTCGGCGGTCTGGAAGTCTGCGGGGCCGGAATCTGATTGCGACATAGGGACAGGGATAACCGTAATTGCGAGGTCTTGATACTCGCGTTGTCGCCGCTACATTTCAACCCAAACGTAACGTCAATTACAGTAGATTTGGCAGGCACCCGGCTGCCCGGGACAACACAGGACGCGAAATGGCGCTCAAACCGGTCAAGATCGAACCCGAAGCGACGCCGGCGCCGCAGGCTGCGCCCGCCTCTCCGCAGCCCGCGAATGCAGCGCCTGCTGCGGCGGCATCCGGCGGCGGCGTTCGCAAGAAGGTGTTACTTGGAGTCGCTGTCGCGGCGGTCCTGGGCGCTGGCTGGTTCGGCTTCGACTGGTTCACCAATGGCCGGTTCAACATCTCGACCGACAACGCTCAGCTGCGCTCCGACATCGCGCGCGTGACGCCGAAGATCGAGGGCTATGTGAAGACGGTCCACGTCGCTGAAAACCAGGCGGTCAAGCGCGGCGACCTGCTGATCGAACTGGAAGACGACGAGTTCCAGACGCGGCTGGCCTTTGCCCAGGCCGAGCTGGCGCAGGCGGAAGCGGACGCGGCGCAGGCCCGGGCGCGCATCACCGTGCAGCGCGACACGCTGGCCGAAGCGCGCGCCGCGCGCGAGGCGGCAGACGCCTCGGCCGACCTTTCCTCATCCGACGAGAAGCGCCTGACGGAGCTGGCCGCGAAGGGCTGGTATCCGAAGGCGAAGCTGGAACAGGCGGAAGCCGCGCGCCGCACGGCGAACGCGCAGCTGTCCCAGGCCTCCGCATCGATCACGGCGCAGCGCAGCCAGCTGTCGAGCGCAGAAGCCGCCGCGCTGTCGGCCGAGGCAAAGGTGGAAGCGTCACGCGCGAAGGTTGTGGGCGCGCAGCTGGAACTGGACCGCACGAAGATCCATGCGCCGATGAATGGCGTGGTGACGAAGAAGGACGTGGTCGAAGGTCAGATCCTCTCGCCGGGACGCGTCGCATTGTCGATCGTGTCGTCGGACGATGTGTGGGTGGTGGCGAACTTCAAGGAGACGCAGATCACCGAGATGCGCGAGGGCCAGTGCGTCAATGTGCATGTCGATGCGCTGCCGAACCTGCATGTCACGGGCAAGGTGCAGAGCCTGTCGCCATCGACCGGCGGCACGTTCAGCCTTGTGCCGCAGGATACGGCGACGGGGAATTTCACCAAGATCGTGCAGCGCGTGCCGGTGAAGATCGTGCTGGATAAAGAGGCGCTGTCGACCGGCCTGCTGCGCTCCGGCCTGCAGGTGACGGCGACGGTCTCCACCAAGCCCGACTGCAAGTAGAGATGAGCGCGGCCGCCATCACAGCCCCGCCGGGAGCGTACACGCCCCCGGCCAGGGGAACGCGCGAAAGCCTGATGCTCAACATCGGGTTCTTCGCGATGGTGGTCGGCATGTTCATGGCGATCCTGGATATCCAGATTGTCGCCTCCTCCATTGCGCAGATCCAGGCGGGCGTTTCGGCGTCGGCTGAAGAGGTCGCGTGGATCCAGACCAGCTATCTGATCGCCGAGGTGATCGGGATACCGCTATCGGGGCTACTCAACCGCGCGCTCTCGATGCGGCGGCTGTTCGTGTTCTCGGCGGGGGGATTCACGGCGGCCAGCGTGCTGTGCGCGTTTGCGTGGGACATCAACAGCCTGATCGTCTTCCGCTGCATACAGGGATTTCTGGGCGCGGCGATGATTCCGACCACGATGGCGGCGGCGTTCACGCTGTTCGGGCCGAACCGGTCGATGCTACAGCAGGTCGCGGTAGGCATGGTGGCGACGCTGGCGCCGTCAATCGGGCCGACGCTGGGCGGGTGGCTGACGGAGAACATGAGCTGGCACTGGCTGTTTCTCGTCAATGTGATCCCCGGGATCATCGCAGCGACGCTTGTGTGGAACCTGACGCCGAAACTGCCGACGCAGATGAGCCTGATCCGCAACATCGACATCATCGGCCTTGCGGCGATGGCGCTGTTCCTGGGGTCGTTCGAATACGTGTTCGAGGAAGGGCCTGCTGCGGGCTGGCTTGAGGACGAGCATCTCATCGTCTGGATGTTCCTCTGTTCGCTGGCGGCCGTGATGTTCTTCTGGCGCGCCTTCACACGGGCGAACCCGGTGGTCGACCTTACCATCTTCAAGGATCGCAATTTCGCGGTCGGCTCGACGGTTGCGGTCGTTGTCGGCTTTGGCCTGTTCGGATCGATCTACCTGACGCCGCTCTTCCTCGGCACGGTGCGTGGCTACAACTCGCTGCAGATCGGGCAGATCATGAGCGTGGGCGGGATCGCCATGTTCATCGGCGGACCGATCACTGGCATACTGATCCGCAAGGTGGATCCGCGTTATGTGCTGGCGACTGGGCTCTCGCTGGCGGCGGTTGGGCTGTACTGGAACAGCTTTCTTACCGCCGAGTCCTCGTTCGAGGAGTTGTTCTGGCCTCAGGCGCTGCGCGGGCTGGGCCTGATCATGTCGATGATCCCGTCGAACTTCATTGCGCTGGGGACCCTGCCCCCGCACAAGATGCCGAACGCGACGGGTCTGATCACAGTGTGCCGCAATCTTGGCGGCGCGGTTGGGCTCGCGGCGATCAACACGATGCGGCTCAACTACGCCAACCTGCATAATCAGGAGATCTCCGCCGGGCTCGATCCGACGCGGCCGGAGGTGCAGGACTTTCTGCTGCAGGCGGAGGCGAGCCTGCGGGCGGCGGGGAATCCCGATCCGTCGGTGGCGGCGCTGGGGCAGCTAGTGCGTCGGATGCAGATCGAGTCGAACGTAATGACGTTCAACAACCTGTTCCTGGTGATGGCGATCTGCTTTGCGGTGATGCTGTGCCTTGCGCCCCTGTTGAAGCGGCCTGCGGCGCCGGGAGGCGGGGCGACGGCGGAGGCACATTAGGAGTCGGGCCCGGGCAAGCCGAAGGCACGACCTGGGAAGCTCTCTTTGCCGCGGCGCGCCCGCCTGCCCAAATCGGGAAAGGCTCTCGGGTCAGGCCCGAGAACGACTCCACCGAAACTTCAAGCTTGCGCGGAGATACCCTTGCGCAGTGAGCAGGCAACCCTACCTCTTGCTCTGGATCAGAACCCGGCCGACCGGCGGGTGTATAGTCCACCGGGATGCCGGTTGCGGGTCCCGGGACGTGCCTCCAGACTGCTTTTTACAAGGGTCAATCAATGGACTTCGAACGCTATACCGAGCGCGCACGCGCAGCCGTTCAGAGCGCCCAGACGAGCGCGCTTGCCAGCGGCCACCCACAGATCCTGCCGGAACACCTGGTCAAGGCGATATTCGCGGACCGCGACCGTCTTGCGCTGAACCTCATTCGCGCCGCCGGGGGAAATCCCGAGCTGGCGCATTCCAATATCGACAAGCTGCTGGACTCGCATCCGAAGAGCACGGGCGGATCGCAGCCGGGGCTGAGCCAGGATCTCGCGCGGCTGTTCCAGATGGCGGAGGAAGACGCGAAGTCGGCGGGGGACGATTACGTCACCGTGGAGCGGCTGCTGCTGTCGGCAACCAAGATGAAGAACAAGGCGGCCGATGCGCTGAACGCGGCGGGCGCCACGACGAGTGCGCTGGTCAAGGCCATCGCCGAGCTGCGCAAGGGGCGCACGGCCGATACGGCGACGTCGGAAGAGAAGTATGAGGCGCTGAAGAAGTATGCGCGCGATCTCACCGAGGCGGCGCGGTCGGGCAAGCTTGATCCGGTGATCGGGCGTGACGAGGAAATCCGGCGCTGCATCCAGGTGCTCTCGCGACGGACCAAGAACAATCCGGTGCTGATCGGCGAGCCGGGCGTGGGCAAGACGGCGATTGCGGAAGGGCTCGCGCTGCGGATCGTCAACGGCGACGTGCCGGACAGCCTGAAAGAGAAGAGCCTGATGGCGCTCGACATGGGTGCGCTGATTGCTGGCGCGAAGTTCCGTGGCGAGTTCGAGGAGCGGCTGAAATCCGTGCTGCAGGAAGTCACGCAGGCGCAGGGCCAGATCATCCTGTTCATCGACGAGATGCACACCCTGGTCGGCGCGGGCAAGGCGGAGGGCGCGATGGATGCGTCCAACCTGCTGAAGCCGGCGCTGGCGCGTGGCGAGTTGCACTGCGTCGGCGCGACGACGCTGGAAGAGTATCGCAAGCATGTGGAGAAGGACGCGGCGCTGGCGAGGCGCTTTCAGCCCGTGTTCGTCGGCGAGCCAAGCGTAGAGGATACGATTTCCATCCTGCGCGGGCTGAAGGAAAAGTACGAGGTTCACCACGGCATCCGCATTTCGGACGCCGCCATCGTGGCGTCGGCGACGCTGTCGAACCGATACATCACGGATCGTTTCCTGCCGGACAAGGCCATCGACTTGATGGACGAGGCGGCGGCGCGCCTGCGCATGGCGGTGGAGTCGAAGCCGGAAGAGCTTGACGAGATCGACCGGCGGCTGATGCAGATCCGGATCGAGGCGGAAGCGCTGAAGAAGGAAAAGGACGACGCGTCGAAGGACCGGCTGAAGCGGCGCGAGGTGGAGATCAAGGAGCTGCAGGCGAAGTCGGATGAGATCTCGGCCGCGTGGAAGGCCGAGAAAGGCCGGCTAGCGGGCGCGACCAACGCCAAGGACCGCCTCGACAAGGCGCGGGCTGAACTGGCCGACGCTGAACGGCGCTCGGACTGGGCGCGCGCGGGACAGATCAAGTATGGCGACATCCCCGCGCTCGAGAAACTGATCTCGGAATCCGAAGGCAAGACCGACACCTCCGTCGGCGCAAAGGCGCCGCTGGTCAAGGAAGAGGTGGACGCGGAAGCAATTGCCGCTGTCGTCTCGCGCTGGACCGGGATTCCTGTCGACAAGATGATGGAAGGCGAGCGCGAGAAGCTGCTGGGCATGGAAGACGGGCTGCGCAAGCGTGTGGTCGGGCAGGAAGAGGCGCTGGAGATCGTCGCCAATGCCGTGCGCCGTGCGCGCGCTGGATTGCAGGACCCGAACCGGCCCATCGGCAGCTTCATCTTTGTCGGCCCCACGGGGGTGGGCAAGACCGAGCTGACCAAGGCGCTCGCTGAATTCCTGTTCGACGACGAGCATGCGGTTCTGCGCCTCGACATGTCGGAATACATGGAGAAGCACGCAGTGAGCCGCATGATCGGCGCGCCTCCGGGCTATGTCGGCTATGAGGAAGGCGGCGCGCTGACGGAAGCCGTGCGGCGGCGTCCGTATCAGGTGATCCTGTTCGACGAGATCGAGAAGGCGCACCCGGACGTGTTCAACACGCTGCTGCAGGTGCTCGACGACGGGCGTCTGACGGACGGACAGGGCCGGACGGTGAACTTCAACAACACCGTCATCATCATGACGTCGAACCTCGGCGCGCATGCGATTGCGGACGACAAGTCCGAGGGAGACATTTCTGGTCGTACGCGGGACGAGGTGATGGAAGCCATTCGCGGGCACTTCCGTCCGGAGTTCCTGAACCGCATCGACGAGATCGTGTTCTTCAAGCGGCTCGGCCGCGGCGAGATCGATCGCATTGTCGGCGTGCAGCTGAAGCGTCTGGAGAAAATCCTCGGCGACCGCCGCATGACGATCAATGTCAACGACGAGGCGATGCAGTGGCTGTCGACGCGCGGCTACGACCCCGTCTATGGCGCGCGTCCGCTGAAGCGCGTGATCCAGAAGGAGCTGCAGGACCCCCTTGCCCGCCGCATTCTCGAAGGCCGCATCAAGGACGGCGATGCGATCTCCGTTACGGTCGATGGCGGAGCGCTTTCTCTGAATGGGGTGCCGGCGGAGGTGAAGAAGGCCGGGCTGAACTAGTCAGATGTCCGTCTTCGAAAAACCCGAGACAGCGAGGGCGGGTATCCAACGGAGGATTTTGCTCATCGGGTGATGGTCGTTGAGGAGCGCCTCTGGGATGCCGCAGGCCGCGTCGGTTGAAGTTGCGCCGATTGATGGCCCTCCGTCGCGTGAGGACGGCCTGCGAACCTGCGCCGGAAACGGATCACTGGGCCTGCTACGAAGTCAGCCGCATGCTGCGCCTTTCGGATCGACGCCTGTCGAATCGGCGCCCCGGCCCCCACATGCCGATGCACGGAGGGAAACAAAGCCTGGGAAGCGAAAAGCCTCTCATGCGCTCTCCCGGCTGGGGTACAAGACCATACGCGGCATGCAGAAACTGTCACAATTTTGCATCCCGCAGCACATTCGAGTGCGCCTCGGACTGCTCGCGCCTTGTGAGTAACCTGCACCCTGCTTAGCGTTTGAGAACGATTTGTGTCGTGCGTCCACGCGCTCTTTTGGGGTGCGGGATGAAGCATAGGTGGGAGCCAGAAATTCTACATGCGCATTCTCAGCACTAAGAGCCGCCTTCTGGCGGGAACTATTCTGATGGGAGCCGCCCTGATCGGCGCAGCGCCTGCAGCGTTTGCTCAGCAGGGGGCTCAGCCGGCGGCGTCTGATGGTGAGGATGTGGTCATTGTGACCGGCACGCGGCGGACGGACCGCTCGGCGACGGACTCGCCCTCGCCGGTCGACGTCATTGGCGGCTCGGAACTCTCCGACCAGCCCGCCTTCAACCTCCTGGACGTGGTCAGAAACATCGTCCCGTCCTTCTATGTCCCGCAGAACTCAATTTCCGACGCCTCCACCTTCGTACGCGCGCCCTCGCTGCGCGGCCTGGGCGCCGACCAGGTCCTGGTCATGATCAACGGCAAGCGCTATAACCGCGCCGCCCTTGTTCAGGTTTACACGGGCGCCGACACCGCCCTGTCATTCGGCGCCCAGGGCGCTGACATCGGCAACATCCCGGCGATCGCCCTCGACAACCTGCAGATCCTGCGGGACGGCGCGACCGCGCAGTATGGCTCGGACGCCATCGGCGGGGTCATCAACTACCAGATCCGCGAGGATGCAGGCTTTGAAGTCCAGGCCATTTACGGTCAGGCCTTCGAGGGGGATGGCGTACGCACGCAGCTTGCCGCCAAGGGCGGCTTTGACCTCGGCGGCGCCGGCTTTGTTACGGTGGCCGGTGAATGGTATGATGATGAAGGCACCAGCCGCGGCGCCACGCGCCCGATCGCGCTGGAGCTGGCGCGGACGAACCCGGCCGTCGCCAACCGCATCCCCAACGCGCCGGATGGCCCGGCCCAGATCTGGGGCTCCTCGCCCTCGAATGGCTGGAAGACCTTCCTGAACGCTGGCTATGATCTGAGTGCGGAAAGCGAAGTCTACCTGACCGTCAACCTCGCCGGCAGCGAAGCCGATCAGAGCTTCAACTACCGCCCGCCCATCAACGCGCCCGTGCCGCTGGTGGTTGATGTCGGAACAGGCACGCCGTCGACCCGTTCGCCGGGCCGGAACGCCGCGTTCACTGACATCTACCTGACCCCCTGCCCGACCGGCAACGCCACTTGCCCGGCCGGCGGTTTTGTCAACGACACCAACAGGTTCAACTTTACCTCTCTTTATCCGGGCGGCTTTACCCCGCGCTTTGTCGGCGAGGTCGACCAGGCCTATGGAACGGGCGGCATCAGGGGTGAGGTCGCAAGCGGCCTGACCTATGACTTCTCGGCCACCTTCGCCCGCAACTCGCTTGATCTGTCGATGAACCAGTCTCTGAGCCCGTCTTACGGTCCGCAGACCCAGACCAGCTTCGAGTTTGGCGAGCTCATCCAGACCGAGCAGGTCATAAACGCCGATTTCACCTATCCGGTGAGCGTCGGTTTTGCGAGCCCGGTGACGCTGTCGGCGGGTGCGGAATACCGCAACGAGGAGTACGAAAAGACCGCTGGCGATCCGCAGTCCTATGGCGCAGGTCCCTACGCCGTCCAGCCGCTCTACAACCTCGTCTCGCCCGGCGTTTACGCCCCTGCCGGCATCACCGCCACCAAGCCCCCGGCCGCCAGCGGCTATGGCGGCACCAGCCCCACATTCGCCGGCAAGAGCAGCCAGTCGAACTACGGCGTTTATGTTGGCGCTGAAACGGATCTGACGAGCCAGCTGAGCGTCGGCGCGGCGGTCCGTTATGAAGACTACACCTCCTTCGGCTCGGCACTCGTCGGCAAGCTGAACGCCATCTACGAAGTGAACGATGTCTTCTCGATCCGCGGAACTGTGGGCACGGGCTTCCATGCTCCCTCGCCCGGTCAGAACAACACCCAGATCATCACGACGAACTTCCGGTCCGGGAACCAGGTTCAGACCGGTACATATCCGGTGTCGAGCGACATCGCCCAGTTCTATGGGGCGCAGGGCTCGCTGGATCCTGAAGAGTCAGTCAACTATGGCCTCGGCTTCATTCTGAAGCCGATGGACGCTCTGACCGTCACGGTGGACGGCTACTCCATCGAGGTGAAGGACCGGATCGGCCTGTCGCAGACCTTTACGGTCTCGGCGGCAAACCTTCTTGCGCTTCCCTCTCTGTCGGCCGTCGGCCTCGGCGGTGATGTCAACTACTTCACCAACGGGTTCGACGTGACGACGCAAGGCGTCGACGCCATCGCCACCTACGGAACGGATCTGATGGGCGGAGACCTTACGCTCTCGCTCGCCTATAACTACAACAAGAGCGAAGTGCAGGACTTCAATCCGCTGGTCATCAGCGCCGCCCAGCGCTTCAACGTCTCCAACATCGCCCCCAAACACCGTCTGGTGGCGGCGGGCGGCTGGCAGATGGGCGATTTCACCGTCAACGGCCGGGCGAACTACTACAGCGAGTGGGCCAACCAGCTGGAGTATCCGGGCCAGACATTCGGCGAGAAGGTCCTTCTCGACCTTGATGTCAGCTACACCCTGTCAGACACCTACACGCTGACGGTTGGCGTCAACAACCTGACGGACGAGTATCCCGACAGGATCGCCCCCTCAACGACCAACCCGGTCTATGCGCTGACCAACAGCCTGGCTGACGGTCAGGTCTATCCGCGCTCGGGCGGTCCGTTCGGCATGAATGGCGGGTTCTGGTATACGCGCCTTCGCGCCGTCTACTAGACGCGCCGAGCGCCTGAAAAAAGGAGAGCGGGAAGGCCCAGGCCTTCCCGCTCTTTCTTTTTGGGCCGTCAACGTCGGAGCTCAACGTCGGAGCAAAGTTTACCAGTCAGGGGCGACACAAGGTCTCGCGCAGGAGGCTCATGACTGGTTTTCCGATTTCCGTTGGCGCCTGCAGCCTAGGAGCCTTCAGGCTTGATCAGTTTGACGGGCATGCTCATGCCGGGCCAGTCGGTCGGGGCGCCGCCTTTCTGGCCGGGGTCGAACTTCATCTTGGCGACGGCGGCAAGCATGAGGTCATTGTATTCGGGCGGGGTGCAGTTGGCCTGCACGTCCTTCGGCTTGCCATTGGCGCCGACCGTGTACTTCACGTCGCACATGCCTTCCTTATCGACCTTGGCGAGGGCGCTGGTGATGTCGCGCTCGCGCAGGCCATCGACCATGACCGGGGACTTCTCGCCGCGCGGATCGGGACCAGCAGGGCCGGTGCCGTAGTTGAAGATCTGGCGCATCGGCAGCGAATCCAGGAATTCCTTCTCGAGGATTTCCGCATCCCATACGCCTGTCTCGATCGTGCGCGAGACGTAGTTCGCCATGTCCGGGTGCGTGCAGTCGACGGTGATGTCCTTCGCCCGGCCGTTGGCGCCGACGATGTATTGCGCCATGCAGGTGCCGTTCGCCTTGAGGAGCGCATTGCCCTCCTTGATTGCGGCCGGGTCGAACGGGGTCGTCTGCTTGGCCGGACGATCCGGCAGTTCTGTTTTCTGCGCCAGGGCCGGCGAGGCCAGCGCCAGCGAAGCTGCGACAGCACACATCCACTTCAGCATCTCTATCCTCCGATGCGGCCAGCGTCTCTCCAGGCAGCGCCAGCCTTGCGCGGAGCAATATACCCGGGTTGTAGCCGCGTCGAAGGGGGAAAAAGCCGCTGTTGCACAAGCGCCTAGCCCTACCAGCTTCACGCGACCGTGAGCGGCCTGTCCGGATGGTGCGCAAACGACACAGGCGGGGGCTTCTTCCCACCCTCTTGTGCATGTGCGAATACCGGTGGTCGCGGTTGCGGGGGCGCGTGATAGCTTAGGTTAAGTTTCCCAGGACGGGCATCGATTGGCATGACCGCAATTCGCACCATAGGCATCGTCGGCGCTGGGCAGATGGGCAACGGCATAGCGCATGTCTGCGCCCTGGCCGGGTTCGACGTGATGCTGAACGATGTGTCGTCCGAGCGGCTGGAAGCCGGGGTCAAGACCATCCAGCGCAACATGGACCGGCAGGTTCACCGCCAGATGATCTCGTCCGATGCGCGCGACGCCGGCATGCGCCGCATCCGCACGACGACGTCTCTCGACGATTTCGGCCATGTCGACTTCGCGATCGAGGCGGCGACCGAGAAGGAAGCGGTGAAGCGCGCGATCTTCGACGCGCTGTGCCTGAAGATGCCGAAGACGGCGATGCTGGCGACCAACACATCCTCCATTTCAATCACACGCCTTGGCGCAGCGACGGACCGCCCGGAGCGTTTCATCGGCCTGCACTTCATGAACCCCGTGCCGCTGATGAAGCTGGTCGAGGTGATCCGCGGGCTTGCGACGGACCAGCAGACGTATGACGCCGCCGTCCACATCGTGGAGCGCCTGGGCAAGCATGTGACTAATGCGGAAGACTTCCCCGCCTTCATCGTCAACCGCGTGCTGATGCCGATGATCAACGAGGCGGTCTACACGCTGTATGAAGGCGTCGGCACGGTGGAATCGATCGACACCGCGATGAAGCTGGGCGCCAACCATCCGATGGGGCCGCTTGAGCTGGCGGACTTCATCGGCCTCGATACGTGCCTGTCCATCATGCAGGTGCTGCACGATGGCCTCGCCGACACGAAGTACCGCCCCTGCCCGCTGCTGGTGAAGTATGTGGAGGCTGGTTGGGTGGGCAAGAAGGCCGGCCGCGGCTTCTATGACTATCGCGGCGACAAGCCGGTTCCCACACGCTGAGCGCACGACGATGGCCGTTGCACTGATCACTGGCGCAAACCGCGGCATCGGCCTTGCGCTTGTGAAGGCCTTCGCGGGGCGCCGCGACAAGGTCTTCGCCTGTGTGCGCGCAACCTCGGATCGCGACGCGCTCGATGCGTTTGCAGCCTCGGCGCCGCAATGGGTCGAGCTGATCGAGATGGATGTCTCGGACCCCGCACAGATCGGCCGCGTGCGCCGGAAGCTGGAAGCCGAGCCGATCGACGTGCTGATCAACAATGCCGGCATTGGCGGACCTGACCGGCAGTCTGCGACAGACATGGATTTCGACGGGCTCGAAGAGGCGTTCCGCGTGAACACCATGGCGCCGTTGCGTGTGGCTCTGGCTTTCCTGCCGAATGTGAAGGCCGCCAAGGGGCGCATCATCACGCTGTCGAGCCCGATGGGCGCGACGGGAGCGTCGTCCGACAGCCTAGCCTATCGCGTCTCCAAGCAGGCGGTGAACCGGCTGATGCGCGGGCTCGCCACCGAATTGAAGCCGCACGGCATCCCGGTGCTGATCGTGCATCCGGGCTGGGTGAAGACGGAGATGGGCGGCGAAGGCGCACAACTCACCACCGAGGAAAGCGCGGCGAACCTTCTGAAGCTGATCGACAAGCTGGACGTATCATCCACCGGCCGTTTCCTCGCGTGGAACGGCAAGGAGCTGGCGTGGTAGGCGTCGTTGCGCCACGGCCGGCAGGCTCGCGGCGTATCGGTCTTTACTGGATTTACGTCGGGCTGCTGTCGATCGTCTCGATCTTCTGGCTTGCCGTGGTATCGCCGATCATCCGGCCGACGCTGCCGACCAACCCTGCCCACCTGCTGTTCTGCATCTTCGCGGGCATTGCGATTGCGGATGCGGCGGCGCACGCCATCGACGACATTGCGGGGATCTGGAAGCCGCACGATCTTGGCGGGGCGACGACGCCGCGCAGGAAGTTCAGCGCCGGCAGGCTGTTGCGCGATGATATCGGCGGCATGCTCTCGCACCTCACGGCTGTACCGGTGATTGCGGCGATGGCTTACGCCTACACGCTGCTTCCCGCGCGCATCGAAGACAAGTTGTTTGGCGCGAGTGCTGGACAGGGATTCGTCGTGTGGAATTTCCTGTCGCAGAGCATTCTCGGCGGACTGGACGTGTTCGCCTTCTTCCTCAGCCAGGACGCCAAGACAGCGCTGCAGCAGAATTTGAACCTCACGGAGCTTCAGCCGAAATCGTTCGAG
This sequence comes from Hyphomonadaceae bacterium, assembly GCA_040398465.1. Classification (GTDB taxonomy): domain Bacteria; phylum Pseudomonadota; class Alphaproteobacteria; order Caulobacterales; family Hyphomonadaceae; genus UBA7672. The sequence goes on along the minus strand of JBBAUA010000017.1, from coordinate 30,980 downwards.
GCGGGGGCCGTGCTGGCGGGGCTCAAGCTGTACGGGCTGCTGATGTTCGTGTCGGTGCTGCGTGTCGTGGGAGCGCCGGTGGTGCTGTTCAGGACGTGGAACCAGAGCAGGAAGGGGCGGCGGGCAAAGTAGCGGCCCGCCATCTCCGTTCGTCCCTAATTCAGATCCCGCATCGCGGCTGTCATTGTCGGGCCGATCTCGTCGTGGAGGACGAGGTCCGCAAGATCGTCGAGCTGCGTCGGCTCGCGATTGAGGATCACGAGCCGGGCGCCGTACTGTTTCGCCTTCACCGGAAAATGCGCGGCGGGCGTGACGACGAGCGATGAGCCGAGCACCAGGAAGAGATCGCACGCCTGCGTCTCGGCTTCGGCGGCGAGCATGGGCTCTTCGGGCATCTGCTGGCCGAAGGAGATCGTCGCAGTCTTTACCAGACCGCCGCAGGTGCGGCAGGTTGGAATCTCGCCGCGGTCGACGAAGATGGGGCGCAGCTCGTCCAGCTCATGACGCACGCCGCATTCGAGGCAGGTGGCGTAGCTGGCGTTGCCGTGCAGTTCGATGACATGGCGATCCGGCACGCCTGACGCCTGGTGCAGGTTATCGACGTTCTGCGTGACGATCGACGAGGCCTTGCCGGCGTGGACCAGACGCGCCACGGCGGCATGGCCGGCATTGGGCTCCTTGCCCACCCAGCCGGCCGCGCCGGAGAAAACGCGCGTCCATGCCTCGCGGCGCTTGGCCTCCGAGCCCACGAACTCCTGGAAGTAGATCGGCTTCATGCGGGACCAGACGCCGCCGGGCGAGCGGAAGTCCGGGATGCCGGATTCCGTCGAGATGCCGGCGCCCGTGAACACCACGATGCGCCGGGCGTCGCGGAGATATCGCCCCAGAATGTCAGCGGTTGAACCGGCCATACCTTGAAGATGCGCGATTACGCGCGGCTTGCAAGACTTGGCCGCCAGCGGCCCGTCACAAAAGAGAAGCGGCGCCGCGTGCAGGGCGGCGCCGCAAGTCCTGGTCGACGTTTCTTGTGGGCCGGAGCCGACGTCGCTCGTGCCTCCGGACTGGCCTTTTTACTGGACGCGAACCGACTCGATGCCCTTGGCCTTGAGCATGGCCTGCACGCTGTCTTCACCGATGAGGTGGCCGGCGCCGACGGCGATGAAGATCGTGCCCTTGCCTTTCAGCATTTCCTCGATCTGGCCGACCCAGTTGGCGTTGCGGTTGGGCAGCAAGGCGGCGTAGAGATCCGGGGAGGCGTCGCGCATTTCGGTGACGAAGAGCTGCTCCATCGCAGCGATGTCGCCGCGCGCCCACTGGTCGACCATGCCGTCGAGCAGGGTGGCGGCGTTCTCGTACTCTTCCATGGTCTCGCGCAGGTAGGCGAGTTCTTCGTCGCGTTCCATGTTGGCGAAGACCTTGATCTGCGACTCAGGCGTTTCGAGACCGGTCGGCTTGATGCTGCGCTGGCCGAAGGCAGCCTCGATCTTCGAGTCGACGCCGGAGGCAGGATCATAACCGGCGCGAACCATCGACGAAGTCGAGATCGTCAGCGCCGCAAACCAGGGACGGAAGATGTTGAGCTGCTGGCCGGTCATGCCGGCGAGCTTTGCCGCCTCGTCCAGCGTCTTCATCTCGTCGGGCGTAAGGCTCGACGACAGCGGCGTGGCCGGCGCGAGGCCGTATTGCGTGATCAGCGGCATCATCTGGGGCGCCAGCTGTTCCGCATTGGTGGTGGGCAGTTCCAGCCAAAGCTGTTCGGCTTCCTTGATGGCGGCCTCGATCTTGGGCGTTTTCCACACTGTCTCAGGCTTCAGCAGGTGGACGGTGCCGAACAGGTAGATGGTGGAGTCTGCGTCCTTCACGGCCCACATGGCGGGCTGGGCAAGCGCCGGCGCGCCGATTGCGGCGGCCGCGATCACGGCGGTGGCGATCGTCCGGCGAACGCTGCGTCCGATCGAGGTGGCGAGGGTTTCGGCGATATTCATCGTGTCTCTCCTGGGGAGGGTTGAGGGTGGAACAGTCGGTGGTGGTCGGTGGTTCAGTCAGTCGGCGCCGGCGCTAGTGGCCGGTTTCGGCATCGTCGGGCGAAAAGATCGCCTCGATGCTCAGCTCGAAGAGTCCCGCGATGGTGAAGGCGAGCGGGAGGGAGGGGTCGTATCGTCCGGTCTCGATTGCGTTGATGGTCTGTCGTGACACTTTGAGTTTCTCCGCAAGGTCGGCCTGGCTCCAGGCCCGCTGGGCTCTCAGTACGCGCAGCTGGTTTTTCATGCTGTCCGCCGCTTCTTTGCTCGGGCGTTGCCGGCCACCGTGGCGGTGATGATCGAGGCGGCCACCATCTGCACGAAGGACATCGTCACGAAGGATGCGGCCGCACCGAAGGCGGGTACGAGCCCCTGCACTTCCGCAACGGACCAGACAAAGGCCCCGGCAGTGAACACGACGGCTGAGACAGCGTAGGCGTTGACGACCTGGCGGCGCTGGAGCTCATCCATCAGGTTCCACAGCATGATGCTGACGAAGATGCTGGCGGCGCCCGCGACCAGGGCGATGATGCTCGGTCCAAGCGTCGCGCCGTCACCGGACTGCTGGGCGATTGCGAGCGCGATGCTGGCGATGCCCATGGTCACGATGCCGGCGCTGCTCAAGCCGTAGATGCCGCGCTCGGCCTTCCGGATGTCCATCGCTTCGGGATCGCAGTCGGGCTCGAGGTTGATCGCGTAGGCGGCCGGCGGACCGAAGGCGGCGACCGCCGCCACCATGAGGCCGGTCGCGATCGATATTGCGCCGAGCGTCCAGAGACCGATGTCGGCGACCGAAGGCTCAGCCAGCGGTCCGTTGAGCGCCTCGATCACGACAGGCACGCCGACCAGCAGGTCCATGCTGTAGCCGGTGAAGAAGCCCGCCACGCCGCCGAGCAGCGCGTAGATGATCCAGCGGGTCATCTTTGTCCGGCCCTTGCCGAGGGCCTGGCCGAGGAGGACGGCGCTGACGATCAGCACGACCGGAAGGGCGTGAATGGCAATGCGGGCGGCAAGGTCGGGCACGCCCCACTCGGCGAGGCGCGCGAGCATCTTCGGCGTCGGCTGGCCGGTCGCGGAAAGCAACGCCGCGCCGATACCGATGGTCAGCACTCCGGCGGCTCTTCGTGATGGCTTTGAAGCTTCGGTCGACATGACAAACCTCTTTGTCGTTTGGTAAAGCATGTTTTACATGTGCCAGACCGATAGTCAAGCGTGTTTTACAAAATGTCGTACATGCTTGTCCTCAAAATGCGTGGGGAGATGGTCCGGCCAGGGGCCAGCAGGGGCACGCCAGGCTGCACAGGCGTCGGAAAACGCGCGGCGAGCGAACTTCCGATTCGCTTTTCGCAAAAGGGCGGTGCAGGATTTCTCCACAGGGCTGAGCCTCCATAAGAGAGGCGTGTTGTGTGGGTTCGATCCAATGAAGTTTCGCGACGTGCTGAACAGCGATCACCTTCTGCTGGTCGCCTGTCATGATTGCGGCGGGAAGACGCCGCTCGATCCGGCGCCGATCGCGCTTCGTGTGGGCGTGCAGGCCGACATTGCCGAGGTAAGCCCGGATCTGCACTGCCCGGTCTGCGGCTCGGCCGACATCACGCTGGGCGTTCATTCCCCGGTCGCATCGCGCGAAGGTCTTCCGCAACTCGCGAAATAGGCTGCCGTCGGGGCGTGCTTGCGCGCGCGATTCCAGAGTCCTATCCCGGATGAAAGAAACACAGGGAGACGCGCCATGGCTGACCTTCTGGAAACCAAGCAGGACGGCGTCGCCATCCTCACGATGAACCGGCCCGAGGCGCGCAACGCGCTTTCGCAGCCGATGCTCGGCGCGCTGCTGGAGGCGCTGCCTCGGCTTGCTTCTGATCCTGATGTCGGCGCGATTGTCATCACAGGCGCGGGCGGCGCGTTCTGCGCCGGCGGCGATGTGAAGGGTTTTGCGGCGACGGATGGTGGCGCAAATCATGGCCGCTCGCCCGAGCAGGCCGCGCATGCGCTGCGCCAGAGCATGGAAGTGTCGCGCTGGCTGCACGACATGCCGAAAATCACCATCGCCTCCATCCCCGGTGCAGCGGCTGGCGCGGGCCTGTCGATTGCACTCGCCTGCGATTTCCGGATTGCGGCGCGCGGTGCGAAGATCACCACGGCGTTCGCGAAGGTCGGACTCTCCGGGGATTTTGGCGGGACCTATTTTCTGACCCAGCTGGTTGGCTCGGCGAAGGCCAAGGAGCTTTACCTGCTCTCTGATGTCATCCTGGCGGAGGAAGCAGAGCGGCTGGGCGTGGTGAACCGCGCGGTCGATCCGAAGGAGCTAGAGGCTGAGACGATGGCGCTGGCGAAGCGCTTCGCGAATGGCGCGCGCATCACGCAGGGGCTGATGAAGCGCAATCTCAACATCGCCGAGAAGGGCGACATGCTGCTGTCCTTCGACACCGAGGCGCTGAACCATTCGCGCACGGCCCAGACGGCGGATCATGCTGAAGCCGCGAAGGCGTTCGTCGAGAAACGCGCGCCTGTGTTCAAGGGCGCCTAGCCGCGCGTGACCCTCGCGCTCGAAACCACAGGGCTTGGCAAGAGCTATGGCGCTGTCACGGCGCTGTCGGCGCTTGATCTCGCGATACCTAAGGGACTGGTCTACGGCGTGCTGGGTCCGAATGGCGCGGGCAAGAGCACGCTGCTGCGCATGGTGCTGGGGCTCGTGAGGCCGAGCCGTGGCGGGTTTCGGCTGCTGGGCGAGAGCAACATCAACGCGAGCGTACTGCGCCGCGTCGGGGCGATGATCGAGGCGCCGTCGCTGTATCCCTTCCTCACAGCGCGCGACATGCTGCGGATGGCGGCGCGAATGTCTGGGTTCCGGGAAGATGGACGCGAAGAGGCGGTGCTTGCACGCGTGGGCCTGACCGATGCGGCGGATCGCAAGGCGCGCACATTCTCGATGGGGATGCGCCAGCGCCTGGCGCTTGGCGCCGCGCTGCTGGCGCGGCCGGAGCTCCTGATCCTCGACGAGCCCACGAATGGTCTTGATCCCGCGGGTATCCAGGAGATGCGCACGCTGGTGCGTGATCTCGTCGACAAGGATGGCGTCACGATCATTCTCTCCAGCCACCTGCTGGATGAGGTGGAGAAGGTCTGCGACCGCGTCGCCATTCTCGATCATGGCAAGCTGATCGCGGAGGGACGCGTCGCAGACCTTGTCTCCGGCCGTGGCGCGATCTTCATTTCGGCATCGCCGATCGAGAAGGCGCTCGCCATTGCGGGACCGCGTGCGCAGGCGCAGGGCGACAGCATTAGCGTGGAGATCGCGCGCGAAGAAGCGCCTGCCCTAATCCGCGCGCTTGCCGCTGGCGGCGTCGATGTGTTCGAGGCGCGCTGGGCCAACCAGAGTCTCGAAGATGTCTTCCTGTCGCGAACGGGTAGCGCGTCATGATCGGTCAGGCGTTCGGCGCGGAAATCTTCAAGTTGTCGCGCAACCGCTGGTCGCTGTTCTGGGCGTTCGGCTTCATGCCGGTGTTCGGGCTCGTGTCAGGCCTCATCGAGGAAACGGCGGTTCGCGCCTATGTCGGCGACGTGCTGCCCTACGCCAATCCGATCCGCTTTGCCTATGATGGCCTCGGCACGATGCAGTCGTCACTCTTCCAGATATTCGCCGTCGTCGGCGCCGCCATCCTGTTCGCCGGCGAGTATCGCTGGGAGACGTGGCAGGCGATCCTTCCGCGCAATGACCGCGCCGCCATCATGTGTGCGAAGCTGCTGGCGTTCGCGCTGGCGATCGCGGCGAGCATTGTCGCGTGCGGGATCGGGCGCTGGATTGTCGGGCTCTACGACGCAATGCTGACCGGGCAGTCGGACACCCCGGTGAATGCGCTGGCCGGGCTACTCACCGGTTTCGGCGCGGCGTTCCTCCAGATCATGGTCACCGGCGCACTGGTCATGCTTGTGGCGGTGGTCTCGCGTTCGCTGATGGCGGCGGTTGTCGGGCCCCTGGTGATCCTCGTGGCGGTCGACCTCACGGCGATCCGCTTCAGGCTCGAGACGGGCGAACTGTGGTTGGCGGCGCTTCCGAACTTCGCAGGCCGCGCGATACGGGAACTCGGGCTTGCTGTGATGGGTGAGCCGGACGCGATCGGCGTCCACCTCGCAGCGCCCGGCGCGATCGCCATGGCGCTGTTAGCCGCCCTGCTCGCGATTGCCGCAATCGTTCTGTTCCAGCGACAGGACCTGTCACGCGAATAGTCCCTTCCCCCTGCGCAGACACAGCGCCGACTTGATCGCGCGCAAACGGATGGCGGCTGGCCGATCCAGTATGGCGGCTCAACCCGCTTCTCCTGGCTCCGGACAGACGTCCCATGCGCACGCAAATGATCCTGATCGCTGCGACGGCTCTCGCAGCCTGTTCGACCGAACCGACGCCAGCGTGGCAATCGGGCGATGCCGAGGTCGGATATCAGGTAGCGCAGGACCTGTGCGCCCACTGCCATGCCATCGAGCCCACAGGCGACAGCCCCAATCCCGCCGCGCCGCCATTACGGCGCGCCCTCCAGAACTATCGGCCGGATTGGCTGGCGGATGATCTGCACGCCTCGCGCGCCCTGTCGCTCCGGCGCATGCCGGTATTTCATTTCGGCGAAGGGCACGAGTACGATATCGTGGCCTATCTCCTGTCGATCCAGGAGGAGGCTCCTCCGCTGACGCCTGCTTCGTGACGACAACAAGCGCATAGCCCGACAAGCGCTAGCGTCCCGTAACTACAGCGCACGGGCCCGCGCCCTGAGAATCGTTCTCAAGAGTGGCTCGCCGCGCGCCCTACTCGCGCAAGCGTGTTTCGTCCCCGCTGAGATTTCGCGTGAGCACTCGCTCGCTGTCATTGGCGTTCACCAAACCCCGCGCTATGAATTCCCCCAAGGCGTGCGCCCGCTGTGGCGGGGGCACGTGCGTCGCGGGTTAGAAACTGGGCGGAGGAACCGGAACGACTTTTCCGGAAACACGCCCGCGGAGCTCCAAATGACAACCTACACACTCAACGTGAACGGGAAGACCCAGACGGTCGATGTGGACGGCGCAATGCCGCTCCTGTGGGTCCTGCGGGACAAGCTCGACCTTAAGGGGACGAAATTCGGCTGCGGCGTCGCCATGTGCGGCGCGTGCACCGTGCACCTCGACGGCGAGGTCGCACGCGCGTGCGTCACGCCGGTGTCGTCGGTCGGCGCCAAGCGCGTCACCACGATCGAGGCGATCGGCGAGACGAAGACCGGACAGGCCGTCCAGAAGGCATGGCTCGACGTCGACGTCATGCAGTGCGGCTACTGCCAGGCGGGTCAGGTGATGGCGGCGACCGCCCTCATCAACAAGAACCCCAAACCGAACGACAAGGACATCGACATGGCGATGCAGGGCAATGCCTGCCGTTGTGGCACCTATGTCCGCATCCGCGAGGCCATCAAGACGGCCGCGGGCGTCGACACCAAAGACACGCGGGAGGTCTGAGCCATGGCTGACGGCAATATCACCATCAACACATCGCGCCGCTTCTTTCTGCTCGCTGCAGGCAGCGGCCTCGTTCTCGCCGGCTGCGTGACGCCTTCCGACACCACGGACGGCGCGCCCGCCATCGCTGCGGAGGCCGCAAAGCCGCCGGCGCCGGTCGTCGACATGAACACCTATGTCGCGATCTCGCCCGATGGCACGATCCGCATCACGGCGAAGAACCCGGAAATCGGCCAGGGCATCAAGACGATGCTGCCCATGCTGATCGCCGAGGAACTAGATGCCGACTGGTCCAAGGTCGTGATCGAACAGGCGGACGCGGACGCCAAGTACGGCAACCAGATCGCCGGCGGTTCTTTCGCCACGCCGCAGCACTGGGTTCCCCAGCGCGAAGTCGGCGCCGCCGCCCGCGCCATGCTGATCCAGGCCGCGGCTGCGCGCCTGAACAAGCCAGTGGGTGAGTTCACCACAGAGCCCTCGATGGTCGTCCACGCAGCCTCGAACACGAAGATCGCCTATGGCGACCTCGTCAACGACGCCGCCAAGCTGACGCCGCCGGATCCCAAGACGCTGACGATGAAGGATCCGAAGAACTATCGCCTCATCGGCAAGCCGATGCGCAACTGGGATTCGCCAAAGATCGTGCGCGGCGAGCCCATCTTCGGCATCGACGTGAAGGTCGATGGCATGAAGTACGCCTATTTCGAGAAGGGAGCCGTGTTCGGCGCCAAGCTCGTCTCGGCCAATGTCGACGAGATCAAGGCCCTGCCCGGCATCGTCGACGCTTTCGTCGTGAAGCAGGTCGGCAATCTTCCCACCAAGATGGGCCTGCTCGATGGCGTCGCCATCGTGGCGGACGATTGGTGGACCGCGAAGGAAGCCGCCAAGAAGCTGAAGATCACCTGGGATGAAGGCGTCTCCAAGGACGAGTCGACGGCCGGCTATGACAAGCAAGCTGCGGAACTCGCCAAGGCTGCGCCGCAGAGCAACCTCTCGAAGGCCGGCGATGCCGCGGCAGCGCTCAAGACCGCCTCCAAGACGATCGAAGCGTCGTACTCATACCCGTTCCTTGTCCACGCCCCGCTCGAGCCGATGAACTGCACGGCGCATGCGAAGGCGGACGGCTCGGTGGAAGTCTGGGCGCCGACACAACGTCCCGACATGGGCGCGAGCGGCGCGTTCAGCCTGATCCAGGCCGCCCTCGGCGTGCCGAAGGAGAAGATCACGATCCACATGATCCGCTGCGGCGGCGGCTTCGGCCGTCGTCTCGACAACGACTACGCTGTCGAGGCCGCTGCGATCTCGAAGCAGGCCGGCAATATTCCGGTCAAGCTGATCTGGACGCGTGAGCAGGACGTGCAGCACGACCCGTATCGTCCGGGCGGCTATCACAACTTCAAGGCCGGCCTCGACAAGGACGGCGACCTCATCGCGCTCACCAACCACTTCGTCTCGTTCGGCCGCCCCAACGATGCCGGCGCAATGACGATCCTCGCTTCGGCCAACTCGCCGCCGCAGGAATGGCCCGCGGGCTCAATCCCGAACCATTCCTACGACCAGAGCCTGATGATGGGCGGCATGCCCACAGGCCCCCTGCGCGCGCCGACGTCGAACGCCGTCTGCTTCGTCTACCAGTCCTTCCTGGACGAGGTGGCGTATGCAGCTGGAAAAGATCCGCTGGCCTATCGCCTCGACCTTCTTGCCAAGGCCCCGGCTGCCGCCGGTCGCGGCATGAATGCGCCGCGGATGGCCGACGTGCTGAAAGTCGTCGCCGAACGTTCGGGCTGGGCCAACCGCGCCTCTCTGCCGAAGGGCACGGGCATGGGCGTCGCCTTCTACTTCTCGCACCAGGGTTATTTCGCCCAGGTCGCAAAAGTGAAGGTCGAGCAGAACGGTTCCTGGCGCGTGCAGAAGGTGTGGTCGGTGGGCGATGTCGGCTCGACGATCATCAACCCGATCAACGCGCACAACCAGGTGCAGGGCTCGATCGTCGACGGCATTTCGGAAATGCACCAGAAGATCACCTTCGACAAAGGCCGGACGGTGCAGGCCAACTTCTACGACATGCCGCTGCTGCGCATGGACTACGCGCCGCAGATCGACAGCCACTTCCACATTTCCGACAACTCGCCGACGGGTCTTGGAGAGCCGGCGCTCCCGCCGGTTCTGCCGGCGGTGGCCAACGCCATCTACGCGGCGACGGGCAAGCGCATCCGCGCGCTGCCCATCGTGCAGACGGACCTGCGCTGGGCCTGATCCGGCCGAGCGGCGATCACCTGACAGGCGGCCCGGAACCTGGTTCCGGGCCGTTCTGATTCTGGCGCGTGCGCGCCTTCCTGACTCTAGGTAAAGGCGCACGTCCTTATCGCTTCTCGGCGATAGTGCGGCCTGACACTGACACCTGTCGCGTTTGTGACTCAAAATCGGGCAGTTTCGGACCGCGAAAAGACCGCAGTGCGTTGACGATTTTTCGCGCCGCAGGGATATTGGAAATCTGGATTACATTACGCGATGACCCGGAAACCGGGCCCAGAGGGAGAGCTGGAATGAAACGTGTCCTTATGACGAGTGCGCTTGCCGCCGTGATCGCCCTTGCGGGCATCAGCGCGGTGGTCGCCGCCCCCGCCCCGACGACGGGCCTGGCGCCTGAGCGGGCTGGCAACTTCCAGCTGACCGACACCACGCGCCTCGCGCACGAGCTGTTCTATTTCAAGCACGCCCCGGCCATCGTGCTGATGTCGCAGACCAATGGTGGCAAGCTTTCGCGTGAAGGCGCTCGCGAACTGGCGAAGGTGCAGGCGTCCTATAAGGACAAGGGCGTCCTGTTCTACATGGTCAACTCGACGCCCGGTCAGTCGCGCGAAGGGACCGCGGCCGAGGCCAAGGCCCAGAAGTTCACGATGCCGGTCCTGATGGATGAGCTGCAGCTCGTCGGCGAGGATCTCGGCATCCAGCGCGAAGGCGAGGTCTTCGTGATCGAGCCGAAGACCGGCTTCAAGGTCGCCTACCATGGCCCGGTCAATCAGGCCGCCAAGGCGATCGACGCCGTGCTGGCCGGCAAGCCCGTCGCCAACCCGCGCATCGAAGTGAAGGCGGGCGCCGCAATCCCGTTCGCCGAGCGCGGCAAGGCTGCCGAGCACGCCAACATTTCGTACTCCAAGGAAGTCGCGCCGATCATCCAGGCCAAGTGCGTCGCCTGCCACCAGGAAGGCGGCATCGCGCCCTTCAAGTTCGAATCGTATGAAGTCGTGAAGTCGTTCGCGCCGATGATCCTCGAGTCGGTGATGTCCGACCGCATGCCACCCTACTTCGCCGACCCGCATATCGGCACCTTCCAGAACGACCACGCGCTCACCGCCGACCAGACCAAGACGCTGATCCACTGGGTACGAGCTGGCGCTCCCCGCGGCTCGGGGTCGGACCTGCTGAAGGAAACCGCCGGCGTCGCGCCGGAATGGCCGACATCACTCGGCAAGCCCGACGTGATCGTGACGCTGCCGTCCTTCGACGTGCCGTCCGCCGGCACGGTCGAGTACCAGAACATGCGCATCGACAATCCGTTCAAGGAAGACACCTGGCTCAAGGCGATCGCCGTGAAGCCCGGCGCACGGTCCGTGCTGCACCACGTCACGTCGAACCACTCGCCGGATCGCGGCGCAAAGCCTGCCCGCATCCCGGGTGGTTCGGTCGGCTCCTACACGCCGGGCGCAGAGCCTCAGGTCATCGCCGCGGGCGCTGGCGCACCGGTTCCGGCCGGCGGCAAGCTGTCGTTCTCGATGCACTACACGACGACCGGCAAGTCGGCGACGGACCAGACCCAGATCGGCTACTACACGCTGAAACAGGCGCCTGAGTTCATCAAGCGCTCGACCGTCATCTCCGACTTCGCGCTGAAGATTCCGAAGGGTGAGGCGCGCCACACGGAGATCGCCTACCTCGAATTCCCGGCCGACGCCTACCTCTACACGCTCTATCCGCATGCCCACTATCGCGGCTGGTCGGTCGAGCTGAAGCAGATCGCCCCGGACGGCAAGGAAACGATGCTGCTCAGCCTGCCGAAGTACGACTTCAACTGGCAGCGCGACTACGATCCGGTGGACCCGATCCACATCAAGGCCGGCACCAAGCTGGTCGCCAAGTGGATCTACGACAACTCCGAGCACAACAAGGCCAACCCGGACCCGACCATCAACGTCACCTGGGGCGAGCAGTCCTGGGAAGAGATGATGTACTTCCGGGTCAACTATCGCTGGGCTGACGAGACCGTTTCCAACGTCCGCAACGACCTGCAGGCGAAGCTGATGGACTCGCGCACGATCGGCGCGCTCGACAACAACGCCGACAGCAAGGTGCAGATCGACGAGCTGACCGGCACCATGGCCTCGGTCCGGACCCGCTTTGCGGACCTCGACACCAACAAGGACGGCGGCCTCGACAAGAAAGAGCTCGAAGCCGGCAACGTCTCCCGCGCCAGCGCAACACGCGACCTGCGCGACGCCGACATCGACCTCTAGTCGATCTGGCAACCAGAACGGAGAAGGCCCGCTCGCAGGAGCGGGCCTTTTCTTTTGCGTGGCGCGGCGTCACAACCCGCTGTGCTCATCCCCATCGCCTCCGCCGACGACCCGCGCATCGCGCCCTATCGCGTGCTCAAGGATCGCGACCTTGATCGCGGGGCGGGTCGCTTCATCGTCGAAGGGACGATCGCGCTCGAGCAGCTGATCCGCGCTGGGCGCTTTCCGGTCGATTCAGCCTTCCTGTCGGAGAAGCGCACGGAAGCGCTGGCGCCGCTGCTCGCTCAACTGCCAGGCATCCCTGTCTACACGGCGCCGCAACCGGTGATGGACAGCCTCGCGGGCTACCATCTGCACCGCGGCGTCCTCGCCCTCGCGCGGCGCGACGACGAACCTGACGCACGGCGCCTTCTCGCCAGTCTCCCGGGCAGCCCGCTGACGCTGCTGGTTCTGATCGGCCTGTCGAACCACGACAATGTCGGCGGCTGCTTCCGCAACGCGGCGGCGTTCGGTGCATCCGCCGTGCTGCTCGACGAAACCAGTTGCGATCCGCTCTACCGCAAGTCGATCCGCGTCTCTTCGGGCGCGGCGCTCACCCTGCCCTTCGCGCACGGCGGCGATGGCGCGTCGCTTCTTGCGGCGCTGGCCGATGCGGAAATCGAGACCTGGTCGCTTTCGCCCAGCGGCGGGGAAAGCCTGACCGGGCTCGCGCCGCCACAGCGCCTGGCGCTCTTCCTTGGCGCAGAGGGTCCTGGCCTGCCCGCCGGCCTGATGGCGCAAAGCCGCCGCGTCTCCATCCCGATGGCCGGCGCGATGGACAGCCTCAACGTCGCCACCGCCGGCGCCATCGCCCTGTCGCATGTGTTTACCAGACGGATTACCAGTCCAGCTTGATGCCGTTGAGCGCTGCATCCAGCGTCGCCAGCTGTTCATCGGTCTGATACGCCTGAACGAACAGCACCATGTGGTCGTCATGCCGCCTCGCATACATGCGCTGGGAGATTTCGCGGCCCGGCGGCCCCAACATCATGTCCATGCGGTCGAAGCTTTGGCCGTCGATCAGCCTTTCCGAATATGCATCGCTTATCGTCGTCGGCACGGGCGACTGGGCCAGCAGCCTGCGCGTGTGGAAAAAGTAGTCGGTTCCGCGCACGATGCCCGGGCCCGCGGAAACGTCTTCGGAGACGGCCATGAGCATCGCGTTGGAGTCGCGCGGCGCGCCCGGCGGAAATTCCGAGAAGGTGAATAGGGGGCCGCCCCGCTTCATCGCACTGTCGATGACCGCCTTGGACGAGGTGTCCATATTGGACTTTGTCACATCCAGGCCCATGTCCATGATCTTGTCCATCAACTCGCTGTCGGCGACATGCCAGCCTTCCGGCGCTGTCACGGTGATGCCGTAAGCCGCGATGTGATAGGTGTTGTTCCCGACTTCCTCGGGCGCGGAAGTCTGCCCACCTGGCGCAGGCGAATCGGCGGCGCTCTGGCTGGGGGGCGGCGAACCCGAAGGCCCGCAACCAGCGAGTGCAAACGCCAGAAGTGCGGCGGCGGATGCAAGCATGCGCGTCATCGCAACGTCCTCTCTGCCATGACGCGTACATATCCCGGAAACGGATGATCGCCTATCGCCGCGCCATTCCGCGGCAGCAATGGACGTGAGCTGACAGTTCAAACGGCTCGCGCATGCTGTTATGCAGACAGCGACAGCGGGAGCTTGGACTCATCATGCGCGGATTCATCATCGCCTGCTTCCTTGCTGCTGCCGCCTGCTCGCCAGCGGCGGAGGGGCCTGCCGAGGGCGTGGACGCGATCACGCCCCGCAACCCGTTCTTCGGCACATGGAAGCTTGCGGCCACCCGCGTCGCGCCGTGGTGGGACAGCCAAGGTCAGGAACCTGCACCTGATCCCGCTTTCACGACGTTCACGCTGGCCGCCGACAAGTCATCCGGCCCCCCAATCGTCACCTGCGGCAAGCCCAGCTACAGCACCAACATCGTGCCGCCGCGCTCGCTGTTCGAGGGCAACCTGCCCGACCCGGCGAAGGACGCAGCCGCACTCGGCCTCACTGCGCTCGACATAACGTCGCTGACCTACAGCTGTGAGGACAACAGTGCGACCGTCTCGCTCGACTTCCCGATGCTCGACGACAACACGATCCTGCTCGGCCTCGACAATATGGTCTACACCTTCAAGCGCGCGGGAAGCTGACGCGCCGAGCCTCTGGAGCCGAATGTCGGCGGCGCCTGACCCCGCATTAACTACCCGCTAACCATAACACCTGCACGTGTTACCGGTTGGAGGCTTGGGGCCTTATGCGTGTCCTCGTTACAGGCGGTTGCGGATTCGTGGGATCCGCCGTGGTGCGTCTCGCTGTCGAGCGTGGCGACCATGTGATGAATCTTGACCGCCGCGGACGCACAGCGCCCACGCCTGCTCTCACACCGATCGCTGCACGCGAAGGCTATGCACGTCTTGAAGCCGATGCATCCGACCGCGCGATGATGCGCGCGGTCATCCGCCAGTTCGCGCCCGACGCCGTGATACACCTTGCCGCCACGCCCGATGCGCCGGGCGATGAATTGATGGATGGCGAGGTCGGCGGCGCATACGCCGTGCTTGAGGCCTGCCGCTCCTATCGCGACGGCCTGAAGGGCGAGCAGCGGCAGCGCTTCCGCATCGTACACGCCGAACAGGCGGCCAACGACATCTCGATCCGGCCCAGCCGCGTGCAGGCCGCCCGCAGCGCCGCCGCCGCGCTGATGGACCGCTGGGCGCGCGCCTGCGACCTGCCGCTGGTCACCTGTGTCGCCGGCGAGGCCTTCGGCCCGTGGCAGCCGCAGACATCCCTGATGTCGCGCCTTGTCGCGCACCTGATGCACGACCGCGCCTTCGCCATTCCGGATGGCGGCGAGATTGTTCGCGACTGGCTGCCGATTCGCGATTTCGCCGCAGGCCTGCTGCGCGCCGCCGAGGCCGCGCCGCCCCTGACGCGCATCGACTTCTCCGTCGGCGCCGAACGCCGCGACATCGACATCGCTGAGTCCGTCTGCGCACTCCTCGACGAGCGCACGCCCCGCCCCGGAGGCCGCTGGATGGATCTTGTCAGCTGCGAGGGACCGGCTGCAATCTCGTCAGGTCCGATGCTTGATCCGGTGGATGCCGAGCAGGCGATCAACTGGCAGCCACAGGGTTTCCACACCGGGCTCGACCGCCTGCTCAGCTGGTCGCTCGCCAGCCGTGCTGCGGTACAGGCGCGCACGCACGCCGTCGCCGCGGAATAGCGCTGTCTCTCACGCCCCGTTGACCCTCGTTCGTCTTGCCACGCCGGGCGGCAACGGTACGTTGCCGAAAACGAAAAGACGGCTCCGGGGAGGAGATTCAATGACCCACTTCCGCGCGTTCGCGCTCGCGGCGCTTGTCGCCTGCGCCGCATCGGCATGCGCCCCGCGCCCGGGCGAGGCAACATCGGAGCATGCGTCGGCCGAAGGCGGTGCGCATCCCGGCGAGGCGGTTTACCAGCAATGGTGCGCATCCTGTCACGACAGCGGCCAGCAGAGTGGCGCGCCGTCGCTGGAGTCCATTCGCCAGCTCAACCGCGCGACCGTGAAGTACGCGCTCGAACTCGGCTATATGAAGATCCAGGCGAAGGATGTTCCCAAGGAGGAGCTCGCCCAGCTCATCAACTGGCTGCCGACATCGGAAGGCGATAACGACGCCTGGATCAACGCTGCGCGCTGCCCGGTGAAGACGCGCGAAGTGCGGCTCAACGGCGCGCCGCGCACCTCCACCACGTTCGGCGTCACCAACACGGCGAACCGCGCGCAGACCGCCGAAGAAGCCGGCCTCACGCGCGAGCAGATGAAGAATCTCGACGTCGCCTGGGTGGTTGCCTTCCCGCAGACGCCCACCATGCGCGCGCAGCCCGTGATCGTCGGCGACACCATCTTCATCGCCGCGACCGACTCAGGCCGGCTCTACGCGCTCGACACCAACACTGGTTGCGTCAAATGGCACTACGTCTCCGAGATGACGCTGCGCTCCTCCCTCACCTTCGCCGAGGCGACGGACAAGTCGCCCGCTGCGATCATCATGGGCGACGCCGCGGGCTTCGTGCATGCGGTGAATGCAAAGACCGGAGTCAGGCTCTGGGTCTCCAACGCACGCCTCAACGAGTACAACCGCATCACGGGCGCGCCTGTCGTGCATGACGGCAAGGTGATCACGCCGGTCTCGGCGATCGAAGTGAACTATGCCGGCGCGGACGATTACGAGTGCTGCAAGGGGCAAGGCGCGATAATCGCGTTCGACCTCGCGACCGGCGAGAAGATCTGGACCGGCACCACGATGGAGCCCGCTCAGCCGACGCGTTTTTCCCGCACCGGCACGCAGCAATGGGGGCCGTCAGGCGCGATCATATGGTCGACGCCGGTGATCGATGAAACGCGCAATGTCGCCTATGCCGGCACGGGCGAAAACGTGTCGTGGCCCGCCACCGACACGTCCGACGCGATCATCGCATATGATCTCGACACCGGAGAGAAGCGGTGGATCTTCCAGGCGACCAAGGCCGACATCTGGAATTACGCATGCGGCCGCCGCGGCGCTAATTGCGACTGGCCAGGCGAGTACCACAGCCCCGACCACGACTTCGGCGCGACGGCGATGCTGATCGAACGCAAGGATGGATCGGAGCTGGTCGTCGCCGGCCAGAAATCCGGCGTCGTGTGGGCGCTCAATCCCGATGACGGCAAGCTCGTCTGGTCGAACAAAATCGGTCGTGGGTCGGCCAATGGCGGCGCGCACTGGGGCCTCGCCTACGATGGCGAGCTGATCTTTGCGCCGATGAACGATCCCAACCGCCCAGGCCCGCCGGGCGAGAACCCGAACTTCGGCCCTGGTATCCATGCACTCGATGCAATGACGGGCGAGATCAAATGGTCCTACAAGCCAAACCAGCGCGACTGCGGCGCGGAGATGCCCATCGCGAAGGCTTATGCGCCCGCGCCTGAGTGGCGCATCCAGCCTGTGTCAGCGCCCGTGCTGCCGACGCCGCGCGTGGCGACGCCCCCGCGTCCGGCTGCCGCCGCCAGCGCGCCGACCGCGACGCCTGCAGCCGCGCCCGCCGCGCCGCCTGCACGTCCGGCTGCGCCGTGCCGTCTCGGCATGTCGCCTGCCCCGCTGCTCGTCGACGGCGCAGTCGTCACCGGCACAACGCAAGGCATGCTGCGCATCTTCGACGGCAAGACCGGCGACGTGCTGTTCGAATACATGACCAACCGCGAATTCCCGGACACCGTGAATGGCGTCGAAGGCCATGGCGGCGGCCTCGACTCGGCGCCCTACATCGCCGGCGACGGCACGCTGTTCGTGCAGTCGGGCTATGCGCGCTTCGGCGAGCCGCCGGGCAATGTGCTGATCGCGTTCCGGCCAGCAGAGAAATAGTCGGCGCCTTGTTCGATCCCGGCGTCGCAGTATCGCGATAACGAGATTGTCAGCAGGATTCCGGTCGTCGTGATGGATCATTCTCCCGCCTTCGCACCTGCTCTTTGCGCCGCTTGACCTTCATCAAGTAAGGAGCGCGCGAACTACGCGAGCCTCGCAAGACAGGAGGCCATTCGCGATGAAAGACATCCTTTTCCACTTCGACAGTTATCCCGACCCCACGCCGATTGAGGCAATCGATCAGGCCGTCAGATTCGCCAGAGTTTTTGGCGCCGAAATCACGGCGCTCGCCGTCCAGGTCGACTTCAAACCTCCGGGCAACTGGCTCGCCGAACGCCTTGTCAACCTGAGCGGGATCTGCGCGCAGGAAGAGCAGAAGAGTCTCGCAAACTGCAAGGCCGCGTTCGCGGCCTTCTTGGAAAAAGCTGCAGCGGCAAACCTCAAGGGAAGCACCCTGCTTGCGAAGTCCGAGCAGGCCCTGCTCGGCGATGAGGTGAGCGCCCGCGCCCGCAGCCGCGATCTCTGTCTCGTGCCCATGGTCGACAGTTTCGACGGCCAACGTTCAGTGGTCGAAGCCGTTCTGTTCCAGTCAGGCCGGCCCGTACTGATTTTCCGGCCCGGCGTCGCCGACCTCCCGGCCAGAGAGCCTCAGACTGTCGTGCTGGCATGGGATGGCAGTCGCCAGGCAGCGCGCGCGATGTCGGACGCACTTCCGATCCTGAAAGTGGCGACGCAAGTTCGGGTGCTCACCGTCATCAAGGAAAAGCCCGAAGCGACTTCAGGCCTCGGCGCGGACGTGGTTCGGCATCTTGTGGTGCACGGGGTCAACGCGGTCGCCGATGAGGTCGATATCGGGCAGCGCAAGGTCGGTCCCGCGATTTCCGAGTACGTGAAGACGCACGGCGCCGACATGCTGGTCATGGGAGGCTATGGCCGATCGAAGTTGCGCGAATTCATTCTCGGAGGCGCGACCCAGCACCTGCTGCATGAACCACGTGTCGCAATCATGCTTTCGCATTAGAGAGGCCCGGCCCGCAGTATCCTACTTCTCGAACGGATCCCGCATCAGGATCACGTCCTCGCGTTCCGGCGACGTCGACAGCAGCGCCACCGGCTTGCCCACCAGCTCTTCCAGACGGCGCACATACTTCACCGCTTCGCCGGGGAGTTGCGTCCACGAGCGCGCGCCCCGGGTGGAGCCTTTCCAGCCCTTAACCGTCTCATAGACCGGCTCGACATTTGCCTGGTCTGTCATGCCGGCGGGGAAGTGGTTGATGATGCGGTCGCCGAGCTTGTAGTGCGTGCAGATCTTGATCTCGTCGAACCCGTCCAGCACGTCGAGCTTGGTCAGCGCAAGACCGGTAACGCCCGACACGGCGCAGGCCTGCCGCACCATCACGCTATCGAACCAGCCGCAACGCCGCGCGCGGCCGGTGTTGGTGCCGAACTCGTGGCCAACCGTGCCGAGGCGCTGGCCGATCTCGTTGTCCTGCTCGGTAGGGAATGGTCCGCCGCCAACGCGCGTGGTGTAGGCCTTCGCCAGACCGAGCACATAGTTGATCGCGCCCGGCCCCGTGCCTGATCCCGCAGCCGCCTGTCCTGAGACGACGTTCGACGAGGTCACGAACGGATAGGTGCCATGGTCAACGTCCAGCATCACGCCCTGTGCACCCTCGAACAGGATTCGCCGGCCGAGCCGTACAGCCTGATCCAGTCGCTCCCATGCCGGTTGCGCATAGGCGAGGATCTGCGGCGCGATCGCGAGCAGGTCCTTCTTCAGTTGCGCGCCATCCGGCTCCGGCAGGTTGAGGCCGAGACGGAGCGGGCGATGATGGGCCAGCAGACGATCAAGCTTCAGGTCCAGCGCGGCGGGGTCTGCAAGATCCGCCACGCGGATCGCACGCCGTCCCACCTTGTCCTCGTAGGCAGGCCCAATGCCGCGCCGCGTCGTGCCAATCTGCGCGCCGGCCGCCGCTTCTTCGCGCGCCGCGTCGATGTCCTTGTGCCAGGGCAGGATCAGTACGGCGTTGTCGGCGAGGATCAGATCATCCGGCCCGAGATGCACGCCCGATTTCCCGATCGACTCGATCTCGGCCAGCAGGTGCCAGGGATCGACCACCACGCCATTGCCGATGATCGACAGCTTGCCGCCGCGCACCACGCCCGACGGCAGCAGGTTCAACTTGAACACCTTGCCATCGATCACCAGCGTGTGGCCCGCATTGTGGCCGCCCTGGAAGCGCACGATCACGTCGGCCCGGCTCGACAGCCAGTCAACGATCTTGCCCTTGCCCTCGTCGCCCCACTGGGCGCCGACCACTACAACTCCGGTCATGGGCTTGGCTCCTGAATCCGCGGGCAAATGACACCGCGGAGGCCCCCGGCGCAAGGCATAAAGCCCGTCGAATCAACCTTTCGGTAACCGGCGGGCCGCACGGTTCGCCGCATGGCAAAGCGCACCCGTACGAAATCGCATCCACGCCGTTCCCGCGGCCGGTCCGGCTCAACTTCCGTTGTGGTGAGCGCCATTCTCGGCGTGCTGGCGGCGGCCTGGTATGTCTGGGGTGAGGATGTCGGCGTGCCCTTCCCGGCTCCCGCCACTGGCGGCGCTGAAGCGTCTGCGCCTGAGACGTCTGATACGACCGTCACAGAAGCGAACCCGCCGCCCGCGCCGGATGGCGCCATCATCGGCACGGCGTCCGTCATCGATGCGGATACGCTCGACATACGCTCCGAACGCATCCGCCTCGTCGGCGTCGATGCGCCCGAGTCCGGCCAGAAGTGCAAGGATGCCAATGGCGCGCTCGTGCGCTGCGGATCGACCGCCGCCAACGCACTGGATGCGTGGATCAACCGCAACCCCGTCACCTGCATCTCCGAGGGCAAGGACCGCTACCAGCGCGTACTCGGCAAATGCTCCGTCCGCGGGACAAGCGTGCAGGACTGGCTCGTCCGCAACGGCCACGCCGTGGCCTATCTTGAGTACTCGACCGAATTCGTCCCCGCAGAGCTTGCCGCGCGCGAAGCGAAAGCCGGCATCTGGGCTGGCGAATTCGTGATGCCGTGGGACTGGCGCAAGGGGCAGCGACTTGAGGGCGAGCCGCCGACGAAGGCGGCAGCCGGGGCGCGCTGAACCGCGTGTGAGACCGGCCCCTTGTGGTTCGACGTGCGCGCTTCGCGCTGCTCGCCATGAAGGTCCTTCGCTACACCTGTGATGCCCGAGAGAGCCCTCACGATGAGCAGCGACCGAAGGGAGCGCCCGTCGAACCACGAGGGCGATAAGGAGATTCCCGCAACGTCCACCAGGCCAGGCAACCCTTCCCGAACCTCGACGTTCGTCGGAATGAGCGGGACAGGCTGATCATCAGGTGCAAACCCTTGCCATCCCTGCCCGCACGTCCGAAGACAGCCGCATGACCACCACCAGACGCATCCTCGTTACCGGCGGCGCGCGACGCGTTGGGCGGCGGCTGTGCGAGCGGCTTTCTGCGGCCGGACACGCCGTCATCATCCACGCCAACCGCAATGCGGGTGAGGCAGACGAACTCTGCGAGCAGCTGCGCGCCAGCAACCCGGACACCTGGACGATCGCGGCGGACCTCTCCGATGCAACGGCCGCACGCGCACTTGTTGGAAAAGCAGCACACCTCGCCGGCGGGCCGCTCAGCGCGCTGGTGAACTCGGCTTCGATCTTCGACTTCGACGAGCCCGGCGCGATGAATCCCGACGTGTTCGATCAGGCAATGTCTGTGAATCTTCGCGCGCCTGCCCTGCTCTCCGACAGTCTGTTCGCGCAGGCCGACCCCGCGCGCGACAATGTCATCGTCAACATTCTCGACCAGAAGCTCTGGAACATGAATCCGGACTTCTACTCTTATACGATGAGCAAGGCCGGATTGCTGGCGGCCACTGACATGATGGCCCGCGCCTTTGCGCCGAAGGTGCGCGTCAACGCCATCGCACCCGGCCTGCTGCTGCCAAGCTTCGACCAGACGCAGGCCGAGTTCGAGATCGTCGCCAGCCGCAACCCGATGGGCCGCCCGATCAATGTCGATGATGTCGGCGCCGCGCTCGATTTCCTGCTGGCCACGCGCTCGCTCATAGGGCAGGTCATCCACGTCGACAACGGCCAGCGGCTCCAGTCGAGCGCGCGCGATGTGATGTTCGACACTAGGTCTGATGGCGGCGCGTCATGAGCTTTCCCAGCTTCTACCTCATCCGCATCGGCGGCATCGAGACCTCTGCCTCGATCGGCATCCACGCCTTCGAGCTGGCCGCCCGCCAGCCCCTGCTCGTATCGGTCACGCTGATGCTGAAGCCGCCGCCGGGGGCAGACACGATCGAGGGCGTACAGGATTATGACTTCGTGCGGGAGGGCGTCCTCGCCCTGGTAAACGGCCAGCATTTCAACCTGCAGGAGACGCTCTGCGGGGAAATTCTCGATCTCTGCCTGCGTCAGCCCGGCGTGCTGGGGGCGGTTGTGCAGACCAACAAGCCCGACGTATACCCCGGCGTCGCGATCGTGGCCTGCCGCATGGGGCGGATGGGCCCGTCGTTGCCCGGCTTCCCCTGGTGGACGCTGGACGTCTGAGTTCCGGGTCATGTTCGAGATCAGCGCAACGGCCAGTTTCGAGGCCAGCCACTATATCGAGGCTGAAGCCGGCAGCGCGCATTACCGCCGCGTGCACGGCCATTCCTTCCTGGTGACCGCCAGCGTCGCCTCCCCTGCGCCCGACAGGGATGGCTGGGTGATGGATCTGGGCGCGCTGGAGGACCTGCTGGAGCGCGTCCTGTCGGAGCTGGACCACACCGTCCTCAACGACGTGCCGGGCCTTGAGAAGCCGACATTCGAGCATATCCTGCTCTGGATCGAGTCGCGGATGAAGGCCGAGGGCGTTTCCCCCTCCCGCCTTGAGATCGAGCGGCCTACATTACGTCAGCGGGCGGTCTACACGCCCGCCAGATAACGGAGCCGAAAAATGGCCAAGGCGAGCGACCCCAAGAAACCGGCGAAGGCCAAGGCTGTCGACACAGCCGGTAGCCAGAGCGATATCGCGAAAAAAGCGCTCGAAAAGCTGCAGAGCGCCAAGGCCGCAAAGAACGGCCCGCCCGGCGGCCTCAAGAAGCCCGGCTTCGATCCGACCCAGCTGAAGGGCGGCGGAAAAGCCTTTGGCGGCGCCGCCGGCAACCAGATGCTCCGCCGCACCCAAGGCAAGGGCGGCGGTGGAGGTGGTGGCGGCGGCGGCGGCGGTGGCGGGGCCTGATCGCACGCGCCACGATCCGCTCCAGTTCGCGGAGCTTTACTGCTCCGCGGCCTCAAGCGCCGCGAGCCACTCGGCCTCCGCGGCATCAAGCTGGGCCTGAACCTTCGCGCGCGCCTTCAGCTTGGCCTCGGCATCGGCCTTGTGCGTGAACGTGCCGGGGTCGCCGAGGTCGCGGTCCAGCAACTCCAGCGCGGCGCGCTGCTTCTCGACCTCCTTCTCGGCGGTCTCGATACGGTGCTTCTGCTTGAACGACATTTTTGGCGCGGATTTCGGTTTCTCGTGACCGCCGGCTGCTGGCGCAGACGCCTTCTCCGCAGCCGCCGCAATCTCCGCGCGCGCGATGGCGTGCTGCTTGTCTGCATCGGGGCGGTCGGCGGCGAGGACCAGCGCCTTGTAGTCGGCGAGGTCGCCATCATACGGGTTGGCCTTGCCGTTGTTGACCAGCCAGAGCCGGTCAGCCGTCGCTTCCGCCAGATAGGTGTCGTGGGTGATGACCAGCACTGCGCCGTTGAACTCGTTCAGCGCATAGATCAGCGCCTCGCGGCTATCGATGTCTAGGTGCGACGTCGGTTCGTCGAGAATGAGAATGTGCGGCTTCCTGTAGGTGGTGAGCCCCATCAGCAGGCGCACCTTCTCGCCGCCCGAAAGCTTGTCGACCTTCGTCTCGCACTTCTCATGACCGAAGCCGAACTGGGCCGCGAGCGCGCGCACCTGGGCCTGGCCGGCGTTCGGCAGCAGGTCCTTCACGTGGTCGAGCACGGTCTCGCCGGCGCGCAGTTCGTCGAGCTGGTCCTGGCTGAAATAGCCGATGCGCAGGTTCTTCGAGGCGCGCCGCAAGCCCTGCAGCAGCGGCAGTTTCTGCGCGATCGACTTCACCAGCGTCGTCTTGCCCTGTCCGTTGGCGCCGACGATGGCGATGCGGTCATCGAAGTCGAGACGCAGGGACACCCGCTCAAGCACAGGCTTGCCCGCGGCGTACCCCATGTCGACCTTGTCCAGCTCGAGAATAGGCGAGGCGAGTTCTTCGACTTCGTAGAACTTGAACGGCACGGTGCGCTCCGACAGCGGCACGGTGATGACCGTCATCTTCTCGAGCATCTTCATCCGGCTCTGCGCCTGCGCGGCCTTGGAGGCCTTGGCCTTGAAGCGGTCGATGAAGGACTGCATGTGGGCGCGCTGGACGTCCTGCTTTTCCTTCTGCGCGGCGAGGTGCTGCGTGCGCTCCGCTCGCCGCTGCAGATAGGTGTCGTAGCCGCCCGCCTGCAGCACCAGCCTGGCGTTCTCGACCGCGAGGATGTGCGTGACCGAACGGTTCAGCAAGTCGCGGTCGTGGCTGACGATGACGACGGTGTGCGGGTATTTGCGCAGGTATTGTTCAAGCCAGGCCGCGCCTTCGAGATCGAGATAGTTGGTCGGCTCGTCCAGCAGCAGAAGCTCTGGCTGCGCAAACAGCACGCCGCCGAGCGCCGCGCGCATGCGCCAGCCACCGGAGAATTCCTTGCAGGCGCGCGACATGTCGTTCTGGGTGAAGCCGAGGCCGACGAGGATTTCCGCCGCCCGCGCCTCGCCCGACCAGGCATCGATATCGGCCAGCCGCTCGTGGATTTCGCCGATGCGGTCAGGGTCTTCACAGGTGTCCGCCTCGCGCATCAGGCTGGCGCGTTCGTGGTCGGCTTCCAGCACGACGTCGAGCAGGCTGGTGTCGTTGGCAGGCACCTCCTGCAGCACGTAACCCATCTTGGCGCCGCGATTGATGCGCACCGACCCATCGCCATTGCCCTCGCCCTTGGCGAGCTCCTCACGGATGATGCGCAGCAGGGTCGACTTGCCCGTGCCGTTCCGACCAACGAGGCCGACCTTCCAGCCATCGGCAATCTGCGCCGAAGCCCCCTCGAACAGGGGCCGGCCGTCGATACGGAAAGTCAGGTCGTTGATCTGGAGCATGGTGGGAGAGGATTTCTGGGCGTCTTTTGCCGCCCGTATGACGGCTTGGCCGCGGTGCGTCAAACGCCGATCCTGCGGCCATTCCGTCCGGTTAGAGCCCCGAAAGGCAAAAGGCCCGGCTGTTTCCAGCCGGGCCTTCGCAATTCATGTCAGGCCGTGCTTACGACTTGGAGATCGCGATCCAGGTCTTGGCCAGCCAGGCTGCGCCGTTGTCAGCCTTGATCGACTGCCAGGTCTTTACGGCATCCGCCTTCTTGCCAGCTTTCATCTGGGCGACGCCGAGACGCAGCTTCACGAGGTCAGCCGTGCCCGCGGGCATTTCGCCCTTGGCCAGCGCCTTGTTGAACAACTCAATCGCCTTCGCGGTGTTGCCGTTGGCGAGATAACCTTCGGCGACGATGCCGAACTGTTCGCCGGTCGCACGCGTCGCAGCGGTGGCTTCGCTCTTCGCCAGCTCAGTTGCCTTGTCGGCGGCGGCGGCCTTGGTCACGGAGTCGACCAGCGGCTTGTTCTTCGTCACGTTGGCGTCGCCCGCCTTGACCAGAACCGCCCAGGAGTTGGCGGCTTCGATCGCGATGCCGCGGTTACGCGCAGCCTCCGCCATCTCGAAACGTTCCTGCGGCTTCAGGTTGACCTTGGCGGCTTCCATTGCGCGAAACACATCAAGTCCGACATCGTTGGAGCGATAGGTCGGCTCCTTCTTCGCCCGCTCGATCAGCATGCGCCAGTAGGTATCGTTGCCCATCGACGGCGCGATGCGCTCGAGCGTCTTGTAGTACTCGTCCATCTTGTTCTGGCCGGCGAGGGCGTTGAGCAGGATGTTATAGTGGGTCGACGTCGGCTTGCCGGCGGCGATCGCCTTGTTGATCGCGGACTGCGCGCCGGCGAAGTTCTTGGCTTCGAGTTCCTTCTTCGCAACGAAGGCATGCTCGGTGGCCGTGCCGCCGTACTTCGAGATGTTTTCCTTGGTCTGGGCGAGCGCCTTCCCGCTGTTGCCGGCGTCGGCATAGCGGCCGGCAAGCATCTGGTCGTAGTTCTTGGTCGGGATGCCGCTGCCGCCAGAGGACTTGGCTTTCTCGATCGCGGCGATGCAGGCCTGATGGTTCTTCAATGACGGGGCGCAGCTGGCGCCGACGCGGATCTGCTCGATCGCGCCGCGCTGCTGCGCGCCCGAGGCGTGCGGGGCGGCAGCGTCCGCCTTGGCGAGCGCCTGGCTGAAGTTGCCGGAGTTGAGCGCCGCTGATGCCGCCTGCAGGTTCTCGACGAACTCCTTCTTCGCCGTGACCTTCTGGGCGTAGGCCGCGGGGGCCATCGCGACGCTGGCTGCGCCGAGCAGGCCAAGGCCCAGACCGGGCAGGCTGTTGCGCAAGGCTTTGCCGAACGAGTGCATCTTTAATCCTCCACCTTGGTTCTGATCTGGCATCGCGATCAGGTTAGCATTCGATATAGCTCGCCCGACCCCATCCTCAACTCGATTCACGCAGCTTGAACTGTGCAAGGCGGCCCCCGACCGTCGGACGGGCACCGCCTGCAAAGACACCGGGCACAATGCGGCGCGATCAAGGTATCCTGATCACGACGCAATCAACTTGCCGTTGGCTCACGTCCCCCCGATCACACCCATCTTCTTGAGGCCATTCCGCTGGGCGGCGGCCATCACGTGAGCGACCACGCCGTACTGGGCCTGACGGTCCGGTTCAATGTGGATCTCGGGCTGCATCGCGCGGCCGGCTTCGATCTTCATCCGCGCATCCAGCGAATTGCGGTCCACGATCTCGCCCATCCAGGAAATCTGGTTGTCGAACCCGATCATGATGCGGATCGGATCCGGCATATCGTCCGGCGGCGGCGGCTGGTCCGGCGGCGGCGGAAGCGGCGTGTCGAGCTTCACGGCGTGGCGCTGCGGCGGCAGCGTCACAATCATCATGATCAGCAGCACCAGCATCACGTCGATCAGCGGCGTCGTGTTGATTTCTGAAAGCGGCTCGCCTTCTTCGCGTTCGCCGACTGCCATTGCCATGAGGCATTACTCCTTTTGCCCTCCCCCCGGGATCCGGGGAGAGGGAAGTTTACACGTCAGCTGGGGCTACCTGGGCGCGGCGCCTTGGTGATGAAGCCGACCTTCAGGATGCCGGACCTCTGTGCGATCTCGACAACCTTGCCGACCTGGAAATACGGGGTCGAAAGGTCTCCGCGGATATGCACTTCAGGTTGCGGGTCCTGGCGGGCGAAGGCCGCCATCCTTTGCGCCAGCTGGGTTTCGGTGAGTTCCTTGAGGTCCTCATAGACGGCGCCGTCTGCCCGAACGGAAAGGTTGATGTTCTCCCTCTTGGGGACAACCACCTGGTTCCGCTCGGTCGGCATTTCAACTTCGATGCTCTTCACCGCCACCGGGATGGTGATCAGGAAGATGATCAGCATCACAAGCATGACGTCGACGAGCGGGGTCGTGTTGATCGAGGAGTTGACCGGAGAATCCTCCTCCTCGACCAGCTGGATGCCGCCTCCGCCTTCTTTGCCTATCTTTTCGTCAGACATGGTGTGGCCTCCTGAGCAGCCGCGACCTTAGGCCTTGGCCGAAGAAGCCATCAGCTTGTCGACGTCGTAGGCGAAGTGGCGCGCGGCGTCGGAGATGTTCTTGTTCCGGCGGCCGAGCAGGTTGTAGAAGATAACCGCCGGGACGGCGACCGCGAGACCGATGGCGGTCATGATCAGAGCTTCACCGACCGGACCGGCCACACGCTCGATCGAGGCGTCGCCCGAAGCGGTGATGGTGATCAGCGCTTTCACGATGCCCCACACCGTGCCGAACAGGCCGACGAACGGGCAGATGGCTCCGACGGTGGCAAGGAAGGCCATGCCGCCCTGAAGGCGTCCGTTGATCCGCTCAAGCTCGATGCCAACCTGGTGCGACATGCGGTCGGAGCGCGAGATACGCGCGCCAAGGCCGGCCTGCGCCGAGTTGGCCTGAGCGATAGCGCCTTCGGCAACAGCGCGGAAGGCGTTGTTGCGGCCGAGAAGGTCAAGGCCCTCGTCGAGCGTGTTGGCGTCCCAGAAAGCCGGGATCTTCTTCATCTGGTTGCTCAGCATGGTCTGATCCACCGCCTTGGTGACGGCGATGTAGATCGTGCCAGCGAACATGATGATCATGATGATCAGCGTGCCCTTGCCGACTTCGTCGCTCTCGGTCCACACGGCCGCCAGCGTGAAGGCTTCGTCCAGCGAATGAGCTTCGCCGTCGGCCTTGCCTTCTGCGGCAGCTTCAGCAGCCGGCGCGGCAGCT
The DNA here is from genome assembly GCA_040398465.1 of Hyphomonadaceae bacterium. Lineage (GTDB taxonomy): Bacteria > Pseudomonadota > Alphaproteobacteria > Caulobacterales > Hyphomonadaceae > UBA7672. The sequence goes on along the minus strand of JBBAUA010000017.1, from coordinate 3,034 downwards.
TCGGGAGCAGCCGGAGCGGCGTCTTCCGTCGGAAGCATCGGCGGGGCGTCGGCTGGCTGCGCAAGCGCAGCCATCGGCATGGAAAGGATCGCAAGCGCGGCAAGCAACAATTTTACCGGATTGGACTGCCGCTTCAGACCATCCCCGAGATACGCCGTCTTCATAACCGTCTTCTCCTCATTCGGGTCGCCCCGAGACTAGTTGTGGCGGTGCGAAGCTATCCCTTCGTGCCGCCTGATTGATAACCCGCTTGAGTGACAAATCCCCAGCGCGCCTTTCGACCTGTCGCCCTTATTCGGGCAACCGCCAGACCACCGTAAACACGTAAGGCGAGTACACCGGCGGGCACCAGGCAATGGGCTTGCCGTTGCCGTCCTTGGCTGGCTCGAAGCGCAGCTTGGCCATCCCCTGCACCGTGGCCTTGTCGAGAGCTTCAACGCCGCTCGACTTTACAACCTGCACGTCGCTCGCACGACCATCGACGCTCATGCACATGGACACCGTAACCGAGCCGTCCTGCTTCTTGCGGATGGCGCTGTCGGGATAGTCCTTGTTGAGCATCTCCTCGAAACGCTTGGTATTGGGCTTGGGGCTCACGGCCGGACGCGGCGGAGGCGCGGGCTTGGCGGCGGGAGCCGGCGGCGGCGGCGGCGCCGGATTGGCGACGGCCTGCACCTGCCTCACGGCGTTCTCTTGCGGCGGCGGCGTGTCGAACACGAAGTCCGGCAGGATGACCTGCGGCGGCGGCGGCGGCAGGTCGACGTCGACCGGCGGCGGCGGCGGTTCGTCCTCGACGATCTCTTCGAGTTCCTCGATCATGACGACCTCGGTCTCGACCCGATCATTAGTCTCGATGATGCCGAGTCCGTTGGCGAGGGCGTAGCCCGAAACGCCAAGCCCAAGCACGACACCGACAACGCCGACGGCACGTGTCGTGGTATTGCTCCGCTTTGTAGCGTAATACATGTCTCTCTCGCTCTCGACGCCCCAGCGTCTCAACCCCGGCATCTAGGCCTTGGTGGTGAGACCGGAAATCTATGCCTTCGTTTTGCCCCAAGCGCCAGTCTGACAGCGCCGTTTTTTGCAGAACAGGTTGCGCGTTCTCGTCGCATTTCTGTCGAATGCGTCGGCTCGCTGGGGCCTCGGAAACGGCGCTGTTATTGTTGTTCGCCGCACCGCCGGGGGGAGCCGGCGACCCTTCTTTCGCGGTGATATGCCCCGCACGTCATGCCGCGTCAACGAGCAGTGGCGCCTCTCGCTTCAACTTTCTGAGTTGGAAACTGACCGGTGCGTCAGCACCGCGCGTTTCCAAGTCACCGATTCCTCGTGGCCGCGGCTTCTTCCTCGCCTGATCCGAGAACTTCCTCCACGGTCGGCGGGTCCTTGTCGGGATCGGACAGCAGCCCTTCCCACTTCGCGATCACCGCGCAGGCAATGGAGTTTCCGATCACGTTGGTGGCCGTCCGCCCCATGTCCATGAAGGCGTCGACCGCAAGCACAAGCGCGATCCAGGCAGGATCCATGCCCATCGCGGGTAGCGTAGCGGATATTACGACAAGCGAGGCGCGTGGCACCCCGGCGATCCCCTTCGAGGTCACCATGAGCAGCAGGAGCATGCCGATCTGCTGCTCAATCGTAAGCGGCACGCCCATCGCCTGGGCGATGAACATCACCGCGAAGGTGCAGTACATCATCGAGCCGTCGAGGTTGAACGAATAGCCCAGCGGCAAGACGAACGACACCACCCGGTTGGCGACGCCATGCCGCTCAAGCTGTTCCAGCAGCCGCGGATAGGCCGCTTCCGAACTCGCCGTCGCAAACGCCAGCAGCCCCGGCGCGCGCACATCCCAGATCAGCTTGAACACGCGCGGCCCGAGGATAAGGAAACCCACGAAGATCAGCAGCGACCACAGCACGAAAAGCGCAAGGAAGAACGTTCCCACGAGGCGGCCATAGTCGGCGATTACGCCCAGACCCTGAAGCGAGACCGTATAGGCGATGGCCCCGAACACCGCGAACGGCGCCGCCATCATGACGTAGCCCGTCACCTTCAGCATCAGGAAAGCGCCCTGCTCCAGCAGGTCCGTCACCTTCGCGGTCTTCTGTCCCAGCGCCTGCAGCGCCACGCCGAGGAACAAGGAGATCACCACGATCTGCAGGATCTCGTTGCGCGCCATCGCATCCACGATCGAGGTCGGGAAGACGTGCGTGATGAACTCCGCCAGCGAGAACGCACCGGTCTGCACCGTTGAAGGGTCAGCCACCGCCGTCTCCAGGGTGACCGGGAAATTCACCCCGGGCTGGAACAGGTTGACCATGACCAGGCCGAGCCCGAGCGACACAAGCGAGGCCGTGATGAACCAACCCATTGTCCGCGCGCCGATCCGCCCCACGGCCGCTCCGCCGCCCAGATGGGCGATGCCCACGGTCAACGTCGTAAGGACAAGAGGCGCCACGATCATCTTGATCAGGCGCAGGAAAATGTCCGACAGGATCTTGAAATAGCTCGCAATATCCGTCTGGCTCTTGGTCGGCGTCTTCTCGATTTCGAGCGCCGTGACCTGTCCGTTCTTGTTCTTGTCTGCCTGCGCGAAGGTCAGGCCATCGGTCCGCCCCGTCGCGGAGGCCGCGAATTCCTCTTCGCTCAGCGTTCCATCCCGGTTCGTATCGAACGCCGCCACCCGGTCTGCCGCCGCCGTGACCCGGGCGCCCTGGTCGCCATAGACGAAGGCGCCAACCGCCGCGCCCAGCACCATCGCGAGAATCAGGCCTATGAAGATCAGGCGTTGCATGCGTCAGGGGCTCCCCGGAAACGATCTGCCTGCATAACACGCGAAAGCGGGCTGACTACCCTTTGCCCGTCCGTGGAGCGCCGGGCGGGCGGCGGGCCTCTTTCTTCATCAGCGGCGCTCGCTTTCTCAACCCGCCTCGAACGCCTACACATCGCGGACAAGACCGCCGGGCGGACCAGCCGCCCCCAGGAGACTTCCATGGACGACGGCGCAATCGACCGCGAGGCGATGGGCAAGATGGC
>JBBAUA010000016.1:4101-67711 GCA_040398465.1 Hyphomonadaceae bacterium | reverse complement strand
GTTCGCCATCGCGCGCGGGCGTCAATACGGGGCGGCATCCTGACCGGTTCGGCTTCGAGTTCAACAACGGGCCACCCGCCCGCGACGTCGAACAGAATCTCGGCCTGCCGAAAGGCGAGATCACGCTGGCCAAGGCGCTCAATGATCTTGGGTACCAGACCGGGCTGGTGGGCAAGTGGCATCTGGGGTCGAACGATGACTTCTATCCGACCAACCGGGGGTACGATGAATTCGTCGGACTGCTGACGGGTGCGACGTCCTACATGAACCCCGAAGCCCCCGACGAAATCTTCGCCGAGCTGGAGGGGACGGATTCGCGGCCAACGCCTGTGCGCACTGCGCACAACAGGATCTTTGAAGGTCCGACGCGGAAGGTGGTCGAGAACGAAGACCGCTACCTTACCGAATACCTTGGCGAGCGCGCCGTGGAGTTCGTGACGCGCAATGCAGCGAGCGACACGCCCTATTTCCTCTATGCGGCATTCACCGCGCCGCACACGCCGCTGCAGACGACGAAAAAGTATTATGACCGCTTCCCACACATCAAGGACGATGGAATGCGGGTCTATGCCTCGATGATCGCCGCGCTGGACGACCAGGTTGGCGCCATCCTGGATGCGGTGGAGGCGTCCGGCGAGAGCGGCAACACGATCGTCTATTTCATGTCGGACAATGGATGCGCCGCTTACGTGCAAGGCATCTGCGATTGCCAGCCACTGCGCGGCGGCAAGCTGAGCCACTATGAGGGCGGGACACGCGTTCCTTTCATGGTGAAGTGGCCGGACAGGCTGGAGGCGGGCAAGGTCTATCGCGAGATCGTCTCGACGATGGACGTGTTCACGACGTCGCTGACGTCGGCGGGCGGCAAGCTGCCGACCGATCGCGTGTTCGACGGCGTCGATCTTGTGCCTTTCCTGCGTGGGCAGGTGCAGGGAATCCCTCATGACCAGCTGGCCTGGCGACGGACGCCGCACGCCTCGATCCGCAAGGGTGACTGGAAGCTGTGGAAGAGCCTCGATGGCAAGTTCACCTATCTGTTCAACCTGAAAGATGATCTGAACGAGACCACCAACCTGGCGGCCAGCGAACCAGCCAAGCTGAAGGAGTTGAACGACGCCTTCGACCTTTGGGCGAAGGACCTGAAGGACCCGGCATGGCCCTCGCGCCCGTTCATCAACTACAACGTCTGCGGCACGCCGTTCGAGTTGCCGATATGACAGGCAGGCGGGCGTCTTCGTCCTCCCTGGCATCAAGAAGCAGGATGGCGTCGTTTCTGCTGGTCGCATCTGTGCTCGCTGCGTGTTCGCCACCGCCGCTGACACGCGATGCCGTGATGGTGGAGATACCCGGAGCGCGCGTGCAGATCGGCGACGATAGCGCGCCGCGCGATGAGCGGCCTGCGTTCACGGCGGACATCGCCACGTTCCGTATGGACCGCTCGCCCGTAACGGTGGCCCAGTTCGCGGCATTCGTCGAAAAGTCGGGCTATGTGACCGAGGCCGAAAAGTTCGGCGGCGCCGGCGTGCTCAGCAAGGGCGATGGGGCCTGGCTGATGATGGACGGCGCGACGTGGGAACATCCGCGTGGGCCGGACCAGGAGGCTGCAGCGGCTGATCATCCGGTGACGCAGGTGTCGTGGAACGATGCAACCGCCTATTGCGCGGCGCATGGGTCGCGGCTGCCGACCGAGTTCGAGTGGGAGCGTGCCGCCGAGCTGGGCCAAACGCCGGATGGTACGGTCTTCAGGTCCGGAACGCCTGCCTCGTTTGATGCGAAATTCAGGCTGAATACATGGCAGGGCGTCTTCCCGATCATGGACACGGGCGATGACGGGTATCTCGGGACCTCGCCTGTCGGCGCCTTCGGCGAGGCGCCGTCGGGTCTCACCGACATGGCGGGCAATGTCTGGGAATGGACGTCGTCGGCGTATCTTTCGTATCCTGTCGCGCCTGGAGACCCGCGCACAATGAACGAGCGTGTCCAGCGCGGTGGATCGTTCCTGTGCAGCGACGGCGTCTGCGAGGGATTTCGGGCGACCGCGCGTTCGCACGCGACGCCTGATACGTCGCTGATGCATGTCGGGTTCAGATGCGCCGGGGATGCGCGCTAGACAGTTCCGTGCGTGCGCGGTTCGGGCGCATCCAGTTCGTAAGCTTCGCGGGTGGCGAGGCGCCATTCGCGGACGATGCGGCCCCACCAGACGAAGCGCTTCTCGTCTGTCAGTCCGTCATTGTCTTCGAGCCAAGCGACCAGCGTGTCGAACAGCAGGCCGGTCATCGTGCGGGACGCGCGGACGGTGCGGTCGGGCGGGCCGGATGGCGCGCCGTTGGAGGGCTCGAAGAACTTCGCGGCCTGCCTGTAGACGAGATCGAGCAGTCGTTCGCGCAACTGCGCGAGTGAAGGATCGCCGCCGAATGTCTTCAGCACGACGAGGAAGATTTCCGGGTCCTTCCTCGCTTCCAGATAGAGGACGCGCAACGCCCAGCCATAGCCGTCCCACTTGCCCTGCTGACTCTTCACGATGGTGTCGCGGACGTGTGCGAAGAGCGCCTCGATCAGCTCGGCGCGCGAGGGAAAGATGCGGTAGAAGACAGGCTTGGGCGCGCCGGCCGCGTCTGCGACATCCTGCATCGAGGCGGAAGCGCCGCGTGTGAGGAAAGCGCGCGCCGCGGCGCGAAGATACTCAGCCTTGCGGGCTTCCTTGTCCACGCGCGGCTTGGCGCGCGAGCCGGGCTTCGCGCCCCCCGTTGCAGGCCACTCGTCTGGTGTATCCATGTCGCATCACACCCCCAACTCGAACTGAACTACCCAGAGTGGGGCGGCAGGGCAAGCCTTTGCGGCCGGTCGTCCTCGGCGCGTCGCATGACCGGCTTGGGGAACGTGAGGTCAACCGGGGGTGGCGCTGCTCCAGCCAGAAACGTTCCCGCGGCCGACGCAGGCGAGCGCGAAGGCAAATTCCAGGGCCGTTTCCTTGAGGCTCGCGAAGCGGCCCGATACGCCGCCATGGCCGGCGTCCATGTTGATTTTCAGAAAGTAAGGTCCGCCATCGGGCGCCTCGTGGCGGAGGGCGGCTGCCCATTTGGCGGGCTCCCAATAGGTGACGCGCGGGTCAGTTAGCCCGCCCGTGATCAGCATGGGCGGATAGGCGCGCAGGCTGACCTGGTCGTAGGGCGAATACGCCTCGATCCGGTCGTAGGCGTCGGCGTCGATCAGCGGGTTGCCCCATTCAGGCCATTCCGGCGGGGTGAGCGGAAGGCTGTCGTCGGACATGGTGTTGAGCACGTCGACGAAGGGCACGGCGGCGATGATGCCGCCGAACAGGGTCGGGTCGAGATTGACGGCGACCCCCATCAGCAGGCCGCCTGCTGAACCGCCCATCGCGACGATCCTGCCGCGTGAGGTGTAGCCGAGGCTGATGAGGTGGCGCCCGGCGGCGACGAAGTCGGTGAAGGTGTTCGCCTTCTTCTCGAGCTTGCCGTCGAGATACCATTGATAGCCCTTGGCCATCGATCCGCGCACGTCGGCGCTCGCGTAGATAAAGCCGCGGTCGACGAGGCTGAGACGTCCGGTGCGGAAGTCTGCCGGAAGCGTGATGCCATAGGAGCCGTAGCCATAGAGCAGCACGGGGGCAGTGCCGTCGAGCGGCGTCGTGCGGTGGCGCAGCAGCGTCACGGGCACAAGAGCGCCATCGTCGCCGGGCGCATCGATGCGCTCGACGATGTAGTCGTCAGGATTGTGGCCCGATGGGACAAGCTGCGTCTTGCGCAAAATGCGCTGGCGCGAACTCATGTCGTAGTCGAAGACCTGCGCGGGCGTGCTGGGCGATGAATACTCGAAGCGTAGCCACGGCGAGTCCCAGCGATAGCCGCTCGACATGCCAAGCGAATAGGCGGCCTCGGCGAAGTCGATGGCGTGTTCGGCGCCGCTTGTGCGTTCGCGCACGACGATGCGCGGCAGGCCGTTCTCGCGCTCCATCCGCGCGATGAAGTTGGCGAAGGGTTCGATATCGAGCAGCAGGATGCCGGGGCGGTGCGGAATCTCGATCCGCCAGTTCTCTTCTTCGGGATGTTCGTGCGGCGCAGACACAAGCGCGAAGTCGACGGCGCCGTTGCGATTGGTGCGGATCCAGAAGCGGTCGTCGAAATCAACGACGGAATAGTCGACGCCGGGTTCGCGTTCGGCGACCAGGGTCAGCGCATGACTATCGCTCTCGGTGCGCATGTAGCGCCACTCGGTGGTGGTGTGGTCGTTGGCCACGACGAAGATGAAGCGGCGGGACTCGCTTTTCTGCACGCCGACGAAATAGCCGGGGTCCTGCTCGCGATAGACAAGCTCGTCCGCGCCGCTTTCGAGGCGGCGGCAGAAGACGGCGACGGGGCGGACGTTCTCGTCGCGCGCAACCCAGAAGATCGACTTTGAATCCTCGCCCCAGACGAAGTCGCCATAGGTGTCGCGGATGGTGTCGACCTCGGCGCCGGTGGTGCAATCTCGGACGTGCAGCGTGTAGAATTCCGATCCCTTGTCGTCGATGGCGAAGGCGATGAGGCGGTGGTCGGGCGAGTGCGAGACCTTGCGGATGTCGAAGTAGTCGCAGCCCTTCGCCATGGCGTCGCCATCGATCAGGAGCTGTTCAACTCCGGGAGTGTCGGCGAAGGCCTGGTCGGCGAGGCGGCGCGAGAACAGCGGATACTCGCCACCCTCGCGGAACCTGCGATAGTAGGCCCAGGGCCCGTCGATGGCGGGGACCGAGCTGTCATTCTCCTTGATGCGGGCGCGCATCTCCTCGAACAGCTGGTCCTGCAAGGCGGCAGTCGGCGCCTCGAGGACGGCCTGGGTGTAGGCGTTCTCCGCCTCGAGATGGGTGCGGATGTCGGCGCGCAGGCGGGACGTGTCGCGCATGACTTCGCGCCAGTTGTCGTCCTTCAGCCAGGCGTACGGGTCGCTGCGGGCGCGGCCGAGCTGCTCGATCACGGCCTCGGCGTCGCGCCGGGCGCGGGGCGGTTGGGGCGATGTCGGTCCGGGTCCGGCAGGACCGCCCGATCCCGCCGTCATACGTCCGGTCCTGCTGCCTGTTCTCGGGGAAGTCTTGCGCGCCATCGTCGACATATAATCCGTCTGGGGTGCGCTTTTGTGGGGGAAGCGGCGATTCGTCCCAAGCGGACCGGCGGAAAACCATGTGGGCGGAAGGCATTACGCCCGGGCCGTGCACAGGTTTTCCCTGACGACGTGTCAGTTTTGCGGTTAAGGGCGCCGCAGCGTCAGGCGCGCTAGGCGCCGTAGATGATGCCGATCGACTCGGCGACGCAGGCGGGGCGGTCCTTGCCTTCGATCTCGATGGTGGACTCCATCACGATCTGCTTGCCGCCGGCGCGGCTTTCGACGGCGAGGCATTTCTGGCGCAGGCGGACCCGGGAGCCGACGGGCACCATGTTGGTGAAGCGCACCTTGTTGCAGCCAAAATTGATGCCGCGGGTGACGTTCTCCACACGCATGATCTGGGCGGCCAGCATGGGGAGAAGGGACAGGGTCAGGTAGCCGTGGGCGATGGGGGCGCCGAGTTCCTTTGTGGCGCGCTCGACATCGACGTGGATCCATTGGTGATCGCCGGTCGCCTCGGCGAACTTGTTGATCTGCGACTGGGTGATCTGGTGCCAGGGTGAGGCCCCCACCTCGGTTCCGACGAGGGATTCGAGATCGGCGAAGTTGACCATGCGCATGGTGGAAGCCTTCCTTGGGTCCGGTGCAGTCGACAGTATTCGCTGAAAATTCAGCCGCAAGCCATGTCCGGACACGGATTCGCTGGCGTCCGGACAGGAATTGGAGAAGCCTGTGGAGGGACGCGCCATCATCCTGCCATGGCCGGACGGAATCTGTCTGGCGCCCACGCGGCAATTCGCTGGGCTGGAGACGCGGACCGTCCTCATGTCAAGGACGGCCGCACGCGCCGAGGGATGCCATTCCATGAAACGAGATGGTCGATGACCGACAACAGGAAAGCCGACCAGAAGACCCAGCGGGTCAAGAAGTCCGAAACCCTGGAAGTCCGGATTCCCCATGAGACCAAGCAGGCGTTTCTGACCGCCTGCCGGGAGGACGGCACCACCGCCAGCGAAGTCGTTCGCGAGCAGGTGCAGTCCTATCTCGACGCGCGTGAGCGGCCGCCCATCGAGGCAGACAAAAGGACGCTCTTCATGACACTCCCCTCCAATGTGCGCCGGTACGCCCCGCGCGTCGCCGCCGGCGGTGCGCTTGCCATCGGCCTGACCGCGCTCGCTGTGTTGCCCAGCGCAGCCGCGCCGGACTTCAAGGCGCAGTTCTCCCGTCTCGACGTCAACAGCGATGGCGTCTTGTCGGTCGACGAGTTTCTCGGGCCGAAGCCTGCCGACGGTGGCAAGGACGATGTGGTCATCGAGACCCGCACCATCACGCGCAGCGGCGACAAGCCGCCAGTGGACATCAAGATCGAGCCGGGCGTGATGAAGAAGGATGCGTTTGCCTTCTACCTGCCCGACGAGCTGGGCGGCGCCGATGGCGACAAAGCTGCGGACCAGAAGCACGAGTTCAAGTTCATCTCGCGTCACGAGGTGAGCGACAAGACGGAAGATACTCCGGGCGGCGCCGGCGTCGCGACCGCGAAGACGATGACGTTCTCGGTGGACGACATCCGCAAGGAAGAGTTCGCCGCGATCGACCTCAACAAGGACGGCAAGGTCAGCCTTGACGAATACCGCGCGAACCAGACCGCGATGCTGACGCGCGGCTTCGAGATCCTCGACGCCAACAGCGACAAGTCGCTGAGCCAGGACGAGTATGCGAAGATCGTCGCGCCGCCGATGATCCGCATGAACTGGCAGGGCGGTCCCGATACGCCTGAGCCGCCCCGGATCGAAATTCCCGGCGCAAAGCCCTCGCCAGAGGCGATCAAGGCGGCGTTCACGCGCCTGGATGCCAACAAGGATGGCAAGCTGTCGCTGCAGGAATACCTGCCGAAGGCGTGACCTTTGTTTCGAAACTGTGACGAGGCGCTCTGGCTGGCTGGTCGGGGCGCCTTTTGGTTTGCATGTCAGGCATTTGGAATTCGCGCCAATCTGGGCCATTCTGCAGGCTGTTGGTGCGTGAGGGAGTGCGGTCATGCGTGAAGCCCGGACGCTGGGTAGCTGGGTGATTGCCCTGTTCCTGGTCGTGATGCTGTTCTGGATGGCTGCGGAGCTTCTCGCGCCCCAGCCGCCGGCGCGAAACCATCTTTTCGAGGTTTTCCGTGACGCCTCCGACATCGCATACTTTGAACCAAGCGGGCGTTTCGCATTTGGAGTGCTGGGCGCTCTGGCGGCCCTGCTGATCCTCGTGCCGGTTACGCGGCGGGCGGGGGCGATCCTGTCGACGCTGCTGCTCGGGGCGCTGGCCGCGCTGGTGGGTCAGCTGGTGATGCTGGGCGTGACAGTGCCGGTGGACCAGATTGCCGAAGGCGGGACCGTGACAACGGTGGAGACCGATCCTTCGGCGCTCTTTTATCTGGTAGCGGGGCTCCTTGCGGCTTCGCTGGCGCTGGTCTTCGTTCATCCCGGCAGTGCAGGCGAGAAACCCGAGGCCGGCTACGCCACCTGATCTCTCGAACGTCGGCGCGGCTCCGCTGGCCCACGGGCGGGGGTTGATGATCCGTTAACCGCGACTGACGCATGCTGTGCCCTAGAGGAAGCAGGGCGCATGTCTGATCGTTCGTCTCCCGCCGAGGCACCTGGCAGGCCTGGTAGCGCGTCAGCTGGCGCTTCGCCCGCGGTGGCCGAAGGCTTTGCGCGTCGCTCGCTGCTTCGCAGGCTGATGGATGTGGTGGCGCTACCGTCGTCGCGGGGCAACATCCAGGACCGCGCGATCGCGGGAGACCTGCTGCTTGAAATTCTCGTCGAGTCCGACGTCTCGGCGCGCGAGCTGTGCGCGCGAAGGCTGCAGGAAATGTCGCAGGCGCCGAAGCGGCTGCTGAGATTTCTTGCGCTCGATGTGCCGCACGTCGCGCAGCTGCTGCTCGCCGACAACAAGGCGTTCGACGACGCCGATCTCTGTCACATTATCCTGCATGGTCAGTCGCCGCACCGCGTGTACGTTGCGCAGAGGCGCGAGATCGGCCCGTCTGTCGCCTCCGCGATCGCCGAGAGCGGTGATACGCTTGCGATGAAGGCGCTGCTGGAGAACACGCAGTCGAAACTGTCCGACCGCTCGGTTGAGCTGATGGTGGCGGCCTCGCGCGAGGCGCCTGCGCTGCCGCCCCTGCTGATCCAGCGCGAGGAGGTGCGTCCTGCGCATGCGCTTGCGATGTTCTGGTGGTCGGGCCCTGTGGAGCGCCGGCAAATCCTGCTGCGCTTCTCTGCCGAGAGGACGCTGCTGATCGACATGTGCGGCGACATCTTCCGCTATGCCGCGGCGGATGCGGATCCCGTCGTGCGCAAGGCGCTGCAGGTCATCGAACGGCGCCAGCGCGACCGGACGGCGATCGACCGCTCGCCGCATGACAGTCTCGAGGCTGCCATCGATGCGGCGGCCATAATCGGCATTACGCCCGAAGCGCTGATGGACATCGCGGCCTTGTCGGGCGTCAAGGCGTCAACAGCGGAGCGTATCTTCCAGGATCCAGGCGGCGAGGGGCTCGCCGTTCTGTGCAAGGCGACGGGTCTAAAGCGACAGTATCTGCGCGCGTTGTGGACGGCGTTGCGCCGGCCGGAAGGCGGCGCGGATTTCACATGCGTCTCGGAGGCCTACGAGACCATTGCAGTCGCCAAGGCGCAGACCGTACTGCGTTACTGGAACTGGTCCCTCAGCGCGGCCTTCTCGCCCGAAGCCGCCGTGGGTGGCGACGATATTGACGTCGAGCTCTCGGAACTTGGGATTGAAGACGTGGTTCCGCGCGTGGGCTTCGGCAGGTAGCCGGTTTTGCTGGAAATTTCCGGCGGAGTGGTTCAAACGGGTCGCGCGTCCCAGCAGAGGAGGCCGCATCGATGACCTACCTGCCGGGTCTGCTGATTGCCCTCACAGCGTTCTGGTTTGCGTTGTCGGGGCTGACTTCGCCCTACTTTCTGGGGCTCGCCGTGGTTGCCGTCCTGCTGGCGCTGTGGCTGTCGGCGCGGCTCGGCGTCATCGGGCGTGATGCATCACCCTATCATCGTGTCATGCGGATGCTGCCCTACGCGGCGTGGCTGCTGGGCCAGATCGTGAAATCCAACATCGCCGTGATTGCGCGTGTGCTGGGGCCCCGTCATGCGATCGATCCCGCGATGGTCACCGTGAAGACCAAAGCGCGCACCGAACTCGGCAAGGCGCTTTTTGCCAATTCGATCACGTTGACGCCAGGCACCGTCACTGTCGATGTCGATGGCGACGAGTTGAAGGTGCATGCACTGGTGCGCGAGAGCGCGGCGCCGGCGAGTTTCGAGTCGATGGACCGCCGCGCCGTCCGCGCGGCCGATGGCCCGAAGCGGAAGGGCTAAGCCCATGCTGCTGGCGGCTGGTGTTGCAGGGCTCGTGGTAGCCATGACGCTGATGATCTGGCGCGCGATCGTCGGGCCGTCCCAGTATGACCGCATACTGGCGGCGAATTCGTTCGGCACCAAGATCGTGCTGCTGATCGCCATTATCGGTTTCCTGTTCGGGCGGCCGGCCTTTCTCGATATCGCCATCGTCTACGCGCTGATCAACTTCGTGACCACGATCGCGCTGATGAAGTTCTTCCGTTATCGCACGCTCGCACATCGGCTTGGGCAGGAGGCGAAGGATGGCTGACGCCCTGCACATGATTGGCGGCGCGCTCGTTGTCGCCGGAACGCTGCTGACACTTTTAGGCGGTGTCGGCGTGATGCGCTTTCCAGACGTCTACACGCGCATTCACGCTGCGAGCCTGACGGACACGGGCGGAGCAACGCTGGTGCTGGTCGGGCTGGGGCTGATCTCGGGCCTGACGCCGGAGACGCTGAAGCTCGCGATGGTGTGGGTGTTCGTCATCCTGACGACGCCAGCCGCCGCCAATGCCCTTGCCAACGCCGCGTTCAGCGCCGGGCACACGCCGCGCATCGGCGCGTTCCAGATCATGAAGGGTGTGGATGCGAACCAGGCGAAGCCTGATGCGTCTCGCGCAGGCGGCAGCGACGGCAAGAGCGCCGCGCCATGAACGATATCGCGCTGCAGGCCAACTTTGCGCTCAACGTGGCGCTTCTGCTGATGCTCGTCATCGTCGGTTTCGCGATTGCGCGAATGCGCAGCCTGCTGGCGTCCATCCTGCTGCTGGGCATCTATTCGCTGGTCAGTGCGGCGTGGCTGCTGGTGATGGACGCGGCCGACGTGGCTTTCACGGAGGCTGTCGTTGGCGCCGGCATTTCCACCATCGTCTTGCTGGGCGCCATCCTTCTCGTGCGTGCCGGGCCGGTGCGGCATAACTGGCGGATGACGATTGCGCCGGCCTTGCTGGTGGTCGGTGTCGGCGGGCTGCTGATCTATGCGGTGTCGGGCCTGCCCGAGTTCGGCGATCCGGCGTCGCCCGCAAATGCGCATGTCGGGCGCAGCTACATGATCGACACGCCGAAGGAGATCGGCGTTCCCAACATGGTGACAGCCGTCCTGTCCAGCTATCGCGGCTTCGACACGCTGGGCGAGACAGTTGTGGTGTTCGCGGCAGGTATCGGGGTCGCGCTGATGCTGGGCTTCGGACCGCGCTCGGCGCTGTCGGCGCCGCCGGTGGCCGCAGGGGATCATCATGTCGTGCTGCGCGTGACTGCGAAGCTGTTGATCCCGCTGATTGCCCTGTTTGCGTTCTATGTGCAGTTCCACGGCGATCTTGGCGCGGGGGGCGGGTTTCAGGCGGGCGTGATCCTCGCGGTTGCGCCGATCCTGCATGCGCTGGTCTTCGGCCTGCGCGAGACGATTGTGGCGATCCCGGTGCGCGCGGTGCGCAGCATCGCGGCGGTGGGCGTGCTGCTGTACGCGGGCGTGGGGATTGTCTGCATCCTCAATGGCGGCGATTTTCTCGACTACGATTACCTGTTCAGCCCGAGCGTCGAGGCGATGATCCCGCCGGGGCTGATGGGCGATCCCGATCATGCGCACCATTGGGGCCAGCATTTCGGTATCTTCTTCATCGAGCTTGGCGTGCTGTTCACCGTTGCGGCGACGATGCTGACGATCTTCTACGGCTTCGCCGGTCGCGCAGCCGACGAGCAGGCGGCCGCGTCATGAGCATGGCCGTCACGCATTTCAACTATATCATCGTCATCGTGCTGATGATGATCGGGCTGTATGTGCTGTTCAGCACGGGCAACCTGATCAAGCGCATGGTCGGACTGGCGCTGTTCCAGACGTCGACCGCGCTGTTCTACATCAGCCTGGGCAAGGTGATGGGCGGAACGGCGGCGATCACGATCTACGCTGACAGCCCGGAGGGGCGCGCGCTCGCGGCGCCGCTCGATCCTGCCTACGTGCAACAGTTTGGGGTCGAGGGGGTCGTCTATTCGAACCCGCTGCCGCACGTGCTTGTCCTGACCGCGATCGTGGTGGGCGTTGCGACGCTGGCGGTGGGGCTCTCGATCGCTGTGCGCATTCGCGAGGCTTACGGCACGGTGGAGGCCGAGGAGATCGAGGCGGTTGCGCGCGTTGAGGCGGCGCAGTCGGGACCGGCCCGCGCGGAGTCCGGCGCTTGATCCTGTTCGAGGCCATATATGTCGCGCCGCCAGCCCTGACGGCGCAGGCGCCGATCCTGGTGATCGCCGGGCCACTAGTCGGCGCATGCGTCGCCGTGCTCAGTCCCGGCGCACGGACGGCGTGGATGGTGTCCGTACTGACGGCCGCGTTCGCGCTGTGGATGTCGGTGGCTGTGGCGGGCGAGGTCGCGCGCGAGGGCGTGGTCGACTATGTGCTGGGCGGGTTTGCACCGCCCATGGGCATTGCGCTGCGCATCGATGCGCTGGGCGCGACGATGGGGTTGCTGATCGCATCGGTTGGTGTTGTTGGCGCGCTCTACTCGGGCCACACGCTGGTGTCGGAGGTAAAGCCAGAGAAGCATACGCTGTTCCAGTCCGGGTATCTGCTTTGCCTCGCCGGGTTCCTCGGACTCGTGTTCACCGGTGATGCGTTCAACGCATTCGTGTTCCTGGAGGTGTCCTCGATTGGAACGTATGCGCTGGTCGGCGTGGGTGAGGCGCGGGACAAGCGTGCGCTGCCGGCGGCGTTCAACTACCTGATCTTCGGCACGGTCGGTGCGACCTTCTATGTGCTGGGCGTCGGCTTTCTCTATGCTGCCACAGGCACGCTCAACATGGCCGACATGGCGATGCGGCTGGCGACGCTGGGCGACAACGCTGCGGTGCAGGCGGGGCTGGCTTTTGTGGTGGCGGGCCTAGGCGTCAAGGCGGCGATGTTCCCGCTGCATGGCTGGTTGCCAGGGGCGTATGCGGGCGCGCCGAGTCTGGTCTCGGTGTTCCTCGCGGCGACCGCGACGAAGGCGGCGATCTACCTGATCGTCCGCTTCGTGTTCGACGTTTTCCCTGACGGGCAATTCGGCGAGATATTCCTGCGCTGGATCCTGGCGCCGCTCGCAGCGGCTGCGGTGATCATAGGTTCTGTGCAGGCAATCTTCGCAAAAGAGATAAGGCGGATACTCGCATTCTCATCTGTGGCGCAGGTGGGGTTCATCCTGCTCGGCGTGTCGCTGGCGACGGCTGCGGGAATTTCGGCTGGCGTGTACTACCTGATCGCGCACGCGCTGTTGAAGGGCGCGCTGTTCATGGCGGTCGGCGCGTTCGCCATGAGCGTGCAGGCGCGCACGGTTGATGATTTCGCTGGCATCGCGCGTGAGGCGCCGTGGTCGGCGGTGGCGTTCGGTGTCGGCGCGGCGAGCCTTGCGGGCGTGCCGATGACGATGGGCTTCCTCGCGAAATGGGCGCTGATCGCCGCCGCACTGGAGTCTGGGGCAGTCTGGATCGCGGTGACGCTGGCGATCGGGTCGTTGCTGACGCTGATCTATGTCGGGCGCATGATGGAGGCGATCTTCTTCCGGGCGCCTGCTGCCGGCGGCGAGCGTGCGCGAGAGGCGCCGGTTGGCGTGCTGGTTCCGCTGTTCATTCTTGCGGGCTTGTCGCTGTGGTTCGGCGTCGCGTCCACCCTGCCGTCGAGCATGGCGGATGTGAGCGCCGCCGCGGTGCTGGGAGCGGCGCCATGAACGATGGCGAGCTTCTGATCACGCTGGCGCTGGTGCTGCCGCTGTTTGCAGCGGTGGTGACCTACGCTGTCGGGCGGATGCCGGATGTGCGCGAGACACTTACGATGGTGGCGTGCATCGGGCTGTGCATCATCACCATCTCGATGTTCGTGCGTGTGGGCGCGGGCGATGCGCCGGAGATGATGGTCGTGCGGCCGATGCCGGGGCTGGAGATCGCTTTCCGGCTGGAGCCTCTGGGCGCGCTGTTCGCTGTGATGGCAAGCGTGCTGTGGGCGGTGAACTCGCTGTTCTCGATTGGCTTCATGCGGGGCGCGCGCGAAGCTAACCAGACGCGGTTCTACATGTGCTTTGCGCTCGCCATGTTCGCCGTGATGGGCATTGCGATGGCGGCGAACCTGTTCACGCTGTTCATCTTCTACGAGGCGCTGACGCTGGCGACGTATCCGCTGGTGACGCACAAGGGCAATGAAGCGGCGCGGCGGGCGGGGAGGATCTATCTGGGCACGCTGGTCGGCGCGTCTGTCGTGCTGTTCCTGCCGGGCATCATCGGCGTTGCGAGCGTGGCGGGATCGACGACGTTCACGCCGGGCGGGTTGCTGCCCGGCAAGACAAGTGCGGTGATCGAGAACGTACTGCTTCTCCTGCTCGTGTTCGGGGCGGCAAAGGCTGCGCTGATCCCGCTGCATGGCTGGTTGCCGGCGGCGATGGTGGCGCCGGCGCCGGTTTCGGCGTTGCTGCATGCGGTGGCAGTCGTGAAAGCGGGCGTGTTCACCGTCCTCAAAGTGTCCGCCTACATTTTTGGACCGGACTTGATCACCGCATTGCCGGCGGCAATGTGGATCCTATGGATCGCGGCGGCGACGATTGTGATCGCGTCGCTGGTGGCGCTGACCAAGGACGATCTCAAGGCGCGGCTGGCCTGGTCGACGGTCGGGCAGCTTGCGTACATCACGTCGGCCGCGATGCTGCCATTCGCCTCGGGACTCGTGGCGGGCGGGTTGCACATGATCGTGCATGCGGTCGCCAAGATCACGCTCTTCATGTGCGCGGGCGCGATCTACGTCGCGACGGGCGCCGCGAAGGTATCCGAGATGGGCGGGGCGGGGCGGCGGATGCCGATCGTGTTCACGTTCTTCCTCGTGGCTTCTCTGTCCGTGATCGGGTTACCGCCGATGGGTGGCATGTGGTCGAAATTCCTGCTGGTCGATGCGTCGTTCGGCTCAGGCGAGTGGCTGACGGCGGCGGCGATGATCGTGTCGTCATTGCTGACTATCGCTTACCTTCTGCCCGTCGCGTTCAGCGCGCTGTTCGCGCCGCCGGGCGTCAAGGGCCGTGACTTCACGCGGCCCGGCGGGGCGCCAGGTGCGGCGATTGCCGCGGCAGGAATCACGGCGATCGGATGCGTTGTGCTGTTCGCTTGCGCCGCGTTCATCGCCGACTATCTCGAACCGCTCGGCGCTTTCACGCTGCTGGAGGCTGCGCCATGAGCGATGAAAAGGATCCTGCTCGCAGCGAGCCTGTTCTTGGCGAGTCGGGCGAGCATCCGCTGTCGGTGTTGCTGTTCTCGTGGATGCGGACGCCGCTCTTCGCCAAGGTCTTTACCTGGGCGCTTGCCATCGCCGGTCTGGCGCTGATCGGGATCGAGATGTTGCTGTCCGTCAGTCCTGTGAAGGACGTTACCAAGGTTCCCGGTTTTCAAGGTGCGTTCGGATTCATCGCCTTTTCGTTTGCTGTGCTGAGCGGCTGGCCTCTCGGGAAGATGCTGCGGCGGCCGGAAGACTATTACGAGAAGCGAAGCGGGGAGGCCGGTGGTGACGATTGAGCGCCTCGCCGACTTCCTGGCCAACACCAATCCGGGGTTTTTCATCCTCGCCGCTGCGCTGATGTTGCCGTTTGCGCGGGACGTTGCTTCGCGCGCCATCCTGATGGTGGGCGGGCCGCTGGTAGCCCTGATCGCGCTGATCTCGGCCGAGGGGCTGAGCATCGACCTGCAGACCGTGCAGTTCCTTGGACTGGATCTGGTGCTGTATCGACCGGACAGTCTGTCCTTCGTGTTCGGTCTCGCCTTCATCATCGCGGCAGCGATGGTGGGCGTTTACTCGCTGCATCGGCGCGATGCGCTGCAGGATTCAACAGCGATGCTGTATGCGGGCGCGTCGGTGACGGCGGTCTTCGTCGGCGACCTGATCAGCCTGTTCATCGCATGGGAGCTGACGGCGATTGCGTCGGTTTTCCAGATCCTCGCGCCGCGCGCGCCGGAGAGCGTGCGGGCGGCCGTGCGCTATCTCGTCTTCCAGGTCAGTTCGGGCATGCTCGTGCTGGCGGGCATCTGCATGTACGCGTCGGCGACGGGGGACACGCAGTTCGCGTTGATCGCGCCAAGCCAGGCAGGGCTGCCTGTCGGCGTGATGGACATCAATGCGCCGGGGGCGGTGCTGATCCTTGCAGGGTTCGGGATCAAGGCGGCGTTCCCGATGGTTCACAACTGGCTGCAGGATTCCTATCCGCGCGCCTCAGAGACCGGTGCTGTCGTGCTCTCGGCCTTCACGACCAAGCTCGCCGTCTATGCGCTGGCGCGTTACTTCGCGGGGCTGGACTGGCTGATCTGGATCGGCGCGGTGATGACCGTGTTCCCGGTCTTCTTTGCGGTTATCGAGAATGACCTGCGCAAAGTGCTGGCCTACAGCCTCAACAACCAGGTCGGCTTCATGGTGTGCGCTGTCGGCATTGGCACGCAGCTGGCGGTCAACGGTGCGGCGGCGCATGCGTTTGCGCACATAATGTACAAGGCGCTGCTCTTCATGAGCATGGGGGCAGTACTCTACCGGACGGGCACGACGAAGGCCAGCGAGCTCGGCGGGCTGCATCGGACGATGCCGTGGACGACGTTGTTCTGTCTTGTCGGCGCGGCATCGATTTCGGCGCTGCCGCTGTTCTCGGGCTTTGTCGCGAAGTCGATGGTGATGTCGGCTTCGCATGCGGACCCGGCGCTGTTTGTCGTGTGGATCATGCTGCTGTTCGCGTCTGCCGGCGTGCTTGAGCATTCGGGGATCAAGATCCCGTACTTCGCCTTCTTCAGTCATGACAGCGGCAAGCGCCCGCAGGAGGCGCCGTTCAACATGCTGCTCGCCATGGGGTCGGCGGCGGCGTTGTGCATTCTGGTCGGCGTATCACCCGCCTGGCTCTACCAGTTCCTGCCGTATCAGGACGTAGCGCTGGATTATCTCGCGACCGAGTTGTGGACGGTGGGGCATGTGCTGCAGCAATTGCAGCTTCTGGTGTTCGCGACGCTGGCCTTCATGCTGTTGCAGTGGCGGCGCTGGTATCCGGCTGAACAGCCAGGGCTGATCATCGATGTTGAGTGGTTGTGGCGGCGGGGCTGGCACGTGATGGCTCGCACTGTCGGCAAGTTCGCGGGCGGGGCCGGGCGGGGTCTGTCCCATGCGGCTGCGGCCCTTGGCGGATCGGTGCAGCTGGCGGCCCGGCAGGTCTTCGGACCGCAGGGCTGGGTCGCGGCCAGGGTTCCGCTAAGCGCGACCGCTCTCCTCAGCCTCGCAATACTGGGCGTTGTCCTGGCGATTTCCCTGTTCGGCTAGCAGCCGCGCCTGAAGTTCTCACAATAGTGCGCGTCTGTTCAGGACGGCATTTACAGACTTCGTGAACTCACACAGTATCCTTGCAGTAATGGCGTTGAACAAAGTGATTCAACCTGTCGGGAAGCAACGTTGCAGATGGATACGGAAGCACGGCCCGGGTCTAGTCTTATCGAACTCACCTCGGATATTGTCTCCGCCTATGTGGCGCACAATACCGTCCCTGTCGTGGACTTGCCCCGGCTGATCGAGCGGGTGCATGCAACGCTGGCCGAAATCCAGGGTGCGCCGGCCGCCGAGCCGCGGGTGGAGTTGAAGCCGGCTGTTTCGGTGAAGAAGTCTGTGACGGACGATCACATCGTTTGTCTGGAGGACGGGAAGAAGTTCAAGTCGCTGAAGCGCCACCTGCGCACGCGGTATGACATGTCGCCGGAGGAGTATCGCGAGAAGTGGGGTCTGGCGGCCGACTATCCAATGGTGGCGCCAGCCTATGCGAAACAGCGCTCCGACCTTGCCCGCAAGATGGGCCTCGGGTTGATGAAGAAGTAGCGTCCGCGCTCGTTCCTGGGGCGCCATTTCTTGAATGACTCCAAGTCGCAAGCATTTGGGTCGTGTCCGTAACAAGACACACTGTTTGGACTTTGTTGATGCATATGAAGAATTGGTTCGCGAAGGCCCTTGCCTGAGTCGGCGAAGCGAATCACCCTACGGGACAGTGGTGCGAATCACTGAGTCGCTTCGAGTTGCGTGTGTTTGCGGGGAGCGGCTCCCTCAGTAAAAGATCCGGGGGTCGGGCTGGCCTGACGGATCCTGTTCAAAAACAGAAGTCTTTGCGGATGCCGGATTTCGGTCCGTTCCGTATTTGATTCCAGGGGGCTGAGAATGTCGTTTGATCATGAAGCTGCTGCCCCATCGGGGCAGACGAAGGTGCTTGAATCCTGGCGCAAGCGGTTGCGGGGACGCAATTTCATCACGTGCGAGGATATCGATATCTCCGCAATCAATCGCGAGCTGGCGTATGTCTCGATCCTGAGCTGCGAGGGCGGCGGGCAGTTCCGTTTCCGCCTGGCGGGCACGGGGCTGCAGGCGATCTTCGGCGGCGAGGCGCGCGGCAAGACGGCGGACCAGATCGATGCCTGCCGGGGCGGGGCTATGTGGGCTGAACTGGCGACGCGCTCACTGCTGCGCGAGACGCCGGTTTCGGGCGCGACGCGGCTGAAGGATGGGTCGATCCATTACTGGCTGCGTCTGCCGCTGTCGTCGAATGGCGTCGAGGCGGACATGGTGCTGTGCCACGATCGCTACCTGCCGGCGGAGGCTGCGGTCGATCCGGACCGGGCTGCGATGCGGGTTGATCTTTTGCTGCGGCGGGACCGGGAGTTCGTCCCGGCCTGAACTATCCACAGCCTCGGCTTATCCACAGAACGCGGAAACGCGATGGAATCGGAGGGGGAACAGACAGGAATCGGGGGTGGAACCTGACTCCTGTCGAAAATCCCGGCCGATCCATCAATGATGGTGGTGGTCGTCTTCCGGCAGGCCGTTGAACTTGCCGCATTTTGGGCATTTGACGGCGTCGAAGGGCTCGCCGTGGAAGACGTCCATGTGGCTGACATTGTCCATCAGGCGGGTCTTGCAGGCCCCGCAGCGATAAGTGTCGCCGCCGTTTCCTTCGAGGGCGAGCTTGCCCGCGTCCGGCGTTAGCACGATGGCGTCGGCCGGGGGCTTCGGGATGAGGCGCATTTCCTTTTGCGACATCGGGCTCTTTCCTTGCTGGCGGGAGCGGCATCTGCCGCCGCAGCCGGAAGTCCGTCAAGCGGCGGCAAGCAACTTGCACAAATCTGACGGGCGTCTGATGGGGGCGCCTGGGGACATGGGAGGGGCGGATGGATGCCGACCCGGGGTGCGGGCGCATCAACGGGCGCGAGCACAGGATGCCGCTCCGCATCTACTATGAAGACACGGACCTTTCCGGCGTCGTGTATCATGCAAATTATGTCCGGTACCTGGAGCGGGGGCGTTCCGAATTCATCCGGGCGATCGGGGCGAGCCATACGCGGATGATGTCTGCGGGCGCGCCGGTGACATTCATGGTGTCCGAGCTGGGCCTGCGCTTCGTGCGGCCGGCGCGGATCGATGACCGGCTGGAGATCCGGACGCAGGTCGAGCTCGCGCGCGGGGCGCGCATCGGCTGCCGGCAGATCATCATGCGGGGGAATGAACTGATCCTCGAGGCGCAGGTTGAGAATATCTGCGTCAGCCTCGATGGCCGGCCGCGGCGCTTGCCAGCCGAGCTGATGCAGAAGATGGCGGCGTATCTTCCCGGCGCTACGCCGAAGCGGCCGCTGAACCATCCGCCGGCGAACGATGTGGGCGCGCCGATGGTGGAGCGCGACCGGGCTGTGGGGTAGGCGCGCGAGGGCGATCCCGGAAGCAGGTGCTTTCGGGGTGAGCCGGAAGATTTTCTGAATTTCCGGGAATGTGGGCGGCGCGCGTGACTGTGCGTTGAAAGCAAGCCTGCGGCTGCCCCCTCCGTCATGCGCGAAATGCGGGCATGCTACCTCCCCCGCGCTGCGCGCGGAGGAGGAGAGCGGCGGTGATGTTGAGAGAGCCTGCCGTCCCGGATCAGCCGAAGCGGCCGGTGATGTAGTCCTGCGTCTGGTCGAGCTTGGGCATGGTGAAGATCTGGTCGGTGGGGCCGGACTCGATCAGCTTGCCCATGTGGAAGAAGGCCGTGCGTTGCGAGACGCGGGCGGCCTGCGCCATTGAGTGGGTGACGATGACGATGCAGGTGTGTTCGCGCAGCTGGTCTATCAACGCCTCGATGTGCGCGGTGGCGATGGGGTCGAGGGCCGAGCAGGGTTCGTCCATCAGGATGACGGCGGGCGAGACGGCGAGCGTGCGCGCGATGACGAGGCGCTGCTGCTGGCCGCCGGAGAGGCCAAGGCCGGACTTGTTGAGGCGGTCCTTCACTTCTTCCCAGAGGGCGGCGCGGCGGAGGGATTTCTCGATGAGTTCGTCGAGCTCGGCTTTCGAGCCGTAGAGTTTGTGGGCGCGTGGGCCGTAGGCGATGTTGTCATAGATCGACATCGGGAACGGGTTCGGCTTCTGGAACACCATGCCGATGCGCGTGCGGACCTGAACGGGATCGATCCCGGGCGAGTTGATGTCGGTGCCATCCATCTGTATCGCGCCGTCGACGCGCGCGCCGGGGATGGTGTCGTTCATGCGGTTGAGGCAGCGGAGCAGTGTGGACTTGCCGCAGCCCGAGGCGCCGATGAAGGCGGTGACGGTGTTGTCGGGGATGTCGAGATTGACGTCGAACAGGGCCTGCTTCTGGCCGTAGAAGGCGTTGATGTGTTCGAGGCGGATGCGCGTGGGGGCTGCTGCGGCTGCGGCGCTGGACGCCGTGACGGTGGGCGCGGCCATGGGGGTGCTGCGCGATGAGCGTGCGGCGGGCTGAGGCGTCTCGGTGGTCATGGCGGCGACCATATCAGCCCCCCTGCTTTCCGGCGACGGCCGCGTAGGAGAAGCGCGAAGCAATGTTGAGGACAAGTACGCCAACGGTGATCAGCATGGCGCCGGTCCAGGCTAGCGAAACCCATTCGGGGTAGGGTGTGTTGGAGTAGCGCACGATGGCCATCGGCAGGCTGGCCATGGGCTGCGTCATGTCGGTCGACCAGATGTCATTGCCGAGGGAGGTGAAGAGGAGCGGTGCGGTTTCGCCGGCGATGCGCGCGACGGCAAGAAGCACGCCGGTGAGGATGCCGCCGAAGGCTGCGGGGAGGACGACCTTGCGGACGACTTCGTTCTCGCGGCTGCCCAGCGCTATGGCGCCATCGCGGTAGGCCTGGGGGACAAGGCGCAGGATGTCTTCCGTGGTTCGGGCGACGATCGGCATGGCGATGAGGGCGAGGGCGATCGCGCCGGCGAGGCCGGAGAAGCCGCCGAAGGGCAGCACGGCGATCTGGTAGACGAAGAGGCCGATGAGGACTGACGGGGCGGACAGCAGGATGTCGTTCACGAAGCGTACGATGGAGGCGAAGCGCGACTCCTTGCCGACTTCGGAGAGGTAGACGCCGACCATCATGCCGAGGGGCGCGCCGATCATGGCGCCGACGCCGACCTGAAGCAGCGAGCCGACGATGGCGTTGGCGAGGCCGCCGCCCGAGCCCGGCTGGGACATCGGCTTCGTGAAGACATCCAGCGACAGGCCGGCGAGGCCGTTCGAGAAAAGCATCCAGAGGATGAGCGCGAGAAGAATAAGTCCGACGCCGGCCGCGGCGATGCAAAGGCCGCCCATGACGCGGTCGACAAGCTGGCGGCGGAAATAGCGGGCGCGGGTGGCGGCGGTGAGCTGTTTCACGACATGCGCTCCTGACGCAGGAGGAGACGGGCGACTGCGAGGACGCCGAAGGAGACGACGAACAGGATGAAGCCGAGGGCGAGCAGGACGGCGAGGTCGAGCGTGCCGGGTTCGGCTTCGGGGAAGTTGTTGGCGACGACGGAGGCGATTGTCGCTGAAGGCGCCATGAGACTGTCGGGCATGCGGATGGCGTTGCCGATGACGAAGACGACGGCCATGGTTTCACCGAGGGCTCGGCCGAGGCCGAGAAAGACAGCGCCGAAGAGCGAGCCGCGGACGGCGGGGATGACGACGCCTGTGAGCGCCTCCCAGCGGGTTGCGCCCATGGCGTAGGCGCCGTCCTTCAGGAGTTGCGGCGTCGAGAGCAGCACGTCGCGTGTGGTGGCGGCAATGAAGGGCAGGATCATCACGGCGAGGATGAGAGATGCGGTGAGCATGCCGACGCCGATGGGCGGCGCGGTGAACCAGAAGAAGCTGTCGCCGATGGGCGGGATCCAGAGGAAGGTCTGCGTCAGCCAGGGCTGGACGTATTCCGACATGAAGGGGGCGAGCACGAAGAAGCCCCACATGCCGTAGACGATGGAGGGCACCGCCGCGAGTAGTTCGATCGCGACGCCGAGGGGCGTGCGGATTCTATCGGGACAGATCTCGGTGAGGAAGAAGGCGATGCCGAAGCCGATGGGCCATGCGATGCAGAGCGCCAGGATGGCGGTGACCAGCGTGCCGGTGATGGCGGGGAGCGCGCCGTAGATCTGCGTGACGGGGTTCCACTCCGTGCCCCAGATGAAGCCGAGGCCGAACGTGTCGAAGGCGAGCTTGCCGCCCATGAACATGATGGCGAGGATCGAGAGCAGCACGATCACCACAACGGCGCCGGCCGCATAGAGGCTGATGCGGAAGGTGGTGTCGCCGAGGTGGACCTTGCGGGCGCCGATCGCCGGGGTGGCGGGGGTGTTCATGGGGACCTCAGTTTGCCGGCCAGAGAGGCTTGCCGGCGGAAGCGAGTGTGGCCCATTGCGCGCGGACGCGGTCCTGCACGGCGGTGGGCAGCATGATGTAGTGGAGGCGGTCGGCAGTGGCGGCGCCATTACGGAAAGACCAGTCGACATATTTCAGCACGCTCTGTGTGCGGGCGGGGTCCTTCGGGTTGCGCGGCACGAGGATGTAGGTGGCCGAGACGATGGGCCAGGAATTGTCGCCGGGCATGTTGAGCATGGTGGCGGCCATGTTCTTGGCGTTGTCCCAGTCGGCCTGTTCGGCGGCTTGGAGGAAGCCGGGCACGGTGGGCGTCACGAACTTGCCCGAGCCGTTGGCGAGCTGCAGCGCCTGCATGCCGTTCTCGGCTGCGTAGGCGAATTCGACGTACCCGATGCCGCCCTTGATGTTCTTCACGGCGGCGGCGACGCCTGCATTGCCGGGAGCGCCAAGGCCGGTGCGCCATGCGACGGAGTTGCCGGCGCCGGTGCGCTCCTTGAAGAGGGGGCTCACGGACGAAAGGTATTTGGTGAAGATGCTGGTGGTGCCGGACGAGTCCGCGCGATAGGCGGGCGAGATCGGGATCTTCGGCAGCTTGAGGCCCGGGTTGAGAGCGGTGATCTTCGGGTCGTCCCAGAGGCGGATGCGGCCGACATAGATCTCGCCGAGCACGTCGCCGGTGAGTTTGATCTTGGTGCCGTCGACGCCGGGGACGTTCACGATCACCACCACGGCGCCGATGACGGCGGGGAATTGCAGCAGCTGTTCCTTCTCCAGCCGCTCGGGCGCGACGGGCGAATCCGAGGCGCCGAAATCGACGGTGCGGTTGATGATCTGCGTGACGCCCGCGCCCGAGCCGAGGGCCTGGTAGTTGAGGCGCGAGCCGCCGGCCTTTGCGTAGTCCTCGCCCCAGCTGGAATAGATCGGCGCGGGGAATGTGGCGCCGGCGCCGGTGATGTCCTGCGCGTGCGCCGGAATGGCGACGAGCACGGCTGCGGCCAGGGCCAGTTTGAGGCGGCGGACGAACTGGATCAGCACGGACGGGGCTCCCTCGGCCTTCTGGCCGGCGCGCTATATCGGGATGGCTCTATCACCCGTTCTGCGAAGCATTTGTGACGGTCGCCGCGCCGCGGCAGAGGCGCTGGAAAGTGACGGGGATCCAGGCGTTAGCGTGAGCTGCGGATGGAGGTTGCGGCGGAGTCGCTGCTGGCGCTGAAGAAGCGCTTCGGGATTTCGCAGGCCGAGGTTCATGGCGTGGTGGCGCAGGCGCTTGACGCGCTGGCGGATGCCTACGATGGGAGGGGGGGAGAGCGCGTTGGCGCGGCTTGGTCCTACGCCTCGCCCGCGTGCGCGCGGATGCGCTGGAGCATGGAGGCGAGGCCGTTGGAGCGTTGCGGCGTTAGGGCGTCGGCGATGCCGATCTCGCGCATGAAGGTGGGGGCGTCGAAGGCGAGGATGTCTTCCGGCTGCTGGTCGGAGAACAGGTGCAGCAGCATGGCGACGAGGCCGGCCACGATCATCGCATCCGAGCCGCCGCGGAAGCGGATGGCGCCGGGGCTGTCTGGCGAGGGTTCCGCGACGAGCCAGACCTGGCTGGAGCAGCCGCGCACTTTGTTGGCCTCGGAGTATTCCTCCGGCTTGAGCGGCGGCAGCGACTTGCCGAGGTCGATGAGATGCGTGAAGCGCGATTCCCACTCATCGAGAAAGGCGAAGTCCTCGCGCAGGGCGGCGGCTTGGTCGGCGACGGTCATGGTGGGGAGATGGCGTGTTTGCGGGCGGAGGGCAACTGGGGTCGTGGCCCGTGGCGTCAGTTCAGATGCTCCAGCGACGCCTTGAGCCAGTCGGCCGCCGACTGCACGGATGGCCGGCGCACAGAGGCAGTCGTGTGGGCGAGGTGGTAGGTGTGGTCGACGTCGAGGCGGGTGGGCGAGAATTCGAAGAGGGCGCCGGAGCTGAGTTCGTCCTGCACGAGCATGCGCGGGAGGAGCGCTACACCCTGGCCCAGCGTGGCGGCGCGGATGGCGACGAGGAAGTCTTCGATCACCCAGGGCGGCAGGTCGGGGATGGCGTGGCCGGTGACGGCGGACCAGTCGCGCCACTCATTGTAGCCGGCAGACTGGATGCGGCGGTAGGCGGCGATGAGTTGCTCTGCGGCCTGGCCGTGTTCAACGAAGACGGATGGCGCGCAGACAGGCGCGAGCACGCCTTTGACGAGGCGCGTGGAGACGAGGCCTTCGTATTCGCCGAGGCCGTAGCGGACGGCAAGGGCCGCCTCTTCACGCGTCAGATCGACGAGGCGGGTGGAGGTGATGAACTCGATCTCGATGTCGGGGTGAGCTGCGCGGAAGGCCGGCAGGTGGGGCACGAGGAACTGTCCCGCGAAGGAAGCCAGAGTCGCGATGCGGCAGATGTTCGAGCGTGGTGGGCGGCGATGATAGTGCGCGAAGGCGTCGCTCATCATCGCGAAGGCGGGGCGGAGCGCTTCGGTGAGGGTGTAGCCTTGTTGCGTCAGCGACAGGCCGGTGGGCGCGCGCACGAAGACCTGCGCGCCGACGAAATCCTCGAGCGCGATGATGAGCTTGGAGATGGCGCCTTGCGTCACGCCGAGTTCTTCGGCGGCGCGCGAAAAGCTGAGATGGCGGGCGGCGGCTTCGAAGGCCCGCAAGGCATTGAGCGGTGGAAGTGATCGCGACATGTGCTCGCCGATCCGTGTCGGCGCCAGACTAGCGCTAACAGCCCGTGGCCGGAAGCGTTGCCTGCCGAGAGAGGGAGCAGGCGTGCTTCCGGCCATTTGTCCCGGGAGTGACGGGAGAGGGGCTGCTGGACTAGTCGGCGTTGCGGCTGTGCAGGGCGGCGATGCCGGTTCTTCCGATGCGGCTGACGCCGTCTTTCATCGCGCTGGCGATGCACGCCTCGTCAGCCTGGTGGAGCGAAAGGGGCCTCGGCCCCTTGGTGACACACATGCGGTCGGCGAGTTTGCGGAGCTTGCCGTAGATCTGCTCGGCGGTCGCATCCGCATCGTAGTGGAACGTCGTTTGTACCGTGCGGTATCCGCGCTGCTTTGCGTCGGCGGAGGCCGCCGGCGTTGCGAACGCGCTTGCCAGGACGAGCACGACGAGCGGGGCCGCGTAGACTTTCAGGGCGGTTTTCTTGTGGTTGGTCTTCTTCTGCTGGGTAATCATGGGGAGCCAAACCTCTACTTTTTCCGGCCCGTCTGATTGCGGACCTGAGTTCGTGATGCATGAGTTTTGAGTCCGCTGGAATCGACAAGGACGATCATGGGCCATGAGCAAAAGTAGTGGCGGGTAATTGCAGTGGCGGGCTTGCGCGCGGACGTTCGCGCGGCGCTATGCGCCGGCGGCCTCGTCGCGCAGCCACGCGATGACATCGCGCACGACGGGGCGCCGCAGGGCGTTGGGCGCGTGAACGACGTGATAGGCGTAGCCGGTCTTCACGGTGACGGATGAGAACTGCACGAGTTCGCCACGGGCCAGCCGGTCCTTCACCAGGATGTCGGGGACAAGGGCGAGGCCCGCGCCCGTCAGCGCGCCGGCGATGGCGACGGAGAACTCTTCCATCGCGAAAGTGGGCGTGACGGCGGACAGGTGTACGCCCGCGGCATCGGTCCACGCGCGCCACTCATTCCATGACGCGGACTGGATGCGGCGGTTGCCGGCGAGCAGCGTGGCGAGATCACCATTGGCGCGCTGCATGATTTCTGGCGCGCAGACGGGGATCAGCAGGCCATCTGACAGGGGCGTTGCCACGACGCCATCCCAGTCGCCCGGACCGTAGCGGACAGCGATGTCGAACTCCTCGCGTGCGAGATCGACGAGGCGGATGGAGGTCAGGAATTCCAGGTCGCAGCCGGGGAGGCGCTCGGTGAATTTCGCGAGGCGCGGCACGAGGAAGTTTGAAGCGAAGGATGCGACGGTTGAGATGCGGATCGTGTTGGAGCGCGGCGGGCGGCGCGAGTAACGGCCGAAGGCGTCGGAAAGGGTGGTGAAGGCGGGGGCGATGGCTTCCTTGAGATTGCCGCCTTCGGCGGTCAGCTGCAGCCCGCTCGGCTCGCGCGCGAAGAGCTGGATGCCGATGAACTCCTCCAGCGCGATGACCTGTTTCGAGATCGCGCCCTGCGCGACGCCGAGCTCTTCAGCAGCGCGCGACAGGTTGAGGTGGCGCGAGGCGACCTCGAAGGCGCCGATGGCGTTGAGCGGTGGAAGCGGTTTGACCATGGCGGCGCTCTAGCATGGCGTGCTGACAGGGAATGTCAGTAGGGTTCCAGTCGTGTTGGGCTACGGCAGGTCGAATTTCTTGCGCTCAGCCTTCGTCAGGCGCCTCGCGGATACGGCGTGTACGCCCGTCCGGCCATAGAGGCGGTCGGGCGTCATGTCTGAAAGCCCTCGCGCCAGCACGACATCCTCGAACGGAAGCGGCGTTCGCTTGGCTGGGGCCGCGCCCTTGCGTTCGCGCGCGACTTCCTTGCGGACAGGGTTGGGTTCGAGAACGACATCCCACCAGGCGCCGTCGCCGAAGAGATGCGCCTGGCGCAATGGGCCAAGGTCGCGGCGGCGATCGGCGATCAGCACCTGCGCTTTTGCGCGGCCGGGCGGCGGCGTGCGGTAGTGCCGGTTCCGCATCAGCTTGCCCGTCTTCGGGTGGACGTAGAGCAGCGCCCATGAGTCCTTGACCGGCTGGAACGGTCCGCCGAACCGCCCCATCGTCACATAAACCTCGTCGTCCTTCATGCGGGTCCGGGTTGCGACGAAGTCGTCGACATGTTCGAGGGCGTGTTTCTGCACTGTCGACGTTGGCTGGATATTCTCGGCGATCTCGGCATGGACCTTGTTCCAGGACCGACCGACATTGCTTTCGAGGAAGCGGCGTAGCGGCGCGAGGTTGTCGCTGAGGCTCTTGCTGCCGGGCGTCTTCCTTGGCGGCACGCGCTGACGCAGCGGTGTGTCGTCGGCATCCACAAGGGGAGTTGTCCGCCCCTTGCGGCGCCAGCCGGCTCCGGTTCGGGGCCGCTCGATCACCACTTTCGACATGTCTTTCCGCATGACGGACACATCCTAGCACGGAATGCGCGGCCGCAAGCTCAAACGCAAACCGCCCCGGTCTTGCGACCGGGGCGGCTTCTTGTCTGGTTCAATCAGGTCAGGCTACTTCGAGATCTCGGCGAAGCAGCTGCCCATCGAGCGGACCTTGTCGTTCTCGAACCGCAGGCCGTGGCGGGCGAGGCAGAAGGTAAGCTCGTAGCGGGTGTAGGCGGTGGAGACGCAGCCATAGAGATACTGCTGCGCTTCTTCGAGGCACTGGCGCGACATCGGGTCGGACATCGTGGCCTTCACCTGCTCGCCATTGGTCTTCTCGGCGTCGATCGCGTGGAGCGCGGCGAGCGTGACCATGCGGTTGGCTGTGCCGTTGAACTGCGGCGCGATCTTGAGGTCCTGCTGCGCGACGGCAACCGGGGAGACCGTGCCGAGCGCCTTGCCCGGAGCGTTGACCGCGACGACCGAGAACTTGTCCCAGAGGCTGTCGGCAGTGGTCGGCGATACTGCGATAGTGGAAAGCATCGCGTCGAGATCGGGGCCGGCGAAGATTTTCGAGACGGCGTCGGTGATCGGCTTTGAGGCCTGGGTCGACGTCTTCATCGACTGGAGGATGGCGTCGGGGTTCTTCACCCGCTCCTTGCCCCAGCCGACCTTCTGCAGCTTGTAGGACTGCTCCTTGACGAAGGCGCCGGCGCTGGACAGGCGGCTGGTGTCACGCGTGTTGGCGGCGAGGACGTTCTGCAGCGCCTGCTCTCCGCCCTTCAGCGTGCGTGCGTAGCCGAGGTCGCGCTCAAGGCCGAGCATCAGGCGCTCGCGTCCGTAGTAGTTGTCGATGTTGCGGACTTCCTTGACGAAGTCCGGATGCTGCGCGGCGAGGATGCCCGAGTAGGAGATCCAGCCGGCCGAGAGCTGGCCGACGTTCGGGGCGCCGAACGTGTCGATTGCCTTTTCGAGATCGGCGGCGCCGCCGAGCTCCTTGGTCATGATGTCCGAGACCTTGGCCTGATAGTCGGCATAGGTCGCCGCCGTGGTCGGCAGGAGGCGGCCCGCAGGGGCGGCCTCAGGCGACACCTGGCTGATCGCTACTGGAGCAGCGATTGCAAGTACAAGCGCAACTGCGCAAAGTTTGGTCCGCGTCTGCAATGGAACCTCCCGACATTTCGTTCACACCGGAGTCGCTCAGACTACCCACCCTGGCAGCCGCGGCCCGCTATGTGCTTACCCACCTGAGGTTGTGACCGTATTCGTTGATGCGCCGTTAGGATGCGCGATGCAAACCAATGCTTCAAGCGACAAATTGCTAAGGTGCTGCGCCTCATGACAGGCGCCGGCGGAATCTGGCTTGGGCTGGTAACCATCGCTGGCGTCTGGAGTTTGGCGCTTGGCGTGCCGTTCTGGCTCAGTGCGGTGGTGTTCGCATGTGCGGTTCTGCCACCCCTTGCCGGAGCATTCATGCGGGGCTCCACCTCCGAGGCGCAGGCTGTGGAAGTCGAATCAGCACTCTGGATCGCCCTTGCCACGGCTGGTGCGGCGAGCACCGGGGGGGCTTCGGCGTTGATTGTCATATATGGGATCGCGATCGCGGTTGCCTGGCTGTCAGGCAGGGTCCGATTGACGATCGAGATCGCTGCATTTGCGATATTCGGCTTGTTCATCGCGGTGCTCGCCGGATCGAACGGGAGCTGGCTGCATGTGCATGACGCAGCGATCCTGACCACAAGTTATGGAACTGCGGGACTCGTCTTGCTCGCAGCGACTGCGATCATTGCAGCGTTGCGTGTCAGGGAACCTCGGGAGCAGCAGCGTGCGGTCCCAGTTGATGTGGACGCCGCGAACCGGCTGGCTCAGTTGGAAATCCGGTTGCGCAAGGCTGCGCAAGCAGCGTTGGAAGCGCGAAAGGCGGCCGACACGGCCAAGGATCAGCTGGAAGCGCGCACGACATTCTTCGCTCAAACGAGCCACGAACTCCGCACGCCGCTGAATGCGATCGTGGGATTCGCCGAAATGATGCGCAGCGGCGTGTTTGGCCCGCTGCCGGAACGTTACCAGGAATACGCCGAGCTGATCCACGAGGGTGGGCGCAACCTCACGTTGATTGTCGATGATGTGCTGGACCTCGCGCGGCTCGAGGCGGGCAAGTACGAAATCTTCCCGGAGATCGTGAGCCTGTCGGACCTCGCAGACGACGCTGTGCGGTTCATGACGGACGAGGCGCGCCGGAAGGGCGTGGAGCTGGTGTGCGACGGTCCTGAGGATGCCGAAGCGTTCGCCGATTCGAAGGCGGTGCGCCAGATTGCGCTCAACCTGATCTCCAACGCCCTGAAGTTCACCCCCACGGGTGGCGAGGTGGTGGTGGTGGCCGAGGAAGTCCCGGGCGGCTCGGTGCTTTCCGTGTCGGATACGGGTGTGGGGATCAGCCCGGAGGAGCTTACCCGGCTGTCACGTGTTTTCGAGCAGGGCGAGGCTGGAAAGAAGCAGAAGGGGGCAGGTCTGGGGCTCTCGGTCGTGCGCGCGTTCGCCGAACTGCATCGTGGAACCCTGACGATCGCCCCCCGTGAATCCGGCGGAACCCGTATTTCGGTGTTCTTTCCGGACGCAGTTGGGCCGGGATCTGCCCAGAATCTGTGATGTTGGCGGGATACGCCGGTCTGGCGCATCTCCCCAAGCCGTAATTGCGCTGATAGAAGTGTCTGGCGGGGGCGGCCCAGAGGGGCGGCCATGACTGATGTATACGTTGCATACGCACGCCAGGACCGGGATCGACTCCGGGTCGTGGGCGAACTGCTCCGTGCGGAGGGCTGGGACAGCTGGATGGATCCGGCCGAGCCCAAGCCGGACTTGAGCCCGATTGCAGACCTCAAGCTGGGCTGGTCGAAGGCCGTGCTGGTGCTGTGGTCCGACAGCGCCCGGCGTTCGGAATATGTCCGGTCGGAAGCGGCGACGGGGCTCTACAAGAACAAGTTGATCCAGGCGCGCATCGACGGCGAGGCGCCACCGCGCCCGTTCGACGAACTGGATGCTGTCGACCTGAGCCGATGGAATGGCGACCCGGAGGACCCAAACTGGCGACGGCTGACGGCGATGCTGCGCAGCTGCGCGGGTGATCCGGTGAAGCCGCCGGCGCAGGCGGCTGCGCCGAAGCGCGCTGCCGCCGCCGTTGCACCGCCGCCGCCCAAGCCTGAGCCCAAGCGTCCGACGCCGCCGCCGATCGAGTTTGCGGACCCCGCCCCCGCGCCGCCGCGCTTTGTCGAGTCGCCGCCGCCCCCTCCCAAGTACGAGCCGGCGCCTCCGCCGCGTGCTGCAGAACCGCCTCCGCCGCCTCCACGTTACGAGCCGCCGCCGCAGCCGCGATTTGCGGAGCCGCCCCCGCCGCCGCCCCAGCAACGCTTTGCGGAGCCGCCTCCACCGCCGCCCCAGCCACGCTACGATCCGCCGCCTTCGCCGCGCTATGCGGAAAACGACACGACGCGTTATGTCGATCGCGCCGAGCCCCTGCGCGGCCCGCGGCTGGCGGACTCCGTCTATCGCGTGCCGCAGGAGCGGCGCGACGAGCGGCTGGATGAACCCGACCTGGGCGTACGGCGCTCAAGCTACGAGTCAGGCTATCCGCGGCAACAGCGTTCGTTTGCGGCCGTGCCTGTGGTTGCGGCGGTTGCGTTGATCGGATCCGGCGTTGGACTGTGGCTGGTGGATCCGTTTGGCTGGCGCGTCGAAGGTGCGCCGCAGGAGCAGGTCGCCACGGGGATTCCAGTGCAGACCGTGGCCGAGGCCACGACGGCGAATGCTGTGCCGGCGACGGGATCGTTTGAGGATACAAGTGAGTCCGCTGAGGACTGGAGCAGGGTGGATGCGCGCGATGCGGAAGCGCTGCGCGACCATGTGTCGGCCTTTCCGCGCGCGAGCACGTCGGAGACGGCGCGATCGACGCTGCGCGTGCTGGATGCGCAGGCGTGGGTGAAGGCGGTGACGGAAGACAGCGAGGCGGCCTATCGCGTCTATCTCGCGGCATTCCCGGCTGTGGGCGAAGTGCCGGGCGCGATGGGACGCGCGGCGGAAGAGCGGCTTGTGTCGCTTGGCGCGGAGCGGTCGCAGGCGATCGAGGAAATCCAGCGCGGGCTGGCGGCACTCCAGCTCTATGACGGAGCGACGACTGGCAAGGCCGACGAGGCGACGACGCAAGCGATGCGCGCCTTCGCACAGTCGAGTCGCGCACAGGCGCCGGCGCTTGCGTCGGCGACGCCGCGTGAGCTGCGCACGTTTGCAGAATCAATCCGCAATACGGGCGCGACGCCCAAGGCGAGCGCTGCCGTGTCGGCGGCAGCCGAGGCGGACAGGCGGCGCATCGCTCAGGCTGAGGCGCAGGTGACGAGTGCGTCGGCTGCGCGTGCAGCAGGCGCGGCCACAACCGTGCCGGGAGCGGATTCACTCGCAGCGGCGCAGCAGAGCCGCATCGACGAGGACCTTGAGGCGTGGGCGATCGCGGAACGGGACGGGACACTTGCAGGATACCGCGCCTACCTTGCTGCCTACCCCGGCGGCGCGCGCGCGGCGAATGCCGAGACGCTGATCGCCAAGCTTAGCCGTCCCGCGCCGTTCAGCGTCGAGCAGTTGCCGGCGGAGACGAAGGCCGTGGTCGAGGCGGCGCGGCGTGCGCAGACAACCGCGATACAGCGTGCAACTGCAGCGCGACAGGCGGCGCAGTCGGCAGACAATCTGAGTGATGGGCAGACCATAACCGGCGGGAACGGCGACAGATATGTCGCGCAGATATCGGGCGGCGCGCCCAACGGGCTGGGCGTGCGCACGCGCGGCGCTGGACCCAATGCGGGCGACCGCTATCGCGGCGAGTTGCGCAACGGGCAAGCCAGCGGCGTCGGCGTCTACGAGTTCGCTGATAGTCCTGGGAACGCCTCGGCGCGCGCGGCGCGCTATGAAGGCGAGCATTCCGGCGATGCGGCCAGCGGGCATGGCGTGATGCACTGGAAGAGCGGCGACAGCCTCGCGGGCTCGGGCGTCGGCGGCAATGGCGCGGCGCGTGGCGTGCTGAGCTACACCAACGGGCAGCGCTATGAAGGCGAGATGGCCAGTGGCAACCGCCAGGGACTCGGCGTGGTGTGGGCGCCGGACGGCAGCGTCATCCAGGCAGGCCGCTGGGCGCGCGGCGAGCTTGTGGAGCCGGCGAAGCCGTAAGGCTTACGGGAAGAGCTGCGTCGCACCGAAGCCCTGCGGCATGCCCTGCATGGCGCCTGCGCCGAACGGACTGCCGAGATTGCCGGCGAGCGCGTTGAAATCCGACGACAGCGCGGTTGCGAACAGACGTGACTTAGTGCCAGCGGGCAAGCCCTCGAGCTTGATGACGAGGGTGCGCGCGAGCTGGCAGACATTGATGTTCTTCGCGAGGTCGTCCTGCATGTCCTGGGTGCGGGCGTTCATGCTGGCTTGGATCAGGTTCATCACCTGCGGATCGGACACCATCGAGAGGAAGGTGGACTGCAGGGCGTTCTCGTCGTCTCGCGTGATCGTGGCGTTGACCGGCTGGGCGTTGCGGCCCTTCGCGATGAGGTCGACCATGGTGGCGCCGGCGCGCATGCTCAGGCGGTAGCCGTCGCTGCCATAGCGGGTGAGATCGGCGAGGTTGGAGGGGTTTAGCATGAAGCCCTCGAGCGACTTCATGGTGCAGCCGCCTGTTTCGGACTCAACGATGTGCAGGGCGTCCTTGAGGATGCCGAGAGACTTGTCGAAGCCTTCAGCGCCGGTGCGGCCGAGCGCGCTGATGTTCTGCGGCGCGAAGCCCATCGTCCAGGCGTTCATCGACAGGAAGAGATCGTCACGGTCGCCGCCGGCGGCTGCGGTGTCGGCGAGCTGGTCGAGCAGGCGGCCGTGCTGTTGCGGGAAATGGGTGGCGAGGCTGGTCATGAAGGCGCGGCCGGAGTCGTCCGGGAAGGCCTCCTGCGCCAGGGCGCTGCGCATGGCGTCGCGGTCGAGGCCGGCGATGACCTGCTCTATCGGACGGACGCTGACGCCGCCGACCATCGACATGAGCGAGGGCGCAGCGATTGCAGCGCCGGCGGAGAGAAAGACGACCCCGACGGCGAGGCCGATGAACTTGTTATCGATCGCGCCCGGGTTGGCGACGCGGGTCCGCACGTTCGGTGCGTCCTGCGCGTCCAGTTCGACGGCGGGCGGCGTGTAGGGCGGAGGTGCGGAACCAGCGGTGCGCTTGCCGAATGCCATGTCCCTGCTCCCCGAAGCTATTCGTCGATGGAGCGTAGCCGAGCATGATTTCGATCGCGTTAGCCGCGATCGATGAAACTTTACCGATCCGGTAAGGCTTGTGGTGTTTTTCGCCCGTCGAGAAAGATCGCGACCAGCGCGAGGACGACATACACGGCGAGCGCGGATGGACCGGCGCCGGCGATGCTGTCGGATGCCTCCTGCGGCAGGAGCATCGCGATGATCTGGACGGCGACGAGCAGAGCTACGAAGGCGGCGGCGGGCCAGGCTGTCAGTCCCGCGCGGGCGCGCTGCGCCGCCCAGAACATGCCTGTGACGGCCAGCAGGCCGATCTCCACCGCCTGTTCGGCGACTGGCATGTTCCAGAGTGCGAAGCCCAGCTTCGGACCTTCGGGATAGAGTTCGAGATCAGGGCGATGGACGATGAGGTCCAGCAGCCAGTGCGAGAAAACGACGGCGCCTATGGCGATGGCGGCGCCTGTCGAAAGGCGAAGGATCGTTTTCGACAGCAGCGTGGCGGCGAGCGCCCAGGCGATTGCGGCGGGTAGCGAGTGCGTCCACGGCATGTGCTCAAGCACGAACGAGCTGCCCGGCAGCGTCGGGTCGATACGGCCGCGTTCGATGCCGGCCATGACGAGGGCCGCCCAACCGATGTCGACAAGTTGGGCTGCTGCGACCAGCGTCCACATCGGCGCTTTCGGCTCGGCAGTTTTTGCAGCGAGTGCTGCTGCGTAGTGTCCTGCGAACATTGGCGTCTCCCCATGCTGTCACGCTAGGCGAAGCCACGGGATTCACAAGGCCAACGGGTTCAGCCGAGCGTGGGTACGAAGATGATCACCATTAGGGGCGCGGCGAGAACAATCGCAAACATTGCGATGGTGACGCTTGTAGGGATGTGAGCAATTCGCAGCATGGCGGATACTCGGGGCGAGCCTCGGAATGAGTCTCAGGGCGAAGTGTCATGAACTCGTTTGATCGGATTGAGGCGCTGGCGCGTGCGCATCATGGCGGACCCAAAGGCGTCAATGCGGCGCTGCGTCAATGGACGGTGGACACGAATCTCGCGGCGAAATCTGATGCGCAGTTTCTCGCCGGGATGGCGAAGGCGGTGTTTTCATAGGGTTTTTCCTGGCAGGTGATCGAGAAGAAATGGCCCGGCTTCGAGGTGGCGTTCGATGGATTCGCGCCGAAGCGGGTGGCGGCCTACGACGACGACAAGGTCGATGCGCTGCTGAAGGACACGCGCATCGTGCGCAACGGCGCCAAGATCATGGCCACGATCGCGAATGCGAAGTTCATTGTTGCGACCGCGAAGGAGAATGGCTCATTCGGAAAATTTCTGGCGGCGTGGCCGGAGACGGACCAGGTCGGGTTGATGGCGCACCTGAAGAAGCATGCGTCGCGGCTGGGCGGCGCGACGGTGCAGTACTTCCTGCGCTTCGAGGGATGGGACGCGTTCATTCTCTCCGGCGATGTGGTGAAGGCGCTGGTCCGCGAAGGCGTGGTGGCGAAGGAGCCCACGAGCAGGAAGGATCTCGCCGCCGTGCAGGCCGCGTTCAATGCGTGGCGCGGTGAGAGCGGGCGGCCGGTGCGCGAGATCAGCCGGATACTGGCGATGAGCGTGGGACCCAGCGGGCCGGTTTAATCCTGACAGGTTCTGGCGCCTGGTCGTGATAGCGATGCTGCGTGATGATGGAGTATGCGATGGAGTCTTTGCCGCTCGTGGGCGGGTGCATGTGTGGGGCGTTGCGCTATGAGGTGAACGCGGCGCCGGTGATGATCTATAATTGCCATTGTACGAACTGCCAGAAGATCAGCGGGTCGGCGTTCAACGTCTCTG
Source organism: Hyphomonadaceae bacterium (assembly GCA_040398465.1). GTDB lineage: Bacteria > Pseudomonadota > Alphaproteobacteria > Caulobacterales > Hyphomonadaceae > UBA7672. Next base: position 32,457 of record JBBAUA010000016.1, on the reverse strand, counting down.
TCATTGTGGCGGAGGCGGCGTTCCGATTCACCGGCGGCGAACCAGCGCGCGTGGAGTGGCTGTCGGACAAGGGGGCGACGCGGTGTGGCCTGTTCTGTGGCGCGTGCGGCACGCGGATCGCGAATGGCGGCGCGCCGTCGACGGGCGTCTACAGTCTGCGCGGCGGGACGCTGGATGACACGAGCTGGGTGCTGCCGGTGGGCGATACCTACACGCGGAGCGCGCAACCATGGGTGCGCTTCGTCGAGGGCGGGTTGCGGGCGGAGACTGCGCCTGCGGACTATGCGCCGTTCATTGCGGCTTACCGGGCGCAGAGGCGATTTTGAAGCGCGGGCCAGGGGCGCCTTTAGGGCGATGGAGGGGACTCGCGGATCCGCGTGTGTGAACGAGGGCCCCGCTATTTCTTCTCCTCGTCTTTCTCGCGCTTCGCACCGTCGAGCTTGCGGATCTCGGCGTCTTTCTGTTTGGTTTCGCGTTCTTTTTCGCCCTTGGTGCGGCCGAAGAGAAGGCGCTTGGCGGCTGCGTCGGATTCCTTCTGCTCGCGCGCCTTGCGCTTGCGCCGGTCGTTGAGGTTGACGATGTCGGCCATGCCGCGTGTACCCGGTTGAGAAGATGTGCATCTTGCCAGTGCGCGCGTGGCGATCAATGGCCGTTGTGAGGACAGGGTCGAAAAAGACAGCGACGCAGGTTGGTCGTTGCCCGAACGATCTAGTGCGAGGCGGGCGCCGGTTCGGCGGCGGCTGGCTGGGTTGCGAAGTCAGCTTTCGGAATCATCGCGAAGGCGCGGGCGGCGCGGAAGTCGCCAAGTTCGAATGTCACTTGCCGGGTGGTCTGGTCCTTGGCGCGCGGGGCGGGCAGCAGGTTGACCTGCACGGCCTCGCGTGGATCGAGCAGTTCGAGCTGGTCGATGGCGCTGGCGTCGAAGACGAAGATCCAGATTGCCTCGCCCACTTCGTTCTTGCCGGCCATGACCTTGCCGGCCCAGATGAGCCGCGACGTGGCGCGTGGAGGCGCGGCGAGCTTGCCATCCTTGCCGGACAGCGAGCCGAACCACGGGTCCGGCATCTTCTCGACATCGCGGAAGACAAGCTGGGCGGAGGCAGGCGTTGCGCCGCGTGCGGGCATGGCGACGGCGAGGCGGAATTCGTCTGGTTTGCCGGGCGTGCGCCGCAGGCCGAAGATCAGGCCCGACGTCTTGTCGGTCTGGTTGATCGCCCACTTGTCGTGTTCGGAGCGTGACGCGCCCCAGGTGGAGCGGGTGGCAGGATATTCGATGAAGGTCGTTTTCGCGAATTGGCGATAGCTGCTGCGGACGGTTGCGGCGACCGAGACGACATCGGGGTGTCCGCAGCCGAGGGATTGGGCGCGTTCGGAGACTTCCGCTGCGAGTCGGGTCATCTCGGCGCGGCTCTGCTTGGCGCGCAGGAGTTCGCCTTCGACCTGGTAGAGACCGGAACGGAGGGCGAGGCGCTCGCCTTCGGAGAACAGGGCGCAGGCCTTGTCGGCGGCGCTGATGGCGACGCGCTCAAGCCAGGTGCGGCGCAGGCCGGCGGCGTCCGCCAGCGCGAGCGGGGCGACGGCAAGGCTGAGGAGGGACAGGGAAAGAAGGCGCGCCAGCATGCGGGCACGCTAGCCTGGCCCGATTTAGGATGGGTTTACGGCCTGCCGGACGTTTCCTGGCGCAGTTCCTTGATGACCGAAATCACGCCGCACACCAGCAGGCCGAAGATCGCCGCGAGCGCGTAGACGCCGATGCGCTGCGCGTCGGCGGTAGGCTGGTTGGCGATGAGGGTGGCGGTCTCGATCACGGAGTTTGCCCAAATGGTTTACGCGGTACTTCCAAAATGTCTGCAAACGGGGCGCCAGCCTGCGGATTTGTGGTAAAGGCGCGCGATGCCTCGCGAGATTCCCGCTCATATCTGGGTTTCGGCCCTGTTGCGTCGCGCTACGGGCGCCGGCGCATTCGCCACGATTGTGCATCGCGGGGACGAGGATCGGGGCGATGTGCTGGTTAAGGTGACACGCGCGAGGGGCGATGCCCGGCTTTATGCGCCGGCATTCAATCCGGAGGGGCCAACTGCTTTCGAGCGGCTGGCGGCCGAGGACGAGCCCGGGGTGGATGCGCTGATCGCAAAGCGGCGCAGCGCCGATCGCGACCTCTGGGTGATCGAGATCGAGGACCGGGACGGCCGGCACTTCCTGACCGAGTCAGTCCGGGAGTCGCCCTGACGGCCTGCGCTGCGTGATTGACCGGCGGCGCGCGGGCGGCACTATCGGCGGCGGATTCGGGATGGCTTCATGAAGATTGCGGCTTGTGTCGGCGCATTGGCGCTTGCTGTCAGCGGGGTGGCGTCGGCCCATGCGCAGGGATGTAGTGATCTCACCAGGCTGATGACCAGCTCGCATGCGCAGGTGAAGGCGCTGCAGGGGACGCAGATCAAGGACACTGCGGAGGAGCTGACGTTCACGCCGAAGTCCGGCGTGGCGGGGTTCACCAACTGCCAGCTGATGTCTGGCAAGGTGGCCGATACGTTTGACAAGTACTGGAAGCATCACATGTGGTGCGAAGGCTATGGCGCCATGGCCGATGCAGCTGACGAAGCGATTGCGGCGTTGTGGAATTGCGCGAAAGACAGTTTCTCGGAACGCCAGGCGGCCGAGGCGTGGATCGGCGGGCGCTATCGCGTGATCGGCTTCGAGGCGGAGGTTCGCACGGCAGGGCGCGGCGCCGGTCTGGTCGATTTCGGCAAGTCCGATTATGCGCGCATGACGCTCGAGAAGGCGTACGACCTGAGCGACAAGTACAACCTGCACATCTACTGGCTGTTCACACAGCCGGCGGGTTAGCGCGAGAGTCTCGCATTGGGCGCCATGGTCGGGATGTCCGCGGCCCGGCGGGACTTGATGTAGGCGAGGCTGCAGGCGCCGGTGCCGGTGTTCCAGATGCGCGGCGTTTCCGTGCCGATGACGGCGCCGCTCGAGTCGCGGAAAACAACTTCGGTGGGATAGGCCCCGGGCGGCAGGCTGGCGTAGTCGATGTGTGCGGGAAGGTTGTCCCAGTAGCGCGTGTCGGCTTCCGGCGTTGTGGCTTCCGACATCAGCATCGAGCCGATGCCGACGAGCGCGAAGCCGGCGGCCCAGGCGAGCGCTTCGTCGGCGTCGTCATCATCGTCGTGGTCGTCGTCGTGATGGTCGTCCCACGCCTCCCACGAGGCGACCTCGAGCGCGAAGTCAGCGAGATGGAGCGAGGCGATGGCCACGCCGGCGGTGACATCCTTGAACTGGGCCTTGTTTGCGAGGATGGCTTCCACCTGCCGGCCGCCGCGGGTGGTGGCCTGCCAGTAGATGTCCTCGCCGAAGGCGGCGGGATAGACCACGCCGTCGGCGACGAAGTTGACGCCTGATTCCGGGACGGGGTCCGATTCCGCGTAGGTGAGGTATTCGCCGTAAGCGCCTTCGCCGTACTTGATTGGCGACAGGCCCATGTCGGCGATGGCGAGGACGCGATCGTTCTGACCGGGGATGTGGATGCCGGGGCGTGCTTTGGTGGCGCGGTGGTAGAATTCGCGCGCGAGCACGTCATTGCCTTCGCACTGTGAGGCCCAGCCGGACAGCACATCCAGGATGGCGAAGTCGGACTGGTAGCGCTGGTCCTCGGCGAAGGCGTCCTGCAGCTGGCCGCCCTGGAAGACGGCGCGGGCGTTTTCATAGTCGCCCTGCGACAGGTAGATCAGGCCGCGATAGTAGAAGGCCATGGCGCGTTCGTAGGACTCGCCCTTGAAGTCCTTCGCGCGTTCCGGGACGAAGTTGGAACGGGCCTTCTCGGCTTTCGGGTTGTCGGCGTAAATCGCCTCGATGCGGTTGAGCGCGTCGTCGAAAGAGGCGGCAGCGATGTCTGCCGCGCCGGCCTCGAACGCCGCGAGGCCGCTGCGCATCTGGTTGAGCACGCGGTTGCGCTCGCCTCCGGTCAACACCGCAGCGTAGATGTGATGCGTGCTGGCGGGTTTGTCCGCGAGCCATCCATCCATCTGGCCGGTCGGGACATCAACGGTGTCGTCCATGGTTGTGCATGCGGCGAGGCCGATGGCGGCGACCGATCCCCACAGGAGGCGCTGAAGCGCCATGGCCACCCCCTAGCGATAGACGACGTCGTCGGCGCCGGCGCGAGCGAAGTTGTACATGCCCGTCCAGACGATCTCGCTTGTCTCAAGGTCGATCATCTCGAACGTCACCTGGTTGTAGCGCTGGATCATGCCGTATTGCGGCTGGATCTGCTCGGTGGAGGTGATGCGGCCGCGCAGGCGATAGTCAGCGCCCATCTGGGCCTTCACAGGCGTCAGCGTGCCGGCGTCGAGATGGCCGTCGCGTTTCATGTCCCGCTCGCCGTCGACCATGTTGAAGGATTCGCGCGAAACGAAGCGGATGCGTCCGGCGGCGGCCTTCTGCAGGTTCACGCGCAGGTTGTCGGTGAAGATGTTGGGATTGATGCGCTGGGCGCTTTCATTATGGAAGTAGGCGGCGTCCACGATGATGCGCGGCGATGCGGAACCGGAGATGGGCGGGGTGGCGAGCAGGTCCTGCGTCATCTGGCTGGCCATCACCACGATGTCCTGTCCCTCGATGCCGACGCCCTGAATCGGCCCGGGCATGGAGGGGTCATAGTTCACGGTGCGCATGCCGCCCGGGTTGGGCGGCGTGGAGGCGCAGGCGGCGGCGAGGGTCGCAAGGCCGGCGGCGGCGATCAGACGAAGCGGCATGTTCTAGTCCCCAAAGCGGTAGATGGGGTGAGTTGGCCGTTTCCTACCTGAATGACCGCTGAACGGCGGCGGCAACCAGCGGAAGCCGCAGGATTTCTGGCGGTCTCAGGCGGGCGGCGGCGCGGTTTCTGCGAGGCTCCGGCGCGCCAGCATTGTGGTGAGCCAAGCGCGGAGCGCCGGCGCATCCGCGTCCCAGGCGAGGTCCGCGTGGCGGAAGTCGACATAGGCCAGCGCGCAGGCCAGCGCGAGGTCACCCAGATCCGGGTGCGCACGATCGGGGATGTTGGCGTTGAAATGCGAGACCGCGCGGCGGATGGAGTTGGTCCAGCGAACCGTCCACTCCGGGGACCGCTGGGGCTCCGGGCGGAGGCGCTCCATCGTGCGTGAGAAGGCAGCGTCGGCGATGCCGTCGGCCAGCGCCTCGCGTGTGCGGCAGGCGATGCGGGCGGTAGTCTCAGTGGGGATGAGCCGGGGGTCGCCGGAAAGGGTGTCGAGGTATTCGCAGATCACGCGGCTGTCGACGATGCAGCGGCCGTCGGCGAGGACGAGCGCAGGCACCTTGCCGAGCGGATTGGCTGCGTGAAGTTCCGGTGGGTTCGAGAGCGGCGAGGCGGCGACCAGCGCGAGTTGCGCGGCGAGCCCCTTCTCGATCGCGACCACCCGGCACTTGCGGGCGTAGGGCGAGGTCGGGGAATAGAAGAGGTTCATGGGATCACTACCTTGACGTCCGTCGCGCTGCAGTCGCTTTTTCGCGTTGTGACTTGCGTGGTGTCGAAGGTCATGAACGCCTGATTCCGGTTCGGGAAATAGACCAACGTGATCGGTTTGCCGTCAGCGACGCGCGCGCCGCCGCTCGATATGCTATCGCCCTTTTGTCAGATGGTGAGCGATCCAAAAAAAGGCGAACATGCAGGGCCGGCGAGGAAGCAGGCCTTGCCTGCCTCCTCGTCGATCGCGAAACGCTCAGCCTGCTTTGGGTCTGCGCGCAACTCATCGCTCATTTTCACCCTCCCATACCGATCGATCCGGCATTCGTAAACGATCGGCGCGGCATAAGCCGGCGCGGCTGTCGCTGCGATCAGCAGCATCGTCAGGAGCTTGTGCATCCGGGTCCCCTAGCTTGCCCCAGTAATCTCCATCACCGGCCCCATCTGGACAAGCGCGTTGCGGCAGCCGCCTGACAGCGGTTGCGGGCGAGCCCGGCCCCCTGTATGCCCCCGCCCCATGGCCCTTACACCTCAAGAAGAAGCAGCGCGGCGGCGCACGTTTGCGATCATTGCGCACCCGGACGCCGGCAAGACGACGCTGACGGAGAACCTGCTGCTGGCGGGCGGCGCTATCCGCATGGCGGGCGCGGTGAAGGCGCGCGGCGAGCGGCGGCGCACGATGTCGGACTGGATGAAGATCGAACGCGACCGCGGCATCTCGGTGTCGGCGTCGGTGATGACGTTCGAGTACCAGGACTGTGTGTTCAACCTGCTCGACACGCCGGGCCACGAGGATTTCTCGGAAGACACCTATCGCACGCTGACGGCGGCGGACTCGGCCATCATGGTGCTGGACGCGGCGAAGGGCATCGAGCCCCAGACGCTGAAGTTGTTCGAGGTGTGCCGGCTGCGGGACATTCCGATCATCACATACATCAACAAGATGGATCGCGAGGCGCAGGACCCGTTCGCGCTGCTGGATGAGATCGAGCAGAAGCTGGCGATGACGGCCTCGCCGCTCTACTGGCCGCAGGGGTCGGGCGATCGCCTCCGCGGGATGCAGGATCTGCGCAATGGCGAGTTCATCACCTACCAGCGCATCGTGCAGCACGACGGTTCGGTGGAGTTCAAGACCGAGCGCGTCGGCAAGGATCGCTTCGACGAGATGATGGATGCCGGCGAGCAGGCGGAGATGGCCGAGCAGGCGGAGATGGCGGCGGGCGTGTGCAAGCCTTACGACCATCAGAGCTATCGCGAAGGGCACATGACGCCGGTGGTGTTCGGATCGGCGCTGCGCCATTTCGGCGTGAAGGAATTGCTCGACACGATTTGGCTGGAGGCGCCGGCGCCGCGCGTGCAGAAGGCGAAGGTGAAAGGCAATCCTGTGCCGGTAGGGCCGGAGAACAAGGAAGTCACCGGCTTCGTGTTCAAGATCCAGGCGAACATGGATCCCAACCATCGCGACCGCATCGCGTTCTTCCGTATGGTGTCCGGCAAGTTCGAGCGCGGCATGCGGTTGAAGACCGTGGCGGGCAAGCAGATCGGAATCACGTCGCCGGTGATGTTCATGGCGCAGGACCGCGAGATTGCCGATGAGGCTTTCGGCGGCGATGTGATCGGCATTCCGAACCATGGCCAGCTGCGCGTCGGCGATGCGCTGTCTGAATCAGGCAATGTGCAGTTTGCGGGAATCCCGAACTTCGCGCCGGAAATCCTGCGGCGCGTGCGGACGAAGGATCCGATGAAGTCCAAGCATCTGCGCAAGGCGCTGGAGGGGCTGGCTGAGGAAGGCGTGACGCAGCTGTTCACGCCGGAGATCGGCTCGGACATGATCGTGGGCGCGGTTGGTCAGCTGCAGATCGAAGTGATGGCCGAGCGGATCGCGACAGAGAACAATCTCGAAGTGCTGTTCGAGGCGAGCCCATGGGCGGCGGCGCGTTGGTTGGCGAGCGAGGATCGCGCGAAGCTGGACGCGTTTCTCGAGACAAACCGGAACACGATCGCCAAGGACCTTGATGGCGCTCCAGTCTTTCTGGCCAAGAACGCATGGGATGTCGGCTATGTGTCCGACAAGAATCCGGCGATCCGGTTCACGAAGACGAAGGAACGGGTCTAGGACCCGTACCTCCGCCATGCCCACCACGACGAGGCGATTGCAGCGAGGATGAATGCGACGCCGGCGATGCTCATGAAGCCGTGGAGGTTGCTTGAGATGAGGCCGCCGCCGATGGCTGTTCCAGAGGCCTGGCCGAGATAGAGCACCGAGGTGTTGAGCGCGACGGACGCAGACGCAAGCGCCGGGGCGACCGAGATCAGGCGGGCCTGCTGCATCGAGATGCCGGCGCCGAAGCCGAGGCCCCATATAAAAACGCTGGCGAGCGCGAAGGTCAGCATGCCCGAGAAGATGGACCAGCCGATGAGTCCTGCAGCCATTGCGGACAGGCAGATCAGGTGCATGCGGGCGGCGCCAACAGACGATACCAGCCGGGCGGCGAGGATCGATCCTATCAGTCCCGCGGCGCCGGAGAGGCCGAGGGCGAGCGCCACGCCGGACGAGTCCGCCAAGCTGACGCGGCGGAGTTCTGCGGCGAGGTAGGGGTAGAGGGTGAACTGGCCGGTGATCTGAAGCGAGGTAGCGGCGAGCAGGATGAGGATGGCGGGGCGCGTGAGGACGTCGCCCCACGACCGGAGGGACATACGGCTCGGATAGAGTTTCGCAGGCATGAGCAGTTGTACGCCGATGGCCGACAGGAGCGCGGCGATGGAGATGCCCGCATAGATGCTGCGCCAGTTGAGGGCCTCGCCGAGGATGCTCATGAAGGGGATCACGACGGCGGTGGCGACGGCCCAGCCCATGAAGACGAAGGCGACTGCGCCAGCGCGGCGGGCTTCCGGTACCATCAGCGTTACTGCGCCGGCGGCCTGCGGCGTGAAGATCGCGGCGCCGCTGATCATGGCGAGACGGATGACCATCAGCGTTGCGTAGTCGGCCGCGAAGACGGAGGCGGCATGGCCTGCTGCGTAGAGAAGGAGCGAGGCGGCAAGGAGTGTGCGCCGGTCGATGCGGTTCGTGAAGAAGCCGAAGGCGGGCGCGCCGATGCAGAGGATTACCGCGCCCCACCCGATCAGTGCGCCGATGGCGACGGGCGTGACGCGAAGGTCTGCCGTCATCGCGTTGATCATGGCTGCGGGGGCGAGGACGCCAGAGCCGATGACGATGTTGCCGAGGAAGAGGAAGATCAGCGCGACACGGATGTTGACCGGCTTTGCGAGACGCTCGGCGTCAGAGGTCGCGACGGGCGGCGCCTGCATGCTGTATCTCTTTCCTGGCGAGGCGCCGTGCCGCAGTCATGGCGGGCCTAGTATGTCGGGCATCGTGGCGCCAAGACAGCTGACCTGATGATGTGGTTAAGGTAGCGTCAGCGAGGGCGGGGGACTGACGCGGCCGTCCGGGCGGGCCTTGGCGAGCATGCGCTGAAAGGCGGGGCGGGCTTCAACCTTTGTCTGCCACGCTGCGATGTTTGGGTACTTCGCCGGGTCTGCCACGTTCATGCGGATGGCGTAGCTGATGGGGAAGACCATCATGATGTCGGCGGCGGTAAACTCGCTGCCGCCGAAATACGGTTGCTTCGCGAGATGATCTTCGGCGAAGCGCATGGCGCGTTGGCCGTCTGTCTCGGCGCCGCGCGGGGCCTTGCTGTCGGTGGCGCGGGCGACGCGATAGTCGGCGACGGCGTCGGAGGCGAGCGTGCCTTCGGCGTAGTGCATGAAGCGGAGGTGGGTGGCGTAGTCGGGCGAGTTCACACCGGGAACAAGACGCCCGCCGCCGTGGCGGTCGAGCAGAAATTCCAGGATGGCGCCGGATTCGACCAGCAGCTCGCCATTGTAGAAGACGGTCGGCGCGACGCGCATGCCGGGGTTCACGGCCTGGATGTCGGCGAAGGAGCCGGCGACGTCGCCGCGACGGAATTTGAGTTCGTAGGGGAGGCCCAGTTCTTCACAGAGCCAGACCACACGCTCGGAGCGGCGGCCCTCGGCGTGATAGATGACGATGCTGGGGGCGGCGGTTTGCGTTGCAGTCTGGGCTGCGGGCGTGGTGCAGGCCTGTGGCATCGCGGCGAGCACAATTGCAAGCAGCAGCGTGCGGGCTGGTTTCATTGTCATCTCCCCGTGATCCGGCGTCTTGGACTGGCCAGTTCGCGACAGGCTAGCATTGTTCGCGCGCGCGTCCACGCATCCTGCTGACACATCCCCGGCGGGAGGGGTGGCGCATTGATCGCTGTGGATGCGCAAGGCAGTGTCGCGCCCATTCCCGGCAGGAGCTACCCATGATCGAATTCTGGACCAATCCGATGAGCCGCGGGCAGATCGCGCACTGGATGCTGGAGGAGCTGGGTCAGCCCTACACCACCCACTGGCTCGACTGGGGTCCGGGCGGAAACAAGAGCTCCGATTTTCTCGCGGTCAATCCGATGGGGAAAGTGCCAACAATCCGGCACGAGGGGAAGGTCGTGACGGAGGCGGCGGCGATCTGCCTCTATCTTGCGGATGCGTTTCCGCAGGCGAAGCTGAGGCCGGATGGCGCGGCGCTCGCGGACTACTACCGCTACGTGTTGTTTGCCGCAGGACCGATGGAGCAGGCTGTTACAGCTCGTGCAATGGCGTGGGCCGTCCCCGAAGGCCGGGAAGGGATGGCGGGGTTCGGCACGTTCGATGCGTCAGTGAGCGCGCTCGAGCAGATGCTGACAGGACGCGACTATGTCTGTGGCAAGGCATTCACGGCGGCCGATGTTTATGTCGGCAGCACGGTGGACTGGGGACTCGGATTCAAGTCGATCCCCAGCCGCCCGGCGTTCGAGGCTTATGCGGAGCGCGTACGGGCGCGGCCGGCGTACAAGGCGGCAAAGGCGATCAATGACGCGCGGATCGCCGCGACACAGAAAGCCTGACGCCAAATCTAGGCGGTTGTTGTTTGCCGCACGCGGCGGCGCGGCAGCGGTTTCAGACCGAACAACCGACGCAGGCATCCGAAGCGGCGGACGACGCGCGGATCGAGATTCGCGAGGGGGCGCGGGTCACGCTGGCGGAGTTCGTGGAAAAGCTCGCGCCACATGGCTTCGTGCGCGTGCATCGCTCGCGGCTGAGGTCGTTCAAGCCAACGCCGTCCGGCGATCTCGAAATCGCGCTGGACGATGGCCGCGTGATCGCGGGGAGACGGCGCTTCAGGGCGGCGGTTGAGAGGTGAGCGCTAGACCGGCGTCACGTCCAGATCGAGGAATCTGAGCGTTGCGTCAGTGATGCGTTTCGTGCGTTCACGCACTGAGTCTGGCGACCATTGCCGCTGCCGTGCGATCTCGTTGGCGAACCGGCTGCGGAAGCGGGCGTAGGCCTTCCGCTTTTCATCGAATGGGGCGTTGCCGAGTTCGTCTTCCGGGAGGACGCAGAGATTGCCGATCATCTCGCGCAGCGTCGCGAGCTCATTGAATTCGAGCCCGTTCTCGAACGCCGTCCAGTTGTTCTCGGGGTTGCGCGGATAGACGTGCTCGACTGAAGACCGCCCGTCGACGAGATAGCGCGGCACACGGTCGCCATGCATTGCGGCTTCGATCCAGCGCATGATGGTGGAGCGGCGCGGGCTTTCCGTGATCGGGCCGGAGAGATTGCGGATCAGGCGTTCGTTCTGCGCGGTAGTGAAGGTGAAGCCGGCCTGCTTGCCGAATGATCCCCGGGCGAAGCGTTCTATGCGCTTGCCGATCATCTCCGCCAGGCGGCGAGGGTCGGGCGTCGAGACGGTGAGGGCGAAGCAGATCCGGTCGAGTGTATCGATGCGCTGGGGCAGGTCGGCCGGATTGGACTTCATGCGCAGCAGCATGGCGTAGGCGCGCCACTGATCCCACTTCAGCAGCTGCAGCCGGCGCAGGCTGGCGTGGACGCCATCGGCGATCTCCGCCTTGTTCTCCTCGTGAATCCACTTGAAGGCGGAGCGATACTGCAACAGCAGGTCTGTCGCCCAGCGCACGCCGGCCTGTCCGGGATACTGGCGGCGGATGTGCTCCATCAGCTGGATCGAGTAGTCTGACGACTGCGGCATGCGGCGCTCGATGAAGTCGACCGACCGCAGGAAATTGTCGAAGGCTTCGGGGCCGAGATCGTCCTGGATACCGTTCCACACATTGAGCACGCGCTTGGCCTGGTCGTCTGCGTCCGGCAGGGACGAGGTGAGGTCGATCAACTGTCCCTTGACGATCTCTTCAGGCTTCAGCGGCAGGCCGCCGGAGTTGATGCTCACGAACGCCTTGCCCGCCATTCGGCGATCGGAAATGCGGGTGACTGTCACGATGGCGCCTTCGGCGAGGAAGGCGGTGAATGCCGCGAGGCGGCGCGGCGACCAGCCCTTCAGCATGGACCGAGCCGTGTTCACGCAGGTGCGCAGGCAGTAGCTGGCTTCTGTCAGCTGCGGGTGAGGGCGGTGGCGCTTGGCGGTGCGCCCGGGGGCGAGGATGTCGGCCTCCAGCGTGTTGTGCTTCATCGACAGGCTGAGACGCGAGATGCCCGCCTCGTCGGCAAGCAGCGAGTTCACCGGATGCTTGCGATCGGCCTCGATGAGGTCACGCAGAACGGCGAAGAAGACGGTGAAGGTGGTGAGGCGCTGGAGGCCGTCATAAATGTCGAAATGCTGCGCGGCCTGGTGCAGCACGACCGTGCCGACAAACACGTAGGGTTCGGTGGCTTCCAGCTCGCGATTGTAGTCAGCGATTTCGAACCGCGTGTAGGCGCCGACATCGTGTGTTTCCGGGTCGGGATCCTGCTCGCCCTCGGGGTCCAGGCCGAACTCGCCGAACGCGGAAATCAGGTCCTGCAGCAGGGAGGCCTGCTGATTCTCTTTCCAGCAGTAATCGCGCTGAACGCGGGCCGGCTTGAAAGCGCCAAGTCGCAGAAGTTCGCCAATGCTGATCGCCTGCGAACGGATGACGGGGTTAGGCATAGACGTCCCTTTTCCCCCGCTGCGCAAACTCTAGGCGAGCGGTCAGGAGGGAGCAATTGTGTAACTGCTAATGGGCGAGGCAGCGTCGCCAGCAGGCGAAAATCGCCCTGTGCGAGATGCGCGCGGAGAGGCTACGCCGCCTGCGTGTTGATGTTCTTGGCGCGGACTTTCCAGAATCGCAGCGCGCGCTGGGCTGCGGCGACAGGCACCTGTTCGTAGAGTTGTCCGAATTCCTCGGTCTTGCTCAGGCCGCCGCCGGCGTTGGCGACCATGATGCAGATCGTGACAAAAAGGCCGCGGTCGAAACCGGCGCCCCGGCACAGCATTGCAAGGGCGTCGAGATCCTGCGCGTCGACGAGACGCTGGCCGAGTTCGAAATCCACATCCACCATCTGGGCAAATGCGATCATGAAGGCTGTGCGCCGTTCTTCACGCAAAAGTTGAACCAGCACGGCAGGCTTCAACGCGCCTGCCTTCGACAGCTTCGAGACATGATCCTGGGCCAGCGCATAGTCGGACGGCAGAGCGCCGTAGGCGGACGACAGGTGCGTGCGGCTTGCTTCCAGCGCCGCTTCCAGTTCGGCGGGGGACACGCCGTGGAACTTCCGCATGATTTCGCGCCGCAGGTCTCCTTCGACGCGAAGATAGACTGTGTTGAGCATGTCGAGCGGCACATTGGCATTGCGCACGAAGGGGGCATGCAGCACCGGGCTTGTCTCGACGCGCTCGGCGACGCGCTCATAGGTCTCGCGATCGATCTTCGCGGTGGCGTTCTGCAGCAGCGAGACCACGACGTGGTCTTCGCCCTTCTTGACGAGGGCGCTGGACACTTTCTCGCCGATGTCCGGACGCTTGGTCACGGCCAGCATGTGGTCTTGCGATTTCTTGTCGATGACCTCGAGAATGTCGCTCTCGGTCAGCGAGCGCGAACGCTCCAGCACGGGGCGGGCGACTTCGATCTCGTCCATCGCGAGGCGGCGGGCGGTGCGGCGGAGCGGGCCCGTGCTATCCGCAACTTTTCGCGAGAGTTCGATGCGAACCTGGGTCTCGAGGTCGGAGGCGACGGCGCCGACGATTTCGTCGAACAGCATGGCCTCTTTTTCGGATCTGTCCGTCGGGTGGGCGAGGAACACATCCGTGATCTGGCGCAGCAGTTCACGGCGCTTTTCACTCGAGCCTTCCTTGGCGAGGTCGAGCAAGAGCGCGAAATTGTTGGCGCTGGCCGCCATGTGGAGGTCTCCCGTGGGTAGGGAAACAATAACTGAACGCGGTTAAGAAAACGCTTGCTTCCGCTCGGTAATTTGCGGTCCAGCGCACCCGAAACGGGGTGTCGGCCGACGTCCGGCGGCCTCAGCCTCGAGCCAGCGCCTCACGCTTTTCCTCAAGAACGATCCATTCGGCTTCATAGGAAGCGATCTCGCTCCGGGCCGCTGCGAGCCGGTTGGCGCGAGCGTGAAATGCCTTCGGATCCTTGGTAAACAGGCTGCTGTCAGCCATCTCGTCTTCGAGCCGGGTAATCTCGTCCTGGCGTTCCGGCATCAGGCGCTCGAGTTCATCCAGCCGGCGCGCTTCCTTGTAGCTGAGCTTGGCGGCCGGCGCTTTTGCCGCCGTTGCGAGCGGTGGCAGCGTCTTGTGGGCCGTGCGTCGCGATGCGGGCGACGCGGCGCCCGCCTGGGCAAGATAGTCGGTGTAGCCACCCGGCGTTTCCAGCCATTGGCCGCCGCCCTGCGGGGTCAGCACCGAAGTAACTACATTGTCGATGAAGGCCCGGTCGTGGCTGACCAGCAGGAGCGTGCCGTCATACTCGGCGAGCATGTCTTCCAGCAGGTCCAGCGTCTCGATGTCAAGATCGTTGGTCGGTTCGTCGAGGATGAGCAGGTTGGACGGCTTGGCCAGCGCCAGCGCCAGGGTGAGCCGGTTGCGCTCGCCGCCCGACAGCGCTCCGACGGGCTGGTGCAACTGGCGGCTCTCGAACAGGAAGTCCTTGGCGTAGGCGGCGACGTGCTTGGGATAGCCGCGCACGATGATCTGGTCGCCGCCGAGCGGCGCCAGCGTGTTCCACAGCGTATTCTCCGGGCTCAGCGTGGCGCGGGTCTGGTCGAGATAGGTGATGTCGAGATTTTTCGCGAGGCGCAGGCTGCCGCTGTCCGGTTCGATCTGGCCCAGCAGAAGGCGCAGCAGCGTCGTCTTGCCTGCGCCGTTCGGGCCGACAAGGCCGAGGCGGTCGCCGCGCATGACGCGCAGCGAGAGATCGTTGACGATGGGCAGCACGCCGGTGGAGGTCTGGAACTGCTTTGTCAGCCCCTTCGCCTCGATCACCAGTCGTCCGGACTGCGCGCCGGAATCGATCGCGAGGCTGGCCGTGCTGGCGGCATCGTTCAACGCAATCCGGCGCTGCAACTTCTCCGAGCGCATGTCATGCAGCTTGCGAACGCGGCCCATGTTTCGTTTGCGGCGCGCCGTGACGCCGCGCGCCATCCAGCGCTCTTCGGCCCGAAGTTGCACGTTTAGCTTGTCGAGCGCCTTCTCCTCGTCGGCTTCGACGGTCTCGGCCCATTCCTCGAAGGCGGTGTAGCCCTTGTCCATCTGGCGCACGACGCCCTGGCGCAGCCACGCCACGGCCGTGGACACGTTTTCGAGAAAGCGACGGTCGTGGCTGACGATCAGGGCTGCGCCGCGAAACGCCTTGAGTTCCTGTTCCAGCAGCTCGATGGCCGGCACGTCGAGATGGTTCGTCGGCTCGTCCAGGAGGAGGATGTCCGGATCGTGCGCGAAGGCGTGCGCGAGCGCGATGCGCCGCGACTGTCCGCCCGAAGCCTTGGTCAGGTCGAGGTCGAATGGCACGCCCCACGCGCCAAGTTCGGACTCCGCCCTGTAGAACATGTCCGGGTCCAGCTTGTCCGAGACGTAGTCGAGTGCGGTGGCGTAGCCGGAAAAGTCAGGCTCCTGGAGCAGGTGGCGCGCAACCACACCCGGCTGCATGAAGACCTCGCCATCGTCCGGCTCGAGCGCCCTGCCGAGGATGCGCATCAGCGTCGATTTGCCCGCGCCATTGCGTCCGACAAGCGCCATCCGTTCCCCGCGCGCCAGCGCAAGGTCCACGCCCGTGAACAGGGGCGCAGCGCCCAGCGTCAGCATCACGCCGCGAAGTACAGCAATCGGAGGTCCGGCCATGCGCGCATGGACAGGAAGCCGGGCTGGAGGTCAAGCCGTAGCGTCAAGCCAATGCCGTTGAATGAGGCGTATCTCGCCTACTCGCTGATCGTCTTCCGAGACACCGTCCCCGCGTCAACCTCAGCCTCACTGAACCGAAGGTTATCCCATTGCTTCCGCGAATAGGCATGGGTCTGGTCGGAATAGTGAGGCGAGTTGGGATTCACCGATTGCGAGTAGGTCAGGATGCCCTGGCTTTTCGGGCCGTCGGGGGTGAATTCGACGGTCATGATCCAGCTCGAGCCGTGGCGGATGCTGGTCCAGCCGAGTTCGGGTTCGAGGCTTTCGACCGTGATCACGTTGAAGACGCCTTCCGGGCCGGCGCCGCCATGGATCGGGATCCGTTCGCCGTTACGCGTCTCGCGCTGAACGTCACCGAGGCGCGCATCGACCGGGATGCGCAGCTCGGTCAGGCGATCGACCGCCTTGCGCAGCGCCTCGGTCACTTTCGGGTTGGCGAGGTCGAGCGTGTTGGGCGTGTTGACTGGATCGGCCGGATTGAAGGGGACCTTGAACTGCAGGCCGCCATTCTCGGCGAACAGATGGAACAGGTGTGCGCCTCGGCTGTCGAGGTTCACCTTCATGTCCCAACCGGCGAGAGCTGCGCAGGCGGGCCCAAGCTTTTCATCGCCAAGTGACTTGCAGTGCTTCACCAGATCGTTGCGCGTAATCTCCGCGCCGAGGTGGCGGTTCTGGTAGAGGGCGCCCTGAAGCGTCGCGAGATTGAACTTCGCCCCGGGCAGGCCGTCCTTGCCCGCGACGCGGTCATCGACGATGTCGATGCCGAGCCGCGTGCGGATCGAGCGCGCCGTCGCTTCATCGCCGAAGATCGGGCTGAAGCCGGCGAGCGGCTGGTTCGGGTTGGTCAGCCAGTGGCTGTCATTGCTCTGGCTCACATAGTCGGAACGGAACAGGTGTGGCGTGCTGTTGGCCCCGAACACACCGGGAGCGGTGGAGTCGCGATCCGTCGCCCACTCGCAGGCGGAAGTTGAGCCATCGAGCACGGGAACGCGCGTTTCGGCCCATTGTTTCTTTGCTAGGTCGGACTTCGCGCATTTGTCGCCAAGCGATTTCGAGACATTGGGCATCATGCCCATGTCGCCGAAGAAGGATTCGCCACCCGCATCCGCGGCAGTCGTGTTGAATCCCGTCGCCTGATACTTGCCGAGCGCGGCCTTCAGCTCCTGCACGTTCTTGGCTTGCCACAGCGCGATGTACTGGTCCGCCGAGCGAACGCCCTGAGGAATGTTGCGCAAGGCGTAGGCCTGCGTCTTCGTCCACGGGAAGGTCTGCGTTTCGACCACTGCACCGAAGCGAGTCGTGTATAGCGAGCGCGTTACCGGCGCCTCGCCCTTCACCTCGACAGTAACCTCCATCTTCGTCATCGGCGTTGAAACGCCGTCATAAATGTACCGCGTCGGATCGTTCGGATCGAGCGTCAGTTCGAACATGCCAAATCGGCGCGCCGTCGAGACGGTGTGCGTCCACGCGATGTGCTCGGTATGTCCGATGCCTACGGAGGCATTGCTGACGAGACCCGCGCCGACGACATTCAGCTTGCCAGGAATGGTGAGGTGCATCCGGTAGAAGCGGTTCATCCCGTCCCACGGATAATGCGGATTGCCGAGCAGCATGCCGCGCCCGGACTGCGTCACTTCTTTTCCAAGCCCATAGGCATTGCTGCCCAGCTGGGTCGTCTCGATGAACGGATCGTCCGCGATTGAGGCCTGATCGCCCACGCCCGGTGGCTGCGCGCTGACCACACCGTTGAGTTGGGTCACGACCTGGCCCGCGAGCTGGTGCCGCCAGTAATCCCTCTCTGTCAGCTCCCGAACCCACCCCGCATTCTTGCAGCGTGGATCGGTGATGTTCGCGACGCCGGTCTCACGGACGTAGCGCGAGAAGCCCGCGACGTAGCCGCGCGCCATCGCGCGCGCATCCGCGCTCGGCGTGTCGGGCGAGTTGACCGGTCCGCCGAGCAGCTTCTCAAGCTCGCCGCTGGCGATCAGGCGCTTGTGGTAGAGGTCACTGTTAAGGTTGGCGTCGTTCTCTCCGCGGCCGAGGAATTTCGCGCGCTCGCCCGAGATGGTGAGAAAGCGCTCGGCGATCTCGCAGACATTGTCCTCTGCCGCCGCATAGCCAAGGCCGTAGCCGAGCCCGGCATAGTCGTTCGCCTTGATGTGCGGCACGCCATAGGCGGTGCGTCTGATTTCTGCCGACATGCCCGGGTCGCCAGCCCCGGGCGCGCTAACGCACGAGGCAAGCAGGGCGACGGCTGCGACACCGCTGAGCAGTCTTGTCGGCATGGTTTCCTCCCAGTTTCTTTTGGCGGATGGGGCGCTTTGAGGGCGCATTCGTCAAGCGTGCCGGTTTCGGCTGGTGGCTGTTGCCATTCCACTCCTGTTCATAAATCCTCATATAGTCCTGAGAGTCGGGAGGACTGGATCATGTCTGCCAATACCAAACGCCATCGCCGGATTGCCGTGCTTGCCGCCGCGGTTTCTGCGATCGCGCTGCTTGCCGCGTGCGAATCCGGTCCGACGCCGGAAGAGCTCCACCAGATGGACTGGAGCCAGGCGGCCCGCATTGATACCCCGCCCGCCTATGCGGAATACATGCGCGTCCATCCCGATGGGCAGTATGTGGTCAATGCCCAGCGTCGCACGGACGAGCTGATCCGCATCGAGGCGGAGGCCTACACGTCCGCAAAGCGGGCCGACACCGAGGATGGCTATGTCGCTTATCTCGCTCGCTTCCCGTGGGGCGCAAATGCGGAGTCGGCTGACGCGCGTCGCGCCGTTCTGGCCGCCCCGCGCCTCGCTGCCGAGGAAAAGGCCGACTGGGCCGAAGTTCGCGCCATGGACCAGATCGAGGCTTACGAAGTTTTCCTCGACGACTGGCCGCGCGGCGCCAACGCTGCCAATGCCCGCGCGCGACTCGATGCGCTATGGAACACCGACCAGGGCGCGTTCGTGAAAGCAAAACGTTCCGGCTCGCCCAGCGAGCTTGAGGCATTCATGCGCGTCCATCCCCGGTCGGAATGGCTGGACGAGGCGCGCAGCGAGATCGACCTGATCTACCGCCGCGACGACGAGGCGTGGCGCCGCGCGCTCGCCGACAACTCGATCGGCGCCTACGATTTCTATCTGCAGTCCCAGCCCTGGGGCCGCTGGCGCGTGGAAGCCACGCGGCAGATCTCCGACCTGCGCGAGCGTGATTTCGAAGCCTGGCGCTATGCGGCCATGATGGACGATATCTGGGCTTACGAAGACTATCGCCGCATGTACCCTTGGGGTGTGTGGTACGACACGGCTTGGCAGCGGCTCGACTGGATCCGCGGTGGGCGCGGCTATGGCTGGAACAGTTACTACGACCATCACTGGGATCGCGGTTGGCGTTATGGTGGGGGCGATGGCCTGCTCCGGGCGCGCGAGCGCGATGATCGCGACAACAATAACGCGCCGAACACCTATCCTCCGCTGTTCGGCGGGCAGAAGCCGTCTCCGGGCGCCACACCGCCGCCGTCACCCCCGCCTCCGCCAGCTGCGGTAGGCGGCAACCGCTACAATCCGCCGCCCGTAGCGTCTCCCCCGCCGCCGCCGCCGCCGCCGGCTGCGCGGCCCCAGAGCGCGTCTCCTCCGCCAGCGCCCCGGCCGCAAAGCGCGTCGCCGCCACCCGCGGCGCCATCCGGCGGCAATCGCTACAATCCGCCTTCTCCGCCGCCGCCGCCACCTCCGCCACCGGCGCCTTCACGGCTGACGTCCAATCCGGACGATGCAGGCGGCGGGAAGTATGACAATTAGGCAGGAAATCTCCCGCTGTTGAGCCATTGCGCCCATCGCGGCGCGCGCTACGTGACATGCCGAGGCGTGATGCTATGTGGAGGTGGGGGCGGCGACGCACGCATCGCCTCTGGAGGCTGACGGCACGAGCATGGCGACGCACGCAGTGAGCAGCCCGCTCATGAAATGGGGCCCGCCGATCGTCAAGATCGTGGGGACGGCGGCAGCTGTCGGCCTGATCACCTTCGGCCTGCTGTGGAATTCGCTGTTCGCGCAGATGCCTGCGCTGCCCGACCGCGAGACGCTGTGGACGATGAACCGCGAGCCAGCGGTGGAATTCATCGACACACAGGGCAAGACCATCGCCGTGCGTGGTTTCCGCTATGGCCGCGCCGTTTCCGCCAAGACGCTGCCGCCGCACGTCACCAACGCCTTCATCGCCGCCGAGGACAAGCGCTTCCGTGAGCACACCGGCGTCGACATGTCGGCGATCGTCCGCGCGATGCTGGCCAACGCCCGCGCCGGCCGCACGGTGGAGGGCGCCTCGACGATCACGCAGCAGCTGGTCAAGAACCTGTTCCTCACGCCCGACCAGACCATCAAGCGCAAGGCGCAGGAAGCGCGCCTCGCCGGCGACCTCGAACGCCTGCTGAGCAAGGACGACATTCTCGACCTCTATCTCAACCGCATCTATCTCGGCGCCGGCGCGTGGGGCGTCGACGCCGCCGCGCACACCTTCTTCAATAAGGCGCCGGCCGACCTCACCATCGCCGAAGCCGCGATGCTGGCTTCCTTCCCCAAGGCGCCCTCGCGCCTCGCCCAGCAGGCCCAGAGCGCCAAGGCGAAAGAGCGCCAGGCCTATGTGCTCGACCAGATGGTGGAAGCCGGCTTCATTACAAAGGCGGCGCGCGACGAGGCGGCTGCACAGCCGCTCGTCTTCGTCACGCCCACGTCGGACGCCTTCACCAGCCACGCCCTGGACTACGCGGTTGAGCGCGTGGCCGACCTGTTGCCCAATCCGCCGCCGGACATGGTCATCAAGCTATCGCTCGACATGAAGCTGCAGCAGGCGGCCCAGAAAGCCGTCGAGAACGGCATCGCCACCATGGGCCGCGATCGGCGGGCGTCTGAAGGCGCGGCGATCATCGTCGACAACGCGACCGGCGCGATCCGCGCCATGGTCGGCGGGCGCGACTACAAGAAATCGAAATTCAATCGCGCAACGCAGGCGCGCCGCCAGCCCGGCTCGGCGTTCAAGATGTTCGTCTTCGCCGCAGCCCTCGAAGACGGCCTGACGCCCGGCACCGTGCGTTTCGACATGCCTGTGACGATCCAGGACTGGCGCCCGCGCAATTATGGCGGCGAGTATCGCGGCGCTGTCACCCTTTCCGAAGCGCTGGCGGAATCGCTCAACACTGTCGCCGCACAAGTCGGCTACGAGATCGGGATCCCGAAAGTGACGGCCCTCGCCCGTGAATTCGGCATCACGTCGCCCCTGCACAACTATCCGTCGATCACGCTCGGCTCCGATGAAGTGACGCTTTACGAAATGGTTGCGGCGTTCGGCGTGCTCGCCAAGGGCGGTCTCAAGATGTCGCCTTACATTATCGAGGAGATCCGCAACTCGAAGGGCGACCTTCTCTATTCCAATCCTGCCGCACAGGCCCCGCGCATCTATCCGGAAGAACTCGCTTCGCAGATGAATGGCATGCTGAGCCGCGTAGTCGTGAACGGCACGGGCGGCGCCGCGCGCTTCGGCGGTTGGGACATTGCTGGCAAGACCGGCACCAGCCAGGCATGGCGTGACGCCTGGTTCCTCGGCTACACCACGCGCTTCGTCGGCGGCGTCTGGGTCGGCAATGACGACGACACGCCGATGGCACGCATCACCGGCGGCGAAATGTCGGCCCGCATCTGGTCCAACATGATGCAGGTCGCCCACGACGGCATTACGCCCGAACCTCTTCCCGGCGCCAAGAAAGCCGAGGAGTATCTCTCCAACGAGGATATGGACCGCCTCAACTTCTACCGCCGCCTGTCGAGCGCATTCGCGGCGGTGGAGGCGAGGGACGGGGGTTAACCCCTAACCTGTGCTTGTTGCACTTTCCCAGGCGCCCAGCGTAGTGTGCCCTCGCTGGAAAGAGAGGCAAAAGCCTCCTGGGGATGGGTATGGCGGACGGGGCGGGTGTCAAACCACCGATGATCGGTGGCGTTGCCGAGCAACCAAAGATCAACGCATGGGTTTTTGGCACGAGGTCAGGGCTTCTGACGCTCTGGTGCCTGACAAGCGCGTTTGTGCTGCTCGCCGCCACGGCGGTCGTTGGCGCCGGTAACCTCATCAATACACAGCTTGGCTGGTACTTCCTCGCCGCGACCAACATACTGTGGCTGCCGATCCTGCTTTTCGCGCTTGATGGCGAGGAAACCGTCGCATCTGGTCCTCGCTTGCTGATGCCGATGATTACGTCGGCGATCCTCGTTGTGCTCGCATCGCTTGCTATTGCTGACAACCTCAGCGGCCGCAACATGCTGGCGGGCCAGGCTGAGCGCGTCGCGTTCTTCGGCTTTCTCGCGCTGGCCTTCGTTCCGCGCGTCTGGAACGCCGCGCTCTTCGCCCACCATCGTGCGCGCAATCGGCGTGCTGCTGAGAACGCAGCGCGTCGGCAGGGCGCATCAGCGGCCGAGGCTGCCGAAGCCATCGAGGAGCGACTCGAGAGCTATCGCAACGCCGAGTCGCTCGGCGCAATTCTCGCGACCATCCTGTTCTTCGGAATTGGCGGCGGCGCGGTTTATCTTGGCATGCAAAGCAAAGGCATTTCGCTCGCTGCAAGTATCGGGCAGGGCCTCTTCATAGGCGTTGTCGCGCTGTTCGCGACGATCGTGTTTCTCGACTGGATTGCGCGCTTTCCGCCGCTGCGTGCGACAGCAACGGCGTTCAACAGGGCTGCGCCGCGCATGCGCTTCTTGGTGGACTTCTACGATCTTCTGGACACTGCGCTCGTTCGTCTCGGGGCGCATGTCGCGGGGGCGGACCATCACAAGACCCGCTCTCGCTACGGTATTCTGATCCTGACGCTGGGCAGCCTTGCTCTGCTCGCATGGTTCCTGCCGCCCCCGTTGGGACTCGTGCCCGTCGTCATTGGCCTTGTCGTCGCTCTTTCGCTTTCACGCCTGTGGGCCTGGGTCGAGGAAGATCGCGACATGGCGTCAATCACCGGCTTCAGCCCGCTCGCTCCGCAGCGTGTGGGATTTCGCGAGGACTTCAAGGACGAAACGCTGCTTGGCTTCATTTTCGTGCTCGTGCTGCTTCCAATCGCATGGATGCAGGCCGATCAAGGCGTGACGCAGATATTTCAGCTTGGCGATGAAGGGGCGCGCGTCGCAACGCCGGGCGATTTCGGGATGTGGCTCGGATACTTTGGTTTTGAACTTGCCAAAGCGCTGCCAATTATCGACTGGGCGGACATCTATCAGGTGCGTCCAACCGAACTCTCGATCCAACCCTACTGGCCCAATGGAGCGCACGCGATCTTCCTCGCTCGCGCGCTTGTTGACCTCATCCTGATCGCATCTCTGCTTCAGGCCATCGGCATTGCTAGCCGCAACTCCCAGCAGAAGTCATTGTTTGCTGTGGGCCAGATCAACCGGCTCGACGAGTTGGTGGAAAAGACCGCGCTAGCGCGCGCGGTACGGGAGACACGCATTGATGGATCAGAACACAAGTTCAACCTGTCTCGCTTGACCGATACCGAACTCGTTGATTTCCGCCGCTACGACCTTACCCGACTTCGTCAGATATATGCTGGCTCCAATGACGATCCCGCACAGAAGGCATTCATTGCGCAGATTTTCCAGCAACGCGGGCAGACACTCGATCCCGCGATTGTGGTGGCCCAGAACATCGCGGCGACACACCGCAACGAACTCCTGCTGTTCCGCACGATCGAGCAAGCGCTTGTAGAACACGAAGCGCGCGCTCATCGTATCGAGCTTGATGATATCCGTGTGTTGATGTTCGAACTGCGTAACACATCTGGAATGCGAGATCTCAAGGAGCGTCTCATCGAAGTTGCGGAAACGCGTGTGAGCGCCTCTCCTGTCGCCTTGTTGGAGATGCTGCGCGACGTCGCGGTCGGTCCCCAAGGCGAACGCGACCTGTTCCAGTACACGACCAGACTCGCGGCAGAATCGATCCGCCGCGTCCTGCCAAAGGTGGACGACTGCCTGACGCTGCAGGAAACGTTGAACGAAACGCTATCCAACGGACCCGCAGCATTCCGCTCGGCGGGGGCAGCCTACACCGCACTCGTCGATGCGCTGAGGTCACGGATCGACGAGGTCTGTCCACCAGCAACCGAGTCACGCCCGCAGACGCCCGAGGGCGCGAGCCCTACCTCCCCGTGAACTTCGCCGGGCGCTTCTCCACGAAGTGCGCGACCCCTTCCTTGAAATCTTCCGACTTGAAGCTGGGGGCCATGTCGGCGTTGGCGCTTTCGATGGCGTCGCCGAGGGTCTGGAATTGCGCGGCCCAGATCTCGCGCTTCATCTCGCGGAGCGAGCGCGGCGAGACTTCGTGGGCGAGCATGCGGGCGTAGGCGGCGACCTCGCTGGCGAAATCGGCGGCCGGGATCACCCTGTTCACCAGCCGCATCTGCAGCGCCTCCGCCGCCGTGATCACGCGCGATGAATAGAGCAGGTCCGCCGCCGCGCTGAACCCGATGAGCCGCGGCAGCAGCCAGGAGATTCCGTGTTCGGCGATGAGCCCCCGGCGCGCAAAGGCCGTGGTGAACTTCGCCGTGTCGCTGGCGATGCGGATATCGCAATAGAGCGCCATGATCATGCCAAGGCCGGCGGCCGGGCCGTTGATCGCCGCGATGATCGGCTTGGGGACGGCGGGGAACCACGAGTACTGCTTTTGAAAATTCTTGTCCGCGGTGGCGTCCCAGGGCTGGGCGGCGTTGACGGCGCCGCGGGAGGTGGCGGCGTCGCCGGACTGGATGGTCTGCAGCATGCCCATGTCGGCGCCGGCGCAGAAGCCCTTGCCCGCGCCGGTGAGCACGATCACGCGGACGCTCTCATCGTCACTGGCGGCGCGCATGGCGTGCCGCACGTCGCGGTCCATCTCGCCGCGCCATGCATTGAGCTTGTCCGGCCGGTTGAGCGTGACCCATGCGACGCCGTCTTCAGCGAAATACAGGATGTCTTCGTAGGCGTGTGCCATGGCGTCTCTCTCTTTTCGGGGAGCCTACGCCGATGCGGGTAGGCGCCAAGGGGTGGGCGATCCGTGCTACCTGCCCAGCGCGAACACGTGCACGGCAGGCTCGGCGGTGGTTTTCGGCATGGCGGGGAGGCCGCGCGAGACGCGGAACCGGTCGTAGCGGGGCGCCATCGCTCCGATATGGTAGTTGCCCATGCCGGTGACGACGGCGACATACTGGGTCGCGCCGACGCTATAGGTCATCAGGATGGAGTTCGGGTTGCCATCCAGCCTGGCGCTCCACAGCAGCGTGCCGTCGCGATCGTCGAACGCCTTCAGGGCGGGGTCGAGGTCGCCGACGAACACGACGCCGCCTGCTGTCGAAAGCGCCGACGTGGAAATCGGCGACTCCAGGTCGCGGCGCCAGGCCCGCTTGCCGCCGCTGACATCCATCGCCTGCAGCAGACCCATCTTTCCGTCCGCAACCGCGTCGGGGTGATCGGCTTCGGATATCTTGGCGCCGGGCGCGCTCAGCAGGGCCGAGCCCTGATTGCCCATTTTCGCGCACCACTCGGTCAGCGGCAGGTACAGCATCCCCGTCGACGGGCTGAACGATGTCGGCGGCCATGCGCGCGCGCCCGACGGGCTCGGGCAGTAGATCGTATCCCGCGCCGGATCGGGATAGCGCTGCGGATCGATCGTCTTCTTGCCGGTCTTCGGATCGATCGCGGTGATCATGTTCTGCGTGCCGGCATCGATCGAGAAGAGGTATTCCCCTGTTGCGGCGTCGAGCGCATCGAGCACGCCCATCTTGCCGACATTCATCACCACCTTGCGGTCGCGGCCATTGACCTTGACCGTCGCGATCGTTCGCTCGAACGCCCAGTCGAGATCCCACTGGTCGTTGGAGACGTGCTGGTAGTGCCATTTGAGCTGGCCGGTGTCGGCATCGAGCGCCATCGTGGCGTTGGTATAGAGCGCGTCATTCGTGACGCCGGGAAGCTCCGACCGTTTCGCGAGCACGGCGGTGTCATAGGTCGGCCCGGCGCCGAAATAGAGAAGGTTCAGCTCCGGGTCATACGTGCCCTTGTCCCACACAGACCCGCCGGTGCGCTTTTCCAGCGGGATGTCGTTCCAGGTGTTGCCGCCCGGCGCGCCGGGACGCGCGAGCGTGTGGAAGCGCCACACCTCTTTGCCCGTCGCGATGTCGAGCGCCACGATGAAGCCGCCACCCGGCCCCGCGCTGGCGGTCACGGCTTGGATCACCTTGTCGCCGACCACCAGGGGGGCGCTACGCAGGTTGAACACCATGCGGCTTGTGGCCGGTGCGCTCAGCTCGATCTTGTGGTCCCACGTCTTTGCGCCGGTGCGCGCGTCGAGAGCGATGACGTGCAGGTCGGAGGTCGGCGCATACACATGCCCGCCGCCGAGGCCGACGCCCATCTTCATCGTCGAACCGGTTTCCGGCTGGTGCGTGTGGCGCCACATCTCTTGTCCGGTGACGGCGTCGAGCGCGAGTATGGTGTCGGGCGCGGTGTGCAGGAACATCACGCCGTCATGCACGAGCAGGCTGGGCATGCTGAGGCCAGGCGCAAGCTTGGCGCGCCACGCCGGCGCGAGGTCTTTCACATTGGTGCGGGTGATCGTGGTGAGGGGGCTGTAGTTCTGGCCGTCATAGGTGCGGCCCAGCTGTATCCAGTCGCCGGGCGAGGGCTTCTGTAGCATCTGCTGCGTCACGGGCCGCATGGCCGCGAGCCGCTCGGTCGGGGTGGCGGGAATGACATACGCCGGCTCGGTGGCGCAGGCGCCAAGCGCCAGAACAAGCGCCGCGCTGAAAGCGACGGCTGTGATCGTTCGCTGTGTACGCATGCCCAACATCCCTCCCTAGGTGCTCGTTTATCGAGTCCGCGGACACCCTAGGACCATGGCGGGCGGGTTGGAAACGTTGTCCTAGCGTGAGGACGCGCCGCGTTCCGCAGTTTGTTGGCCTCCGAGGGGGATTCAGCCGGCGGCGCGCCTGTTTCGTAACCCTCGCGGCGCGCGGCCGGCGGCGTGGGCGAAGCGTGCGGCCGCGGAGGCGCATGGCGCGGCTGGTGGTCGCGGAGTCGAACCAGGGCGGGGAGATGGTGAAGGAAGTGCTGGATGTGGCGGGCGAGGGCGCTGTTCGCGTGAAGCTGGAGCATGCGTCGATGGGCAAGCGCGATCGCGCCGAGCCGGTGCCGGCAATACATGGCCAGAGGCGCGTGTGGCATGTCGGCGTCATGAAGGAGCTGGAGGACCAGATGTGCTCGTTCGGGGCGGCGGGGGGGCGAGCCGCGCTCGCGGTCGCCGGACCGTGTTGATGCGCTGGTGTGGGCCGTGGGCGAGCTGTTGCGGAAGCCGCCGGCGAAGGTGGGCGTGGAGGTGCTTCAGAGGAGCTCTGCGCAACGAATGGATGTGTGAGGCGTTGGTGCGACCAGATGTTCCTGGCGGACAGGATGTGGGAGACAACGATGTTGAAAGGTCTTGCTTTGTGGGCGCTCGGCCTTCCGTTGCCGATCATCCTCGTCCTCTACCTGTTCAACATTCTCTGACAGGACGCTCGATCGGTCCGCCGGATGTGGGCGGCGTGCTGGTCGGGCGGCTCAATCGGGTGCGGCCGCTAACGTGGGTTAGTCCGTTCTCCGGTGTTTGTTCCGGCGCAGGATGGATAGCGTCACATACTCCGGATAAAGACGATCTCTCGTCGGCAAAGTTCACGGGCGCTGACGCCTGAGAGATGTTGTCTCTCCCGCTGTGGTGTCGGAGTTCCGGGATGCCGAAGGGCTGGAAGTATTTTGTCAGCGTAACGGTGACAATTGTGGCCGTCGGGCTCCTTGCAGTATCCATCGCCCCTGCGTTGATGCAGCAACTGGCAGCGGCTATTTCGGCGCGCGGATGACCAGCCAGGCGAGTGCGCCTACCGCGAGGGCTTCGGCCAGCATCACGCCGACTGCGACGGCGAGCTGGTAGGGCTCGATGCCCCAGACGAACATCAGCGGCGAGAACGCGTAGACGCCGAGAAGGGGCGCGAGCAGCACCACTGCGGCAAGCACGATGAGGATGGTGGCGCGGTTGGGGTTCTGTTCTGGCACGCGCTAGTCCTTGCCGATCCAGCCCTGCGACGTCAGCAGGACGGAGAACCCCCAGGTCGCAAGAAAGCAGGCGATGACCGAGCCGCCGAAGGCCGGCCAGAAGGCGAGGCCGAGCTTCTGCAGGCCCAGCAGGCCGATGAAGAAGATGAGGCCGGGCCAGAACAGCAGGAAGGTCTTGAGGGCGAAGGTGGTGGCGATCTCAGGTCCGCCCTTCTGCGAATCGAGGGCGATCAGGGCGACGGTCAGCATGGTGGCGAGCGGGAGGGCGACGAGGGCTGCTGCGAGCCACGTCGAACGCTTGGCGATTTCGGACAGGGCGATGATGAACGCGGCGGTGGCGACGCCCTTGCCCAGCGTTCCGAGGAACGCGCCGGATGTGATGGTCTTCAAGATGCCGTCGAGCATGCCGGAGGTCCCGCGCTTTCCTTGGGGACAGTGGCCGCGCGGGGGTGGGGAGGTCAACCTTGAGGTTATGGGGCAGGAAACGGATCGGCCTCTGGCGCGTTGATGTGCCGGACCCGGGGCGCGGGGCGCCGAGACGGAGGACTGCACATGATGAAAGCTGCATTGGTGGCCGTGGCCGCTCTGGGCCTTGCCGGCCT
>JBBAUA010000016.1:0-4001 GCA_040398465.1 Hyphomonadaceae bacterium | reverse complement strand
GTTCGCGCATGTCCGGCCATACGCCGGACGGGCGCGGATGGAGAGTGGCATGTTTTCCCATGTGATGGTCGGGACGAACGATCCCGAGAAGTCGAAGAAGTTCTATGACGCCGTGCTCGGGACACTGGGCGTGAAGGCGGGATTCGTGGACGACAAGGGGCGCGTCTTCTGGCGCACCAAGACGGGCACGTTCGGCGTGAGCGTTCCGATCGATGGCGGGAAGGCTTGTTTCGCGAATGGCGGCACGATCGGCTTTGCGGTCGAGACCCCCGAGCAGGCGGATGCGTGGCATGCGGCCGGCGTCGCCAATGGCGGCACAGCGATCGAGAATCCGCCGGGTATCCGCAAGGGCGCTGGTGGGGAAATGTATCTGGCCTATCTGCGCGATCCGGATGGCAACAAGATCTGCGCGCTGAAGCGGATGGGCTAGCGCCTAGCGCAACATCTCGAAATTTATTACCAGGCCGTCGTCGTCGAGCTCGCAGAGCGTGTCGACGAGAACGTAGCCGCGGCGGTCGTCCATGCGCATCACGCCGCGGAGTTCGCGGTCGAACAGGCGTGGGGCAGATTGATAGCGGGCGGAATAGAAGTCCCTGTCGAGGGCTTCGTCCATGCCGGCGCGGGTGCAGGCACGGCGCGCGGACTCGTAGTTCATGCGTGAGAGGCGTGGGCGGGCGCGAGGCGAGGCTGGTTCTTCGGGAAGTTCGGCTGACTCGATCGGCGGCGCGATGACGCGCTGGCGTTCGCGTTCGGCGAGCCTCGTCTCGGCGATCTCCTGCTCGGCGCGGAGGCGGGCGAGGCGCGCTTCCTCGGCTGCGATCGCGGCGGCGCGCGCATCGAGGCGAGCCTGCTCGGCTTTCAGTTCGGCGGCCTGGCGGTCGAGGCGGAGCTGCTCTGCTTTCTGGGCTTCGGCCTGCCTGGCGAGCAGCGCCTGTTCGGCCTTGAGCTTGCTGGCGTCGGTGGTGTTGGTGCGCGGGGAGGGTTTTGGCGCGATCGGCTTCGGCGCAGGTTTCGGGATCTGCAGCGGCGGCGGACCGCCATCGAGTTCCGGCATATCTTCCTGCGCGTGGGCTGCGGGAAGCGAGCAGAACATTGCGGCGGCAAGCGCCGCGATTGCGAGATGTCTGGCCATGCTTGCAGGATGTTTCGCTGCAGCCGAACGGGGGATGAACGATTTGTTGGCGACGCGGGCAAGTCGGCGCCGCGTCAGCGTTTCGGGTTCGCCATCTTCTGCTCGAGCCACGCGACCGCGGTCGTGTAAGTCTTGTAGTCGGCGCTGTTGAGATTGAGCAGGTGCGGGCGGTGGTCCGTATCGAACACGTAACGGCTTTCGACGTAGCCGGCGAGTTGCAGCAGGAAGGCGCCCATGGAGTAGCGGACCGTCGGGTCGCTGGAGATGCGGGCGTTGCGGAAGATCTGGGTCATGACGGCTCTGGTCGGGTGCGCTTCGGCTATGTCGTAGAGGCGATCGAGCGCGCCGGTCATGGAGGCGGCGGCTTCGAGCTTCTCGATGAAGCGGCGTTCGATGTCGGTGGTCCAGCCGTGTATTTCGATTTCATCGCGGAAGGCTTCGATGCCGGCGCCGTCGGTCTGTAGCTCGGCGGCCTTGCCGATGCGGCTGATGGCTTTTGGCGTGCCAAGGGTGCGGAGGGCTTCGACGTCGCGCCAGTCAAGCGTCGCGCGCTGGCAGATCTCGTCGGTGAGGAGGTCGCGTTCTTCAGCTGTGATCCCTGCGAGGGCGGCGAGGTCGTAGGGCGTGCCTTCCTTCCACTTGTCGTAGTCGAGGATCATCGACTGCCTGAAGCGCTGGTAGGCGGGTGTGAGCGTTTCAGGGGGAGGCGGCATAGGCCGAGTCTAGCGGCGTTGGACCGGGGCGGCCAGCGGACGGATGTCTGCGCAGGCGATCAGGCCTGGATATCGACCAGTTGCGCGGAAGCCGGCGTGGCGACTGGCCTGGGCTTTGCGACAGCGTCGGAGGGTTTGACGGGCTCTGGCGCCTCGGACTTCGGCGCGGGCTCGACGTGAACGGCGCGATCAGCGTTCGACTGCGCGCGCGCGGCTTCCTGATCGGCGGCGATGCGCTGGATCGCCTGCGCGAAAAGCAGTTGTCTGATCTGTGCGGCGTACCGGACCGAAACGGGTCCGATCGCGCCCGTTCCAACGGCGCTCATGGCACACTCCTACGCTAGGCAGTATGTGCCGCGTCAGTGAATCGCACCTTAACGGCGATGCCCGCCAGAGGCTGTTTTGCACGCCAAAACAGTTAACGCGCAATGCGTCGGGATTCAGCAACGCGGGAACCGGCCGCAGCGAGGCTCAGAGGTTCTCGGCGAACCATCTGGCGGTCGCCGCGTAGGCCTCGGCGCGGTGGGCTGGTTCGCTGAAGCCGTGGTCGCCGCCCTGGATCACCACGAGGTTCGTCTTGACGTTGGCGGCCTTCATCGCGTTGTGGATCGACTGGCCCGAAGCAAGCGGTACGAGTTCGTCGGCGTCGCCGTGGACGATCAGCGTCGCCGGATCCTTCGCGTCGACGAAAAGGATGGGCGAGATGCCTGCGGCCTGATCGTTGGGAAAGTCGAGTGCGGGGAAGCGGTCGCTCGGGCCGGTCATGCGGCGAAGATCGACGGGTGGGTAGTAGGCGACGATCGCCTTGATGCGGGCGGGGCCGCGCAGGACGGGGTCGGTTGCTGCGGGGTCGCCATCATCGCCGTTGAGGCCGAGCATGAGCGAGAGGTGTCCGCCCGCGGAGCCGCCGAAGACGCCGAGGCGTTTTGCATCGACGCCGTAGGTGGAGGCGTTGAGGGAGACGTGGCGCAAGGCGCGCTTAACGTCGGCGTGCGCCTCGGGAACCTTGAAGCGCGGAGCGGAGCCGTGGTGGACCGGGATCACGGTGATACCTTTGTCGAGCAGCGCCTTGAACTGCGCGACGCGTGTTTCGGGCGCGGCCCAGCGCGACACCCATCCGCCCGAGACCATGTAGAGCACGGCGGCCCCATTGGCGTTCGCGGGCTTGATGACGTCGTACACGTTGGCCATGCCGTCATGGTGGCCGTAGATGACGTCGCGATGGATCGTAACGCCATCCGTGGCGGCGACAGAAGCCGCCGGCTGTGAAACCACGCGTTCAATCTGCACAACTTCAACGCGGCGCGCGGGTTCACGATCCTCTGCAATAATCATGCAGGCGCCCAGCGCCAGCGGCGCGGCAAGCGACATCAGTACGGCGCGCTTCATTCGCAACTTCTCCCTAGCCCTTTGTTGCATGAAGGATGGTCGCGCTCGTTGGCGTGCGTCAAGGCGCTCGCGTATTGCGAAGCGTCACTCAGCGTATCGTGTCAGGTGAGTTCGGGCGATGTCCGCGAGACAATGCCGGCGTGTCTTCATGTCTATGTCGAGGATGCGGACATGACATTCTTCAAAGCGCTCGCCACGGACGCCAAGGCGAGCGAAAGCCGGTCGATGGGCTCGACTGTGATCGACACGCGCTCGTGAAGGCCGCGTGAGGGCACACGTGGCAGATCGCCACGCGGCAGGTTGTCGAGCAGCATGCAGAGCGAGCGCTTTCGCGCTGAGCTTGTCCTCAAACGATTTTCGGATCTGAGCTTCTGAGTTCCCGAGGCCTGCCAAGCGGCAGTGCGACGGCGCGACGCGGCGTGTGCGTGAGCTACCCGGCGTGGACGTGATACGCGCAAGCCCCGACATCGCACCGATACCCACTGGAGACCGCCACGACCTCTTCCCGCGCCTTCAAGTCCGAGCTCCACGCGCTTGAAGCGCGCATGGGCGAGCTTGCCGCGCTGTTGTCGGAAATGGCCGATGCGCTGACGTCCTATCCAGAAAGCATCCGGATCATCGATGGGCCAGTGAGCGACCCGGTGGCTGCGGAAGCGACAACTTTCGCGCTGCGCGCGCATGATTGGCCGAGCATCCAGGAGATCGAGCAGTTGCTGGCCAACTGGCGGCGGCTGCGCGATTTGTCGGATAGTGGTGTTTCCCGCTAG
>JBBAUA010000015.1:64455-71503 GCA_040398465.1 Hyphomonadaceae bacterium | reverse complement strand
ATGATGGACTGGACGGACCGGAATTGCCGGGCTTTCCACCGCCATATGTCCCGCCACGCGCTGCTCTATACCGAGATGGTCACGGCCGACGCTGTCATCCATGGTGATCGTGACAGGCTGCTGGGGTTCGACGACTTGGAGCAGCCCGTCGCCCTGCAACTCGGCGGCTCGGAGCCCGAGAAGCTCGCACAGGCCGCCCGCATCGGCGCCGCCTACGGCTATTGCGAAATCAATCTCAACGTCGGCTGCCCGTCGGAGCGCGTGCAGTCTGGCGCGTTCGGCGCCTGCCTTATGCGCGAGCCCGACCTCGTTGCCGACTGCCTCTCCGCCATGCGCGAGGCGGTCAGCGTGCCGGTCACCGTGAAACACCGCCTCGGCGTCGATGATGACGACCCACGCACACGCCTCTTCTCTTTCGTCGAAACGCAGGCCAGGGCAGGGACCGCCCACTTCATCGTCCACGCGCGCATGGCATGGCTGAAGGGCCTGTCGCCGAAAGAGAACCGCGAAATCCCGCCGCTCGACTACGACCTCGTCGCCGACCTCAAGCGCGCGCATCCGCATCTCACCATCATCCTCAATGGCGGGCTCGCGAGCCTCGACGCCGCAGCACGCGAACTCCCTCGCGTCGACGGCGTCATGCTCGGCCGCGCCGCCTATCACGACCCCGCGCTGCTGCTGCAGGTGGACGCCCGCATCTTCGGCTGCAGCGAGCGCATCCGCACGCCCGCCGAGGCCGCCCGCGACTTCCGCCCGTGGATCATCAGGCGGCTGGAGCAGGGCATGCCGCTGCATTCCATGACGCGCCACATGCTCGGCCTCTTTCACGGCAGGCCCGGGGCGCGCCTCTGGCGACGCATCCTGTCGGAAAAAGCCCCCGGCGCCCGTGGCGCGCCCGCAATCAGCGTCTTTGACGAGGCGCTTGCCCACGTGCAGGCACAGCAGTCCAGTGACGTAACAGTCGGCGCCTAGCCTCGAGCCGGGCGGGATCGCAGGACCAGACACCCGTACCATCCCATGCCAGCATAGGTTTCGTATCCCGGTGTCTGCGCAAAGCCGACAACGTCATCCTGGGTGCGGTAGCTACCGCGCTTGCGCCCCTCGGTTGCCAGCGCAAACCTCTCTCCGAACAATGCGGCGCCGTCGGAGGACGCAATGACGCGGCCACGCGAGTCGAGCAGCATCGCGCACGTCTGTGAGCGCTCGTCTGGATTGAGCGGCAGATTCTCCACGATCGTCTGGGCCTGCGTTCGCCAGTCGAAATGGATCGCCAGCACGCCTGTCACCCGGCCAGTCGGTTCGCCGCCTTCGCGCACCGCCGCTGCAAACGTGGCGACAGGGCGCTTATCCAGCTCCCGGTTAATCTCGACGTCGGCGGAAACGAAGTCGTCGCCCGATCGCGTCGCCAGCGCCTGCTTGAACCACGGTTCGCGGGCGACATCGCGCCCCGTCACCGCATATCGATCCGGCCTGCCGTTGGCGATCACCCGCCCGTTGCGGTCACACAGCCAGAGGTCGAGATAGACGGTGTAGGCATTCAGGATCACGCCCATCCGGCGCGAGGCAAAGTTCGCGCTCTCGGCCGTGGCCGACGCGGCGCAGACCACCATCGCAGCATCCGTCGCCCACCATCTGACGTCGCAGCTACGCTCGTAGAGATTGCGATCGATCAGCTCAATGGACGTATGCGCAAGATCGACAAGGCGCTTTTCGCGCGCATCGTCCGCGGTCTTCCGCGCCATGGATTCAAGTTTGGCGATCTCGACCGACAAATCCCGCTTGAGCGAACTGGCGATCTCCCGCACCTCGTCGGAGATGCCGCGGACTTCCTGGGCGACGATCGCAAAGCCGCGTCCCGCCTCGCCCGCGCGATGCGCTTCAATCAGCGCATTGAGCGCGAGAATACGCGTGCGATGCGTCACCCGCTCGATCTCTTCGATCTTCCGATTGGCCAGCTCGCCGACCTTCGCCTGCGCGATGAAGTCAGCGATATTGGAATTCGTGTCCTGGCCCGGCGTGGGCGCAGGACGAGCTGCAGCTGACATCGTTAAGCCCCCGATCGACTCGATAGCGCATAAGGCGATCAGCCGGTTTCCCTTATCTTAAAGCTTGCTGCTAGCAGGATCCGGGTCTGTTGCGAGGGCGTGGCGGGGCCACAACGCCGGTCAGCGAAATCTACTGATGGATGATGATCGCCCCGGGCGTCACGTCCCAGCCTTCCAGCCGGTTGAGGAAACTCATCCCGAGCAGCGAGTACTCCAGCCCTTCATCCAGCACGACGGCCTGTACATTCTCCAGAACGACGCCGTCGATCTCGATCTTCTCGATGAACACAGTGCCCGCCTTCACGCGTCCGGCGGCCGTGCGCACATCCACCACGCGCTCCAGCTTGTCGGTGTCGACACCGATCTTGCGCGCGTCGCGCTTGGTCAGCGAGATCATCGTTGCGCCGGTGTCGACCAGGAATTTCACCACGGCGCCATTCACGCGCGCCGTCGCCCAGTAATGTCCGTCGCCTTCCTTGCGGAGTGACGCCGTGCGGATCTGGTGGGGGCTCACCTCAGCGAATTTCGGCTCGGCGGGTTCAGGGTCTGCGACGGCCGGCTTGGCCTCGAGGCTCTCGTCCACAGTGCCGCGCAGGGCCACGACACCAAGTGCCGCAGCGCCGAAAAGAGCGATTGCCGGAACGATGCCTCGTATCAAGCGGCCGACTCCCAAAACCGCGGCTTCCTCATCTCATAACAGAGAAAGTCTTCGGGAAGAACAAACGCATCGCAGTGAGAACCGTGGTCAGCCCAGCCTGCCGGCCGCCTTCAGCGCGTCGATCCGCGCGGGCAGGGCGGCCATCACCGTGTCCCGCTCGGCGTCGGAAAACTTCGCCCAGCGTGCGATTTCCCCCAGATTCCGGCCGCAGCCGAGGCAATGGCCGCTCTGGCCATCCACGACGCAGACCTTCACGCAGGGGGTCTTGATCGGCTGGTGCATGGCATGCGTTTACCCTAATCCGACCCGAAAAGCACCCTGCCGTAGCGACAACACGACCTAGCGTCATTGGGCAAAACCCCTTGACGTCCCTAACGTAAACAGGCGCACTCGCGCCATATCATCTTCCACGATGACTGCTTCCGCAACGTCATCCTGCCGCCGGAGATTCCGCCATGGACGTCCAGTTCACGCCAGAAGAAATCGCCTTCCGCGAGGAGGTCCGCACCTTCCTCGAAAACGAGTATCCGGCCGAGCTTCGCGGCAAGTACTCGCGCGACGAGTATTCCAAGGAGGACTTCCTGCTCTGGCAGAAGACACTCCACAAGCGCGGCTGGGGCGCTCCCGCCTGGCCGAAAAAGCACGGCGGCACAGGCTGGACCGCTACCCAGCGCTACATCTTCCAGGAAGAATGCGCCCGCGCCGAAACCCTGCCGATCCCGCCGTTCGGAATGGCGATGCTCGCCCCGGTTCTGATGGCCTTCGCCAGCGAAGAGCAGAAGGCCCACTACCTCCCGGGCATCATCGACGGCACGGATTTCTGGTGCCAGGGCTATTCCGAACCCGGCGCCGGCTCCGACCTCGCCAGCCTGAAGACGAAGGCCGAGCGCGTCGGCGACCACTACATCATCAACGGCCAGAAGACCTGGACGACGCTCGGCCACTACGCTGACTGGATCTTCGTCCTCTGCCGCACCGACCCGACGGCGAAGAAGCCGCAGGAAGGCATCTCCTTCATCCTCGTCGACATGAAGACGCCCGGCGTCGAAGTCCGCCCGATCATCACGATGGATGGCGGGCACGAGGTCAACGAGACCTGGTTCACCGACGTGAAAGTCCCTGTCGCCAATCTCGTCGGCAAGGAAAACGAAGGCTGGACCTACGCCAAGTATCTCCTCGCCCACGAGCGCACTGGCATCGCCGGCGTCGCCCGCTCCAAGAAGGGCATCGAGCGCCTCCGTGAGATCGCATCCGTGGAACTCGATCAGGGCCAGCCCATCCTCCGCAACCCGGATTTCGCGCGCAAGGTCTCCGAACTCGAGATCGATCTCACCGCGCTCGAATACACCGAGCTCCGCACGCTCGCCCGCGAAAGCCAGGGCAAGGGCCCGGGACCGGAATCTTCGATCCTCAAGATCAAGGGCACCGAGATCCAGCAGCGCATCACCGAGCTGACGCTCGAAGCCGTCGGCGTCTACGGCGCGCCGTACTTCCGCGGCTTCCCGCAGGACGGCGACAACCAGCACCCGATCGGCCCCGACTACGCGCACCTGACGGCGCCCACCTACGCCAACATGCGCAAGACCTCGATCTATGGCGGCTCCAACGAGATCCAGCACAACATCATCGCCAAGATGGTGCTGGGCCTCTAGGGCGCCGCAGCGTGACCAGCGACAACTCGCCCGGGCGCGAACCTCTCGCGCGCGGGCAGTTGCGCGACCCCGAAACCGCGGCCTAGAAGGACCGCAGGGAGACTTCCGATGGATTTCAGCTTCACCTCCGAACAGGACCAGCTTCGCGACACCGTCGCCAAACTCGTCTCACAGAAGTACGACTTCGACACGCGCCGCAAGGTCGCGAAGTCCGAGGCCGGCTGGCGCCCTGAAATGTGGTCGCAGTTCGCTGAACTCGGTCTGCTTGGCGCGTCCTTCACGGAAGCCGAAGGCGGCTTCGGCTCCGGCCCGATCGAGGCGATGATCATCTCCGAGGAATTCGGCAAGGGCCTCGTCATCGAGCCCTACCTTCAGACCGTCGTCATCGGCGGCAACTTCTTCCGCCACGGCGGCACGGACGCCCAGAAGGAAGAACACATCGCCGGCATCATCGGCGGCGAAACGCGCTTCGCCTTCGCCTACAGCGAACCGAAGTCCCGCTTCGACCTCAACGACGTCTCCACAACCGCAAAGAAGGACGGCGCCGGCTACACGCTCAACGGCCACAAGGCTGTTGTCATCGGAGCCCCCTTCGCCACCCACCTCATCGTCACCGCCCGCACCTCCGGCGCACAGCGCGACGCAAACGGCATCACCGTCTTCCTCGTCGCCAGGAACGCGAAGGGCGTCACCACGCGCGACTATCCCACCGTCGACGGCCTCCGCGCCTCAGAAGTCTATTTCGAAAACGTCGCCGTCGGCGCCGACGCCGTGATCGGCAAGGTCGATGGCGGTCTGCCGCTCGTCGAGAAAGTCGTCGACAACGCCATCGCCGCCCTCTGCGCCGAAGCCGTCGGCTGCTTCAAGGTCCTCAACGAGGCGACGATCTCCTACGCCAAGCAGCGCAAGCAGTTCGGCCAGTCCATCGCCACCTTCCAGGTCCTGCAACACCGCATGGTCGACATGTTCATGGCGGCCGAACAGGCCTCCTCGATGACCTACATGGTCACGCTGAAACTCGACGAAGCCGACAAGGCCCGCAAACTCGCCGCCTCCGCCGCCAAGGTGCAGATCGGCAAGGCCGGCAAACTCGTCAGCCAGGACGCCGTGCAGATCCACGGCGGCATGGGCATGACCGACGAACTCAATGTCGGCCACTTCTTCAAGCGCGTGACGATGATCGAAAGCCAGTTCGGCAACACCGACTGGCACCTGCGCCGCTACACGGAATTGTCGAACGGGTAGGGGCGCTGCTCACTTGCCCCAAGCCAGCAGGCCGCTCAATCGTCAGCGGTATCGCGCAGCGGCGGCAAGTAGAGTTTAGCCGCCTCTGTGCATGCTTCCCGCGTCAGGCCGGAATTCGACCAGTCCGCCTGCGTCGTGCGCCCGCCAAACGCTTCCGCGCATGCGCGCTCATACACCCGGTAGATCTCCACCGGCGGCGCGATGCTCTTCAGGTACTCGGTGACGGGATGCGTGGGTCCGCAGTAGCGCGGCGAAATCGCCGTATCCATCGGACTGTCATCCCATCTGTTCCGCTCGACTGGATCGGTCCCGGCAGTAACCAGCATCCTGGCAATCTGCGCGACCATCAGCTGATTGTGACCGGGGTTGCGTTCGCACGCCATGAACATGGTGTGCAGCGGCCCATTCCCCTCGGCGTCGAACTTCCAGGTCGGATCCCAACCGCGATCCAGATAGTCCTGCACGCGCCCGAGATCGAGCAGGACAAGCGCCTCCGCGACTTCAGCGGCGGCCGGCAGCGCGCCAGCAAGTCTGGTCTCGGCGGCAGGTTGATTGACCGCCGGCCCGCGCATGAGCGCAATCCCTCCCACGCCAAGGGCGATCACACCTGCGACCATCAGGAGAGGCGCCCACGACCGACGCTTCATGTCCAGCTCCGGCTCGGCCGCCAAGACGTGCGATGCGGTACTCGCCGCAGCGTCGACAGACACCAGGAAAGGTGCACCTGCGCCTGGCGTGAGGCGATACCCGACCTTGGGCAGGGTCTCGAGCGTAAACGGGCTGGTCGCAAGTCCGCGCGCCAGGGCGCGCACCTTGCCGATCGTCCGCGTGATCGCGTCGTCGCTGACGATGCGACCCTGCCAGCATGACTCGACCAGCTTGTCGCGGGAGACGGTCGCGCCGCTGGCCAGCGCCAGCACGACAAGCACTGCCATCGTCTGCGCTTCGACGCGGATCTCGAGTCCCTCCGCGAACACCCGGCAGGCAGAAGGAGACACGCGCAGCGCGCCAAGGTCGAAGTCGGCTTCCTGCGCCAGATCAAACCGGCTGGATCGAGCGCTCACGGGCAAAGTCGACCAAAAGTCGGAAAAACGTCGGGTCCTGACCGCCCGAAAGTCCTGCGTTTACGCATCCACACAGTAAAACTCGCTTCGAAGTTGATCTGAAGACAATCGCAACGTCGCTCTTTTGGCAACCGCCAGAAGACGGGTACGCGCATGGTAGTTGGGGGACGGGCCGGCTGGACAGCAGCCCTTCCATGGTGCTCGCCGGGCTCGCCCCCGGCAAGCGTCCATGTTTCTCGAACGACGGGCGCAGCCATTCCGTCTGGGGGCGGTCGGCTGGACGGTCGTGGGACGCGCGCCCGCCGAGACCCTGGGCGGGTGCGCGATCTCTTCTTTGGCGGACAGGTAGAACTCGCCGATTCTGCACACGCACTTTTGCGATCG
>JBBAUA010000015.1:0-64355 GCA_040398465.1 Hyphomonadaceae bacterium | reverse complement strand
GCGAAACTGCGCCAGATGACAGAGGTTCGCGAAAGCGGCATCTTCGGCTCATGTCGCGCGATCCCGACCCTGACGACGAGATCCTGATCGAGATGAACCGCATCGGCGGCTCGATGGAAGTGCGCGCGATTTCCACCAGCGATGGCCTGGAGATCGTCTTCACCGCGCCGTCCAACGCGCCAAGGGGCGATGTCGAAAAGCTGGCGCGCGCGAAGCTCGCCTACGTCCGTAAAAAATCGGAGGGCCAGAAGATGCAGGAAGGAGAGGGCAGCGTCGGTCCCCAAAAGCCGGGCGGCAAGCGCGGGCTGATCGCCTAGCGTCCCTTGCGCACGCCCTTTCCGAGCCCGATCTTTTTCGCGAATTCCGACCGTCGCTCGGTATAGCTCGGCGCCACCATCGGATAGTCGGCCGGCAAGCCCCAGCGGCGGCGATACTCGTCCGGGCTTATATCGTATTTCGAGCGAAGATACCGCTTCAGCATCTTCAGCTTCCTGCCGTCCTCGAGGCAGAAGATGTGGTCATTCGTCACTGATTTCGAGATCGGCACGGCAGGCTTCAGCCGCCCCTCGGCCCGAACCACGCCGGGCCCCGACAACGACGAAATCGTCCGGTAAACAGACCGTATGACGTCAGGAAGAGTTTCCGTCGTGACGGGGTTGTTGGATACGAACGACGCCACAATGTCCGAAGTCATACGGAGCAATTGTTCGTCCTGAGGAGACGGATTACCGGTTTCGTCTTGCATTGTACTACCCCAGCCGCCCCTCTACGCCGCAAAACGTATCCGGGGCCAAGTCAAGGCAGGAAACAATCAACTCCCTGACTACGACCTTAACCGGGAAGTCTGATTCCAATCGATCAGGGGCCTAAAGTGTTACCGAGGACGACGCCAGAAGGCGGCCGGACTTGCCAACCGAGGGGCGAGCCCGTATCGCCCGGTCATCCCGTCCCAAACCCCGTGGAGTCGCGCCGATGAGCCAGTCGAGCACCCTTAGAGAAGGGTTTTTCGCTATCGGCCTTGCGGAAACCGACCCCGTAATCGCCAAATGGATTGGTGAAGAACTCGGCCGCCAGGCTCACGAAATCGAGCTTATCGCGTCCGAGAACATCGTTTCCCGCGCCGTCCTCCAGGCCCAGGGCTCGATCCTGACCAACAAGTACGCCGAAGGTTACCCGGGCAAGCGTTACTATGGCGGCTGCGAGTTTGTGGACGAAGTCGAAACCCTCGCCATCGACCGCGCCAAGCAGCTGTTCGGCTGCGAGTTCGCCAACGTCCAGCCGTCCTCCGGCAGCCAGGCCAACCAGGCCGTCTTCACCGCCCTGATCAAGCCCGGCGACCCAATCCTCGGCATGAGCCTCGACGCCGGCGGTCACCTGACCCACGGCGCGAAAGCCAACCAGTCCGGCAAATGGTTCCAGGCGCATTCCTACGGCGTCCGCCTCCAGGACGGCCGCATCGACCTCGACGAAGTCCGCAAGACCGCGAAAGCGACCTCGCCCAGGATCATCATAGCCGGCGGCTCCGCCTATTCGCGCACCATCGACTTCGCTGCCTTCCGCCAGATCGCGGACGAAGTCGGCGCGATCTTCATGGTCGACATGGCTCACTTCGCCGGCCTCGTTGCGGCAGGCCTGATCCCCAGCCCGCTGGGTCATGCGCATGTTGTGACGACCACCACGCACAAGACCCTGCGCGGCCCGCGTGGCGGCATGGTGCTGACCAACGACGCCGACATCGCGAAGAAGGTGAACTCCGCCGTATTCCCCGGTATCCAGGGCGGACCGCTGATGCACGTCATCGCAGGTAAAGCCGTCGCCTTCGGCGAAGCGCTGAAGCCCAACTTCAAGGCCTACGCGCAAGCGGTCATCGACAACGCCAACGTGCTGGCCCAGACGCTGAAGGCCGGCGGCCTCGACATTGTCTCCGGCGGCACTGACACGCACCTGATGCTGGTCGACCTCCGCCCGAAAGGCGTGAAGGGCAACGACACCGAGAAGGCGCTCGAGCGCGCCTACATCACCTGCAACAAGAACGGCGTGCCGTCCGATCCGGAAAAGCCCATGGTCACCTCGGGGGTCCGCGTCGGCTCGCCCGCCGCCACCACA
Source organism: Hyphomonadaceae bacterium (assembly GCA_040398465.1). GTDB lineage: Bacteria > Pseudomonadota > Alphaproteobacteria > Caulobacterales > Hyphomonadaceae > UBA7672. The sequence continues at coordinate 62,249 of JBBAUA010000015.1, read as the reverse complement.
CGCGGCTTCGGCAAGGACGAATTCAAAAAGGTTGGCGCCTGGATGATCGAAGTCGTCGACGCCCTCGCGAAGGGCGGCGACACGTCGGCAATCGAAACCAAAGTTCGCGAGGAAGTGAAGGCGCTGACCGCCCGCTTCCCCATATATTCTGGCCCATGGGGCTGATCCGGGGGTGATGCTTGCGCTGTCCGTACTGCGGCACGGCTGACTCGGTAGTCAAAGACTCGCGGCCCGCCGAGGAAGACGCGGCTGTCCGGCGCCGGCGCGGCTGCAACAATTGCGGCGGACGCTTCACCACATTCGAACGCGTGCAGCTGCGCGACCTCATCGTCGTCAAGCGCGATGGCCGCAAGGCCGTGTTCGAGCGCGACAAGCTGCGTCGCTCACTCAAGGTCGCGCTGCAGAAACGCCCCGTCAGCGAAGACCAGCTCGACCACATGATCTCCGGCATTGTCCGCCAGCTCGAAAACATGGGCGAGACCGAGATCAAGACCTCCGACATCGGCGAGATGGTGATGGAATCCCTCTCCACGCTCGATCCGGTCGGCTTCATCCGCTACGCGTCAGTCTACAAGGACTTCAAGACGCCCGCCGACTTCGCCGGCTTCATCGCCTCCCAGAGCCGCGACGACGAAGGCGAAGTGAAGGAATGAGCGCCGGCGCTCACACGGCCCGGCCTGCCATCACGCTGAAGCTCGCCACCTCGCTCGACGGCCGCATCGCGCTGGCGAACGGCGAGAGCAAGTGGATCACCGGCGCCGAAGCCCGCCTCGAAGCGCACAAGCTGCGCGCCGCTCACGACGCCATCATCGTCGGATCGGAAACCGTCCTCGCCGATGACCCCGAACTGACCGCGCGCCTCGACCCCATGCCGGAGAAGCAGCCCCTGCGCATCGTCGCCGACGGCCGCGGCCGCCTGTCTCCGAACGCGAAGATCTTCCGCACGGTCTCCCTCGGCCCCGTCGCCATCGCCACGCTTGAAACCACCGACCTCGACGCACTCGGCTGGCCGTCGACACGCGGCCTGCAATACTGGATGACGCCGCCCGACCTCGCGACCGGCCATCTCGCCATCTCGGGCATCCTTGAAGCCGCCACGCGCGCACGCGTCGTATCCCTGATGGTCGAAGGCGGCGGCCAACTTGCTGCGTCCTTCATGCGCGCCGGCGTGGTCGACCGCATCGAGTGGTTCCGCGCCCCCATCGTGCTCGGCGGCGATGCGCGCCCATGCCTCGGCGGCCTGGGCTTGGAGAAGCTCGGCGCAGCGCCCAACTATCAGCGCATCAGTGTGAAGGAGGTCGGCGCCGACCTCTGGGAAAGCTACGAGCGGAAAGCCTGAGATGTTCACCGGACTCGTCACCGACATTGGCCGCGTGACCTCCATTGAGGACGCGAACGGCATTCGCCGCGTCCGTGTCGAAAGCCGCTATCCGGCTTCGTCCATCCAGATGGGCGCCTCGATCGAACATTCCGGCGTCTGCCTGACCGTCGTCGAGTTTGGCGCTACCCCCAGGGATGGCTCGTGGTGGACGGTCGAAGCCATCCCCGAAACCCTGTCCCGCACGACACTTGGAAGCTGGAAGGTCGGCGGGGAGGTCAATCTTGAACTGTCGCTCAAGCTCGGCGACGAGCTGGGCGGCCATCTCGTCTATGGCCATGTCGACGGCCTCGGCCGCGTCCGCTCTGTCACGCCCGACGGCGACAGCCGCCGCATCCGTATCGAGATCGCAGAGGCGCTGGCGAAATTCCTGGCCGAAAAAGGCTCGATCACCGTCGATGGCGTCTCCTTGACCGTGTCGGCTGTGGGGCGAAGCGAGGGGTCGGACTGGTTCGAAGTCGCGATCATTCCGCATACATGGCAGGTTACGACCCTTGGCGCTCTCGCCGCAGGCGACCGCGTCAATCTGGAAGTGGACATGCTGGCCCGTTATGTGGCCCGCATACTTGAATGGCGCCAATCGCCCGGCGACTAAGGTAGAACGATGAAAGACCACGTGGAAAAGTACGATTTCTCCGCCGCCATCTCGCCGATCGAGGAGATCGTCGAGGAAGCCCGTAACGGCCGGATGTATATCCTGGTCGACGCTGAGGATCGCGAGAACGAAGGCGACCTCATCATTCCGGCGCAGTTCGCCACGCCCGCGCAAGTCAACTTCATGGCCAAGCACGGCCGCGGCCTGATCTGCCTGTCAGTGACGCGCGACCGCGCCCGCACGCTCGATCTCGACATGATGGCGCGCGAGAACCGCGAGAGCATGAAGACCGCCTTCACCGTATCCATCGAGGCGCGCGAAGGCGTCACCACCGGTATCTCGGCGCACGACCGCGCCCACACCATCGCCGTCGCCATCGACCCGACCAAGGGTGCGCAGGACATCGTCTCGCCAGGCCACGTCTTCCCGCTCGTCGCGCGCGAAGGCGGCGTCCTCGTCCGCGCCGGCCACACCGAAGCCAGCGTCGACATCTCGCGCCTTGCCGGGCTCTATCCCGCAGCCGTCATCTGCGAGATCATGAACGACGACGGCACGATGGCGCGCCTGCCGGAGCTGGTGACCTTCGCCCAGTTGCACGGCCTCAAGATCGGAACGATCGCAGACCTCATCGCCTGGCGCCGCCGCCATGACCGCTTCCTCGAGCGCCGCATCGAGAGCGACTTCGAAAGCGCGTGGGGCGGCAAGTTCCGCATCATCGTGTTCCGCAACACGCTCGACGGCGCCGAACACATCGCTTTGGTGAAGGGCCGCATCCAGGGTGACCAGCCCGCGCTGGTGCGCGTCCACCGCGTCGACTTCCTCTCCGATTTCCTCGGGGAAGCCGGAAAGCGTGAGGGACTCGTCCGCCGCGCCATGGAGAAGCTGTCGGCATCGGAAGAGCCCGGCGTGGCGGTGTTCGTCCGTATGGGCATGGGCGAGGAAATCGCCCGGGCCCTCGGCGGACAGGATGTTCAGCCGTCAGGCGACGCCGCTCACCCGTTGCGCGAATACGGCGTCGGCGCTCAGATTCTGAAGGATCTTGGCGTCCGGCGCATGGTCCTGATGAGCAATACCCGCCCCAACGTCCTGCCGGGCCTTGACGGATACGGCCTGACGGTCGAGGGCTGGCGCCGCATCGACGGAGACTGAGATGGCCAACGCCCCCCGCATCCTGATCGTGACGTCGCGCTACTACGCGCATATCTCGGCGGAGCTGGAGGCGGGCGTCGTCGAGGGCCTCGAGAAGGTCGGCGCGACCTATGAATTCCTCGAAGTCCCCGGCGCCTTCGAAATTCCCGCCGCCATCGCCATGGCCGCCGGCACCGGCGAATGGGATGGCTTCGTTGCGCTGGGCTGCGTCCTGCGCGGCGAGACCAGCCACTACGACCTCATCACCAATCATGTCGCGCGCGGCCTGATGGAGCTGTCGATCTCCGGCGTGCCGCTCGGCTTCGGCGTCCTCACCTGCGAGAATGAAACCCAGGCACGCATCCGCGCCGACCGCAAGCAGAAGAACAAGGGCGCCGAAGTTGTCGCCGCCGTCCTGCGCATGGTCGGCCTGTCCTACCGCTTCAACAAGCTGATCGAGGACGGTGATGAGTAGCGCAACCGCCGACGCGGAACGCAAGCTGCTCGCCGCCCGCCGCGCCGGCGCGCGCCTTGCCGGCGTGCAGGCGCTCTACCAGATGGAGCAAACCGAGCAGTCGGCGCGCTCCGTCGTCGCCGATTTCATGGAGGACCGCCTCGGCCTCAACGACGAGGGCGAACCTGTCGAGGAAGCTGATCCCGATATCTTCAAGTCGATCGTGCTCGGCGTTGTCGACCGGCAGGAAGCCATCGACGCCGCGATCATGAAACGTCTCGCCTCAGGCTGGAAAATCGAACGCCTCGACGCCACATCCCGCGCAATCCTCCGCGCCGGCGTCTATGAACTGATCGCCGAGATCAGCCTGCCGTCCCAGATCATCCTCGACGAATACGTCTCACTCGCCCACGCCTTCTTCGAAGGGGCCGAGCCCAAATTCATCAACGGGCTCCTCGACGCTGTCTCGCGCGACATTCGCGGCTGACCACGATGGATGAGTTCGACCTCATCCGGCGTTACTTCGCCCCACTCGTCATTTCACCCGGCGCCGCTGATCTGCGCGACGACGTCGCCGAAATCGCGCCCGGCCTGATCGTCACAAAGGACGCCATCGTCGAAGGCATCCACTTCCTGCCCGACGATCCGCTCGAAACGGTCGCGCAAAAGCTGGTCCGTGTGAATGTCTCGGACATCATCGCCAAGGGCGGAAAACCCGATGCGGCGTTGCTCGCGCTGGTCTGGCCGAAAAGCCGCCCGCACGAACAGCTCGAAGACTTCGCGCGCGGCCTGGGAAAGGACCTGGAACGCTGGGGCGCGCACCTCGTCGGCGGCGACACCACATCCACCGACGGGCCGCTCACGCTGTCGCTCACCCTGCTTGGAAATGTCGGCAGCCGCGGCCCGGTCCGGCGCTCCGGCGCGAAGCCAGGCGAGGACATCTGGGTCACCGGCGACATCGGCGACAGCTGGCTCGGCCTGCAGGCGGCCACCGGCGCGCTCGGCCCCCTGATCGCTGAGGCGCAGAACCAGCTCGTCTCCCGCTACCGCGTTCCCGAGCCCCCACGCCTTGCCTTCGCTGATCTCATCGCCGCCCGCGCCAGCGCCAGCATCGACGTCTCCGACGGCCTGGTGGCGGACGCAGGCCACATCGCCGAGGCCTCGTCCGTGCGTCTGCTGATCGGGGCGTCGCTCGTGCCGCTGAGCGCAACGGCCAGCCACTATGTCGAGAACGGCAAGGTCGACCTGCGCGACCTGCTGACCGGTGGAGATGACTATCAGACCCTCTTCACTGTCCCGCAGGCTGCACGAAAGGCGATGCGAAGCAGCGGCTCCAAGATCACACGCATCGGTGTCGTCACGGCGGGCGAGGGTGTCTTCGTCCTCGACGCCGACAAACAGCCGCTGGAGTTCAATGCAGCCGGCTGGCGGCATTTCCGCGATCTGGCCCAATCGTAAACGCAGCCTAAACCATTGCGCGGCAGACTAGCGCAATGCGTATCTCCCGTCGTGACCTCCTCGCCGCCGCCTCATTGACCACCGCCGCCGTGGCAGTCGCCGCGGCTGCGCCTGCTAACGCGCAGGACCATGCAGCGGCGCCCGGTGAAACGAGCGAGGCCGAGGTCGCCCGCTCGGTTGAGCTGGGCGGCATGGTGTTTCCGGTGTTCGACGAAAAGCGGAAGCTGAAGAACTACCTTTTCATCAGCGCCCGCATGCTTGCCGGCCCTGGCAAGGATGTCTGGAAGTATCGCGAGCAGCAGCACTTCATCCGCGACGCCATCGTCAAGACGTCACACAAGATCAGCTTTCACGCCAAGGGCGACTTCAAGAAGCTGGACGAGAAGGTCGCCGCCGCCGAATGCCTGAAAGCGGCCAACGGCGTCGTCGGCGAAACGGATGCGCTGGTCACGATGACCTTCACGCAGATCGCCAGCCGTACCTGATCGAAAACTACTGCCGGCCGCCGGGGTTGTCGCCGGGCTGACGGTTGTCCGGATTCTGCATGCCGGGCAGCTGGTTCCGCAGGCTGCCGAGCGTACCGAACAGCTGCTCGAGAATTCCGAGCTCGCGGCCGCGCGTCGGTGTGATGCGCGAGGAGTAGTCGAGAACGCGACCATCCTCAGCGTCATAGATGAGCACGTCGGAGACGACGTCCTCCTCGTCGAACTGGATGGCGATGATCGAGCGTTGCACCACCTTGGGATAGTAGAAGGCCAGCAGTTCGCGGGTCGAGGACATGTAGACCCAGAGCTGCTCCTTGCCGGGCGCGACCTTGGCTTCGCCGGCCTGGTTGAAGAGCGAAGTCGTGGACGGGGTCCCGAGGCGTGCGAGGACGGTCGACCGGGTATCGACATCCGGCTTCACGTCTTCCGGGAAAGCCTGGTCGGGCACATAGCCATGGAAGTCGCGCGTGGCGGTGCAACCGGCCATCACGGTGGCTGCGGCCACGGTCGCAACAAGAAGGCCGAGCCGGGTACGCTTCAGGGCCATGCAGAAAACTCCGGAACCAGTGGGGTAGGTACAGGCAGCCCGCGCAGCTTGGCAAGGCTGGCTGGCGCCTCCATATCGTCAGCAACTTCCACCCCGCGCGAACCCTGCTAGGGTCGGCCCTCGTCTGGAGGACGTGAATGGCGCTCGGCAACTGGTTCCAACCCAAGAAAAATCGCTGGGCGGTTGATAAGCTGCACCAGTCCATCCAGGCGCAGGCTCTACGCCCCGACTTCTATTTCGAGGGCGGCGCCCGCGACAACTTTTCCGGCCGTTTCGAGATGACCTGCCTGCACGGTACCCTCGTTTTTCGCCGCTTGCGGGAAGCCGGGCAGGCTGGAAAAGCGCTCTCGCAGGAGGTTTTCGACGCCCTGTTCGATGGATTCGACGAAGCCCTGCGCGATATCGGCACGGGCGACCTGAGCGTCGGCAAGAAGATCCGGAAGATGGGCGAGGCCTTCTACGGACGGGCCAAGGCCTATGACGACGCGTTGGCCGACGGGGTCTCCGATGTAGACCTGCAACATTCTCTCATGCGCAACCTGGGCGTGGCCGAACCCCAGGCCGGGCGGTTTGTGCGCTATGTGCGGGCGGTCGAGGACACGTTGAGGCGCCACACCGACGCCCAGCTGCTGTCCGGGGAATTGAACTGGCCCCGGCTGCCCTGATTCCCGCCGGAAAAGGGCAGTGGACGATGTCGCAGCGACGCGTCCGGAGGGGCCTGTTACCTCCACCCGCTCGTGGTATTAGACCCAACGAGTCATGGTTGGATTGGGCCGATTCCGGCCGCATCCGCCATGTTGGAGCGCCCCGGCGGACATGGCTGACGTGAAGTTCATATCCATCGACGGGATGGGCGGCGACCACGCGCCCCGCATTGTCGTGGAGGGGCTGGAGCGGTTTGCCCAGTCTCACGCAAATCTTCGCTTCCTCATCCATGGCGACGAAGCCCAGCTGAAGCCCTTGCTGGAGAAGGCGCCCACGGCCGCGCCGCGCGTCACCATCCGTCACACCGACAAGAGCGTGGCGATGGACGCCAAGCCGAGCCAGATGCTGCGGCAGGGCAAGGGCACGTCGATGTGGAACGCCATCGAGTCCGTGAAGAGCGGCGAGGCGGTCGCCGCAGTTTCCGCCGGCAACACCGGCGCCCTGATGGCGCTGTCGATGTTCATCCTCCGCAAGGTGGAAGGCGTGCATCGCCCAGCGCTCGTGGCCAGCTGGCCGACGCGCAAGGGCGTCACCGCCATGCTCGATCTGGGCGCCGACATCGCCGCCGACGCTGGACAGCTTGTTGAATTCGCCATCATGGGCGTGGCGTTCGCTCGCGCGGTCAACGGTGTCAAGAATCCGAAAGTCGCCCTGCTGAACATCGGCGAGGAAGAACTCAAGGGTCACGAGTCGATCCGCGAGGCGGCCCGCATGATCCGAACCTCAAACCTGCCTTTCGATTTCCGCGGCTACATCGAAGCCGACAAGATCGGCTCGGCCGACATTGACGTGATCGTCACCGATGGCTTCACGGGCAACATCGCCATCAAGACCGCCGAGGGCATCGCACGAATGATCTCGGACATGTTGAAGGACGCGTTCAAGTCCGGCCCGATCGCCATGCTCGGCGCCGCGCTGGCGATGCCGGCGCTGAAGCAGTTCCGGAGCAAGATGGACCCGCGCAAGGTGAATGGCGGCGTGTTCATCGGTCTAAATGGCGTCGTGGTGAAAAGCCATGGCGGCACGGATGCGGTTGGGTTCGCCCAGGCCATCAAGGTGGCGGCGGGCATGGGTGAGAGCAGCTTCCGGGCAGAGGTGGAGGAGAATCTCCGTCGCCTCGCGCCCGCTCAGCCGCCTCCCTCTCCGGCCGAACAGGCCGTGCAGTAACAGGACATCCACTTGACCGAGTTCGTTTCCGTTGTACGTGGCGTCGGGGGGCACCTTCCCAGCAAGGTGCTGACCAACGATGACCTCGCGAAGATGGTCGATACAACTGATGAATGGATCGCGGCGCGCACCGGCATCCGCAAACGCCACATTGCAGCCGATGGCGAGACGACTTCGGATCTCGGCGCCATCGCCGCCCGCAAGGCGCTGGACGCCGCGGGCCTGACGCCTGACGACATAGACCTGATCGTCGTCGCCACCGCGACGCCCGACTACACGTTCCCGTCCACCGCCACGATCATCCAGCAGAAGCTCGGCATCACACGCGGCGCCGGATTCGACCTCCAGGCCGTGTGCTCGGGGTTCGTGTTCGCCATCGCGACCGCCGACAACTTCCTCGTCCGCGGCCAGTTCGAGCGGGCGCTGGTCATCGGCGCAGAGACATTCTCGCGCATCCTCGACTGGTCGGACCGCTCGACCTGCGTGCTGTTCGGCGACGGCGCCGGCGCGGTCGTGCTGGAACGCCAGCCGAAGTCACAGGCCGGCGATCGTGGCGTGAAGGGCATCCACCTGCGCACCGACGGCCGCTTCAGGGACCTGCTGTACGTCGATGGCGGCCCGTCGACCACGCAGACCGTCGGCCACCTCCGCATGGTCGGCAACCAAGTGTTCAAGCACGCGGTCGGCAAGATCTCCGAAAGCGTCCGCGCGGCCGTGGGTCAGGCCGGACTGCAGATCAGCGACATCGACTGGTTCGTGCCCCACCAGGCCAACCAGCGCATCCTCTCGGCCGTGGCCGAGAGGCTCGGGCTTGACGAGCACAAGGTGGTCTCCACGGTTGCAGAGCATGGGAATACCTCAGCTGCCTCCGTGCCGCTGGCGCTGGCCGCGGCCACAGAGGATGGCCGGGTCAAGCCGGGCGATCTGGTCCTGATCGAGGCGATCGGCGGTGGGCTCGCATGGGGATCGGCGTTGATCCGCGTTTAATCCGGCTGAAATCGTTGCGGCGAGCGTCATTGCCTAACAACCCGTAAACGGATGAAATTGTTCGGGATTTGGGAATCTGGCCCTTAACATCCCGGATTCCTGAGGCTAGGCTTTGCATCAACATCGGAGTCGCCGCAGTGCCCGAGAACACACTCACACGCGCAGACATCGTGGATCGCCTCGTCCAAAAGGTCGGTCTAACCAAACAGGATTCGAGCAACTTCCTCGAGCGCGTGCTCGAACTTGTGTGCTCCGAACTCGAACGCGACGAGGATGTGAAATTCGCGCGTTTCGGCAATTTTGTTGTGCGTCGGAAGAAAGCCCGCGTCGGTCGCAATCCCAAGACCGGCGAAGAGGCTCCGATTTCTGCAAGACGGGTGGTGTCGTTCAAACCCTCTCCGCTGTTGCGGCAGAGGGTCGAAGCAGCGATGACGACCCGGAGAGACTGATGTCCAACACATCGCAGGCCGAACTGCCGCCAGAGTCGGATCATGAGTCCGACTGCGCAGAGGCGGAGTCTGAGGCCATCTTCGAGAAGAGCGCTGAAGCTTTCCGCACGATTGGCGAAGCCGCCATGGAGCTTGGCCTCAAGACGCACGTGCTGCGGTTCTGGGAAACGAAGTTTGACAACCTCCGCCCGCTGAAGCGCCCCGATGGCCGTCGCTACTATCGCCCCGAAGACATGGAGATGTTGCGCCAGCTTCAGAATCTGCTGCATGTCCAAGGGCTGACCATTCGCGGCGCCATCAAGGTGCTGGGCGAGGAACCGGGGGCGGTTGAGGTCGGCGAGGGCGAAGGGCAGGGCGACGTGGCAATCAACGCCGACAGCGGCGCCTCCGTGCGCGACCTGCAGGACGCGGTACGGGATGCCGTTGAGCGCGGCGACTTCCACGCGCAGGAGGGTCAGCCCCCACCAACAGCGAAATCGCGCCTCGAATCCCTGCTGGCCGATCTCACAAACCTGAAACTGCGCCTCGATGCGGTCCGTGCGGCGGCCTGAGGCTTCGCTCCGGGAGCGGCATGCCGAACCGAAGCACGGAGTGCAAAGGCTGGTGGGCGGTGACGGGATCGAACCGCCGACATCCTGCGTGTAAAGCAGGCGCTCTGCCAGCTGAGCTAACCGCCCTGATAAACCGGTTACCGGTCTGCCGAAGCTGAATGGTCGGAGCGGCGGGATTCGAACCCACGACCCCTAGTCCCCCAGACTAGTGCGCTAACCGGGCTGCGCCACGCTCCGCCAATTCAGGAGCGCCCTTATAGGCGCCTGATCCAGTAAGGGCAACCAGCGTTGAATGCCTGACTTTCCAACACTTTTGGCCGACGCTTCCTGGCTCAATCCTCGCTCCCCGGCGGCCGGCCGCCCGCCGGCCGAGGCTGCGGGCCAAGAGTCTTCACCACATACTTCGCGATGGCGTCGATTTGCGGATTGGTCAGTGCGGCTGCCAGCGACGGCATCTCGCCCTGGCCCTGGGCGATTACGCGAGCGATGTTCGGATAGTCGGTACGGTTGCCGAGCGGCGGAGCATTGCCGCCGGGGATGCCCGCTCCATTCGGTCCATGGCAGATCGAGCAGGCCTGGTCGAACATCGTCTTGCCAAGCGCCAGCTCATCCGGCGTCGCAGAAACTGCAAGGGCGGCGGCGCGTATCGACGGCGGCGCGGCAGCCAGCGGAACTCCGCCAGCAGGCGCAGCTCCCGCTTCGCTTGCGCCATCCAGCGTCAGCGCTACCAGCTCCGCCGGAGCCCCACGCTTCGACACGGCGACCACGACATACTGACGGCCATTCAGTTCGTAAGTCATCGGCGCGCCAGTCACGAGGGTCGGCATCTCCGCCTCCCACACGACCTTGCCGTCGCGCTTGTCATAGGCGCGGAACATCGGCCCGCCCGAGCCACCGCCGATGTTGCCGGACTCGCCCAGGAACAGCAGTTGCTTGGTCAGAAGCGGCGCCGGGCGCACGTCGAACTTGCCCATCGCCTTGAAGTCGAGATCGAGCCCCTTCAGAGCCGGATGATTTTTCACGGAGTCATCGGCATCGCCGATCGGGATGCGCCATTTGTGCTTGCCCGTGTTCATGTCGGTCGCAACGACGATCGAGTACGGCGGCTTCATGATCGGCAAGCCCTGGGGCCCGGAGATCGGGGCGCCGCCGCCACCGCCATAGTAGTGCATGTTCGTGGTCTTGGGGTCGCCCTTGCGGAGGCCGGCGAATTGCGGCTTCAGGCGCAGCGGCGTGTACATCATGCCGGTGTCTGGGTCCCATGCCGCGCCGTTCCAGTTGGGGCCGCCGCCGGTTCCAGGGAAGAGCCACGTTCCCTTGTTGGTCGCCGTGATTTCGGTCGGCGCGGTGTAGAGCTCACCCTTGGTGTATTGCGATGCGAGCTTTTTGCCTTCTTCACGAAGGGCGGGCGTAAAGTCGATCAGGTCGTCTTCGCTGTAGCCGAGGCGCAGGAAGGGCTCTGGCAGGGTGGGGAAGGGCTGCGTCGGAGACGCCCGCTCGCCCGGGATGGGCGATTTAGGGACCTGGCGCTGTTCGATCGGCCAGACCGGCTCGCCGGTCTTGCGGTCGAACACAAAGGTCAGGCCCTGCTTGGTCAGTACAGTCACCGCCTTGATGACCTTCCCGTCCTTTTTCACTTCGTTCAGGATCGGCGCTGCCGGCAGGTCATAGTCCCAGATGCCGTGCTTCACGATCTGATAGTACCAGACCAGCTTGCCGGTTTTCGCATCGAGACAGACGATGGCCTCGCCGAAGAGTCCGTCCCCTGGACGCTGTCCGCCATAGAACTCATTGGTCGGCGTTTCGTGAGGGATGTAGAGATAACCCGTCTCCGGGTCAGCGCTCATCATCGCCCATGCGCCGCCGGCGCCGGTATAGAGGTTGCTGCCTTCGAGCCACGTCTCGGCGCCTGTTTGGCCCGGCTTGGCGATGGGATCGAACCGCCAGACTTCCTTCCCGGTCCGCACGTCGTAGCCGCGGATATAGCCCGGCGCGCTCTCCTTGTTGCGGCCACCGCCCACGATGATCTGGGCGACCACAATGTCGCCAACCACGAGGGCAGGCGACACCGAACTCACATCAGTAACCGGAGTGCCTTCGATCGCGCCTTCGCGCAGGTTGACGGTCCCATTCCTGCCGAAGCCGGTGGCCGCCTTGCCCGTCCTGGCATCGACCGCAATCAGGCGGCCGTCGGAGGAATTGTGAAACAGCCGCTTCTCGGTTCCGTCCGTCCAGTAGGCGAGCGACCGTGCGGCCAGGGAAGCCCCGCGGCCTCCGATGTCTGCCGGCTGTGGCTCGTAGGTCCAGAGCGTCTTGCCTGTGCCTGCGTCGAGCGCCGCCATGCCATGGTTGACCCACGGCATGTAGAGAACGCCATCGTCGAGCAGGGGCGTCGACTTGTAGTTGGAGGACGAGGCGTCGCCCGAAGCATCCGCCGTCCAGCGCCAGGCGATCTTGAGCCGGTTGACCGTCTCGAGGTTGACCCGGTTCAGCGGCGCGTACCGGGTCTGGCCAGCGTCTCCGCCCCAGTAGATCCACTCGGTCGCGTCGTAAGTCGCCGCACGCGATGCCTCAGCCGTCGACGACCCGCCTGCCGTTCCCGGGGGCAACGCGCAGGCAAAGGCCAGCGTCAGGGCGAGGACCGACGCAACGGCGCCGCCCGCAAGCTTGCGGTTGAAACTGGACATGAACTCCTCCCGGCGGGCCTGCGCTGACGTGGCGTTGCCCTGATCTTGCCGTGAGCTTTAGCGACCGGGCGAAGCTGCGCAATCCATCCGCGAGAGCCATTTGCTCAAAAGCGCGTTTAGGCAGGCGTGCGGCGCCATTCCTGCTTGTCTGTCAACAACTTGCGCCTTGGTCCGGTGCAGTCGGAGACGGCGGGGACAATGCTCTGGGGGCGGATTTTGGCCGCGGCTCTTGCTGCGGTCTGCATAAATGTGGGCGTTTCCGGTCGGGCGGATTCGCAGGAGCGCGCGTCCGGGGCCGTCAACACCGGACGGCCTGCGCAGGGCGCCTTCATCGTTGATCTCAGCAAGGGTCACGATAACGAGACCCAGTTACTTGCGGACCTGGACATCGACGCAGAATGGCTGGGCGTGTCCTATCGCGACGAGAATATCGGCTTTGGCCGCCACGGCATGAGCCTGGTCGCCAGGCGCGAGGCGACGCCGGTGTCGACCCATTCCAGCGCTGAATTCCAGTATGTCGGATTCTACGGCTATGGCCGGTACGAAGCCGTCTTGCGCGCCTCGGATGGGAAGGGCGCCGTCACCGCTTTTTTCGTCTACAGCGGCGAGGACATGGGCGACCCCCACGACGAGATCGATGTCGAGCTTGTCGGGAAGGATTCAGGGAGGATCCACGTCAACTTCTTTCGCCACGGGAAGGGCTCTGCGAAGGACATCGACCTCGGCTTCGATGCATCTGACGCAGAACACCTGTACGCGTTCGAGTGGTTGCCCGATTCCATCACATGGTATGTGGATGGCGTGCAGGTCCACCGGGTCGCGGCGCCTGATGCGGGGATACCGACCACGACCGGCCGGGTGATGACCAGCGTCTGGGCCGCCAACCGGACGTCGGTGGAGTGGGTTGGCGACGCAGAGTTCGACACAACGGTCGCTTTCATCCGTTGCATATCGCATGTCCCGCTCGGACAGAATGCGCCGCAATGCAGCAACAGCTTCGCGCTGCCTGTCCGCTAGGACGGGTGTCGGCGCAGTTTGCTGCTGGCGACCCTTGCAAAGGTGATGAGCGTATAGGCGCTCGACTCCAGGTCGGCAGCGAGCAGGCGCAGGAATTCGCCGAAGCGTCGCGACTTCAGCGCCTCGGTTGCGGCGACCAGCTGATCGACATGTCGAAGCGAGCGGGCTCGGCGGGCCAACGCGTGCTGCTGACCGGCGCTGAGCGCGGCTCCGAACCGCCGGATGTAGCGGGCTTCAGCTTCCAGCCAGGCTCGCGTGTGTTCGGGCTTCAGGCGGTGCGAGGTGGAGGCCGTCGAGCGTGTGTAGCGATAGCCGGGCTCTGACAGGTAGTGCATGCGGGCGCCCTGCGCGAGCAGCTCGGCCACCAGGTAGTAGTCTTCGCTGTTTCGGAGCGCGGTATCGTACGCGGCCCGATGGCGATCAAGCGTCACCCTCCGCATGAGCGGCTTCAGGTAACCGATGCAATCGCCGGCCTTCATCGGCTGGTTGAAGGCGATCCAGGTTGCAAGATCGATGTTGCGGTCTGTCGAAAAGGCGGGCGACTTCAGGAACAGGCCGGAGGACAAGAGACGGCCGTTCGCGTCGACCTCCTTCATGTTATCGACAACGACATCCGCGGCGCGACGCTCGGCCATTGCGACCATGCGCGACAGCCTGTTGGGCTCGATCGTGTCGTCCGCGTCGAGAACCGCGATGAAGGCGCCTGATGCGAGGGCGAGGGCGCGATTGCGGGCTGCGGAGGGGCCGCCATTCGCCGGCAAGCGGTCAATGATCACGCGGGGATCGTGCGCTGCCATTCGCCCCAGGACTGCGAAGGTGCGGTCTGGCGAGGCGTCATCAACGACCACGACCTCGACTGTCACGCCTCGGCTCAGGAGTGCTGAGTGAACGGCGCGCTCGACAAAGTCCGCGGCCTTCCATGCGGCGATGATCACGCTGACATCCGGCCGGGTCACGCGACATCTCCACGGGCATCCACCTTGTCGCGCCTGACAGCTCCCATGAAGAGCAGCGTCGCCGTGGCCGAGAATTCGAGCGCGAGGTCGATCTCGGTCGTGGAGCGCACGATCACCATGGCGGCAAGGATCAGGAAGGCTGCGTTGATCGTGTTCTGGCTTTTCAGCCAGTTGATCGCCGGCCGCCATAGCGCCCAGGCGGCAAGGAACACCGTCGCCCAGTAGCCGGGATAGCCGAACGCCACGCCGTTCTCGAGATAGGAATTGTGGAAAGAGAACTTCACGTAATGGTCGTAGTGAAAGAACTTGATGATCGTGTTGGCGGCGCCATATTCGGATCGCCAGAAGCCATCGGCGCCGCGGCCGAACCATGGGCTCTCCGCCATCTCCCGCTGTGCAGTTTCCCAGAGATAGGTGCGGCCAGTCAGAGTCGAGTCCTTGCCCAGCGCATTCAGCACGCTGGTCTGTGCGTCGAACTGCATGAATCCGAACAGGACAAGCGCAAGGAGGGTCACGAGAACAGCGCCGATGAGTACAAGCAGGAAGCGCATGTGGCGAATCCGGCCGGCCGGTTGCCACAGGAAGGCGTGACCGAGCAGCGCTGTCGTCGCGCCAATCACCATCACCGTTGTCGTGCCGGACTTCGCCAGAACCACAAGCGCCAGCGCCATCGGCGCGATGCCCAGCGCCGCAAGGCGGAACCAGCGCCATGATCCCTTGTCGAGCAGGACCGCCAGCGCGGCGACATAGAGGATGAACATGTTCATCGCCAGGAAGTTTTTCTGGCCGAATATGCCAGTCCAGGCGCCGTCGACGATCTGGGGCGAGCGCAGACTCATCAGCGCCGCGATGGTTTGCACGCCCATGAAGACAAGCAGGATGCCGCGACCGGAGACGCGCGTTGCGGCATAGATCGCGACGATGGAGGTGAGTCCAAACAGCAGGCCCTTGCGGATCGCGTCACTGGCCGATGGCGCCCACAGCGCCGAGACGATGCAGAAGAGCGGGATCAGCAGGGTCGGCCAGGCCCGCGCGAGGGACGGCATGGTCTGGCGGGCGAACATGATCATGCTGCCGACGAAATAGGCGGCGGCGAGGTAGCGAAGCGGTTGCATCCAGTCGAGCTGGAGCGTCGTGGAGGCGACCCAGACGAACAGGACGAGGATGTCGAGCTTGCCGAAATAGTTGAGCAGTGAGCGCGCGCGGGCGCGCCAGACCGGCAGGGGCCGGGCCGATGGCGCTGGAATGCCTGCGATGCCGGGGCTGAAGCCCATCGATAACCGATCCCGCGGTTCAGGCCGGCGCCCGGCGTCGCGGGATCACGGGACGGGCTGGCCTTGGGTATCAGTCAGCAATCGGCGTACCAGAAGGAGAGCGGAGGTACGCTGCATCGCGCCTCGCGCGAGCCCAAGCGATTAACCACGTCAGCCGCTGATTTCGGCCGGGATGGCGACTCGGCCGACCGGTATGGTTTATGATGAGACAGTGCAGCAGGAGAGGCCATGTCCCAGATCAGGGTTGCTTGCGTCCAGATGCGGTCTGGAACCGATGTGGCTGAGAACATCGCGGCGGCCGATGCGCTGATCCGCGAGGCGGCCCGGGGCGGGGCCGAGCTGATCGCGACGCCCGAGATGACGACGCTGCTGGATCGCGCGCGGGGGGCGTCCTGGGAGAAGTCGACGGACGAAGCGAGTGATCCGGGGCTGGCCCATTTCAGGGCGCTGGCGAAGGAGCTCGGGCGAACGCTGCTGATCGGCTCGCTGGCGATCCGGGCGGATGCGGGGAAGTGCGCCAATCGAAGTTTCCTGATCCGGCCAGACGGCGAGGTGGCGGCTCGCTACGACAAGATCCACATGTTCGACGTGCAGCTGAATGCAGGCAACATCTATCGCGAGTCCGACAGCTATGCGGCCGGTGGCGCAGCTGTTGTTGGTGAATTACCTGCGGCGAAGCTTGGCATGACAGTCTGCTATGATGTGCGCTTTCCCGAGCTGTTCCGGCAGCTCGCGATGGCAGGCGCGCAGATCATCGCCGTGCCAGCCGCCTTCACGCGCATCACGGGCGAGGCGCACTGGCATATCCTCCTGCGTGCGCGGGCGATCGAGACGGGGTGCTTCGTCATTGCGCCGGCGCAGACGGGCAAGCACCAGGACGGCCGCGAGACCTACGGGCATTCGCTGATCATCGACCCATGGGGGGAAATCCTCGCCGAGGGTGGAACCGAGCCGGGCGTGATTGCGGCGACGCTGGACCTTGCAAAGGTTGCCGAGGTGCGCGGCAAGATTCCATCGCTCAGCCATGTGCGGCCGTTCCGCGAGCCCGCATGAATCCGGTCTACGCTTCGCTCGGCGACACGATCTTTGATGTCATGTCCGGCCTCGCGCGAGAGACCGGCGCGATCAATCTCGGGCAGGGCTTTCCGGAATGGGATGGGCCGGAAGATGTTCGGCGCAAGGCTGCCGACGCGCTGATCAGCGGACCCAACCAGTATCCGCCGATGCGGGGCTTGCCGAAACTGCGCGAGGCGGTGGCCGAGCATTATGGGCGGCTGCAGGGCGTGGCGCTCGACTGGCAGAGCGAAGTGACGATCACATCCGGCGCGACAGAGGCGCTGGCTGCGGCCCTGCTGGCTGTACTGTCGCCGGGCGACGAGGTTGTGCTGTTCGAGCCTATGTATGACAGCTATCTGCCGATGCTGCGCCGGGCAGGGGCGAGCGCGCGGTTTGTCAGGCTTCAACCACCGGATTGGCGTGTCGATCCACAGGCGCTCGCGGTGGCTTTCACAGAGAAGACCCGCGCGGTTGTGCTGAACACGCCGCTCAATCCGTCGGCCAGCCTGATTGGCGCCGAAGATCTCGCACTGATTGCCGAACAGTGCGTCAGGCATGACTGCGTTGCTATCTCCGACGAGGTCTGGGAACATTGCATGTTCGATGGCGCGCGGCATGTGTCGATGCTATCGGCGCCCGGCATGCGCGATCGAACGATCAAGATCG
Organism: Hyphomonadaceae bacterium; assembly: GCA_040398465.1. Taxonomy (GTDB): domain Bacteria; phylum Pseudomonadota; class Alphaproteobacteria; order Caulobacterales; family Hyphomonadaceae; genus UBA7672. The sequence goes on along the minus strand of JBBAUA010000015.1, from coordinate 44,689 downwards.
GCTCTGCGGGCAAGATTTTCGAGATGACGGGGTGGAAGGTGGGCTTTGCCTGCGCAGCGCCGCCGCTGACGCAGGCGTTTGCGAAGGCGCACCAGTTCCTGACCTTCACGACGCCGCCCAATCTTCAGGAAGCCGTCGCATTCGGGCTGGGCAAGCCCGCCGCGCATTTCGATGCGATGCGCGAGAAGCTGGCGCGTGCCCGGAACAGGATGGCTCGGGCGCTGGAGCAGGAAGGATTTGTGACACTGCCGGCGGCGGGGACGTATTTCATGGCCATCGACCTGGCCGCATCCGGCATCGGTCTCAGCGACATGGCGTTCGCGACCTGGGCGGTCAAGCAGGCCGGCGTGGCGACAATTCCGTTCTCCGCCTTCCACGAAACGCCTCCGGAGCGTGCGCTCGTGCGGCTGTGCTTTGCGAAATCGGACGACACGCTGGACAGGGGCGTCGAAGCGCTGGCGACGGCGCGGCGGTTGCTGGCCTGAGAGAATTCGCTTGCGAATTTGGCGGCGCTCGCTTCGATGGCTGTGAAGCGGAGCCTCGATGCAAAGGAGACTGGCATGGCATCGATCAGGATCACGGCGCGGCTGATCGCCAAGGGCGAGCGGGCGTTCGGGCCTGGCAAGGCGGACCTGCTGGAGCGCATCGCGGCTGAAGGCTCGATCTCGAAGGCGGCCAAGTCGATGGAGATGAGCTATTCGCGGGCGTGGCAGCTGGTCGATGCGATGAACCAGTCCTTTCGACAGCCGCTGGTCGAATCCTCGGCGGGCGGCAGGAAGGGCGGCGGCGCCGTGCTGACCCGTATGGGGGAGGAAGTGCTTGCCCAGTTTCGCCGCATGGAGGGCAAGCTGAAGGCCGAAGCCGACGGCTTTTTTGCCGAGTTCGAGAAACGTTTGAAATAGCGCGCTTGCGAAGGCGCGCGCAGCACCCCATTGAGTCCTTAGAACCGGAGGGGCGATGGCGACCGAAGCTGGCGGGATGGATATCGGGCACGCGGTCGCCCTCCTGGCGGCGGGCGTCATTGCCGTGCCGATCTTCCGGAAGCTCGGGCTCGGGGCAGTGCTCGGCTATCTGGCGGCGGGGGTCGCCGTGGGGCCGTTTGGGCTGAAGCTGTTCCAGGACTCGGAAGCGATCATCCATGTCGCCGAGCTTGGCGTGGTGATGTTCCTGTTCCTGATCGGACTCGAAATGCGTCCGGCCAAGCTGTGGGCGATGCGGCGGGACATTTTCGGACTTGGCGCGGTGCAGGTGATCATCTGCGGCGCGCTGCTGTCGGGCGTGGGCATTGCGTATGGCTTGCCGCCGGCCGCGGCGATCATCGGGGCATCGGGCTTCGTGCTGTCGTCGACCGCGGTAATCATGAAGATGATGGATGATCGCGGCGAGACGGCGTTGCCAAGCGGGCAGCGCTCGGTTGCGATCCTGCTGCTTGAAGACCTAGCGATCATTCCGCTGCTTGCGTTGGTAGCCTTGCTCGCGACGCTGTCGCCGACGGCTGCTGCGGTCACGGCGACGCAGCCGTGGTGGCAGGCGTTGCTGATCGCCGTCGGCGCCGTGGCTGTGGTGTTCGCGGCGGGCAAGTGGTTAATGAACCCGATCTTCAGCGTGCTGGCCGCGTCGGGCGCGCGCGAGGTGATGACGGCGGCGGCGCTCCTGGTCGTGCTTGGCGCTGCGGTCTTCATGGACTGGGCCGGACTATCGATGGGAATGGGCGCATTCCTCGCCGGGGTGCTGTTGTCGGAGTCGACTTTCAGGCACCAGCTCGAGGCCGACGTCGAACCGTTCCGCGGGATCCTGCTTGGGCTGTTTTTCCTTGGGGTCGGCATGTCGCTGGACCTTTTGCTGGTATGGAACCAGTGGCAGCTGATCATCGGCGGCGTGTTCGTGTTCATGATCGTGAAGTCGATCGGCATCTACGCGGTGGCGCGCGTCTTCCGTGCGAAACATCGCGAGGCGTTGCGGCGGGCTGTGCTTTTTGCGCAAGGCGGCGAGTTTGCGTTCGTCCTCTATTCGGAAGCGTTGCGTGCTGGCGTTCTGGACGGCGAAGTCACGGCGAGCATGACGGCGATCGTCATTCTCTCGATGGCGCTGACGCCGCTGGCGGTGATCCTGCTGGAGCGGCTGCTGCCGGCGGAGAAGGCATCGATGGACGGCGTCGAGACCGCGAACGACCTGCACGGACGCGTGTTGTTCGTAGGCTTCGGGCGCTTTGCGCAGGTGGTGTCGCAGCCCCTGCTGGCGAAGGGCATCGATGTGTCGATCATCGAGATCGATGTGGAGATGATCCGGGCCGCAGGGCAGTTCGGCTTCAAGGTCTATTATGGCGACGGCACGAGGCTGGATGTGTTGCGAGCGTCAGGCGCCGAGCGGGCGGAGGCGATCCTGATCTGCGTCGACAAGCAGGAGTCGGCGGACAAGATCGTGGAGCTGGCGAAATCGGAGTTTCCGCACGCGAAGCTCTATGTGCGCGCGTTCGATCGCGGGCATGCGCTGCGGCTGATCAATGCCGGGGTGGAGTATCAACTGCGCGAGGTGCTGGAGTCGGCGTTCGTGTTTGGTCGGAAAGTGCTGGTCGATCTTGGGGTGGAAGAGGAAGAGGCTGACGACATCCTGCGCGATGTGCGCCAGCGCGACGAGCAGCGGCTGGAGATGCAGATGGCCGGCGGGCTGCGTGCCGGTCTGTCGCTGATGCGCGGGAACATCGCGACCACCCAACCGGCGCCATTGATCGTTCCACGGCGCGAGGGCGAGGCTCTGAACAAGGAGGCCGCCGAGGCGATCGGCGATCGCGATTAGGCGCGATGGCGCGCTCCTTGACGCTGGCGCTTTCGGAGTGGCAGGCAGCGGGGGCTGTGCAGCAGGGATCGGCCGTCCCAGCCTAATCGAACATCTTCGAGATGGACTCGTCGTTCGCGATGCGGCGGATCGCTTCGGCGATTAGGGGGGCGAGGGTGATGGTGCGGATCTTCTTGGCCTTGGCGACTGCATCGGAGGCCTGGATGGTGTCGGTGATGACAAGCTCCTTCAGCTGGGACTTGTCGATGTTGGCGGCGGCTCCGTTGGACAGCACGCCGTGCGTGACGTAGGCGGCAACCTCCATGGCGCCCTTCTTCAGGAGCGCGTCGGCGGCGTTGATGAGCGTGCCGCCTGAGTCCGTCATGTCATCGATGAGGATGCATTTGCGGCCTTCGACGTCGCCGATGATGTTAGCCACTTCGGACTCTCCGGCTCTCTCGCGACGCTTGTCGACGATGGCAAGATCCGTGTTGAGGCGCTTGGCGAGGGCGCGGGCGCGGACGACGCCGCCAACGTCTGGCGAGATGACCATCAGGTCCTGGCTGCCGTACTTCTTCAGGATGTCGTCGGCCATTTCCGGCATGGCGAACAGATTGTCCGTCGGCTTGTCGAAGAACCCCTGGATCTGCGCCGCGTGGAGATCAACGGTCACGACGCGGTCGGCGCCGGCGACGGTGATCAGGTTGGCGACAAGCTTGGCGGAGATCGGCGTGCGGCCGTCTGTCTTCCTGTCCTGGCGTGAGTAGCCGAAATAGGGGATCACGGCCGTGATGCGTCGGGCGGAGGCTCGGACGAGGGCGTCCATCGTGATCAGCAATTCCATCAGGTGGTCGTTGGCTGGCGCCGAGGTCGACTGGATAATGTAGACGTCCTGGCCGCGGACGTTCTCGTTTACCTTCACGAAGACTTCTCGGTCCTTGAAGGTCTTCACCTCGGTGTCGGTCAGGCGCATGTCGAGACGGTCTGCGATGCGCTGGGCCAATGGCCGGTTTGCGTTGCACGAGATGAGTTTCATCTGCCCGCACTCCCGTTTTCGTCGCCCCTTGCTGGTTAGAACAAGGGGGCTCCCGTCGGCGTCACGCTTCTGTCGCAGAATCGGCTAGGCTGCAATCGCGCGACCGAATGATTTGTCGGCGAGACCCTCCGGTGCGACCGAAATACCGCAAACAGACGCAAAGGCGGGAAGCTGCTACTTGATCAGCGCACATCCGGCAGCTTTTCGGCTTGGTCGCGGCCAGGTTTGGTGACCGCCGGCGTTCTTGTTTTCCACAGAGAATACAGGATGCCGCCGCCGATCAGGCCCATCGTGATCGCGAGGGACCAGGTTGCCGGGAATTTGCCGCCCGGGAACAGGTCGCCAAGGAAGATCTTGGAGCCGATGAAAACGAGGGTCAGCGCCAGGGCGTACTTCAGGTACTGAAAGCGATGCACCATGGCGGCCAGCGCAAAGAACAGCGCGCGAAGGCCGAGGATCGCGAATATGTTCGATGTGTAAACGATGTACGGGTCGCTGGTGATAGCGAAGATTGCCGGCACGCTGTCGATGGCGAAGATGAGATCGACGATTTCGACAAAAAGAAGCGCCAGCAGGAGCGGCGTCGCGAACCAGCGAAGCTTGCCCGTCTGGGGATCGGGCAGCTGGATGCGGAACTTGTTGCCGTGAAGTTCAGGCGTGACGTTCATCCGGCGCTTGAGCCAGGTGAGGACCCTGTTCTTGCTGATGTCTGTGTCGTGCCCGCCCTTTCGGAACATCAGGATGCCGGTGATAATTAGGAAGACGGCGAAAATGTAGAGCACCCAGGAGAACTGGCTGACCAGCACGGCGCCGAGGCCGATCATGAAGGCGCGAAGGACGATGACGCCGATGATGCCCCAGAACAGCACGCGGTGCTGGTACATGCGCGGGATCGCAAGATAGGTGAAGACCATCGAGATGATGAAGACGTTGTCCAGCGCCAGCGTCTTCTCGACGGCGAACCCGGTCAGGTACAGCTGGACAGCAATCCAGGCGCGCTCCTGACCCGTTACCGCTAGCAGCTGGGGATCGGTCGACGCGCCCGGGTAGGCGTTGTTGTAGAGCTGCCAGATCACGATGGCGAAGCTCAGGCCAATGGCGATGTAGAATGCGGATAGCTTCAGTGACTCCCGCGTGCCGATCTCGTGGTCCTTCCGGTTGAGGACGCCGAGATCAAAAGCGAGCAACGCCACAACAGCGGCGATGAACGCCAGCCAGATCCAGTTCGGCTTACCCAGAAACTCGGACACGAAAATGGCCTGGATGAAGTCCATGGATTCCGTCACCAGAGCTTGAGCGTGTGCGGTCGCGATCGCTGAGCCTTCAGGGTTGCGGCCAGCGGAGGATGTCGAGATCAGCGGTTTCGGCGCCGTCGCTACATGCGACGGCGCCGGTCACGCGTTCTAGAAGTCGAAAAGATCGGAGAGGCGCGAGCGCCGTCCACCGCTGGCGCGATTGCGGCTACGATCGTCGCCGTCATCACCATCGTCGTCGTCATCGTCACGGAATTGGCCGCGCTGACGGGAGCTTCCCTGAAGCGTTTCGTCCTTCACGAGCGCGACCAGCTTTTCGAGTTCGCCCTTGTCGAGCCAGACGCCGCCAGTGGTGGGGCACACGTCGAATTCGATGCCGTAGCGAAAGATCTGACGCATCGGCGCGCCGTCCATCGGGGAGGTGAGAAGAGGCATGGGATCAGCTCCGTTCGCTGGAGAATTGGTGAAGATGGAGCGCCAGGGTTGGCGCAAGCGCGAGGCGGACGTCTCCGACCGGCGTGGCGCCGCGTCGGATCGGCGACGCGGCAGCTGCTTCCGGTGGAGTTCTGGGTCGCGGGGGCCGGGCCCAGTGATGGTACAGGCCGTGATGATCGCGCCTGACCACTGGCGGGACGGGGCCGAAGCCCGAATAGTGGGTACCAATGTCGTAGAACGGCATGTCGACTCCTCTCGTTTGTGTTGCGAGAGTTTCGAAGCGGCTCGTTCGAAGATGAATTTGACCGAGCCGACATCGGGATACTCCCGATGCGGTCCGACATCACAGCAGCGTTATCTCACGCCGGCTGTCAGAGGGGCCCGGTCCGCACACAGAAGACTTTGGCGAGCAGCGAAGCGCGTTCAAGGGGGCGCCGCAAAGATTCTGAATTCAAAGATGGCGACGGAGGCGGGCTGCGCCTGCGCCAAAAGCCAAGACCGTTGGTCAGCCTAGCAGCATGATGCCGGTCATGTTGCGTCCACAGTCGCGCTCGCCTGCCTTTACCGAGTGGCGGTGGGAGAAATAGGCGTCCTGCTGCGTAAGGGTATCGTCGGCGAGGGCGTCAATGTGGGCGACTCCCATGCGGGCGAGGCGGCCGGAGCAGTAGCGCTTGAGATCGAAGAACTGCCGGTCGCCTGTCCCAGGCTCGAACAGCGTTTCGGCCCAGGGAGTGGCGTCGAGGACGGCGTCGGCGAGGTCGGGGCCGACTTCGAAGGAGGACTGCGAGAGGCAAGGGCCGATGCCTGCGACCATCTTCGCTGGGTCGCCGCCGATCTGATCCATGGCTTCGACGGCAGCCTCGATGACGCCACCGACTGCTCCCTTCCAGCCGGCGTGGATCGCCGAGATGACGCCGTTGTGCGGATCGCAGATCACAATGGGAGCGCAGTCAGCCGCTAGCACGCCGAGAAGAATTCCGGGGCGCTTGGTGACGAGCGCGTCGCATTCGGGGCGGTCGTTGGGGGCGTAGGCCGTCTCGGTGATGACGGCTTTGGCGGAGTGGATCTGGCGGGGCGAGGCGAGCTTGTCGTGTTCGGCGCCGAGGGCGTGGCAGACGCGGCGGCGGTTCTCGAACACTTTCTCTGGCTCGTCGCCAGAGCCGTGGCCGCAGTTGAGAGACTTGTAGACGCCGGTGGAGACGCCGCCGCGACGGCCGAAGAAGCCGTGGCGCACGTGCATGCTGAAGCGCTTGAGGGCGGGGACTTCGTCGAAGGGGGGACGGTCGGGGGTCATTCAGGGCCTTCGTGTCTTTGTGGTCCCTCTGTGCGTTTGTGTTTGTCTTTGAAGAGAAACACGAAGGCACGAAGATTCGCACAAAGGACACCAGGAGGCCCGGTGTGCGGTCGCAACGCTAGCATGCCCGATCAGAACGCTGGAGGCGTTTCGGCGCCCGGCGAGGTGATGGCGAGGACCTGGAAGCGAGCGCCCATTTCGCTGGGCTCGACCAGCTTGTTGACTGCGGCGCGGGTGTCGGCGGCGCGTTCGGGGTTGGCGCGCGAGAGGGTGTCGGCGCGTTGAAGGGCGCCGAGGCGGATCAGGAAATCGGATTGCGGGACGGGGCCGTGGATGCCGAGGCCTTGCTGTTTGCAGAGGCGGACGAGGCGGGCGAAGTCGACGTCGGCGGTGAGGTCAGATGCGCCGGGGTCTGCGAGGGGCGAGAGTTGCTGACCGGAGCGGTAGGCCCGCAGCGTATCGGCGGGGGCGTGGTCAACGGGGCCGTAGTCGACGATGAGCGCTCGGCCTGGGTGCACCAGCAGGCGGCGCGCGATGGCGGCGGCGAAGGTTTCGAGCGCGGGCGCGGCTTCGACTTCGTCGCCTGTGGGCGTGATGTTTGGGGGCAGGTCCGTCGGCGGGCCGAGGCCAAAGACAAGGACGCCGGACTTGTCGAGGCCGACCTGGCGTTCGCGCCATCTATCGCCGGAGCGGACAAACTGCCGGATGGGCAGGCAGTCGAGGAATTCATTGGCGAGGATGATGGAGGGGCCGGGTGGGACGGCGTCGAGGTCCTCCGCGTGGCGGACTTCGCGCTGGAAGAGGCGGGCGGACTGTTCCTTGCGGAGGGCGGGGCTGGCTTCAACGAGGGACACGCGCACGGCATCGCTGAAGCCGGGGACGGAGGCGCCGGCGCGGAGGGCGTCAGACATCATGACGCCGCGGCCGGGGCCGAGTTCGATCAGGTGACACGGTGACGGTCTGCCCATGGCGAGCCATTCGTGCGCGGCCCAGAGGCCGATCAGTTCGCCAAAGACCTGCGAGGTTTCGGGCGCGGTGGTGAAGTCCTGATTGAAGGCGGGGCGCGTTGCGTAATAGCCGTGCTGCGGATCGTGCAGGCACATCAGCATGTAGAGAGAAACGGGCATCGGCCCGTCGGCGCGGATGGCCTCGACGAGGCGTGAGCGGAGGCCGCTCACGGTCTCACGCCGGTTTCGTTTCGCCGCCGCCTGTGGGGCTTGTGCGGTTGGCGCGCCAGATGAGGTAGGCTCCGCCGAGGATCATCGGGATCGACAGCAGCATGCCCATGGTGAACCATTCAGGCATCACGCCTTGGGTGAAGTTGTCAGGCTCGCGGAAGTTCTCCACGAAGGTGCGCGAGACGGCGTAGCCGATGAGGAAGATGCCGGCGACCATGCCGGGACGACGAAGCAGCTTGAACTGCCAGACGGCGAGCGCGCAGACGATGAAGAGCAGCACGCCCTCGGTCAGCGCTTCATAGATCTGGCTGGGATGGACGAGCGGTTTGGCGTCGACCGGTCCCCACTCGCGCGTCGCCCAGTTGTAATCGGGGAAGCGCATGCCCCATGCCGCGTCGGTCGGGCGGCCATACAGTTCGCCGTTGATGAAGTTGGCCATGCGCACGAGGAAGATGCCGATCGGCGCCGCGGCGCAGGCGACGTCGCCGAGACTGAGCACAGGAATCTTTCGGAGGCGTGCGGTGATGAAGACCGCCAGGACGGCGCCGATCAGGCCGCCATGGAAGGACATGCCGCCTTCCCACATGCGCAGGATGAAGAGCAGGTCGCCCTCCGGCCCGAAGATTTTTTCGGACTCGTAGGGGATGGTGTAGAAAAGAATGTAGCCGATGCGGCCGCCAAGCAGGATTCCGATCATCGCGTAGAAGGCGAAGTCGTCGATGTCCGCGCGCTGGAGCGGGCCTTTCTCTTTCAGGCCCCAGAGCGTGGGCGTGGTGACAAGTCGCACCGCATACCACCAGCCGAGCAGCAGGCCGAAAATGTACCCAAGGGCGTACCAGCGCACCGGAAACGGGCCGAGCTGGACCGGCCCGAGCGCCATATCGGGCAGCGGAATGGTGAATGCCGCGGGATCAATCCTCGGAAAAGGGATTTCGAGGGGCAGAAACATGCGGAATTCCCGTGCGGCACAGCTGCCGACTTTGAAATCGGCTCACGAATGAGCCATATAGATACCGGCTCCCGCGGCGGGGTCTACCACAGAGGCGCACAATGCAGTCCCGTAACGCGTTCATGGACGACATTTCCAAGATGGCGCAGGGCGTCGCAGGCATGGCCCAGGCCGCCAATGACGAAGCGAAAGCGATGTTTCGCTCGGTGACGGAACGTGTTGTCGCAGACGCCGACCTGGCCAAGCGTGAGGAAGTGGAAGCGCTGAAGACACTCGCGCGGACGGCGCTGGAGCGCGCTGAGGCGCTCGAAAAGCGCGTCGCCGCGCTTGAAGCTAAGCTGTCCGGTTAAGCCGATTCCAATGACTAACCCCTTAACCATGCTGCCATTGTTATAGGCGGCAAGGGTCTATAGCGTTTGATTCCACGACGCGCGTTTTCGTGATTCAGGCCTGCACTCTCCAGGGAGGACGACCAGATGTCCCAACTCGATTCCCTCGCAATGCCGCATCAGGATGGCGCCATGGATCTCGTCGAGCAGACCGTGCTCGGCGCGGGCTGGGCGTGCGAACGTACGGAAGAAGGCATCGTGCATTGCGCATCGATGACGAAGTGGGGCGAGTTCGGCGGCATGTTTGCGTGGCGCGATGAGCCGCCGTCGCTGAATTTCACGCTGACGCTCGATCTGCGTGCGCCGCATGTGAAGCAGACCGCGATTTCCGACCTGCTGCGCCGGATCAATGAGCGCCTGTGGCTTGGTCACTTCGATTACTGGGGCGAGGATGGCGTGGCGGTGTTCCGTCACACGATCCCCATGCTTGACCGCATCTCGCCCGATCCGGGCGAAGTCGCGGCGATCCTCGCGGCGGCGCTTGATGCAGCCGACCAGTTCCTGCCGGCGTTCAATTTCGTCGTGTGGGCCGGCAAGTCTCCCGAAGAGGCGGTAAACGCCGTCCTGTTCGAGACGCACGGCGAGGCGTGAGGCGATGAGCGCGACTTCCGCATCCGGAGGCGCGCGACTTCTCCATGTTGCATTGATCGGCGCCGGGCGTATGGGATCGGCTATGGCGCGCGGCTGGCTGGGCGATCTCGACGCAGCTGGTATCGCTCGGCTGTCGGTTGTCGAGCCCCATCCGGGCGAGGACGTTGTCGCGGCGGCGGATGGCGGGCTGATTGCGTTGAACGCTCCGGCCGAGATCGCCGACATCGTCGTGTTGGCTGTGAAGCCGCAGGGATTCGGCGATGCAGTCGATGCGCTTAAGGCGTGGGTGGGGCCGCAGACGCTGGTGGTTTCGATCATGGCAGGCGTGACGATCGCGCGGGTTGCCGGGGCGTTGGGAACAGACAAGATTGCGCGGGCCATGCCGAATACGCCGGGCGCCATCGGCATGGGCGCGACTGGGTATGCGCTGTCGGATGCGTGCGGCGGCGATGAGGCGATCGCGACGGCGCGGCTGCTGGAGCCACTCGGGTTTGTTGTCGGGCCTTTGAAGGAACAGCAGATGGACGCGGTGACGGCCGTGTCCGGGTCCGGTCCCGCGTATGTGTTCCTGCTGGCTGAAGCGCTCGGCGCCGCCGGGCGTGCTGCGGGGCTGGATGAAGCGACAGCTATGGCGCTGGCGCGCGAGACGGTTATCGGCGCCGGGGCGCTGCTGGGCGAGTTTGCGGAGTCTCCGGTGGAGTTGCGAAAGCAAGTGACGTCGCCGGGCGGGACGACAGCTGCGGCGCTTGGTGTGCTGATGGGTGAGGGCGGGATGCCGGACCTGATGGCGCGCGCGGTAGATGCTGCGGTGAAGCGCGGGGCGGAGTTGGCGCTGGAGGCGGAGAAGAAGAGGTAGAGGCTCTCTATTCTCGCTGCTCTGCAGAGTTTGTTGGGGCGGGAGCGCGGCGGTCCGGGGCTCAGTCTTCTTCGTCGCCCAGTCCCTTCGGGCGCTCGGTGTCCAGCGGCAGTCGTATCGTTGCTCTCAGTCCCCCCAATTCTGACTCGCCGAGCGTGACGTCGCCGCCGTGTGCGCGTGCCGTATCTCGGGCGATGGTGAGACCCAGGCCGACGCCGGAGACGTTCTGATTGCGGGAGGCGTCGAGGCGGCTGAAGGGGCGGAAGGCGTCTTCGTAGTTTTCCTGCGGGATACCGGGGCCGTCGTCCTCGACAACGACTGTGGCTTCGGTGGCGGTGGCCGCGACGGTGAGCCGGACGCGTTTGCCGTAGTCGGCGGCGTTGTTGGCGAGGTTGGAAATGGCGCGCTTCAGGGCGAGCGGGCGCAGGCGCATCGGGACAGGCGTTGCGATCACTTCCAGTTGCGACCGCGCGGCGGCGGCGGAGACGGCTTCGCGGGTGATGGTGGCGAGGTCCGACTGGACCGGCTGTTCACCTTCCTCGCCGCGGGCGAAGGCGAGATAACCGTCGAGCATGCGCTCCATCTCGAGGATGTCGTTCTTCGCCGGCGCCGTTTCGAAGTCTTTCGGCGCCAGCGCGAGTTCAAGCTTGAGGCGTGACAGCGGCGTGCGCAGGTCGTGGCTGACGCCGGCGAGCATGGCGGTGCGCTGATCTGCGTAGCGACGGATGCGGTTGCGCATGCGGAGCAACGAACGCGCGGCCTTGCGGACCTCGATGGCGCCGGAGGGTTTGAAATTCGGCACGTCCTCGCCGCGGCCGAATGCGTCGGCGGCCCATGAAAGTTGCAGGATTGAGCGGACCTGATTGCGGAGGAAGAGGTAAGAGGTAAGCAGCAGGAGGACGCTGAAGGCGACAGTCCAGACGATGAAGATGTGTGCCGTGATGATGATCACGCGCTTGCGGTCCATACGCGCCTCATACATGCCGCGCGGGCCGATGATGCGGATTGTGAGCAGGTCGTCGGGCAGGTAGCGGAAGACCCAGGGCTGACCACCAAAACGGATGCGCATTTCGTCGCGCAGCTGGTCGCAGCATTCATTGCCGGGTGGCGGGGTGAGTTGCTTCACGTCGGGTGTGAAGGAGAGCGACATGAGGCCGGAGGCGGAGATGGAGCGCGCCATGTCGTCGAACTGTTCGGGATGTTCCTCGTGATGGTTGATGACGAAGGCCAGTTCCTCAGCGACGGCGCGGGAGAGTTTGGCGTTCACCTGTTCGACGTGGGTGTAGAAGAAGAACAGCGTCATCGACACGACGAAGATGATCATCGGGACGATGAGGATGAGGATGTTGCGGGCGTTGTAGCCGCGCGGGGTGTAGTCACGCAGGCGCATGCTATTCCCCGGTCAGCCGGTAGCCGACGCCGCGCACGGTCTGCAGGTGGACGGGTTCGCGCGGGTCGCGTTCGATCTTGCGGCGGAGGCGGGTGACCTGGACGTCGACGGAGCGCTCGACGCCGGCGGCGGTGAGCATGGCAAGGTCATGGCGGGAAATGGCGGCGCCTGTGCGCTGGGCAAGGATTGAGAGGAGCTGCGTCTCGCTTTCGGTGAGGCGGACAATGCGGCCGTCTTTCCGGAGTTCGCCCTTGGCGACGTGGAAGACCATGCCTGAGAGCTTGATCTCCTCGACCGGGGCTTCGGGCGCGGCGCGCTTCAGGATGGACGCGATGCGGAGCACGAGTTCTTCAGGCTCGAACGGCTTGGAGAGATAGTCGTCCGCGCCAGTGCGCAGGCCTTCGATGCGTTCGGCCGGCAAGCCGCGCGCGGTGAGCAGGATGACGGGCGTGTCCTGCTTCTTCTCGCGCACGCTTTTCAGCAGCGAGAGGCCGTCCTCGCCGGGCATCATCACGTCGAGGATAACGAGGTCGAAGCTCATCGTCGCCATCAGCTTGCGGGCGCTGGCGGCGTCCTTGGCGGTCGTGACATCGTGGCCCTCGCGCGTGAGGAAGCGTTTGAGCAACTCACGCAGGCGGTCGTCGTCGTCGACGGCGAGGATGTGGGCGTGGTGGCTCACGACTCGCCTCTCGTGCGGGCGACGTCGGAAAGGACGCGGCGGGCGCCTGTGACGGCGTCGGGTCCGGCGGAGAGGAAGGCCTGGCGCAGTGCGGCGCGGCGACGTTCGGTCGCGTCCCGTGCGAAGGTGAGGCCGGCGGGGGTGAGGGTGACCAGGCGCCGGCGGCGGTCGGCTGGGTCGGTCTCTCGTGTCACGAAGCCGCGGGCTTCGAGCTGGTTGAGGTTGCGGGCAAGCGATTGCTTCGGGGCGGCGAGACGGGCACGGAGATCGCCGACATCCATGGGGCCAAGGTCGAAGACCTCCTGCAGTACATCCATTTCAGGGGCGGAAATGCTGGCCGCCGCGCCGGCGGTCTCAGCCAGCTGGGCGAGGCGGCGCGCGGCGGCGCGGATGAGGGCTGCACCCTCGTTCAAGTCCTGGTCGCGCAGGTAGAGGCGACCGTCGCCACCGGAAGCGGAGGACGGTGTCGCCGGGGGCGGAGGCAGGGGTCGGTTGACAGGCATGGCCACGAACGGACAATGGAAGAGCAGGACGCGAAACTCAAGCTAAACCCAAGAAACGGCGTCTTCCGAGGACGATAGACATGGCTGCCCCCTCCGCGACTTTTGTGCCCTATGACGACCGTGACGGCTGGATCTGGCTGGATGGCGTGATGACGCCCTGGAGGGACGCCAAGATCCATGTACTCACGCACAGCCTGCACTATGGGTCCTGCGTATTCGAAGGGGAGCGCGCCTATGAGGGCAAGGTGTTCCGCTCCACGGACCATTCCAGGCGCCTGCACAAGTCGGCCGAGCTGGTTGGGTACACGTGCCCGGTGCCGGTGGCCGAGCTGGACGCGATCAAGCTCGAGGTGATGTCGCGGAATGGGCTGGAGAATTGCTATATCAGGGCGTTCTCGTGGCGCGGATCGGAGATGATGGGCGTGTCGGCGCAGCAGGCGTCGATCCGGACCTGTGTGGCCGTGTGGCACTGGGGCAACTACTTCGCCGACAAGAACAAGGGCATCCGGGTGACCATGTCGGACTGGCGCCGTCCCTCGCCTGACACGATCCCGTCGGCGGCGAAGGCGGCCGGGCTGTACATGATCTGCACGATGTCGAAGCACAAGGCCGAGGCCGAGGGCTTCTCCGACGCCTTGATGCTCGACTATCGCGGCTATGTGGCGGAGCTGACGGGGGCGAACGTATTCCTGATCCGCGACGGCGCGATCCATACGCCGACGCCGGACTGCTTCCTCAATGGGCTGACGCGGCAGACTGTTATCGAACTGGCGCGCGCGCGGGGCTTCGAGGTGATCGAGCGGCACATCACGCCGGACGAGCTTTCGAGCTTCTCGGAGTGCTTCATCACGGGGTCGGCCGCGGAAGTGACGCCGGTGGCGGAGATGGCGGGGCACCACTACACGCCCGGCAACATCACCGGCACGCTGGCGGACGACTACTCGCTGCTGGTGCGCGGGAAGATTTCGCTGGAGCAGATCAGGGCGCGGGCGGCGGAATAGGTCTACCGCAGCGACGCAATCAGATCCCTCAACTTGATCGTGACGAACTTCACGCTTGAGTCCGCGATGGCGTAGGGGATCAGGATCGAGTCGCCGACTTTCATGCCGCCGCAAGTGTAGACAACGTTCGGCACGTAGCCTTCGCGGGTCTCGTTGATCGGCGCGAGGAACGGCTTGTCGGAGCGGGCGAGAACTTTCGAGGGATCGTGTCTGTCGAGGAGGGCGGCGCCGATGGCGTACTGGCGCATCGCCCCGACGCCGTGCGTGAGCAGCAGCCAGCCTTCGTCGAGTTCGATGGGCGAGCCGCAATTGCCGAGCTGTACCAGCTCCCACGGATATTTCGGCGCCATGATCATGCGGCCGTTGTTCCAGTCGAAGCGATCATCACTCTCAAGATAAAACAACGACTCTGAATCGAGGCGGCCGATGGCGGCATACTTGCCGTTGAAGCGGCGCGGAAAGAGGGCGAGTCCCTTGTGCTTGGCTGCGGCGCCGCGCATTGGCGTTAGGTCGAACGACGAGAAGTTGTTGGTCGTCATCATCTCGCAGCTGACTTCACGGCCGGAGTAGGCTGTGTACGTCCCGTAGTAAGGCTGGCTGCCGTCCTCTTCCGTGAAGCGGACGAGGCGAAGGTCTTCGAGGCCGTTGGCCTGCGCGGGCGTGATCGGGAAAATGACATTGCCCGACAGCGGCGCCGACCCGTGCCGGCGGACTGTGACAGGTCCGCCAAGGCCGGAGTGTGGGTCAGGCGTTGCGGCGATGGCGAATTGCGGTTCGGGCCAGAGCGAAAAATGTCCGCTGTCGGACGCCACGCCTTCGCGAAAGGCAATGGATGAGATGTGGCCCTCGCCGACCGTGCGCAGCGACATGACGAATTTCACGGAGCCATTGTTGCATCCGGTCTGGTCCGGGTGGGGCACGATGGATGGGTTCATGATGGCGGCGGCGGCGTAAGAGTATTCGTGGCTGAAATAGGCGCCGATGAGCGTTGCCGATTGATCGTCGACGTCCTTCAGGTCGCCGATAAGGTGACGCATCTGCTTGTAGCGATCAATGAAGATGGCATGGGTCTGCCAGTGGCGACCGAAGAAGTCAGCGTCGACGCGCTCAAGCTGTTCGCGCACTTCGGAGTCCGACATTTCCATCACCGCGCGCGCGATGCGTTCTGCGCGTGTGATCACACCGTAGGCTGTGCCTCGAGGCTCCGAGATGATTGTAAAAGGACGCAGGACTACGCGTGACGGGTCTGCCGCCAGCCACAGGTCGTGGTGGCGCATTTCAACGTGCGTGCAGCCGTCTTTCATCAATCACCCCGCTAGGCGGATTTCGCCGGCTGCCGAAGCACTAGCTGGCGGATGGCTGACGCCGCAAGCTGGTAGCTTAGGATGGATTCTGCGCCGTGATTTTCGTTGAGGCCGGATTCCGTGAGGCCGTCGTGGCAGATTCCGTCTTCGGGGCGAGCAAGTGGCAGGGCGTGCACATTGTCGCCGCCGAACCAGCAGAAGACATGACGCGCGACGATGGCGTGGCGGCTGTCGCCCGTTGCCTGCCAGGCTGCGAGGCACGCATCGATGGTGGCGAGCGCCTCGATCGGTTGCTGGTCGAACATGGCGTGTTCGGCGCCGGCGTCGAAGCCGCTGGTCGCGACCGGCGCGAAGCACCCGTCGGGAGCAGTCTGAATCTGCATGAGGCGTTCGAGCATGTCCAGGCCGACGCTGATCATGTCCGGTTCCTGCAGCATGTCGCCCGCACGGATCAAGGCGCCCGGCAGGTGGGCGTTGTCGTAGGAGAGGCAGGGCTCGAACCAGTCGTGCCCGTTGTTTCGACCGGACACGGCCGCGGCATAGAGTTTTTCTGCCGGCGCGCGTATCCGTTCGCAGGCTTCGTCTTCAGAGATGACCGAGCCACCTGCCTGCGCCAGCGCGCGGATGATGATGGCTTGCGCGCGAAGCGAGACCCATTGGCCGATGTGGTTCAGGACCTGACGGGCGAGCGCCATCGCCCAGTTCCGGATGCCCTCCGGTTCGGCGCGGGACGCCGTGACGCACAGGGCTTCGAGCGCGCGGGCGCAACAATCGTCGGAGCCGCCATCGTCGAGCCAGCGGCGATCGAAACTCATGAAGTTGCGGAAGCGGCCAGTCTCGGGGATCCACGCGTGGGCGAGGAAGGCCGACGTCGACACCAACAGCTTGCTCGACGCAGCATCGAGTCTGGCTTCTGCTGACAGGCGGGCGAGCAGCATCAATGCGCGGGCATTGTCGTCGGTGCAGTAGCCATGGCGGCGATCCGGGACGCCGAATTGCGAATGCTGGGTGACGCCGCAATCGTCGGCCATCTGCAGCAGACCATCGAGGCGCGGCTGAGCGAGGGTGCGGAACCGCTGTTCGCGGCGACGCTGGTGGTCGGTACGACCGATGGCCGCGAGATCGACAATGGACTTCGCGACCTTGCGCCAGCGCGACGGCTCGCCCGTGCGATAAGCGCGGCGGGCAATGGCTTCGCGGCGGACATCGTCTTCGAGCAGCGTGCTGATTTCGCGAGCGAAGGCCTTGTCGTCGCCGAACGGGCACAGGACGCCGACGCCATCTGCGAGCAATTCGCGCGCATGCCAGTAGGGCGTTGAGACGACCGGCTTGCCGAGGGCGACGGCATAGCTGAGCGTGCCGGACGTAATCTGCGCTTCGGTGAGATAGGGCGTGACGTACAGGTCGGCCGCCTGGAGCAGGTCGACCAGTTCGTCGTCGTCAACGAAGCGGTTGATGAAGCGCAGGTTGTCGGCAACGCCCAGCGAACGCGCCAGCTCGATCAGGCTCTGACGGTAGGCTTCGCCCTCGCGCGCGATGAGGTGGGGGTGGGTGGCGCCGACGATAAGGTAGACGGTCTCGGGCACGCGGGCGACCACACTGGGAAGTGCGCGGATGATAGTCTCCAGGCCCTTGTTCGGCGAGAGCAGGCCGAAGCTCATGATCACCTTGTGGCCCGCAAGGGCCAACGGGCCCTTGAACACCGCCGTGGCGGCGAACGGCCGTTCCGGGGCGCCGTGGGGGACTACATGCACCTTGGTTGGACCGGCCTTGTGCACACGTTCCAGGATGTCCGCGCCCAGTTCGGTCATGACGATGACGGTGCTGGAAATGCGGATGATCTCGTCCATCACGCGCTTCTGGCCGGGCGAGGGGCGTTCGAGCACTGTGTGAAGCGTCGTGACCAGCGGCATGCGGAGGCGGCGGATCAGGGGCAGGATGTGCGAGCCATCATCGCCGCCGAAAATGCCGAACTCATGCTGGAGGAACGCGACTTCAACGCCGGTGCGGTTCAGTTCGTCCGCGAGACGTTCATAGGCCGCAGGATCATCGTGGCGGATGATATCAGTGACTTCCTCGGGGTAATCGTGGGTCTTGGAGGCGTCCTCCATAACCGCGAGCCGCCATTTGGCGCGCGGGAGTTCCTTGCGCAGGCTTGCGAACGTGTCCCGGGTGAACGTTGCAATCCCGCAGCGTCGTGGCGGGAAATTGCCGATCATCGCCGCGCTGTGGATGTCCTGACGGATACAGGATTTGGGCTCGACCGGCCTGAGCGCGTGGACAATCGCCGTCGAGGAATCAAATCCCATGTGCGTTGTTCCTGTGACTCTGGAGGTCCCAAGGCTTCCAACGCTCGCATGTGCAGCAGGTTCCCGCTGCGCTTTCGCGCGGTGAACCCAAGCTGACGGGCCTAACCATTGTTATATAAGGAGCCTAGAGGGCTGCAGCAATGCGCGCAGCTTGCTCTCTGAGGACTGCGGCATCAGCCGGCTTGCCGCCATGGTGCGGTTGCAGCGGAAGGTTCGCGTAGCGCGGAATCACGTGGATATGCAGGTGAAACACTGTCTGCCCTGCCGGTGCGCCGTTGAACTGGGTGACGATGACACCGTCGCATGACAGCGCCTTGATCACCGCCTTGGTCAGTTTCTGGACGGCCGCGAAGGTCGCGCCGAGCTTTTCGGTCGGGAAATCGGTAAGGTTACGGGCGGTTACGTTCTTGGGGATAACCAGGCAGTGGCCTTGGCTCTGTGGAAAGATGTCCATGAATGCGAGGACGTCATCGTCCTCGAAGATCTTTATACAAGGCGCTTCGCCGCGCAGGATTTTGGCGAAGATGTTGGAGCTGTCGTAAGTTCCTTCGAGGCTCATCAGAAGCCCTCCTCGTCCTGATCTTCGGCGCGTTGGGCCAGTTCGCCCTTCCTGAAAGGCGAGTAGGCCTGCAGTTCGTCCAGTCCTTCCTCGACTGCTGCGCGCTCGGAGTCGAGATAGTGTGCGACGGCAGCGCGCAATCCGCTGTGGGCGATCCAGTGCGCGGAGCGGGTGAGCCGAGGTTCATAACCGCGAGCGAGCTTGTGGTCGCCCTGCGCGCCGGCTTCGACACAGGCGAGGCCGCGTTCGATGGCGAAGTCTATCGCCTGATAGTAGCAGACCTCGAAATGCAGGAAGGGGCGCTCCTGATTGCGGCCCCAGTAGCGGCCATAGAGCGTATCCGACCCGATCATGTTGAGCGCGCCGGCGACGGGCTCGCCATCCTCCATCGCGAGGATCAGCAGGCATTTGTCGGCCATGCGCTGGTTCAGGATCGAGAAGAATTCGCGGTTGAGGTAGGGCGAGCCCCACTTGCGGCCGCCGGTGTCCATGTAGAATTCGAAGAAGGCGTCCCAGTGTGCTTCCGTGATGTCGCCGCCGGTGACGCGGATGATGTTGAGGCCTTCCTGAGCATCGCGGCGCTCGCGGCGGAGGGTCTTGCGTTTGCGCGATGAGAGCGCGGCGAGGAAATCCTCGAACGACGCGTATCCACGGTTCATCCAGTGGAACTGCTGGTCCTGGCGGAGGAGAAAGCCGGCCTGGCCGAGATTCTGCCACGTCGCTTCGTCGAGGAAGTTGAAGTGGGCGGACGAGGCGCGGAGCTGCTTTGCAACTTCGACGACGGCGCCGCTTAGAGCGCCCGCGATGCTAGCGGCGTGGGGACCGGTCGAGAGCAGGCGCCGGCCGGTGACGGGGGTGAAGGGGATGGCGCAGAGAAGCTTGGGATAGTAGCGCCCGCCTGCGCGGTGCAGAGCGTCCGCCCAGGCGTGGTCGAACACGAACTCACCCCGCGAGTGCATCTTCACGTAGAGAGGCGCAGCGCCGACGAGGCGTCCGGCGGCGTCACGCGCGAGCACGTGCTGTGGCGTCCACCCGGTCTCTGGCGTGGCGCAGCCCGACGATTCAGCTGCCTCGAGAAAGTCCCAGTCGAGGAAGGGGTCATAGCGCTCGCCCGGCGGGTTCGCGACGGCGTTCCACGCCTTGCGGTCCACGTCAGCCAGCCTTTCGGCGACTGACAGGGTCAGGTCGATCCGGTCCGCAGAATCGTCAGCCAAGCTTGTCCTCTGGGCGCGTCGCTAGTGTTGTGCCGGACTATATCGACGTTCTCGGGGACAATGCGAGGGCTGCGAGCTGTGAAGCTGCGAAGCCTTCGAAAATGGGCGCAGCGCCATAGTCACGGGCAATCTGAAGCTCGTCCTGCGTGCGGATCGTCCATGTGACGAGCGGGAGCCCGCCGGAGGCCGAGGCCACGGGTTCGAGGACGGAGTGGTGGGGGGCGATATAGTCGCAGCCGAGGGCGCGGGCGGTGGCGGCCTTGGCGATCAGGTCTTCCTCGACCTGGTTGTCTGCAATGCAGAGGAGTCCGATCGGTCGGTCGGTCACGAGGCGGCAGAGTCGGGCGACGGTCGGTTCGTCGAAGCTCATGACGGCCATGGGTCCGTAGCGATCGGCAATTGCCTCGGCGACGCGGTCGGCAATCTCTCCCGCCAGACCGTCCACCTTGATCTCGATCAGGACGGGCAGGCCGGCCATGATGTCGAGCACGGCTTCGAGTGTGGGGATCGCGGAGCCATCGGGCAGGGGCCAGCGAGCGAGGTCGACCATGGCGACGCGTTCGATGAGTTCGCGGTGGTTGCACATGCGCTGGAGGCTGGCGTCATGGAAGACGACGGGGCGGCCATCGACGCTGAGCCGGACATCGAGTTCCACGCCGACGCCTGCTGCTGCGGCGGCGCGGAACGCGGCGAGTGAGTTTTCCGGCGTGGCGGAGTCCCACAGCCCACGGTGGGCGTAGGCGAAGTCCGCCACGTCGAAAAAGCGCTCGCTCATCTGTGCATCAGGCGAATTCGACGACGGCGTCGACTTCGACCGCGGCGCCCATCGGCAGGACGGGACAGGCGACAGCGGCGCGGGCGTGGCGGCCCTTGTCGCCGAAGATCTCGACCATCAGGTCCGAGCAGCCGTTCACGACTTTCGGAAGGTCGGTGAAATCGGCGGCGGCGTTGACGAAGCCGCCAAGTTTCACGACGCGGGTTACGCGATCGAGATCGCCGAGCGCCGCTTTCATCTGGGCGATCAGGTTGATGGCGCAGGCGCGGGCGGCCTGCTGGCCCTGTTCGAGCGTCATGTCCTCGCCGAGCCTGCCCTTGATCAGACCGTCCGGCGTGATGCTGACCTGGCCCGAGATGAAGAGCAGGTTTCCGGTGATGACGAACGGCACGTAATTCGCGACGGGCGGGCGGGCGTCGGGAAGGGTGACGCCGGCGGCCTTTAGGCGGTCAGATGCGGACATGGGGGAACTCCATTGCAATGCAATTGTAGAGGGGGCAGGGCAGGCTTGTCATCTCGGAAGCGCACAGCGGCATCGGGAACCCATTCTCGCTTATCGCAGTGGATAAGTTGGTTTCGGCTCTTCGCTTCGCTGTGGCCGCGATTACAGGCCGTGATCATAGGTCAAGCGTCACTGTCACCTCGATTGTATCGCCGATCGTGATCTTCTCCTTGCGCCTGACGTCAGCCTTCACGGGCAACAGGAACGCCTCGCGCTTCTGGTCGGCAAACAGCGAGGTTTCCCAGCTTGTCAGGCCGATTAGCGCCTTGACGCGGAAGGAGCCGAAGGGTTTGCGAAGACCAGTGGTCAGCGTTCGGATGCGTGCTGAGAGTATCGCTGGGAGCGTGACGAAATGCCATGCGCCTGTGCTGTCCTGCGTCCAGACCTTGGCGCGGAAGGTTTCGTCGATCTGCATCAGTCCTTCTTCCGCGCCAGTTCGATGCGTACGCCCCGCCCCGTCATCACGGCATCGTCGCCGAAGCGTTCGCGGGCCTTGTCGGAGGCGCGTTCGGCCTTGGCGCGCTTGAGTGATTTCGGGTCGGCGAGATCGAGGGCGTCGGCCTTGGCGTCGACGAGTTCGGAGATGCCGACACCGAGCAGGCGGTAGCGTTGGCCGAGAGCTTCGCGTGACAGCATTGGTTTGGCGGCTCGAAAGATGGCCTGTGCGAGTTGGGTCGGCTCATTGAGCGAGACGCGGCGGGTGAAGCTCTTGAAATCGTTGGTCTTGAGCTTCAGCGTGACGACGCGCCCCTCGACGGCGGAGTGCTTGGCGCGATCAGCCGTGCGTTGTGAGAGGCGCCAGAGAATGTCCTCCAGCAGCTTCGGATCGAAGATGTCTTCGTTGAAGGTGGTTTCGGACGAGACGCTCTTGCGCTCGCCAGCGGGATCGACCTTGCGCTCGTGACGCCCGAAGGCGCAGTTGTGCAGCCACAGGCCGGTCTCTCCGTAGCGACGGATCAGCGACTTGGCGTCGATCCTCTGGATGTCCGCTACTGTGCGGATGCCGTCTGCATTCAGCTTCTTCTCGAACTGCGCGCCGACGCCGCCGATGATGCGGACGGATTTATCTGCGAGATAGGCCGGGGCCTCGTCGATGGAGAGCGCGAAGAAACCACGCGGCTTGTCAGCTTCGCTGGCGGTCTTGGCGAGGAATTTGTTGCTGGCGAGTCCGACCGAGATGGTGAGGCCGAGTTCGGCTTCAACCTGCTTCTGCAGTTTCATCAGGCTGATGACGGGCGGGGCATGGTGCAGCGCGTCGGTGCCGGAAAGGTCGAGATAGGCTTCGTCGATGGAGACTGGCTCAACGAGGGGCGTCAGCGTCTGCATCATCTCGCGGATGCGGCGGCCTTCCTGCACATAGAGATCCATGCGGCCCTTGATGACGACGGCGTTGGGGCAGAGCTTCAGCGCCTTGAACATCGGCATGGCGGAGCGGACGCCGTAGGTGCGCGCGACATAGCAGCACGTGGAGACTACGCCGCGCTTGCCACCGCCGACGATGACGGGCTGGGAGATGAGTTCGGGACGGTCGCGCTTTTCGATTGAGGCGTAGAAGGCGTCGCAGTCGATGTGCGCGATGCTCAGTTCAAGGAGTTTCGGATGCGAGACGATACGTACCGACCGGCAGCGCGGGCAACGCGCCTTGCCGCCCTCCGAGGCCTGGAAACAGTCCCGGCACGCAGTGCGTAAACTTCCTGTGCTGCCAGCAACCTGTCCCGACAATATGCAATTCCAGCTGGAAGTGTTTGTGCCAGCGCCAGTTTTCGTAATCAGCATGGCTTAACACGCTGTCCTGCCAACTGCAGTTGAAAATCGGCGGTTAATACTCTCAGGTCTACCAAAGGCAGGCCACAGCCGGGAATCAGCCCGGCCTGCGCCTTTCGTGAGACCTGATGGCGACGCCCCCCGCCAAGAAAGTCCTGGTCGTTGAAGACAACGAGCTCAACATGAAGCTCTTCTGCGACCTGTTGGACGCCTTCGGATTCCAGACCGTCGAAAGCCGCGACGGACTGAAAGCCGTTGATCTTGCGCGAGAGCACAAGCCCGATCTGATAATCATGGACATCCAGTTGCCGGAAGTATCCGGGCTGGACCTGACCCGCTGGATCAAGGACGACTCTGCCATTAAAGATATTCCGATCATGGCAGTGACCGCGTTCGCAATGCGCCAGGACGAGCGGCTTGTGCGCGAGGCCGGCTGCGAGGCTTACATGTCGAAGCCGATCCAGATGGGAGCCTTCATCAACGAGGTCAAGAAACTCACTGGACCACGCGGACCGAATGGTCAGCCGACGCGCACCACGCCGCCGCCGTCGACGCGGAGGTCCTACAGATGAGCGCACGCGTCCTCGTCGTCGACGATATAGAGCAGAACCGGAAGCTGCTGTCCGACAAGCTCAAGAACGAATACTTCCACGTCAGCACGGCCGTGGACGGGGAGGACGGCGTCGAGAAGGCGCTGGCCGAGGAGCCGGACGTCATCCTGATGGACATCATGATGCCGAAGCTGAACGGCATCGACGCGTGCCGGAAGCTGAAGAACGATCCGCGTACCGAGCATATCCCTATCGTGCTGGTAACGGCGCTGAACGAGCGCGAGGATCGTCTGCGCGGTCTTGGCGCGGGGGCGGACGATTTCCTGACGAAGCCGGTGAGCGACCTGCACCTGCTGTCGCGCGTGCGGGCTCTGACCAAGTACAAAATGGTCGCTGACGAGCTACGCAAGCGGGAAGCCTCCGGCAAGCGCATGGGCGCGGTGGATATCGTGAATTCCGGACGGGCGAGCGAGCCTGCGCGCATCCTTGTGGTCGACGAGAATGAGCGTCAGGCGCGCCGCATCTGTCGCTATCTGGAGGGCCTGCATCGTCCGATCAGCCATGTCGAGGCGGGACAGCTGGGCATTTCCGGCTCGATGGTCGACCTGATGATCGTGTCGCTCTCGAACGAGAAGCTCGATGGCTTGCGGCTGTGCGCTTACTTCCGCTCGCTGGAATCTACACGGGACTTGCCGATCCTCGTCGTCGCCGAACCGGACGACGAAAAGAAAGCCGTGCGCGCGCTGGATCTTGGCGCCTCGGACATCGTCATCAAGCCGATCGACTCGGAGGAGCTTTGTGCGCGGGTAAAGACCCAGGTACGCAAGAAGCGGTACCTGGATGCCCTGCGCGCCCGGCTCGATCAATCTATGGAGCTGGCGGTCACGGATCAACTGACCGGGCTGCACAATCGCCGCTATATGCGCGTACAGCTTGAGAGCTTCCTCAATCGTTCACTTATGGGTGGCGCCCCCGTTTCGATCCTGTTGTGCGACATCGACCACTTCAAGCGCGTCAACGACATTCATGGCCACGCCGCCGGTGACGATGTGCTGCGTGAATTCGGACGTCGGCTGAGCGAGAACATCCGTCCTGCCGATCTTGCCTGCCGCTATGGCGGGGAAGAGTTCGTGGTGATCATGCCGGATACCAGCCAGATGCTGGCGCATGCGGCTGGCGAGCGGCTGCGCCAGATCATTTCGGACCAGGGCTTCCGCATCAACAGGGGCGATGAGCTGCGGGTGACCATGTCGGGCGGCGTTTCCACGGTCACGCCCGACGACACGATCGACGCCCTGATCAAGCGGGCGGACGATGCCCTGTATCGGGCGAAATCCAGCGGCCGGAACCGGGTCGAGCAGGAAACGATCGGCGTTTTATAGCGCCGCCAAGCGGCCTTAACTTCGTTCTGCGGATCGTGCATATACCCCTCCATGGATACGTTCACTCCAGGTTCCCTCCCCGGCGAAGCGCGCCTCCGCTACCTCGACAACGACTTCGAGGTGCTGAAGGCTGGCCGGTTCGTCACGTGCGCCGTGACCAAGCGCAAGATCGCGCTGGAGGACCTGCGTTATTGGAGTGTTGATACACAGGAAGCCTACTTCGACGCGGAAACAGCATTGACGAGATGGAAGCAGCTCACCGGTCGGGAATAGTCGCCACGCTGATCGCCGGGCTGCTTGCGGGATGTGCGGCGCCCTCCGCTTCTCCTGTTCCCGAAAATCCGGCGAACACCTCTACGCGAATGCCGATCATCGTTGAGGCGTCCGTGGCGCCGCCCATTGAAGTCGCCGTCCCATCTGAACCCCAGCCACCGCAACCACCCGCGCCGCCAGAGCCGCCTGTGCTGGCGCTTGCCTGTGGCGGACCGGCGAAGCAGGGCGGGGCGATCCTGTGCCGAGCGCTGCCTGGCGCGACGATCACGCTGGATGGCAAGCCGGTGGCGATCGCGGATCCGAGTGGGGTGGTTGTGATCGGGCTAACGCGCTCGCAGGCATCTCCGGCAAAGGTTGCGATGCTGCCTGTTAGCACAGGGGAGGCCCAGCAATCCGTTGTGTCGGCGTCCACAGAGGTCGAGGTGCTACCGCGGAAGGACACTGTCTCGAAGTTTGAGATGGAGTGCCGGCGCATTGCGCCACAGTCGCCGGAGGACGAGCGCCACGCCGAGGTGTCGTGGGTTCGCAAGGATCGGGCGATGAAGGCGTTCAACACGCCGCTTGCGCCGGTCGGTTTCGTGAAGCCGGCGGACGGACCGTATTCGAGCGCCTTCGGCGTTACGCGGACCTATGTGCCCAAGACCAAGGACTGCGAGGGATCGACCAGCGTTCACAACGGGCAGGACATCGCGATCCCCACCGGCACCGAGATTCATGCACCGATGGCGGGTACGGTCCTGCTGGCTGATCCTGACCTCTTCTATGAGGGCGGCGCGGTCTTTCTCGATATGGGCCGCGGACTCGTTTCGATCACGATGCACATGAGCCGGATCGACGTGAAGGATGGCGAGACCGTTGCCCAGGGCCAGGTGCTGGGTCTGTCCGGGGCTACGGGGCGGGTTACGGGGCCGCACCTGCACTGGGCCATCAAGTACCGCAACGTGATGTCTGACGACCGCGGAACGGATATCTGGCTGGATCCGCTGCTTATGCTGGATCTGAAGGCGCCGGGCTGAGCCAGCCGGTGGACGGGTGGGGCAACTTCGCCTAGTTGCCCGGGCATGACCGATTTTCCGCGCCTGCACGCCTTCGAGGGGCTCACCAATTTCCGCGATTTCGGTGGGTACCGCGCCGGGGACCGGCGGATGGCCGCTGGGCGCTTCTTCCGGTCGGCGAACCATGCGCTGGCGACGGATGGGGACCTGGCGCGGCTGCGCAACATGGGTATCGCTGCCGTGGTTGACCTGCGCAGGCCGCAGGAGCGTGACCGGTCGCCGTCACGGCGGTGGGAGGGTTTTGCAGCGCAGGTGATCGAGAACGACGATCACGACGAGGGCGCCGAAAGCTGGGACCAGTTCATGGCGGCGTGGGACATGGAGCCCGAGTCCTACCAGCAGTTCCTGTTGCGCTATTACGCCGACGCACCGCACCTGCCGCGCCTGATCGACCTTTTCACCCGCTATTTCGATACGCTGGCCAGCAGCGATGGCGCGCTGGTGGTGCATTGTGCTGCGGGCAAGGATCGCACGGGACTTGTGGTCGCGCTGACGCACATGCTGGCTGGCGTACACCATGACGACATCGTGGCGGACTACATGCTGACCAACGCGTCCGGCAGGTTCGAGCAGCACGGCGCCGCGTGGCGAGACGCGATACTCCAGCAGTTCGGCCGCGCGCCAACGCTGGAGACGATGCGCGTGATCATGGGCGTGTCGCCGGAATTCCTCGAGCGCTCGCTGGCGGTGATCGAGCAGCGCAATGGCGGCGTCGAGGGCTATCTGCGCAACGTGCTCGGCGTCGATGTGCTCAAGCGTGAACTGATCGAGCAGCGGCTGTTCGGCTGAACGATCCGTCAGTGCGCGTGGGTGGTTCGCTTGCGGTAAGCGCCGTGATCGTCGATCTCGAACATTTCCGGAATCTGCGGATGGTTCACCGGCTCGGGCGCATCATCCGGGAGCAGGTTCTGCTCGGACACGTAGGCCATGTAGTAAGACGAGTCGTTCTCGGCGAGCAGGTGGTAGAAGGGCTGGTTCTTGACCGGCCGGATCTCTTCCGGGATCGACTCCCACCATTCTTCGGTATTCGCGAACTGGGGGTCCACGTCGTAGATAATTCCCCTGAAAGGGAAGAGACGGTGACGTACCTGCTGGCCAATGCCGAACTTGGCCGCTTTGTTGATATCCATGTGTCGCGATGCCCCTGGTCTTGCTCGCGCGAAATTGCCCAGCCAGCGCAAGTGATTCTCCGATGCACCGCTGTGCAGCGCCGAGCCCGCCCTTGCCTTGGGCGCCATTAGACGCAGGAAAACGGGCCCCGCAACAGGGCATGACAGTAAACACAGGATGGTGCGTGCCATCGCCTGCGGAACGGGCTATGGCTGTCGCAACAAGATCACGGACCATTCCATGGCGAAGCCCACCCGATCCCGGCGCGGAAAGCCGCCGGGCCGGTCTGGCGGCGCAACTCAGACTTATGCGGCGCTGGACCTCGGTACGAACAATTGTCGCCTGCTGATTGCCGAGAAGACGGCGTCGGGCGGGCTGCGCATTGTCGATTCCTATTCGCAGATCGTTGCGCTGGGCGAGGGGCTGGCGGCGTCTGGCCGGCTATCTGATCTGGCGATGAACCGAGCGATGGATGCACTGAAGAAGTGCTCCGACAAGGTGAAGAAGCACAGTCCGGTACAGGCGCGCTTCATCGCGACGCAGGCATGCCGCCAGGCGAGCAACGGCCGGGCGTTTGTGAGTGAAGTGCGCCGGCGCGTCGGCCTCAACATGGAAACGATCTCGCCAAAGGAAGAAGCCAAGTTCGCACTTCTGGGCTCCCTCGACCTTGTCGATCCCGAGTCGGATTTTGCGCTGGTGATCGATATCGGCGGCGGGTCGACCGAGCTGTCGTGGATCGACGCACGGTCTGCCGCGGCGCGCGGCGTGAAGGGCTGTGCGCTTCGGGCGCCGATCCTTGGCTGGGCGTCGTTTCCTGTGGGGGTCGTGACGCTGAGCGAGAGTTTCGCAGGTGAGGATCGCTATGCGCGCATGGTGGAGCATGTCTCGGAGCTGATGCGCGCCAATGATGCTGCGACGCGGTTTGGTCCACTATTCAGGGCGGGGCGGGGTCAGGTGATCGGTAACTCGGGGACGGTGACCAGCCTCGCCGCAGTGCACATGGGTCTTGATCGCTATCTTCGGTCGGCCGTCGATGGCGTGTGGCTTGATCGTGCCGAGTTGGAGCGGACGATTGCCCGCCTGCGCGATGCAACGCCGGAGCAGCGCGCGGCGGAGCCGTGTCTTGCGGGCGGACGATCCGAGCTGATGCTGCCGGGCATGGCGATCCTGTCGGCGATCTTTGATATCTGGCCATCCGAGCGCCTGCGCGTAGGCGACCGGGGTCTGCGTGAAGGCATCCTGTTGTCGATGATGCATGGCGCGAACACTGAGCAGCGTAGCCGGAGCCGCCGTCGTGGTGGTGGCGCGCAACGGGCGAAGTCGCCCGCTAACGCGGGAGCTGCCGAATGACGGTCGAGGAAGACGCAGAGGGCAAACGCCGCTGGAAGGCGCCGATGGACGCGCGCACAGACTCGAGCGGCCGCTCGATGACCAAGAAGGAGAAGGTGCGCAAGAAGACGCTCTCCAAATCGTCGCGCGAATGGGTCGACCGGCAGTTGCGCGATCCGTATGTGCGCAAGGCGCAGGATGCGGGCTATCGCGCGCGAGCGGCGTACAAGATCAAGGAAATCGACGAGAAGTTTCACGTACTGAAGCGCGGGGCGCGGGTGGTCGATCTTGGGTCGGCGCCGGGCGGGTGGCTGCAGGTGGTGATCGAGATGGGCGCGGCGCGGGTTGTGGGAATCGACCTGTTGCCGGTGACGCCGATCGGCGAGGCGACGATCTTCATGGCCGACTTCACCGAGCCGGGGGTCACGCAGAAGCTGCTTGCGGCGCTGGGCGACAAGCCGACGCTGGTTTTGTCGGACATGGCGGCGAACACGGTTGGTCACAAGCAGACGGACCACGTGCGTACGGTCGGGCTGGCGGAGGCGGCGGCACAGTTTGCGGTCGATAATCTCGTGAAGGGCGGCACGTTCATCGCGAAGGTTTTCCAGGGCGGTGCGCAGGGTGCGCTACTGGAACAGCTGAAGACCAACTTCGATGATGTGCGGCACTGGAAGCCGCCATCCAGCCGGAGCGAGAGCCCTGAGACGTTCGTGATTGCGCGGGGGTTTCGGGGGTAGACACCTATCCCTGAAAAGGGAGAGCGGCGTCATCGTGTTAGGCGCGAGAACGTCACTTCCACATCCCACTCGCCAATAACCTTGAACTGCTCGTTAGCGCCGAGCGGATCTTCTCCGATACCGACTGTGTAGAGCCCCTCTGTCCGAAGGTTGGCGATCATCGGGGCGCCGTCTTCGATGCAAACGGCGTGAGCGGGGTGTGCGCCAAGGGCGGCGCAGGCCATGCCGTAGATTTCGGCGCTGGGTTTTGGTTCGGCGCGGCATGGGTCGGCGATGAACTGTACGAGCGGGCGCAGGGCGAGGCGTTCGAGCACTTCGCTTGCGTTGAGGCTGGCGGAAGCGACGGCGGTGCGGACGCCGAGGGCGCGGCAGCGTTCAAGGGCCTGGCGGGCGCCCGCAAAGGCGTCAGTCGGCTGGATGCCGGCGATCAGTTCCTTGTAGCGCTGGTTCTTGAACGCCATGACCGCATCGCGGTCTGACTCGGTCAGGCGCACGCCGGCATGGGCGAGGAGAGCAGCGAGGCTGGAGGCGCGGGGGATGCTACGCGTGGCGCGGAGGGCAGCTTCGGTGACGGGGATGTTGAAGGCCTTCGCGGCGTCGGCCCATGACTGTTCGTGGCGGACCGAGGTGGAGGTCAGCACGCCGTCCAAGTCGAAGATGGCTGCGTAGACGCCGGACGGCATGATGAATTTTCCACTGGCGCAATGGCCTTGCAGCCAGTGGTGGCGCGTCGGCGCGCCGGCCGCAAGACTTGCCTTTCGAGGCCACTTCCCAACCGACAAGAGAATCGCTAGACGGGTCTATGGAACAGCACCCCCCTTCAATTCGCATCCGCCAAGCCATCACGTTCGACGACGTGCTGCTGGAGCCAGGCCCGTCCGAAGTGATCCCCGGCGAGGTGGATATCCGCTCGCGCCTGACGCGGGAGATCGCCATCAACGTGCCGATCGTGTCGGCGGCGATGGATACGGTGACCGAGGCGGGGCTCGCCATCGCCATGGCCCAGTTCGGCGGGATCGGCGTCATCCACCGCAATCTTTCGCTTGAAGAGCAGGCCGAGCAGGTGCGCCGCGTGAAGCGGTTCGAGAGCGGGATGGTGATCAATCCGGTGACGGTGACGCCGGACGTGACGCTCCGCCAACTGCGTGTGCTGAAGGAGCGGTTGAGGGTGTCGGGGATCCCGGTAGTGGAGCCGGGGCCGGAAGGCGTGCCGCGCAAGCTGCTGGGGATCGTGACAAATCGCGATGTGCGGTTTGCCGAAGATGAAAACATGCCGGTGTCGCAGCTGATGACGACGAAGGTTGTCACCATTCGCGTTGGCGCGGACCCGGCCGAGGCGCGGCGGTTGCTGCACAAACATCGCATCGAGCGGCTTATCGTTGTGGACGAAGACGGGCGCTGCGTCGGGCTGCTGACCGTCAAGGACATGGAGAAGAGCCAGACCAATCCCAATGCCTGCAAGGACGAGCAAGGGCGGTTGCGCGTGGCGGCGGCGTCGACCGTGGGCGATGCAGGGTTCGAGCGTAGCCAGGCTCTGATCGATGCGGGCGTGGACGCGCTGGTGATCGATACGGCCCATGGGCATTCGAAGGCCGTGCTGATGGCCGTGGAACGGGTGAAGAAGCTGTCGAACCGCGTTCAGGTGATCGCGGGCAATGTCGCCACCGGCGATGGTTGCAAGGCGCTGATCGATGCGGGCGCGGACGCGGTCAAGGTGGGGATTGGACCTGGCTCGATCTGCACGACGCGGATCGTGGCGGGCGTGGGCGTGCCGCAGCTGACGGCGATTGCGGACTGCGCGAAAGCTGCTGAATCGACGCGGACGCCGGTGATTGCGGATGGCGGCATCAAGTTCTCAGGCGACTTCGCCAAGGCGCTGGCGGCTGGAGCCTCGTCGGCGATGATGGGGTCGATGCTCGCGGGCACGGAAGAGGCGCCGGGCGATGTGTTCCTGTACGAGGGGCGTCCGTACAAGGATTATCGCGGCATGGGATCGCTGGGCGCGATGGGACGCGGGTCGGCGGATCGCTATTTCCAGAAGGACGTCGCGCAACAGAAGCTGGTGCCGGAAGGCATTGAGGGGCAGGTGCCCTTCAAGGGTCCGGTCGGGCCGATCCTGCACCAGATGGCGGGCGGACTGCGCGCCGCGATGGGGTATGTTGGCGCCAAGACGGTGGTGGAACTGCATGAGAAGGCGCAGTTCATCCAGATCACCAATGCCGGGCTGCGCGAGAGCCATGTGCACGACGTGAAGATGACGCGTGAGGCGCCGAACTACTCGCTGCAGAACGGCTAGTCTGGAAATCAGGAGGGCGCGCCTTGAGCACTGAGTTGACAGTTCTGGCATGGACGCTGGTGCTGGCGTTCGTGCAGATCCTGCTGTTCGACTTCGCCCGTACAGGTCAGTACGGGCTCAGGTGGAACATGAGCGCGCGTGACGAGGCGAAGCCGCCACTGTCGCCGATCGCGGAGCGGCTTAAGCGCGCGCAGGACAACCTGTTCGAGACCTTGCCCATCTTCATAGCTGCCGTGCTGATCGCGCATGTGGCGGGTCGCGAAAGCGCCCAGACCGCGCTTGGCGCGCAGATCTATCTGGCTGGGCGCGTCGTGTATGTGCCGCTTTATGCATTCGGCGTGCCCGTGCTGCGATCGTTAGTGTGGATTGTCAGCATTGCCGGGCTCGGCATGATTGTGACGCCCTTGCTCACCGGGTGATGTTCGGCGGCGCAACGAAACTGGCTGGCCTGCAAGGTTACAGAAAAGCCCATTGTCAGGCAGGCCGGTTCGGACTCTTCTGAGGGCTCGCATCCTGTGAGGCGCTCATGTTCGTTTTCATCGCCCATGCCGACGCTGACCAGGCGGTTGCTGACGACCTGAAGGGTTTTCTCAAGACCCAGGGTCTGCTCGCCGACACGGAGACCGGCGGGCGGGGATTTCGTCATCTGCAGGACAGCGATGCTGTTGTCGCGCTGTGGTCGCAGAAGAGCGTCTTCGGCACACATCGCATGATGATGGAAAAGCGGATGCTGGATGCATGGGCTGACGGGAGGCTCGTGCTGGTCAAGCTTGATCACGGCATCCTGCCGGTGGGCATGCGCGACCTCGCCGCGATAGACGCCAGCTTCGAGAGCGGGCGGGCGGTGAACGTGTGGCCGCAGGTGGCGCGCGCCGCGAAGGAGGCGATGAACGCGGCGCTTGTGGCGCGAAGCGAAGCTTTCTGGAAATCTCCGCCACCGCCGCCTGAGGAGCGCGCTCGTGGCGGAGGCTTGTTCGGCTTGCGCAAGGCGAGAAAGGCCGCGCCGCCTGGGGCTGAGATGGCGCGCGAACAGGCCCCTTCTCCTGCCGCGCCCGGCGCAGCGCTGGCGCCCGCCGCCATGCTCTTTATCTCGTACGCCCACGCAGACAATGCATCCGTCCAGCCGGTCGTGGAGGTGGTCAGGGGCGCCGGCCGCGAGGTCTGGATCGACAAGGGCGGGATTGAGCCCGGCGAGAACTGGGCGGGCGAGATCGTGCGCGGGATCAAGGGGTCGGCCGGCGTCATGGTCATGTGCAGCCCGAAGGCGTTCGAGAGCGACCACATCAAGCGGGAGGTCTACCTGGCAGGCAGGTACAAGAAGCCGATGCTGCCAGTGTTCATCGCGGAAGCGCAGCCGCCGGAGGATTTCGAGTATTTCTTCGCCGGCGTGCAGTGGCTGGAACTGTTCAAGCTGCCCGAGGCGGACAGGCCGGCGGCGATCTCGAAGGCGCTGTTGGTGGTGTAGCCGGGGGAGACAGGACGACCGTCGGGCGCTAAGACGGCGGCATGAAAGACACCCTGTTCATCCTCGCCGCGCCTTTCCAGGATGGCGGCTTCGAGTGGTACTGCAATGACTGCGCGACCCTTGAGGGAGCGCTGATCGTCAATCCGCACTGGAACGACAAGATCGATGTGCGGCGGATCGGCTTTGCGCGACCGCGCAAGGAGATCGTCGATCTGGTGGGGCCCGACTGGCAGGGCTGTCCCATGCTGGTGATGGACAAGGAGCGCGCGCCCGGGGATGCGATCATCTTGGGCGAGTTTGCGATCCTGCAGGATGTGCGCGCGATTGGACGCGCGCTGACCAGCCGGCACGGCGGCGCGGGGCCGCACCCTTGAGAGACGGCGGGAAGATCCAGGCGGCGATCGAAGTGTTGCGCGATGTGCTGGAGCGGCGCACGCCGGTGAAGGAGGCTGTGCGCGACTGGGGGAAGAGGTCCCGGTTTGCGGGCGCGCGCGACCGGGCGTGGATTTCGGGGCTCGTGGTGGATGGGCTGCGCCGGAAGAATTCGATCGAGCATGCGATGGAGGCGACCGGCGCCCGCGTGCTGGCGCTGGGTGCGCTGAAGCATGCGTGGGGGTGGGATGTCCGCAAGATCGAGGAGGCGCTGAAGGACGAGCATGCGCCGCCGCCGCTGCAGGGCAAGGAGCGCGAAAACCTGCTGATGGCCCCGAACCCGGCTGCGCCGCCGCATGTCCAGGGAGATTATCCGGAATGGTTGTCGCCGCATCTTGCGCGGGCGTTCGGGCCGGACGTGGTGGTCGAGGGCATGGCGATGGCGGCGCGGGCGCCCATCGACCTGCGCGTGAATACGCTGAAGTCCGATGCGGAGAAAGCTGGGCGCGCGCTTGAGGGCGTGAAGGCGAAGCAGATGCCGGAGCTAAAGAACGGCTTCCGGATTCCGGCGGCGGATTCGATCGAGCGCGGGGAGAGTGTCGAGGCGATACCGGCCTACTCGAAAGGGTGGGTCGAGGTGCAGGATATGGGCAGCCAGATCGCGGCGGCGGTCTCTTGCGCAGCGCCAGGCGAGCAGGTGCTGGACTATTGTGCGGGCGGCGGCGGCAAGACGATCGCCATGGCCGCGATGATGCAGAACAAGGGGCAGATCTTCAGCCACGACATCGACGGGAAGCGCCTGTCCGCGCTGATCCCGCGCATGGAGCGGGCGGGCATTCGCAATGTGCAGCTGAGGCATCCGAAGGAGAATGCCTCGCTGGACGATCTCGATCTCAAGATGGACCTGGTGATGATCGACGCGCCGTGCACGGGCGTGGGTACGTGGCGGCGCAAGCCCGATGCGAAGTGGCGGGTGCAGCCGAACGCACTGGACAAGCGGATGCAGGATCAGGCGATCATCCTGCGGTCTGCGTGCAACTATGTGAAGCCGGGCGGGCGGCTGGTCTATGTGACCTGCTCCTTCCTGATGGAGGAGAACGAAGATCAGGTGGCGAGTTTCCTCGTCGACCGGCCGGACTTTGTGGTGGATGACGCAGCCGAGGCGGCGGTGCGATCCGGACAGCTGACGGACGCGGGCGCGAAACTGGTGCGCAAGTTGAGGCGGCCGGATGGCTCGGTTCGGCTCACGCCACGCACGGCGGGGACGGACGGGTTCTACATGGCCGTCATGCGGAGAGCCGGGTGAGTGACTGGCGCGACGCCAACGGCGATCCGCTGCCGGAGACGATGACGCTGAAGCCGGATCGGCTGCGCTGGCTTCTGGTGTTTGCGATCTGCGCGGGGTTCGTCGCGATTGCGGTGTGGATTGGGCCGGAAGAACCGGTGCTGTTCTATGGCGCGGGCGGGTTCTTCTTGTTGTGCGGATTGATTGCGGCGCCGCTCATGATCGGGGTTGGTTCCAGCCTGGTGCTGGACTGCGAGGGCTTTGCGTGCCGGACGCTGTTCAGGACGTTCCGCAGACGCTGGCGCGACTGCTCGGCCTTTCATCCGGTGACGACGGGATTTCGCAAGTATGTCGGGTTCTCCGCGCAGGAGCATGAGGCGGCGCATCCGCGGATGGCGGCTGCCAATCGGGCGATGATCGGGGCAACCGGGATGTTGCCGGAGACGTATGGCTTGTCGGCCGAGGAATTGTCCGACCTGATGAACAGTTTTCGCGCGCGGGCGATGGGCGACGCTTAGGCCTGCCTGTGGATGTTCGCGGGGCAGGATTGACGCCCGGCCCGAACCCCTTCTATTTCCGCCATGGCGCACAGCACCCCCCCAATCCCGTCTTACGATTCCAATTCGCACGAGCGTGCGCTGATCATCGATTTCGGCAGCCAGGTAACGCAGCTGATTGCGCGGCGGCTGCGGGAGATGGGGGTCTATTGCGAGGTCCATCCTTACAACCGGGCCGAGGCGGTGATCAAAGCCGGGTTCAACCCGAAGGCAGTGATCTTCTCAGGCGGCCCAGACAGCGTGACTCGTGTGAACTCTCCGCGGGCGCCGCAGGTGGCGTTCGATCTGGGCGTTCCGATCCTGTCGATCTGCTATGGGCAGCAGACGATGGCGGTACAGCTTGGCGGCGTGGTCGAAGGGGGACACGCGGCGGAGTTCGGACGCGCGGACGTCGAGATTAAAGAAGCCTCGCCGCTGTTCGATGGGTTCTGGGAAGTCGGCAAGCGCTATCCCGTGTGGATGAGCCATGGCGATCGCGTGACGCAATTGCCCGATGGGTTCCGCGTGGTCGGTACGTCCGAGAATGCGCCGTTCGCGATCGCGGTGGATGAGGCGCGGCGTTACTACACGACGATGTTCCACCCGGAAGTGGTGCACACGCCGGATGGCGCGAAGCTGCTCTCGAACTTCGTCAAGAAGATCGCGGGTATGAAGGGCGACTGGACGATGGCGGCGTTGCGCGCCGAGCAGGTCGCCAAGATCAAGGCGCAGGTTGGCAAGGCGCGCGTGATCTGCGGGCTTTCGGGCGGCGTCGATTCATCGGTGGCCGCGGTGCTGATCCACGAGGCGATCGGCGATCAGCTGACGTGCGTATTCGTCGACACCGGGCTGATGCGCGCCAACGAGGCCGATGAGGTCGTGAAGCTGTTCCGTGGGCATTACAACATTCCGCTGGTGCATGTGGATGCGGGCGAGACGTTTCTTGGCGGACTTGCGGGCGTCAGTGATCCGGAGACCAAGCGGAAGTTCATCGGCAAGACGTTCATCGACATCTTCGAGGCTGAGGCCAAGAAGGTGGAGGGCGCGCAGTTCCTGGCGCAGGGGACGCTGTATCCCGACGTGATCGAGAGCGTGTCGTTCGATGGCGGGCCTTCGGTGACGATCAAATCGCACCACAATGTCGGCGGGCTGCCAGAGAAGATGAACCTCAAGCTGGTCGAACCGCTGCGCGAGCTTTTCAAGGACGAGGTGAGGGCGCTCGGTCGCGAGCTGGGGATGCCGGAGACGCTGGTGGGACGGCATCCGTTCCCAGGGCCGGGTCTGGCGATCCGCATTCCTGGCGAGATCACGCCGGAGCGCGTGGCGATCCTGCAGAAGGCCGACGCCATTTATCTGGACGAAATCCGCAAGGCCGGGCTGTACGACAAGATCTGGCAGGCGTTTGCCGTGCTTCTGCCCGTGCGCTCGGTGGGCGTGATGGGCGACGCGCGCACGTACGAGAGCGTGCTGGCGCTTCGTGCGGTGACGTCGACTGACGGCATGACGGCAGACTTTTATCAGTTCGACATGAACTTCCTGGGCCGCTGCGCGACGCGGATCATCAACGAGGTGAAGGGCGTCTCGCGCGTTGTTTACGATGTCACCAGCAAGCCGCCGGGGACGATCGAGTGGGAATGATTCAGAGCTCTTTCCGGTAGGTCGCCGTCTATCGGCGATCCCGCCTAGAGCTCTGAAACTCCATTAGAAATCCAATCGATATGTATCGCCGCCTTCCGCCGGGCAGCGTGACGGCCTGACGGTACTCGCGACGGCGTGGCGGCATCGGCGCAAGCCGATTGATCCCCGCACCGTCATGCCCGTTTCCCGCCATTTCCGCACGTTTCGACCGAAATACACTGTGAAACAAAGCGGCTAGGTGAGTTCTGACGGTCTTTCAGCCCCGTTTTTCTGCCTCTCCGTATCCAACAAGGAGCGGAAAACACTGACAGACACTGCACCCAAGCACCTGAAAAAACCGGACAAAACGTCCGACGTCTATGCCCGTGACGGTATGTATGCCCTGGTCAAAACCACGGGCACCATCGTCTTCCGGCTCGATTACCGGTTGCACGGGAGACGCGAGACGCTCACCATTGGCCAATACGGTCGCGACGGGATCACGCTGGCGGAGTGACCTGCCCCAGGTTTTTCGGTCCAATCGCAGGATCTCAGTGGCTGCTTATGGGCGAGGTCCCGCCTGATTGAATGGCCGCGGGGAACGGCGGTTAACCCGCGACCCTGCTACTGGCCACAATGCCAGAAGGGCAGGGGGTCGGGGCCCCTTTTGCAACCACCGTCATCTCCGCAAACAGCAGGCCGACAGCCTTGGGGCAGGTCAATCCTTCCCGGCCGCCGCCTGATGGTTGTACTGTTGTTTTCATCGGGCCGACCCACGTAATCGGTGGCTCCTCCGGATGGGTATCGAGCGGGCGGCGCATCAAGGCCGGTGTTTCAGTTCCAAGTTTGCCAAAGAGCTGCCGCTGCATTTCCGCAGGACAGTGGCGTCATTGCGAACTGGACGAGGTGGCGGTGTTTAGCCTGCTACGAACTAGCGCTATCCCGCCATCACGGCTGCGGCACCAATCCGCGTAGCTATTGAAGATGAAGTCTGTTTGTCGCTAGTGGATATCCATAGCTGGGACACCGCGCGTATGGTCTTTCGAGTATCAGGCTTGGCCAGCATGGCCGCCATAATGGCCTCACAAGCCGGCGCCCAAACGGCCGCTACGGCGTCAGATGTCGAGGTATTCGAGCCCTCCTACTTCGCCAGGTTCAATCCGGCGACAGCGGAAGACATGGTGCGTCAACTGCCAGGATTTGCGGTTGATGACGGTGATAGGGTTCGCGGGTTTGGTGGTGCAGCGGGCAATGTGCTCATCAATGGACAGCGCCCATCCACCAAAGGCGGCCTGGGCGACGTACTGGCCAGGATCCCGGTGGCCAATGTCCTGCGAATTGAAATCGTGACGGGTTCTTCGGCGAAGCTCGACATGCGGGGGCAGACCAAAGTCGCAAATGTCATCGTGAAGTCTGTCGAAGTCCCCGTCTCGGGAAACTGGCAAGTCGTTGGGCGCCGCTACCAAGACGGCAGGATCAGCGGATCGACAGACGTCACAACCACCCTTCCAGCCTTCGACGGAACCCTTACACTTTCCGTCGAGGCCGGAAGCCCCAACTCCGGTCGGGGCGGGCCTGGCTCTTCGCCGCGCAGTTTCGGGAGGCGCGCCTATTACGACAGCTCGCTCAATCTATTCGAGCAGCATGCGGGGCTCTCGCTGAACGACACGCAGAGTCTTGAGCCAGCTTTTGAGTTCCAGCGGTCACTCGACTGGGGCAAGTTAAACCTGAACGGCTCCTTCAACGCGACCGACAGCAATGGCAGCAGCTTCACCGAAGTGTCCTCTCCAAGCTTTGCTGGCCCAGTCTCCCGGCTTGAAACAAACGAAAGCTCCTCTGAGACGGAAACCTACTCGCTGAACGGCGACCTTCAGTTCCAGTTGGGTAGCGGCATGACGAAGCTCATCGCCCTGCATCAACGGTCCGAGAGCACAAGCGACAGCCTTTTCGGTTTCTATGCTGGCTCGGGATCCTTCAGCAGGTCGGTCCAGGTACAATCGAACGACACGAGCGGGGAGTCCATTCTCCGGGGGACGCTGAGTTGGCCGCTCGGCGACAAGCACACGGTCGAGGTGGCAATCGAAGGGGCTTACAATTTCCTCGATAGCACCCGGAAAGTGACGTCGAATACCGGCGCGGATGCTACTCCGCCAGGTTCTGATACCATTGTCGAAGAACTTCGCGGCGAAGTGCAAGTTTCGGACGTCTGGGAGATCTCGCCCGAGCTGACCCTCGAACCCAGCTTGAAGTTCGAGTACTCGCAGATCAAGCAAGAAGGACGCCTGTCCAGCGCGACCAGTGTGTTTGCCGAACGCGAGTTCACGTATCCCAAGCCGGGCATCACGGCGACGTGGCGACCGAACGGAACTCAGCAGCTGCGAGTGTCGCTCGAGCGAGAGGTCGCGCAACTCAATTTCAGGGACTTCGTCTCGGCCGTCGAGGTCGTGAACGATCAAGTGACAGGCGGCAACGCTGACCTCGAACCCCAGAAGGTCTGGGCCCTGGGGGGGCAGTTCGAACAAAAGTTCTGGGGCGACGGCGTGCTGACGCTTCTTGGCTCGTTCGAGAAGATCTCTGACGTTCAGGATCAGGTTCCTGTCGTTCCGCTCGGCGGCTCACTGCTTCAGGCCTACGATGGCCCCGGAAATCTCGGGGAAGGGGAGACTTGGTCGCTGGGCGTCAAGGCGAGCATACCTCTGAAGAACTTGGGGCTACCCGACGCACGTTTGGACGTCGACCTCAACAGCGGCAACTCTGAAGTGCTCGATCCTGTCACCGGTGTTGTTCGGGAGTTTTCCGACGCCTTCGGCCTGAGCCGAAATCTGCGCGTTTCGTTCAGGCAGGACGTGCCTCAGTACGGATTCAGCTACGGCCTGACGTTCGGCGAAAGCGGCGGAGCCACGTCATACAGGCTGAGGGAGACATCCAAGCGCCAGCGTACAGGTGACGACCTGAGCGTGTTCATTGAAACCAAGGAGTTCTTCGGTTTGAACATTCGTGCCGGGGTCAACGACATCCTGGAAACTGCCTTCATAAACACGCGCGCGGTCTATGATGCTCCAAGATCGAGCGGGAACCTGGCTCTGCTGCAGATAAATGAATCTCGCACAGGTCCGTGGGGGTTCATCAGGATAAGCGGCAAGTTCTAGACCTGCGCAAACCGAAGAT
The DNA here is from genome assembly GCA_040398465.1 of Hyphomonadaceae bacterium. Classification (GTDB taxonomy): domain Bacteria; phylum Pseudomonadota; class Alphaproteobacteria; order Caulobacterales; family Hyphomonadaceae; genus UBA7672. Next base: position 4,757 of record JBBAUA010000015.1, on the reverse strand, counting down.
TGGTGGCGAAGATAGACTCTTCCACCAAGCCGTAGGCCAGCGCATCGTCCTCGGCCACGCCCTAACGGTTGGCCAACGGCATCACGGCCAGCGGCGGAACATCTCCTTGCCCGTCCTTCGCCGACTACGGGAACATTACGAGTGTCGCCAATTGGGCGTCGTACTAAACCGCTCGCACGGTAGGCTAAGCCGCTAGGCCGGTAATCTTGTCGACGGCCCCCTTCTCCTCCAGCGCGTGGATTGTCCACGGCACTCGAGGAGAGAGCCCATGGCCGACGATCCCAACACCATTTCCACCAACAGCCTTGCGGGGCCGATCAGCCCGCTGCGCCAGCGCATGCTCGAGGACATGACGATCCGGCGCCCGGCGCCCCGAACGCAGGCCGCCTACCTGAGCGCCGTCTCCAGGTTCAGTCGGCATTTTGGGCCCTCGCCGGACAGGCTCAGCTACGAGGACGTGCGCGCCTGGCGGCTGCATCTGGTCCAGTCGGGCCTGGGCGCCAGCGCGGTCAACAACCAGATCACCGCGCTGCGGTTCTTCTTCCGCGTCACCCTGGGCCAACGCGATGCGTCGCAGATGATCCCGCAGGCGCGGGAGCCAGAGAGGCTGCGCCAGGTGCTGAGGCCGGACGAGGTCGCGCGCCTGATCGAGGCGGCGCAACATCCCAAGTATCGAGCAGCCCTGAGCCCCGCCTATGGCGCGGGCCTCAGGGTCGCGGAGGTCATCGGCATCAAGGTCTCGGATATCGACAGCGAGCGCATGGTGCTGCGCATCGAGAGCGGCAAGGGCGGGCGCGACCGCCTCGCCAAGCTCTCGCCGCTGCTGCTCGAAGAGCTGCGCGCCTGGTGGAAGGCGTCGCGGCCCCGCGTCTATCTGTTCCCCAGCCGGATGAGCGCGTTCGATCACGGCCGAGGCGCTCGGTGTACTTGATGGAAACGTATTGCGATCCGCGGTCAGAGTGACAGGCGAGTCCGCCGCCAGAGATCGGCCTGCGATCATGCAACGCCTGTTCGAGCGCATCGAGAACGAAGCCAGCGTCAGCCGAGCGACTGACGCGGCAACCGACAATCTTCCTAGCGTAGACGTCGATGATGAAGGCGACGTAGACGAAGCCTGGCCATGTGGCGACATAGGTAGAGGCTCTGACTCAGAGTACGTTCGCCTCCGGCCCCTTGAAGTTGCGATTTACCCGATCGAGCGGGCAAGGCGCTGCCTTGTCGCTGAACGTGGTGCGATGCGGATTGCCGCGGACGACGCCCCTCAATCCCATGGCCTTCATCAGCCTTGAGACCGTGCAACGAGCGACCTCAAAACCATCGCGCAGCAGCTGACGCCAGACCTTGCGAAGGTCATAGACCTGGAAGTTCTCGCTGAACACCCGAAGGATCCGAGGCTTCAAAGCCTCATCGCGCTGCACCCCCGGCGGCGCCTTGCCAGGATGCCGTCGGCGCGAAACGTGTGCATGGAAGGTGGACGGAGCGATCTGCAGAACCCGGCTGATAGGCTCGCCCCCGTACGTGGCGCGATGATCGTCAATGAAAGCGATCATGGCTTGAACCGGCGGTCGAGCTCCGCCTGAGCAAAATATGCGCTGGCCTTGCGCAGGATCTCGTTGGCCTGGCGCAGCTCGCGGACCTCACGCTCCAACGCCTTCATCCGCTCGCGCTCCCCGGTCGATAAACCCGCCCGTGTGCCGGAATCGCGTTCGGCCCGCCTCACCCAGTTGTCCAGGGTCTGCGCCGTGCACCCGATCTTGGCCGCAATCGAGACGATCGCCGCCCGCCGGGACGCGTGCTCAGCCCCATGCTCCATCACCACACGTACCGCTCGCGCGCGGACCTCAGGCGGGTACTTCGCTGTATGCTTCCTGCTCATGGACCCAGTCTCTGAAAGAGTTGGGCCTCCGACAAACCCGGGGCGGTTCAAAGCGCGTATATGCGTATCAGTCTTCATACTCGATTTCTGTCAGGACGACTGAGCGATCGCAGGTCCGCCGGGCATTCTCGGCGCGTGATCCAAGGGCGCGAGCAGACATCGAAGTGTTACAAGGCCGATGTCCTGCGCAGTGTTTCGCGGGACCCGCACGGACCTCCACAAAGCGCTCAGAGTCCGGATTGCAACGACATGCCGACAGCATGCGCGAACCGGTCGTGACGTCACTCTGACCGTCACGATTGCTCCGAAAAAACTTCTCTTTCTGACACATGACAAGGCTCTCGATGGAGCGCGCACGACAAGCCATTCAAAGAGCAGCCTAGCTCTGCCTTGTTACGCGGAACGGTTTTGAAAGTGTGATCGAACCTTCTTGGATGTTGCTCGGGGATGTCATCGAGTGCGCCTAGCTCGAGCGTCGTCAAGCGCGCTCGGGGGAGTGACGCAAGTCCGGGCCACCGCGAGGCGGAGGTCTGAACCTACTTGCTCTTGGAGGGATCAGCATGAAACCGATACCAGTCGCACGAATCCGTCTGCTCGCGAGCCTGCTGCTCGCAACGTCATCGCTTACGCCGATGGCCATTGCTCAAACGAATCCAGATCAGGCGGCTCCGGCTGACCCGAAGGGGGCGCAGCCCGAAGAGGAGACGTACGATAATGACGTGGTCTTCATCGAGGGGCGCATTGAAGCGGAGGCAACCGAGTTCGCGCTTGAGCAGGTGAAGTACGGGACTCAAGTGCAGGTCATCACGTCGGCCGAGATTGCCACGGGCGGCTTCACGAATTTTGGTGAAGCAGCGGCTGGTCTCATCCGCGGTGCAAACGTCGGCTATTCGCCTGACGAGGGCGAGTTCACCATCCGCATCGACGGCGGCACTGACCGCGACACCCTGCTCCTTGTCGACGGGGTCCCATACTTCGATCGTTCTTCGCCCAGTGAAGACCTTTGGCCCGCGACGGCGATCGACCCCCGTATGATCGATAGCGTTGAGATTTTTCGCGGTGGCCAGTCCCTGTATTTCGGGTCGAACGGTGGTCTGGGCGTTGTCAGCGTCAAGACCAAGGCCCCAGACGGCACAACCAAAGGGCAGCTCGGCGTCTACGCCGGTTCCTTCAAGACGCGCGAGATCTACGGCAATTTGAGCTTCCCCCTGGATGCCGCCGGCGACCATAGCGTAACTGTGTTCGGGCGGTCGTATCATTCCGACGCCCACACGCTGTTTGATCCCGAGGCGTATGGCGAGAATGTGCTCGCCCTGGGTGGCTTTCAGCCCTTCCCTTATGACTTCAACAGTCTTGGCGTGAAGTATCTCTGGAACATTGACGATGCGTCCGAGCTTCGCCTTGGAGCGTCTTTCACAACGGTGGATTTTCACGACAGCTTCCCGACCAGCACTGTCTTCACGCCCAACTTCACCGAGTTCCCGATCTATACGGCCAACTACAAGAACGAGCTCAGTGATGATCTCCGCCTGGAGGTGGACGCCCACTACCAGCAGCCGCGCCTGCGCAACAACGAACTGGTGCCAAGCGTTTGTCGGATCCCGCGCATCACCGATCTGCCTGCCAGCGTTGAGGCGACGGCTCGGTCGCGTGGAATCACCACCTTCACGACAGCGGCCCAGTATGAAGCCTTCGCAGCCACGATACCCGGCCTCCCGACCGGTTGCGTGACCAACCCGTTTGGCGCCTCCAACGGTTCGGCGACGTCTGCGCGACGTGGCTGGCAGGTAAACCAGGTGCCGGGCAGCCCGTTCTTTGGCCAGCCCTATGGCACTCTCGAGAACCCGTTCCCGATCGGCGCACCAATTGGCTATGTCAGCGAGACTGTGACGAGCTTCGGAGACGGCAATCCGGTGAAGGGGTTCGGCACGACCGACAACCGTGTCTCGGGCTACAAGGATTACGGCGTCAACGCGCGAGCGACCTATGCGCTCAACGAGTATGTCAGCCTCGTCGGTGGCGTGCAGTATACCGGCTACACCGACTTCTCGGATCCCGCGTTCGGCGTGCAGGACGTCACCCTGTCCTCGACAGGGGTCTACGGAGATCTCCGTCTCGACCTGCCCGTGCTCGAGGGCCTGTCCGGATCACTTGCCGCCAGGCATGACTTCAACACGCAGTTCAGCGACCAGGATATCTGGAAGGCAGGCCTGCGTCAGGATTTCGGCTACGGTCTCTACGCGCGCGCGTCCGGCGGCACATCCTACTCGGCGCCCAAGATCGACGAGATCGGCGCATACGGCGCCAGCGCCAACGTCAATCCCGGTCTTGAACCCCAGTCGGTCGAGACGATGAACGTTGGTACCGGTATCGACGGGGAAATCCTCGGCGGAACCTATAACCTCGAGCTGGGCTACTTCCGGACGGACATCCTGAACCAGTTTGCAGATCGCGCCATCGGCGCTGTCTGCACGCAGTACGCAGTCGGCGGCCCAAATGCGCCAACGACGGGAGCACTGTCGCTCGATGTCATAAATTCAAACCGTCGCAGCATCGTCCCGCCAGATTCCTTCTGTGCGAACGCTGCTTCGCAGAACCTGGTCAGCAGCGAGTCCGTTGCCGTGAACCTCAATGCGGTCCAGGAGATCACGGGCTTTACCGTCGACCTCTCCGTCGACCTTGACCAGATCCAGGCTGACTTCTCCTTCACCGCAATGGACTCCATCGAGCCCAATCCGGTCTTCGGTCTGACACAGATCCGCGAGGGAACCGGTCAGGTCCTGACGGGAACTGTCGTGCCGGGCAGGGCGGGACTGGAACGTACACGCCAGTCGGGCGAACGACCGGAATGGACCCTGTCGGGCCTCATCACCTACACGCC
>JBBAUA010000014.1:59999-73566 GCA_040398465.1 Hyphomonadaceae bacterium | reverse complement strand
CCTCCATCACCTCACGCGTGTGGACACAGGTCAGAATCTAGGGCGGCTGGTATCACAGGTCTGGAGGTGGGGGACGGATTGGCGTGGAATCGGCTGAGCTGGTCGGTGCAGCGCGTTGAAATGGTTCGGAATAGGCTCGGTGGGCTGTGTCCATGATCGGCAGGTTCTGGACGCGTTCAGACATCCGCCTGCTGAGCCGGCGGATGGCGCGGCGATCCGCCGGCTATTCGCCCGCGGGCAGTGCGCCTTGCGTGGTGGACCGGGCGGCTGCGGCGGCGCGGCGGCGGGATTCTTCTTCGACGGCTTCGCGGCGGGCTTCTTCTTCCTCGCGCTTCGCCTCGGCGGCTTCGCGACGCTTGCGGGCGCGGTCGATCAGCATGGCGGCGATGATGCCGCTTTCGTAAAGCAGGAAGAGCGGCACGGAGAGGATGACCCAGCTGAACGGGTCGGGCGGGGTCATGAACATCGCGGCGAAGACGATGACCACGAGGGCGAACTTGCGGCCCTTGCGCAGCGTGCTGGCCTGCACAACGCCGGCGCGGGCGAGCAGCGAGATGACGATCGGAAGCTGGAAGGCAAAGCCGAAGGCGGTGAGCAGCGAGATCGTGAGTTCGTAGTATTCCTTCACCTTGGGCAGGTAGACGACCTTGGCGCCGGCAGCGGTGAACTCCTGGCTGAAGGACAGGTCCATGAAGGTGGGCAGCACGAACTGGTAGACCAGCGCGCCGCCGGCCGCGAACAGCATCGGCATCAGGAAGAGATACGGCAGAACCGCGCCCCGCTCGTTCTTGTACAGGCCGGGCGCGATGAAGGCGTAGATCTGGTAGGCGATGTACGGAAAGCCGGCGGCGATCGCGAGCAGGAACGACATCTTCAGCTTGACGAAGATCATCTCCATCGGGGCCGTGGTGACCGTCTCGATCGTCTCCTCCAGGGGGCGGCCGGCGCGGTGGGCGGCGTCGCTTAGCGGCTGGAGCAGGTAAGCGAGCACCGGCTCCGTGACATACCAGCCGGCGAGGAACAGGACGCCGATCACCACAAGGATGCGTACCAGACGGTCGCGCAATTCCAGCAGGTGGTCCATCAGGGGCGCGCGGCTGGCCTCGACCTCGTCAATGACGGGCTCGGGCGGCGTATCCGCTGCCTTTTTCGCTTTCTTCAACGGCTTGCTCATCAGGCAGTGGTGTCCTGCTTGACGGGCGTGGGCGCGGGCGCGGGCGGGCGGACTTCATCGTCGGGGATGACGTGGACGTGGTCGTCGTCAACGCCGTTGGCGGCCTCGCCATTTGCGGGCATGAAGGTTTCGGGCGGGTGGCCTTCGAGGCGGAAATCCTCGCCGGTGTCGTAGCCGGGATGGTCAGCCGAGAGGCCGGCATAGGGCGCGGGATCGGGGCGCGCCACGCTGACGGCGGAGGCGGCGGCCGGGTGGGTCGGCGTGCGCTTGATCGGCTTTGGAAACTTGTCCGCCGAGCGGACAGTCATTGCGGGGACGAATTCAGGTTCGGCCGTGGCGGCTGCTGCTGCGACAGCGGCGACGGGTGCGGCGCTGGCGGTGACGGGCGTAGGCGTTGCCGGCGTGGTTAGCTCGGTTCCGGCGGATGGCTGGCCCGGGGATGCCAGCGCGGCGGGCTTCGGCGGCTCCGGCTCTGCGAGTGCGGAGTTAACGTCGGCTTCCAACGCGCGCTTGTCTTCCTCGAAGCCGCGGCGGAGGTCGTCGATGCCGGTCATGTTCTTGAGGTCGGCGACTTCCTTGCGGAGTTCCTCCAGTTCGGCCTGGCGGCCAAGCTCGTCGAAGCCCTGTTTGAACTCGAACGCCATCGCGCGCATCTTGCCGGTGAAGCGACCGAACTTGCGCATCATGAGCGGCAGGTCCTTCGGGCCGATCACGATGATCGCCACGAGAACCAGCAGGATCATTTCCTCGAAGCCGACGCCTGGCATCATGGCGATGTCGCTCCTTCCGGAGAGAAGTCAGGGGCAGCCATTTCGGCGCCTCGGGGCCTGAACGATCAGACCTTCGACTTCTCTTTGTCCGGGGTGACGTTGATCGGTTCGTTGACCAGCGCGCCGGACGTGGTCTGGCTCGTGTCGACGTCCGGGTCCTTCATGCCCTTGCGAAAGCTTTTGATGCCCTTCGCAAAGTCGCTCATGATTCCCGAAATCTTGCCGCGACCGCCGAAGATCAGCAGGACGACAACCAGGAAGATGATAATCTCGACAGGACCAATGCGTCCCATGGTGTCCACTCCGTTGGCCGCCGGGGCGGCTTGTTCGTCGGGCGTGATGCCCAGCTTTATCCCACGCCCAATTCTATCCCACGCCAAGCAGGGCCATCAGCCCCAGAACCTTGAAGGGTCCCGGCGCAAACAGGACCAGCAAGGCTGATCCCACGAGGCCGAACTGAAGACCCGGCGGTGTTTCCTGCATCCGTTTACCTCGATGCCGGACCGCTGATCCTGCAACCCTTGTTCCGCTGTCTCACCGTAAAGTAACCCCTGCGGCGCCTTTGCGCAAACCCGGCGAGCAAGCGTTCACAGCAACGCGTTTTCCGCAGTCAGGGGCGGTCTTCGGCGCCTTCCAGGAAATCGGGCTGGAAATCGGCGTCTTCAAGCGGGTCCTCGCCGAGGAGTTCGCCGGTCTCGGGATCGCGCGGGGCGCCTGCAAACTCGAAGTCGCGGGGGATATCGGCGCTGAGGAGGCCTGCAGCCTTGAGGTCGTCCCTGCCCGGCAGGCTGTCGATGGCGTCGAGGCCGAAGTGGACGAGGAAGGCGTCTGTGGTTCCAAATGTCACAGGCCGGCCCGGCGTACGGCGGCGGCCACGGGGACGGATCCAGCCGGCCTCCATCAGGATGTCGAGCGTTCCAGTCGAGACGGCGACGCCGCGGACGTCTTCGATCTCGGGGCGGGTGACGGGCTGGCAGTAGGCGACGATGGCGAGGGTTTCGAGCGCGGCGCGCGACAGGGCGCGTGGTTGTTCGCGGGTCTCTTCGAACAGGAAGGCGAGATCGGGCGCGGTCTGGAAGCGCCACTTGCCGGCGAGTTCGACCAGCTGGACGCCGCGCGTGGCATAGGCGGCTTTCAGCTTGAGGAGCACGTCGCCGGCTTCGACGCCCGGGGGGAGCGCTTCGGTGAGGGTGGTGGCGTCGATCGGTTCGTTGGAGGCGAAGAGGATGGCTTCGGCGCGGCGGAGGGCGTCGGCGAGGCGTTCGGGGTCGGGGCCGTGCGGGGTGGCGCTTGGGGCGGCGTCAGGCAGCCCGTCCTCGTCCTTCGAGACGCCGCTGCGCGGCTCCTCAGGATGAGGACTAGTGGGCGCCTGTTCGGCCGGAGCTTTTGTTTTGCGCTGCTTCGCCAGCTTCGCCACCGCGTCGCGCATGGCTTGCAGGTCAGGCTTCTCCTCACCGCTCATTCGGCCGCCTTCAGGTCGTTCTGCACCTTGCGGACGTAGACGTCGGCGAAGAGCTGGTCCTGGCGGATGTCGACGGCGCGGTTCTTGGTGAGCTCAAGCGCGGCGGAAAAGAAGCTGGCGACTTCGGAGCGGCGGGGCGCGTCTTTCGAGGCTTCGTCCTCGGCGTGCATCAGCTGGATCGAGGCCCAGTCGATGAGGTCGGGCACGAGTTGCTCCAGCTTGCGGCGCGCCGAGTCGAGCGGCACGACGGGCTGGCGCGCGATGACGTGGGCGCGGAATTTCACCTTGCGCGTGTTGATGTCGCCGAACGCCTTGAGAATGTCGTGCAGCGTGCTGTTCCACAGCGGCTTGCGGATGATCTTGGCGAGCTGCGGATCGCCGCGCGCGAAGACATCGCGGCCGTCGAGATTGCCTTCGTAGAGATCGTTGACGGCGCGGCGCATGGCGTCGAGGCGGCGCAGGCGGAAGGCGAGACGGCCGGCGAGTTCGTCGGGGTCGGTCTCGTCCTCGGCCTTGCGCTCGGACGGGAGCAGCAGTTTCGATTTGAGGAAGGCGAGCCAGGCGGCCATCAGGAGATAGTCGGCGGCGAGGTCGATCCGCTTCTCGCGGGCCTCGTGGATCCATTTCAGGTACTGGTCGGCGAGCGCGAGGATCGAGACCTTCACGAGGTCGATCTTGTGGCGGCGCGCGAGGTCCAGCAGCAGGTGGAGCGGGCCTTCATAGCCGTCGAGGTCGACGGTGAATGCATCGCGGGCGTCGGCAGCCTCGGCGGCGGCCTGGGCCAGCATGTCCTCGTTTTCAACGGGAATGACGCTCATGGGATGGGACTAGACGAGGCGGGCGCGACGCACAACGGGCGACGGCGGTGTGGGTTCTCGCCGGGGGCGAGTTGAGCGGACTGCTCAAACCGATAGGCAGAGACAGTCGAGGGTAGACTCGCAGTGAGGCGGAGCGGTCAGACTTTCGGCCCTGACCAGGACCATGACCAGAAATGCGGTGGCCGCAACAGCCACAACCAGCGTGCTCAAGAGCTGTCGCATCGGACGGCGACCATCCGACGCAGGATACGATCGAATAGGCAAACCGGCAATGTGCATTGCAGGGACCAATACCGGGCTCCTCGGCCGACCGCGTGAACTTCTACCGGACCAGCATCAGCGCGCGTCGTAGGCAGTTGTCGTCTCAGGTTACCGCGCCCGACGGCAACACCTCAATCAACGCTTCCATCCGCGCCCTGCCCTCGGCCTTGTCGAATGGCTTCGGCTCGCGGATGGCGGCGTCCGCGATCTTGGCGCGGCGGAGGCTTTCGCTGGAAAGCTCCGGGCAGGCGTCGACGATTTCGGACATCTCTCTCAGCACCAGCTCCGGGTCGCGGAGGACCTTGCCCCAGGCGTCGAGGCCGGAGCAGTGGAGGACGACGTCGCAGCCGGCGTCCAGGGCGCGCGCTGCCCGGCTCGAAAGATCTCCGCCGAGGGCTTTCATGCCGAGGTCGTCGGTCATCAGGAGGCCGTCGAACCCGATCTCGCCGCGGATGATCGTCTCGATGATCTTTTGAGAGTGCGTGGCGGGCGTCGTCTCGTTGTCGAGGGCGGCGTAGGCGAGGTGGGCGGTCATGCCCATGGTGGCGTCGCGCACGGCGCGGAAGGGGGCGATGTCCTTATCGACGTCAGCGCGCGAGGCGCGGACGACGGGCATGGTTTCGTGGCTGTCGACTTCGGCGCGGCCATGGCCGGGCATGTGCTTGATGACGCCGGAGACGCCGCCATCAGCGAGGCCCTTGAGGGCGGACTGCGCGAGATCAGCCACCTGCTCTGCCGTTTCACCGAGCGCGCGGTCGCCGACGATCTTGTCCATGTTCGGGTGCAGAAGATCGCAGCAAGGCGCGCAGTCGGCGCGGATGCCCATGGGTTCGAGTTCGGCAGCCATGAGGCGGTGGTGGAGCCAGACGGCTTCGCGGCCGAGTTCCTTGTCCTGATTGTAGAGCGGCAGCCAGGTTAGCGGCGCGGGGAAGTCCGGCCATTCCGGTGGCCGCAGGCGGCGCACGCGGCCGCCTTCCTGGTCGATGAAGATAAGGGTGTTGCGGCCGGTGGTCTGGCGGATGGCTTCGGTGAGAGCTGTGACCTGCGCAGGGTTTCCGCAGGAGCGACCCATGAGGATAATGCCCCACGGGTTCGCGCTGGCGAGAAGCTTTCGCTCTCCGTCCGTCAGCGTGTGGCCGGAGACGGATAGGATGCACGCGCGGGGAGCAGTCATCGAAAGGTCCGGGGCTATTTCAGCGCCGGATAGCAGTTGCCGCCCTTGGCCTTGAACGCCGTGCAGAAGGCAGCGGCGTCGGCTTTCGATGCGAACGATCCGACGCGCAGACGGTAGACGGTTTTGCCATTGACGTCTGCCTGCTGGACGAACCTTTCGGCTCCGACAAGCAGTTCGGGCCAGGCCTTCGACATGCGCGCGAATTCGGCGTCGGCGGAGGCCGTGCTGGAGGTGGCGGCGATCTGGACGACATGGTCGCCATAGGCCGTGAATGCCGGGCGGTAGGCAGAGGGCGTCGTCGCGACGGGCGCTGGTGCTGGAGCGGCGGCGACGAGCTTGGCAGGCGCGGGCTTGGGCGGTTCGGCTTTCGGCGCTTCCACCTTGGCTGCGGGCGGCGTGACGGCGGCGGCCGGCGCCGGCGATTTCAGGCGCGCGGGCGGCGGCGCCGTGACCTTGGACGGCGGCGGGGCGACGACAGCCTCGACAGGCGCGGGCGAGGCCGGACGTTCTTCCGCGAGCGAGTCGGTTGCCCCGCCATCGAGGCTGAGGGCTGGGCTGGATTCAGTCACCGTCGCCACCGGCTCGGCGATGACGGGGGCCGCTTCGATCATGCGCGGCGGCGTCTTGAACGCGCCCGCCGTGCTGAGTTCAGGTGTTACTTCAACATCGTCCGAGGCGAGACCGTCGCTGTAGGCGGTCCACACCACGACGCCGAAGACGGCGACGATGAGCAGCGCGCCGCCAAGAAGGAGCGGGCCGCGACGGCTGTCGTCGGCGCGCGGCGGGCGCGGGCCCTCGCGCAGCGGGGCGTATTCGGATGCACGGCGGCCACTCGGCGCGGCGCGGCGGTCGCTCGCCTGGTCGCGGCGATCCGCGCTCTTCCGGCGATGGAAATCGGCGCGGCTGGCGAGGATGTCTGCCTCGTCCTCATCCACGGGCGGGAGGAAGTCGGGCTCGCGGTCATTTGCGGCGACAGGCGGCTTGCGCTTCGCGCCAAAGACCATGCGGTCGAGATTGGGATTGTGATCAGGGTCTTCGGCCGGGCGGCCGGGGATCACCGAACGGGAATAGCGTGTCATGGCCGGGACCGGGTTGTTCAACCGGCGGACGTGCAGGGCCGCCAAGGCCGGAACCCTGCCGGACGAGGCTTAAGGAACCGCAAAGTTCCCGGCCGATTCCGGCCGGCTCAGGACGGCAGCGCGCCGATCAGGTCACGCGCGCTCAACGGTTTCGGCAGGATGACGCGGACGCCTACGCCGCCGAACCGGCTCTGCAGGAAATCCGGGCACTCGCTTGAAACAACAAGGACTTTCCGCCTGTTGACGACATTGCGGCGAACCCAGTTGAAGACGTCCACCCCATCCATCCCGGGCAGCTGGTAGTCGAGCAGCAGCGCGCCATGGGTGCGGGCGCGGAAATACAGGATGGCCTCGAAGCCGTCGCGCGCCGTGTCGACGCTCCAGCCATTTGCCTGGAGCATCGTCCCCTTCACCTCGGCGGCGCGGGCATTGTCTTCGACGACCAGGGCTAAGCGATAACTCTAGCATCGCCGAATGTCTGGACCAGTCCTGGAATCAGAAACCGCTCGCTCCGAACCGCGCGGCGGAAAATCGCCGCGCCGCATGTTCGCACTGCCCACTCATGGGCCGGGGTACCAGCACGCGAGCTTACTTCTTGTCGGCGAGCAGTTTTGCCGCATTCATTGCAGCGGCCAAGGTAAGCGCTTGGCCCCCCATGTCCTTGCCTCCATTCGTGACGGCGAGCACGCCGGAACCTGAAGCAGGAAGTAGAGCAACAATCGCGAACCACGCCCCGTCCGATCCCTCATGATAATATACAGGGCCGGGAAGCCCGGCGATGCTGTCGCGCACGAACCAGCCCATTGAAACCGGGGCGCCAGGCGGAGGCGATTGCGTCACTGAATAGGTCTCGGGTTTCAGCAGGGCGCCCTTACCGCTCGCGCCCCTCAACTGATCCATGCAGAAGCGAGCCCAGTCATCGAGAGACAGATACATGTTTCCCGCGGGCGCGAAGAAGTCGGGGTTTACATCGCGAGGAACTGCGAGTCTTCCATGCCTATGGCCAGCGGGCTGTCCCATCGGGGGTCGTCCAAAGCCAGCCGAGGTCAATCCCAGGGGCGTGAATACCTCGTCTCGCATCAAGGATTCAAAAGTTTCCTTGCTTGCTGTCTCGGCCATAGAAGCCGCGATCAGGAACCCGGTGTTTGAATAGCTGAATCTGCCGGCGCGTCCGACGGGCGCGTCCTGCAACGCGCGAGCGATGTGCGCCCTCCGCCGCTCGGACAAGCTGGCTGAGCTTTCGTCATAGAAGAGCGAATTGAGGGCTTTCTCGTCCCTGATGTTCTCCGGGATACCGGACGTGTGGTTCAGCAATTGCCGCAGTGTAATCGCCCGATACTCAGGGCGCATGCCGCCAGCCATATCGGGCAGGACGCCGCCGATCGTGGACTCCCAGGAGAGGACGCCACGGTCCACAAGCCGGGCAATCATCACGGCCGTCATCGCCTTGCCATCAGAGCCGATATTCCAGACATCGCTTCGAGAAACGGGTGTGGGGTCACTCAGGCTGCGCACCCCATATACGGCTGCGTCGACGATTCCGTAGTCCTGAATGATCAGTAGCCCCGCCCCAGGGGCTTTCTTTCCTGCGGCAGCCTTGAGAGGGTCGCATCGAGGTCATCTGCGAAGGCGGGCGCCGCGAAGACGCCGGTGAAAATCGCGAGCAGAACCGCCAATCGTGAGAGCATTCACGCCTCCCCAGTTTACCGAGCTGGGATGTCTGCTCGCCAATGTGTCGTCTCTGGGGCGCGGGTTTCAGCGCTCTCTGGTAAACCGCGACGCACCATGATGCTCGATCCGGGGCAGTTCCGCCATCGCGCAGTTCAACCAGCGTGAAGGCGACGCGTTCGAACGCTCGATCGAGATGGTGCTGCGCCTCAACCCGAAAAATTCCGAGATTCTTGCCTACGCCGCGCACATGCCGATGCTGAGGGATGGGTCGGAGCGCGCGCTGGAACTGGCGGAAAAGGCCATCGCCATGAACCCCGGCCATCCGCCCTGATATTGCGGGCCGCTGGCGAACTACTACCTGCTCAAGGGCGATGGGCAGAAAGCGCTGGAGTCGATCTGTGCGACATATCCCGATACACGCACCCGCAAGAATGAGATCGTGGAATCGCAGCGCACGCCGCCGAAGATCGTCGCGCTGGTCTTCGGGGAGTGAGGCTCACACCCACCGTTCGAGATTGAACAGGCGGCGGTGTTCGTCGATGGCGTAGGTGTCGGTCATGCCGGCGATGTAGTCGCAGACGACGCGGGCGCGGCGCGTCATGTCGGCGCCGGGGGCGGCGGCGCGCGTGCTCCAGGGCGGCGGGAGCGTGTCGGGCTCGGCGAGGAAGAGCGTGAACAGCTCGCTGACGATGCGCCGAGCCTGGCTCATCATGCGGTTGACCTTGTGGTGACGGTACATGCGCTGGAACAGGAGGGCGCGCAGCGGCTTCTGGCGTTCGGCGATATCGTCGGAGAAAGCGGCGAGCGGGCGCGACAGCGCCCTCACCTCCTCCACCGAGCGCGGATTCTCGGCGGCGGCGCGGCGGTGGAATTCGGCGATGAGATCGCCCAGCCAGACGCCGATCAGGCGGCGCACGGATTCCGAAATCAGGCGGTCGCGCTCGATGTCTGGATACTGCTTCATCACCGCGCGGAAAACGTCGCCGGCCAGGGGCACATCCATCAATTCGTCGATGGTGAAGAGGCCGGCGCGCAGCCCGTCCTGCACATCGTGATTGTTGTAGGCAATGTCATCGGCCAGCGCCGCGACCTGCGCCTCGGGCCCCGCGAAGGTGTGGAGGCCGAGAGACTGCAGCGCGTCGTAGTCGCGGAAGGCGGTCGGCAGGCTGTCGATGCCGGTCTGGGGGGTCACGAGGGGACCGTTGTGCTTGATGACGCCTTCGAGGGTTTCCCAGGTGAGGTTGAGACCGTCGAACTGCGGATAGCGCTGCTCCAGCTTTGTGAGAACACGGAGCGCCTGTGCGTTGTGGTCGAAACCGCCATAGGGCGCCATGGCGGTGTTCAGCGCCGTCTCGCCGGCATGGCCGAAGGGCGGATGTCCGATGTCGTGGGCGAGGGACAGCGTCTCTGCGAGATCCTCGTCGAGACCGAGCACGCGCGCGGCTGTGCGCGCGATCTGGGCGACCTCGAGGGAATGGGTGAGCCGGGTGCGGTAATGATCGCCCTCATGAGCGACGAACACCTGCGTCTTCTGCTTCAGGCGTCGGAAGGCGTCGGCATGGATGATCCGGTCGCGATCGCGCTGGAAATCCGTCCGCGTGGCGCTCGGCGGCTCGGCATGGAGGCGGCCTCGCGACCGGTCCGGATCGCTGGCAAAGATCGCCCGTGGCGGCGGGGAGAATGGTTTGGCCATGGAGGCGCCTTCCATATACAGTCCGGAGTTCATATCTGAATCGTCTGAAACACCTAAGCAGGGCGGCTATGCCAGATACTGCGACAACATCGCCAGAGGTCACCCTCTCCGCCTCTGCGGCGCGGCGCATCGCGAAGATCGTCCTCGGGCAGCCGGAAGGGACGATGCTGCGCGTCGAGGTGATCGGCGGGGGCTGTTCGGGGTTTTCCTACCGGTTCGGGTTCGCGGAAAAGGCGAATGCGGATGACCGGGTGATCGAGCGGGATGGCGTGAAGGCGGTGGTGGACGAAGCCAGCCTGCCCTTCCTGGCGGGATCGGAGATCGACTTCGTCGACGAGATCATCGGCGCGTCGTTCCGGATCCATAATCCGAATGCGACGTCAGGCTGCGGTTGCGGCACAAGCTTCTCGGTCTGAGGCGGATTGGCTGTCGCGCGTCCTGTGCGCGACTCAATTCGAGATGAAGCACACTGCGCGCTAGGGCCGGGACGACCTGCCAGATAGCGACGTCGCGAACCAGATACTGCTCTAGCGGAACTGCCTAGTCCCGATCGCGCTGGCCGCCACGGTTGTTGCCTCGGCTACGTTCGCGGTCGCCGTCATTGTCATCGTTGTTGCGCGGACCGGTGCGCTGCTTGCCGCGCTGCGGGCGATCACTGTCGTTATTGCTGCGCTGCTCTGGTTGTGCGCGCGGCGCTTGCGGCGGAGGCGGCGCCGGTGCGGCGCGCTGCTCTTCCTGTTGCTGGCCGCGGAAGAGTGGCGGGGACCCGCCGCCCTCGCCGCGATTGTCGTTGCGGGCGCGGTCATCGTTGCGGCGGTCGCCATCGCCCCTGCTGCGGTTGTCGTCATTGCCACGTTCGCGGTTGCGATCATTGCCGCCGCGCGGGGCGCCATCGAGCTGCGGCGGCGCAGGGTTCGCGCGCGGCGCGGCCTGTCCGCTGAAGAGCGGAGGCGGATTGTAGCGATTGCCGCCTTCGTTGCGCGCGCGGTCATCGTTTCGGCCACGGTCGTCATTTCGACTGCGGTCTTCATCGCGATCATTGTTGTTGCGTCCGCGATTGCGGTCGCCGTCGCGATTCTGGTTCCAGTCGCGATTGCCGCCCTGCTGGCCTGCGAACAGCGGCGGGTAGGTGTTGCGATCACGATCGCGGTCGTTCCAGTCGCGGCCGCCATTGTGGTTGCGGCGGTCGACATAGCGATGGTGCTTGCCGCCATTCCAGTAGTCGCGGCGGAAGTGGCGGTTGTGGTCGCGGATGTAGGGGCCGTTCAGGATCGACTGGTACCAGAAGAACCCGTCCAGATCCCAGTAGCCGCCATGCACCGTCCCGTAGTGGTTGTCATAGTATGCGTCGTGCCAGACGCTGGACCCGTACGAGCCGCCATAGCCGTAGCCATCGTCGTATCCGTAGCCATCGTCATAGCCGTAGCCGGTGTTGTACCCGTAGTCGCTGTAGCCGTAGTCGCCGTACCCGTACCCGTAGGTCGAACACGCGCCGAGACCTGCGAAGGCCAGGGGAAGAGCCAGAAGGGCAAAACGCTTTTTCATGCAGATCATTTTGCCTACGCAACCTGAACGCAGCACAACGAACCGTTGTGGAACTGCAATTCGTTTCGCGCATGTGTGCAATCAGGCCGGACCGACAGGCGCCAGCTCTGATTCAGCGGGCGCGCCGTTGCCCTTGCCGCCCAGCGTATCCTGACCGGTGCTGGCTGAAATCTAAGCCTAACCCTGTCTCGGCGGGTGAGTCTCGTCCCTGGGCGGCGCCGGCAATTCAGGCAGGTCGGGCAACGTGATCTGGCGCGGACGCATGAGCCTGAAGACGGCCATCAGGGCTAACGTAACGACAGCGACGGCGATCAGCGCTGCGATCATCTGCTGGGTCATGAGTCCCTCTCGATTCCGCTACCCCAGATGCGAAGGTCGCCGCTTGCCATGAGGGGGGTCAAGCGAACAAATGGTCATGTTGCCGGCCATGATTGCGCCGTGATCCACGCCTGCACAAACGGGGTTTACGCATGACAGTCACAGAAGCCGTTCGACAGCGCATTTCCACTCGGGCGTTTCTCGACGATCCGATTCCGCAGGATGCACTTGCCGACCTGCTGCAGACGGCGCAGCGCTCGCCTTCGGGCGGCAACCTGCAGCCGTGGAAGGTGATCGCGGTGACGGGCGCGGCGAAAGACGAGATCATCGCGATGGCGCAACGCGTTCTGGCGTCGGACCCGATGGGCCCGGTGCCGGGCGACAGGCCGGTCTATCCCGACCTCACCGTGATCGATCAGGTCTACAACGAGCGGCGCAAGGGCGTGGGCGAGATGATGTACGACAAGATCGGCATCCCGAAGGAGGATCGCGCGGGGCGCATGCTCTGGTTCGCCAACAATTATCGCTTCTTCGGCGCCCCCGTCGGGCTGTTCATGATCATCGACACGCGCATGGGCCACGGACAGTGGGCGCACATGGGCATGTACATGCAGACCATCGCCCTGCTCGCCGAGGAGCGCGGCTGGGGCACGTGCATGCAGGAATGCTGGGCGCGGTTGCGCGTGGAGCTGCACGCGCATTTCGGGCTGGACGAGAACCACATGGTCTATTCGGGCATGGCGATCGGCGTGCCTGACCCGAACAATCCGGTGAACGACATCTACGCCGACCGCGCGCCGCAACATGAGGTGGTGGAGTTCAGGGGGTTCTGACCGCGCTCACGATGCTACAGACTGATGAGATCGAGCAGTTCATTCACGCCGGCCTCGTGAAGGTTGAAGGTGCGTTTTCGCGGGAAGCGGCGGCAGCTTGCCGGGAAATACTGTGGCGCGATCTGCAGCTGTCGCCGAACAGGCCGGAAGGATGGACGCAGCCCGTGATGCGGCTAGGCATGTACGGGCATCCGCCGTTTCGCGAGGCGCTTGGCTCTCAACGGCTGCATGGCGTGCTGGACCAGCTTGCGGGCGAAGGGCGGTGGGTGACGCCTGCGGCGCTGGGCGCGATGGTCGTGCGCTTTCCTGCGAAGGACAAGCCGTGGGACGATGGCTGGCATATCGATGCGAGTTTTCCGCCGCCGGACGATCCTTCATCGCAGGACTACTTCCAGTGGCGCGTGAACTTCGCCTCGCGCGGCCGGTCGATGCTGATGCTGTTCCTGCTCTCGGATTGCGGGCCGGACGATGCGCCAACACGCGTGAGGGTGGGCTCGCATGTGCCGACGGCGCGGCAGTTGTTGAATCACGGCGAAGCGGGGGTCTCGTTGGCGGACCTTGCGCGCGAAGGGTTCGACAGCAGCGCAGACTGCGAGATTGCGCTGGCGACGGGCGAGGCTGGGACTGTGTGGTTGCTGCATCCATTCACCGTGCATGCGGCGCAGGGCCACCATGGCAGGACGGCGCGATTTCTCGCACAGCCGGGGCTTGGCTGGCGCGATGGTCCGGATCTTGAGCACGGCCCTTCGTCGGTAGAGCGCGCGATACG
>JBBAUA010000014.1:0-59899 GCA_040398465.1 Hyphomonadaceae bacterium | reverse complement strand
GGCGCGATGGTCCGGATCTTGAGCACGGCCCTTCGTCGGTAGAGCGCGCGATACGAACAGCGCTGGGGCGCTAGCCGCCAACCACGCCCATCTTGCGGATGCCTTCACGCTGCGCGGCGGCCATCACGTGGGCCACCTTGCCATAGGCTGCCCCGCCATCCGGACGAATGTGGATTTCGGCCGGCATCGACTTGCGGGCTTCGGCGGCGAGGCGTTGGCGGAGTTCCTCGCGCTGAACCGGCTCGCCGTTCCAGCTTATGCCGCCATCGAACGCGACCGAGATGGTGACTGGCCTCAGTTGATGATCAGGAAGGATGCAGTCGGGACACGGAAGGGGCGTCTCGAGCTTCACGGCGTGGCGCTGCGGCGGCAGCGTGACGATCATCATGATGAGCAGGACGAGCATCACGTCGATCAGCGGCGTGGTGTTGATTTCGGACACAGGTTCGCCTTCGCGGGCGTCGCCCACATTCATGGCCATGACAGCCTCCTCGATGTGATGTCTGGCGCCCCTTACCGACCGGAGCGCGTATTACAGTTGTAATCTTTGACTCGCCGTCAGGCAAGCGCTTTCGTTTCCCCCGGATCTGGCTATCAAGGTGCGCTTGTGGAGAGGGACGCCGGAATGCATCGAGGGCTGATCGCAGTGGCGGCTTTGCTGGCGAGCGGTTGTGAAACCGCTGCGGTGGAGAACGTGCGCGCGTGGACGCCGCCGGAACCATCGAGCACGGTCCTGACACCGGCATGGGCCGAGCGGGCGCCGACTGCGCAGGACATCCTGAATGTGTATCCGGCGAAGGCCCTGAGTGAGGCGGTCGAAGGCGTCGCCTACCTGAACTGCACCGTGAACGCGACGCGCGCGCTCGACTGTGTCGAGGGAACAGAGAGCACGCCGGGTTACGGTTTCGGGCCCGCCGCTCTGCAGGTGTCGCGTCTGTTTGTCGTGCGGGAGGACTATCCGGGTGTCGCGCCCGGCGTGGCGGTGCGGCTGCCTGTCCGGTTCGAGGTGGAATGACGCAATGAGAATCGCGACGTGGAACGTCAACTCGGTGAATGCGCGGTTGCCGACCGTGCTGGAGGTGCTGGCTGCCTGCCCGGCTGATGTCTGGTGCCTGCAGGAGATCAAGTGCGTCGACGAAAAGTTCCCGCGCGCCGAGATCGAGGCGCTGGGCTTCAACTGCGCTGTGTATGGGCAGAAGACGTACAACGGCGTTGCAATCCTCTCGAAGCATCCGATCTCGGACGCGGTGCGTGGACTGCCGGGCGAGGCTGAAGACGAGCAGAGCCGGTATCTTGAGGTGCTGGTTGAAGCGCCGCGCCCGGTGCGCGTTGCGACGATCTACCTGCCCAACGGCAATCCGCGGCCGGGACCGAAATACGACTACAAGCTGCGGTGGATGGATCGGCTGAATGCGCGGGCCAAGGAATTGCTCGCGCTGGAGGAGCCTGTCGTGCTGGCGGGCGACTTCAACTGCATCCCGCGCGACGAGGATTGCTGGGATCCGAAGGTATGGGGCGACGATGCGCTCGCCTGGCCCCAAACGCGCGACCGTTTCCGGGAGCTGCAGTGGATGGGCTATACCGACGCCTTCATGGCGTGCGATGGACGCATCCAGAAATACACGTTCTGGGACTATCAGGCCGGCGCGTGGCAGAAGGACTGGGGCATTCGCATCGATCACCTGATGTGCTCGCCCCAGGCTGCCGACAGGCTGAAGTCGATCTCCATCCACCGCATGGCGCGGGCGATGGAAAAGCCGTCCGACCATGTGCCCGTGCTGGCGACGTTTGCGGATTGAGGGACACTGATGGCTGACGTCTTCCTCTCATATTCGAGCCGGGACCGCGCAGCGGCGGAGCGCGTGCAGGAGGCGCTAACCGCACGCGGCATCGACGTGTTCTGGGACCAGGCGACGCCGCCGGGGCAGGACTGGGATACCTGGATCCGCTCCAAGCTCGCCAACTGCAAGGTGGCGATCGTGCTGTGGTCGCGCGACAGCGTGAAGAGCGACAATGTCCGCCACGAGGCGCTGGTGGCGCGCAAGGCGAAGAAGCTGCTGCCGGCGATGATCGATTCCATCGAGGCGGAAGACCTGCCGATGGGGCTTTATGTCGTGCAGGCAACCAATATGACCGACTGGCGCAATCCGGACAGCGCGGGACTCGCGCGGCTGGTCGCAGAGGTCGAGAACCGTGTCGGCAAGCGGACGCCGGGCGCGATCCAGACGGCCAGCAGCCAGCCGCAGCGTAGGATCAACTGGGTGGGCGTCGCGGTAGGCGTCGTGCTGGTCGCGGCGGCGACCGGGCTGACGCAGTGGATCTATTCGCCGAAGACGTCGCCCGTATCGCCGGGGCTGGCCAGCCTGCCGTGCGCCAATGGCCTGCCGCGCATAAGCGGGACAGGCGAATGCCCGACGATTGGTCCGGCCTTCGATCCGACTCGGGTGCTGACGGCGCCTTCCGTCTCATGCCTTGACGGATCGACGGCGGTTGGTGGCGTGTGCGCCAACGGCGCCCAGCCGATTCCGGCGGCGCCGGTTCTCGGCGGCAGCGATGCGGGGTTCGCGACGCGTATCGTGGGCCGATGGAACTGGGACGGGCTCGCGTGCGAGCTGGGGCAGAATGTGACACGCGAGGACGGACGTCTTGTGTTCACGACGGCGGACAACCCGGACAGCCGCTATGTCCACCAGATCGACACCGAAACGGGACAAGAAATCCGAACGCGTGTTCTCGAGCCGCAAGGAGCGTCCGGGCATCAATATGTGCTGACGCCGGAGTATGTCGCGACGTCGGATGCGCGGAATTTCAACCTGGTCGTGCAGAACGCAACGACTGGTACACGGGACGTCTGGTCGCCTTGCTGACCGCAAGGATTTTTGCGCCTGCCCCAATCCCGCCGCAAAATTTCCCCGCATTGCCGCTTTCCGAACGATCCAGCGCCCCCTGGGCTGCGTAAGCAGGACCATTCTCTCCCCCGAGAATCACCCTTTGGTCCCCGCCGGCTCAGCCAGCGGGGACTTTTCTTTTGCGGTATCGAGGATCAGTGCGCCTTCTGGTGGCCGGTCAGCCAGTCCATGAAGGCCAGCAGCACGCCGGAGATGACGAAGGTCAGGTGCACGATCACCTGCCACATCAGCGACTTCTCATCAGAGGGCGTAAGGTCTTTGCCCTCGGCTCCGAGGTCGAGGAAGCTTTTCAGCAGCGCGATACCTGAAATGGCGACGATAGAGGCAACGAGTTTCAGCTTCAGGGCGGAGAAATCGACGGTGCCCATCCAGTCCGGGCGGTCCTCGTGGTCGCCCACGTCGAACTTGGACACAAAGTTCTCGTAGCCCGAAAACATCACGATCAGCACGAGGTTGGCGGCCAACGACAGGTCGATCAGCGACAGGGCCAGCATGATCGCGTCATTGGCGGTCATTGCATAGACGTGGGTGACCGGATCGAACGTCCACAACATGGGGATCTGATGGATGAGTTCCTGGAAGAACACGACCATCAGCGCAATCAGGGCGGCGACGAGGCCGACATAGAAGGGCGCCATGAGCCAGCGCGAAGAGAACAGCCCGCCCTCAAGCGCGCGTTCGAAGAAGGGTTTCTTGGCCATCTTGGTCCCGGTCGGTTTGGCTGTCTGTTCGGGTTATCGCGATTCCCGCCCGCTGTGGCGCGGGGAATCACGTGAGGCGCGAACCTAGGGCTCTGCATCCCTCAAGGCATCCGGCGTGAGACGCTGGCTCATGGCGTCGATGAGCAGGAAGATCGCCGCGAAGTCCTGCAGGATTTCGCGGACGCGGCCGAGATCGTCCATCTTGCGGTGCATGGAGCCGGGCTCGAGCAGGTTTTTGCCCTCGCAGGCGAGGAACATGCAGCCGCCGGAGAAGGCGCAGCGCACCTGCCTGCCCTTGAAGGTGCGCTCGAGGCCGATCAGGCGCTCCATGAAATCGGGCGTCAGGATGAAGCGCGCTTCGATCTGGTCGGTCGAATAGACTTCGAACGCCTTCTCGAAGACGGGGTCTTCCAGCTTCACGCGCTGGCCCTTGCCCATCTGGCCGAGCTTCTTGAAGAAGTTGAGCGCGCCGGCGTCGCGATAGACCTTGGTGACGCCGTTGAACTGCTTGTGGAAGTTGGCGACGAGGCACTGGCCCTTGAACACAGTCACCCACGTGGTGCGCGTGCGGCCCTTGCCGTCTGTGGTTGTCCGCTTCTCTTCAAGATGCGCCTCGAAGAATTCGAACGGAGTGTCGTTGCGCTTGCCGGTGAGACGGTCCTCGAACTTCTCGCGGTCCCAGCCGGGGACAAGGTCCAGCGAGCGGAACATGGCGATGTCGTCGGGGCGACCGGGGGCGACCTGATAGTCGATGTCGAATTCCTGCGCGACGGGCTCGACCAGCATGAGCTTGGTTTCCTTGCCCAGCTTGTTGAGCGCCATCGAGCCCCAGGCGCCCAAGCCGATGCCGGCAAACACGCCGATGAAGCCGCCGAACATCATGCCGTCTTCCGGCATCAGGAAGGTGAAGCCGGCGAAGATGGCGATGCCAAGCATGACGCCGATCACGATGAAATTCCATTGCCGCTGGACCGCCTTGACCCGGTCGGCTTCCCGGCCGGCGAGTGCGGGCTGGATCGTGCCGGTGAAGCGGTCCGCGAAGAAGGCGAAATCCTTCGGCAGGCCTTCCATGGCCTCGCTCAGCGACAGGATTTCGCGTTTTTCGGCCATGTCCGCCCCGAGTCGTTTCCCTCACCGCCTTACATACACGAGGGTCCGGCATTCGGCGAATGGGGGCTGCGAGACCTTGGCGAACCAGTCGCCGTCGAAACCTGGCAAGTCACGCAGGCATGCAGTGAGGTGTTCCCAGCCCTCGAGGTCTTCGTGGGCTGTGACCATCCACTCCCCGTCGGTCTCGTACCAGATGTCGAAGCAGATGAGATCGACAGCGCCCTGATCGCGCTTGTAGGCGTCGATGCGTACAATCTCGGACAGGGTGCAGCGCCACAGCGGCTTGCGCTTCCGCTCGACGCCGATCTGGTCGCCCTTGATGACGATGCGCTCAGCCGGTTGCATGGACGTGGCCCTGACCTCGCGGGGAAGCGTGACCGAGTCGGAAGACAGGTGAAAGCCGGCTTAGAGCCGCAGCCTATTTCCGGATCTGCCCCAGATCGCGCACCGCGCCAGTGTCCGCGGATGTCACCAGCGCGGCGTAGGCCTGCAGTGCCGCCGAGACGACGCGCTTGCGGTTGTGCGGGGTATAGGCGTCCCTACCGCGCGCTTCTTCGGCGCGGCGGCGGTGGCCGATGACGTCTTCGGGAACAGCGAGCCGGATGGAGCGGTTTGGAATATCAATCTCGATCGGGTCGCCCTCTTGGACCAGCGCGATCAGGCCGCCGGCCGCCGCTTCAGGCGAGGCGTGGCCGATGGAGAGGCCAGACGTGCCGCCGGAGAAGCGGCCATCCGTGAGTAGCGCGCACACTTTGCCGAGTCCGCGGGATTTGAGGTAGGTGGTCGGGTACAGCATTTCCTGCATGCCCGGCCCGCCCTTGGGGCCCTCATAGCGGATGACCACAACGTCGCCCGCGACGATCTTGTTGTTGAGGATTGCAGCTGCCGCCTCGTCCTGGCTTTCGAAGACGCGGGCTGTGCCGTTGAATTTCCAGATCTCTTCATCGACGCCGGCTGTCTTCACGATGCAGCCCTTCTCGGCGATGTTGCCGTAGAGCACGGCGAGGCCGCCATCCTTGGTGAAGGCGCTCTCCGTCGAGCGGATGACGCCCTTGGCGCGGTCGCGGTCGAGCTCGGGCCAGCGCTTTTCCTGGCTGAAGGCGACTGTTGTGCGCACGCCGCCGGGCGCAGCCTTGAAGAAGGTCTCGACATCTTCGTCGTTCGACTGGCAGATGTCCCAGTAGGCGATTGCGTGGCCCAGCGTCGGCGCGTGCACCGTGCTGGTCTCGGTGTTGAGCAGGCCGCCGCGTGCGAGTTCGCCGAGAATGCTCATGATGCCGCCGGCGCGATGCACGTCCTCGACGTGAACATTCGAGACTGCCGGCGCGACCTTGCAGATGCACGGCGTGATGCGCGAAATGCGGTCGATATCGTCCATCGTGAAATCGATGCCGCCCTCCTGCGCCGCTGCGAGGACGTGCAGGACAGTATTGGTTGAGCCGCCCATGGCCACGTCGAGCGCCATGGCGTTCTCGAAGGCGTGCTTGCTGGCGACGTTGCGCGGCAGGACGCTGGCGTCGTCCTTCTCGTAATAGCGCTTCGAGATGTCGACGATCAGGCGGCCCGCGCGCTTGAACAGGCGCTCGCGATCCTTGTGCGTCGCGACGACCGTGCCATTGCCCGGCAGCGAGAGGCCAAGTGCTTCGGTGAGGCAGTTCATCGAGTTGGCGGTGAACATGCCGGAGCATGAGCCGCATGTCGGGCAGGCTTCGGCTTCCACGGCTGCGACCTGTTCGTCCGAGATGCGATCATCGCCCGCCTGCATCATCGCATCGATCAGGTCGAGCTTGTGTTCCTTGCTGACGCCGGTCTTGGCGTCCTTCCAGACGACCTTGCCCGCTTCCATCGGCCCGCCGGAGACGAACACGGCGGGAATGTTCAGACGCATCGCCGCATTGAGCATGCCTGGCGTGATCTTGTCGCAATTCGAAATGCACACCATCGCATCGGCGCAGTGGGCGTTGACCATGTACTCGACCGAGTCAGCGATCAGGTCGCGGCTGGGCAACGAGTAGAGCATGCCTCCATGGCCCATCGCGATGCCGTCATCGACCGCGATGGTATTGAACTCCTTCGCGACGCCGCCGGCAGCCTCGATCTCGCGCGCGACCAGCTGGCCCATGTCCTTGAGGTGGACGTGGCCGGGCACGAACTGCGTGAACGAGTTCACGACCGCGATGATCGGCTTGGAAAAGTCGCCATCCTTCATGCCGGTCGCGCGCCAGAGGGCGCGGGCGCCGGCCATGTTGCGGCCAAAGGTGGTGGTGCGTGAACGGTAAGCGGGCATGCGCCTAGCTAAAAAGGCAAAAACGGGCTTTTCGCAAGTGACAAGCGCTTGTTCGGACCAATAGCTTTTCTATCGGCTCTGGACGGCGGACCCGTTCGAAAACAACCGCAGAATAACGATTTCGTCTTCGTGGCGCTTGCTGACCACGACATAGGGCGTGCCCTCGATCGGCAGTTCGCGGACGCCCTGACGACGGGTTTTCCGGCCAAGCTGGTCGAAGCGGACCAGCTGCTGGATGCGGGTTTCGACCAGCGACTTGTCGCGCGAGGCATGGGCGACATGGCCCGCGGTCGACTGGGAGATCAGGGCCTCGAAATCGTCGGCCGCGTGGGGGCGCCAGGTGATGATCATCGGCCGAACCTCATCGTCCAAATTTCTGGCGCATGCGGCCCATGACATCGGCATGCGGCAGGCGCACGCCGTCATCCGTGTCGATCTCGTCCTCGACCTCGCGCCACTGGGCGGCGTTGAGCAGAGAGGCTGGCTCCATCAGAAGCGCCTCGATCTCGCCCGCCAGCATATCCTGCTCGGCTTCCGGCAGTTCGCGCAGGCGGTCGATCACGGCGTCGATGCGGGTGGTCATCGGGCAGGATATGCCGGGAAAGGCTAACGGATTGGGTGGGCTGCGGCTGAAGATCGTTGCGACAACCAGTTTCAGCGCGAGGAGCGCCTTTCACGCCAGCCGCACCACATGCCCGTCACGCGGATCGGCCCGGCCGCCGGCGAGGTCGGCGAACACGCTGGCGGCGGCGTTGAGGCCCTTTCCCTCCACCACGCGCGTTGTGCGCGCAGCAGTCGGCAGGAAGGCGCGCCACGCTTCGGAGAGCTTCTGCTGGAACCCGGCGGGGCCCCAATCGGTGATGCGTTTGCGGACCACATCCGGCGCAAAGAACATCTTCGGCGCCGGGCCTGCAAGCGCCTGGCCCGGCCGCAACGCGTCCCAATGCGTCGCACCAACGCCACAGCTGTACGTCAGCTTGTCCGCAAACTTCGCATGGACCGCCTCACGCACGCCAGCATTGCCCGCGATGTCGATGAAGACGGATGGCGCGCTGCCGTCCATCTGCGCGACGCCGTCATAGGCGATGACCTCGTCATAGAAGCCGAGCTCCTTCGTGTAGGCGACGTTCGATGGCGAGGTCAGGCCGATCACCTTCACGTCGCCGCGCGCTTTCATCAGCTGGGCTGCCGCATAGGCCGTCTTGGCCGAGGCGCTGGAGAAGATCACCTGCTGCGCGCCGAAATAGCCAGCTTCGGCGATGAAGTCGTCGATCAGGAAGGACGTGGTGAACAGCGGACGGAACAGCACCTGCAGCGCTTCGGTCTCCGCCGCATAGAGCGGATCGCCCGCGTTGAGCACATAGCTGTTGTAGACCGGCGCGAGGCCTGCGCGATGCGGCGCTGTCTCGGCGAAGCTGCCATGCTTGCGCTCGCCGGGCGTCAGGGTGAACGTGTCGGACATCGGCAGGTAGCCGTAGACCCGCTCGCCCACCGCGACGGATGGCGACCGGCTCTCGATGGCGGTGGCGAAGCCCCACACCGGCACGCGGCCCCAGCCCGCGTCCGCAGTCGGATAGAAATTCCAGTATTTCAGGAAGTCGCCCATCGCCCCGTAGGTGACGTTGTTGGCGGTGAGCGAGAACAGGTCCACGCGCATGCGCGCCTCGCCCTCGGCCAGCGGCGCGAGCGGCATGTCGGCAAGTTTCGATTCCGCCAGCGCGCTTTTGTTGATCAGCAGGTCCACGGCGATCCTCCTCGTTTGCGCCTCGCATAGCACGTGATCGCCAGGACGACACGCCTCCAGACCCGAGCATTGAGGTGGCTTGATCTGGATCAACGCCTGGCCGGCCCATCGGGGGCGGACTGCGTCTCTCGTGGGGGCGGGACAAGCCACTCGCGACCAGAGACAGGAGGACGCTCGTGATGAGGATAGTGATGAAACGGACCGCCGCCATCGGACTGGCCGCCGCCAGCATGGCCGCCATGTGGCAGCCGGCCTTGGCCGAACCGCCCGCGCCGGGAGGCCCTCCTGCAACTGTCGAGAACTTCACGCTGAGCGACCAGTCGGGGACGCCGCACGAACTGCACAGCCTGATCGACGCGCCGGCCATTGTGATCGCAACGCAGGTCAATGGCGACCCGCTCTCCCGGGAAGCCGTGCAGTCACTCGAAGGCATCAAGGCGGTTTTCCGAAAGGCGGAATACTTCCTCCTTAACTCGAGCTCCGTGGACACGCGCGCGACGATCGCAGCGGAAGCCAACGCACTCGGCAGCACGATTCCCATTCTCGATGATGAGGCTCAGACGGTCGTCCGCGATCTCGGATTCACGCAGACGGGCGAGGCCATCATCATTGATCCTGCCGGCTGGAAGATTGTCTATCGCGGCCCGGTCAGCGCTCTAGCCGCACAGGACCCGGATGCGCGCTACCTGCTGTTCAATGCGGTCGTCCACGCGGTCGGGCACAGGCCGATCGAGGAGCCCAAAGTCGCTGTGAAGGGCGCGAAGCTCGACGGCGCCGTACGCAACTAGCGTGCTGTTGCGCGGGCTTGCCTGTCAGCAGACTGCCCTGCTCAATCGCGCAGCAGAAGGCGGTCCAGCGACAGCGAGCCTGCGCCATGCGTCGCCAGCAAGGCGCCCACGAAGATCAGGATGGCGGGCTCGTAGATCTGTCTTTCATCCAGGCCAGCGTTGAAGAAAAGAGCCACGGCCACAGCGAAGTTGGCCATCAGCAGCAGCCCGGCAAGACGCGTGAACAGCCCCGGTATCAGCAACGCGCCTATCGCCAGCTGCGCGTACACGGAAACGGGCGCGGCGATTTCCGGCGACGGGCAGTTCAGGCTGCGCAGCAAGGCCTCGAATTCGGCCATCCGCTCGGGCGAAGAAACATTGTCCCAGACGCCGACAACCAAGAACCAGCCAAGATAAAGCCGTAACGCCAGCCATGCGAAGGGGCGAAGCAAGTCGAGTGCGCGCAGCGCGATGAAGCGCGTCAGGATCACAGCGCGAGCTCCCGGATATCCTCGACCGTGAGCTTGATCTTCACCGCCGGCGTCAGTTCGTTCAGCTGCGCCACGCTGGTGGCGGACGCGATGGGCGCGGTGATGCTCGGCCGCGCCATCAGCCAGGCGAGCGCCACCTGCGCCAGGGTCGCATTGTGCCGGACAGCGACGCCATCCATCGCGGCCAGCAAGGCGGGGCCGCGGCCCTGCAACAGGTCCTTCATGCGGCCGCCGCGCGCAGACTTCTTGAGGTCGGCCTCGGTGCGGTACTTTCCGGTGAGAAATCCGCTGGCCAGCGCGAAGTACGGAATGACGCCGAGATTCTCGCTGACGCAGATAGCCTCCAGCGCTCCTTCGTACTGATCGCGCACGAGAAGATTGTAGTGCGGCTGGAGGACGGTGTAGCGCGCATGGGCCTTGCCATCGCCCGCTTCCATCGCCTGCGTCAGTCCCGCAGCATCATAGTTCGAACCGCCGATGGCGCGCACCTTGCCCTGCTCGATCAACCGCTCGTGCGCCTCCAGCGTTTCCGCGATTGGCGTGTCCTTGTCGGGGAAGTGCGAGAAGTGGAGATCGATGTGATCGGTCTGGAGACGCTTCAGCGAGGCTTCGCACGCGCTCTGGATGTAGGCCGCCTTGAGGCCTTTGCCGGCGTGCATCTCGCTGCCAACCTTGGTGATCAGCGCCACCTTGTCGCGATTGCCGCGCAACTTCATCCACTCGCCGATCACGGTCTCGGACTCGCCGCCCTGATGCCCCGGCGCCCAGCGTGAATAGACGTCGGCGGTATCAACGGCGTTGAAGCCCGCGCCGATAAATGCATCGAGCACGGCGAAGGACGTGTCCTTGTCCGCTGTCCAGCCAAACACATTGCCGCCGAGCACCAGCGGCGCGATTTCAAGGCCTGAAGCGCCAAGCTTGCGTTTATGCATGGGGGTCTCCGCAGGGAGAGACATCATGCGCTGGCGAGCCTGCGCTCACAAGCTCTGTTCATCCAGTCGCAGAGGGCGAGTTCAGCACGATGGATCCATAGATGCCCCATGCCGCCACAATGGCGAGCGTTGCGGCGATCGGCCAGCGAAAGCGCTTGACCGCATTGATCGCGCCCGAGCGGCCGTATCGTAGCGACAGCAGGAACAGGACCAGGAAGATGCTGCCGACCGATATCCGGACCGGCAGGGTCACCCAGTCCGGATTGCTGAAGATGAAATCCGCGACGGGGAGATTCATCTCACTCGTCGGCGTAGATCGCCACCTCGCGCGCGCCGCCCGCATCGGCGCGGCCGCGGAACATGCCTTCGGTGTTCATGCTCAGCGCGATCGAGCCGTCGCGGCCCAGTACGATGACCCCGCCCGTGCCGCCCAGCGCCTTCACTTCGGCGAGCGTCGCTTCGGCAGCCTGCTCCGCCGACATGTCCTGCATCGCGACGCGCGCGCAGATCATGCGGGCGACACTGACGCGGATGAAGTATTCGCCATCGCCCGTGGCAGAGACGGCGCACGACGCATTGTCGGCATAGGTGCCCGCGCCGATGATCGGCGCGTCGCCCACGCGGCCCGGCGGCTTGGCGTTCATGCCGCCGGTAGATGTCGCGGCCGCAAGATTGCCGGCGCGGTCCATCGCCACGGCGCCCACGGTGCCGAAGCGGTCCATCGGCTCGAACGTGCCCGCCATCGCACGGCGCAAGGCCTCCTGCCGGCGCGGCGTGATGAAATACTCCGGCGGCACGATCTCCAGCCCCGCCGCCTTCGCCATCTCGTCGACATCGGGGCCGGCGAACATCACGCGGCCGCTATTGTCCATCACATGGCGCGCCGCGCGGATCGGGTTCTTCACCGTGCGCACCTGCGCCACGGCCCCCGCGCGCCGGTCACGGCCATCCATGATCGAGGCGTCCAGCTCCGCCACGCCTTCGCGCGTCAGCACGGCGCCGCGACCTGCGTTGAAGTTCGGATTGTCCTCCAGCACGATCACCGCCGCCTGCACGGCATCGACCGCAGCCCCGCCACTGGCCAGCACACGCGAGCCCGCCTCCAAAGCAGCGTTCAGACCGGCGCGATACTCCGCATCCATTTCCGGCGTCATCTCGGCGCGCCGCATCACGCCGGCGCCGCCATGGATCAGCAGCGTCCATTCGGGCTTTGCCACGGGCGTCTCCATTGTCGTGCAGGCTGTTGCGACCAGGGAAAAGAGACCAAGAATCGCTGCGCGCATGTTGGTCCCCATCACCCCGCAGCCTTCAGCTGCGCCAGCGCATCGCCCAGTTTGATGATCGCCGCCTCTGCCGCCGCGCGCCGTTCGTGCTGCTCTTCCACCACTTCCGGCGGCGCCTTGGCGACGAACTGTTCGTTCGACAGCTTCTTGTCGATGCCCGCGATCTCGCCCTTCAGGCGCGCGATCTCCTTCTCGAGGCGCGCGATCTCGGCCTTGAGGTCGATCAGCGCCGCCACGTCGAGGCAGGCGGTTGCTTCGTCCAGCACGATGCGGACGGCGCCCTTGGGGGGCGTCGCCGCGATTGTCACGGACTCAAGCCGCGCGAGGCGTTCGATCAGCGACTGATAGGTCGCGAGGCGTTGCTGCGTTTCGGCCGATGCGCCGACCAGCGTCATCGGGACTTTGGCGCCGGCGGGCACGTTGAGGTCCGAGCGGGTGGAGCGGATCGAGGTAATCAGGCGGATCACCCATTCGACTTCGGCGTTGGCCTTTGCGTCGATCAGCGATTCATCGAGCGCGGGCCAGCTCTGCGAGATCAGCAGGCCCTTGCGGGCGATGGGCTTGCCGAACTCCTGGAACAGCTCTTCCGTGATGTAGGGCATGAACGGGTGCAGCAGGTGCACGATCTGGTCGAGCGCCCACGCCGCCGTGGCGCGTGTTTCGGTTTTCGTTGCTTCGTCCGAGCCGAGGAAGATCGGCTTGGTGAGTTCGATGTACCAGTCGCAGAACACGTTCCAGACATAGCCGTAGATCGCGCCCGCCGCCTCGTTGAAGCGGTAGGTGGCGATACCCTGCTCCACGGCCTTCGTCGTGCGCACGGCCTCCGAGACGATCCACTTGTTCAGCGTGTGCTTCACGGACGAAGGATCGAACCCTTCGACCAGCGCACAGCCATTCATCTGCGCGAACTTCGTCGCGTTCCACAGCTTGGTAGAGAAGTTGCGGTAGCCTTCGACGCGCTGTTTCGCCAGCTTGATGTCGCGACCCTGCGCCGCCATCGCGGCCAGCGTCATGCGCAGCGCATCGGCGCCGAACTCGTCCACTAGCTCCAGCGGGTCGATGGCGTTGCCGAGGGACTTCGACATCTTGCGCCCCTTCTCGTCCCGGACGAGCGCGTGGATGTAGACGTCCTTGAAAGGCGCTTCGCCCATGAAGTGGATGCCCTGCATCATCATGCGAGCGACCCAGAAGAAGATGATGTCAAACGCCGTCACCAGCACCGCGCCGGGATAGAATCCCTCCGCCGTCGGATCGCGCTCCGGCCAGCCCTGCGTGGAGAACGGCCACAGCGCGGACGAGAACCAGGTGTCGAGGACGTCTTCGTCTTGCCATAGACGGACCTGCTGCTCGTGATCGCCAGACAGCATTTGCTGGCGCGCAGCATCCCGATCGCCGGCAAGTTCGATCTTGCGGTCGCCGTAGTAAGCCCGCGCATGTTCCAGCGCTTCGTCCTCGGTGAAGGCGACGAAGAATTTTGGCGGCAGGTCGCCCAGCGAGTCGATCGCCGCAGCGTGCCCGCCATTGCCATCCGGCTCGGTCGTCAGCGCCGGCCCGTACCACGCCGGAATACGATGCCCCCACCACAACTGGCGGCTCACGCACCATGGCTCGATGTTGCGCATCCATTCGTAATAGGTCTTCGACCAGTTCTCGGGGACGAACTTCGTCGTGCCTTTTTCGACGGCCTCGATTGCAGGCTTCGCCAATGTGGCCGCGTCGACATACCACTGGTCCGTCAGATACGGCTCGACCACCACGCCGGAGCGGTCGCCGAACGGCTGCATGATCGTCTTGTCTTCGATCTGCAGCAGGAAGCCTTCCGCCTCCATGTCGGCGACGACCATCTTGCGCGCCGCGAAGCGTTCGTGGCCGCGATACTTCTCGGGCACGTTGTCGTTGAGATGCGCCGTGTCCGTGAAGATGTTGATTGTGTCGAGCTTGTTGCGCTTGCCGACCTGATAGTCGTTGAAGTCGTGCGCCGGCGTCATCTTCACCGCGCCCGAGCCCTGAGCGGGATCGGCATATTCATCCGCCACGATCGGAATGAGGCGGCCGACCAGCGGCAGCTTCACCATCTTGCCGATGAGTGACTTGTAGCGCTCGTCATCCGGATGCACGGCGACGCCGGTATCGCCCAGCATCGTCTCTGGACGGGTGGTGGCGACGACGATGTAGTCGCGCTCCTCGAACACGACCGGCTTGCCCAGCTCGTCGAACTGCGTCGGGAACTGGTAGGTTGCGCCGTCGGCGAGCGGATACCTGAAGTGCCAGAAATGACCCTTCACTTCCCGGTTCTCGACTTCGAGATCCGAGATCGCGGTCTGGAAATGCGGGTCCCAGTTCACAAGGCGCTTGTCGCGATAGATCAGTCCCTCGCGGAACAGCTCGACGAACACTTTCGTCACTGCCTTGTTGAGACCATCGTCGAGAGTAAAGCGCTCGCGGCTCCAGTCACAGCTGGCGCCGAGGCGCTTCAGCTGGTTGGTGATCGACCCGCCGGATTTCTCTTTCCACTGCCAGACGCGCTCGACGAACTTGTCGCGTCCGAGATCGCGGCGGCCGACATTGCCTTCCTGCGCCAGCTGGCGCTCGACGACCATCTGCGTCGCGATGCCGGCATGGTCCGTGCCCGGCTGCCACAGCGTCTTGAACCCGCGCATCCGGTGATAGCGGATCAGCACGTCCTGCAGCGTGTTGTTGAGCGCATGCCCCATGTGCAGCACGCCCGTGACGTTCGGCGGCGGGATCACGATGGCGTAGGGCTCGCCCTCGCCCGAAGGCTTGAACGCGCCAGAGCTTTCCCAGGCCTCGTAGAGGCGGGGTTCTGCGGATTTGTGGTCGAAACGATCGTCAATCATGGGATGCGGATAACGCGGGGCGGCTGGGTTGTCATCAGGCTGCCGCCTGCCCGGCCTGGCTGCGGCCGAAACGCAAAAGGCGCACCGGTTAAGGTGCGCCCTGTGGCGTAAGCTTGTTGGGTCAGTCCGACGTCCTTGTATGCCGCCGATGCGGCCTGTTCCCCGCGGCTCCTAGCGAGCCATGCGGCGGATGCGATCGATCTCCTTTGCAACTTCGGCTTCGACGATCGCCGACAGGTTGGCGTCCAGCCACTCCTTCAGCATTGGCTTCATGAGTTCACGCACGACATCGTCCAGCGTCGCGCCGGAGGAGACGAGCATCGAGCCCATCAGTTTCGAGAGCGAGCCGGCGGCCTGGTGGGCGACGGGTTCGCTGGTAAGCGTTTCCTGGTTCATTGGGCGCCACTCGGCTTGCGGAGCGGTTGCCTGGGGTGTCGGTGCTGGTTGCGGTGCGGGAGCAGGCTCTGGCTCCGGCATCGGCTCGTATTCGGCTTCGTGTTCGACAACCATCAGGTCGTCTTCCAGCGCGCGCGAAGGCAGCGGATCAGGTTGTTCGAAAATGCGCGGTGGCGGCGAACGCGCGATCGCCGGCTCGGGCTCGTGGCGCGGGGGCGCCTTGGCCTCGACGGGCGGCGGGGTCGGCGGCTGCAGGTCGAGAACCTCTCCGCCGCTGTCGGACGGACGGTCTTCCTCGGAAATGATCCGCCGGATGGAGGCGAGGATCTCCTCCATGGTCGGTTCGCGTTGAGCTTGTTCGGCAGACATGGCCGTCCTCTTTATTCCCAAGGCTCGGGGAAGGCGCGATTCACCAGCCCCGACGCATTAAGGAATAGACAGTCCTATGGTGTGGAATTCGTTAACGCCGGGACGGTCCGGGCGCCCGTCCGCCACTATTCGGCAATCAGTTCCGGACGCAGTTCGCCCATCGCCGACAGCAGTTCGTGCGCCGTCATGTAGGCTGCCCGTTCCGCGTCCACCTGACCCAGCTGGGCCTCGAGCAGTTCGCGCTCCTGGTCGAGCACGTCGAGCGTGATGCGCTCGCCGACGGCCAGCTCCTGCTCCGCCCCTTCAAGGGCGATCTCGGCGGCAGCCACGCGGCTTGTGGATGCGGCGATTTCCTCGCGCGCGGCGATCAGCTGGTTCCACGATGCGGTGACCTGCGCGGTGATCTGGCGCTCGATCCCCATTCTCTCATAACGGGCGCGGTCGGCCTCAAGCTGCGCGCCGCGGGTGCGGGACTGCAGCAGGCCGCTGTCGAACAGCGGGAACCGGAATTCGGCGACGAGGCCGACATTCGAATCGCGGAACGTGTCGTCCTGGCGCGACTCGACAAAGCCGGCATTACCGACAAGGTCGAACTGCGGCGCAAGGCGGCCGCGGGCGACATCGACGCCGCGTTCGCTCTGAATCTCGCGTGCGCGGGCGGCAGCGACGGCTGGATTGTTGGCGCGGGCGACAGCGATGGCCTCGTCAAGCGAGGCCGGCAGCGCAGGCGTCGGCGGCGGGGCGGCAAGCTGGACCGGCGGACGGCCGACGACCTGTTCGTAATCGGCGCGGGCGCGGGCGCGGCGCGAGGTTGCGGCGGCAAGTTCGGCCTTCGATGCGCCTTCACGCGCCTCGGCCTGAGCAACGTCAGTGCGGGTCACGTCGCCCACATCGAAGCGGTCGCGCGCGGCTTTCACCTGCTGGCCGAGCGAGCTGACGTTTCGGCCGCGGATTTCCACTTCGCGCTCGGCGCGGCGGACGTCCATGAACACCGTGACGACCTGGAGAACGAGATTCTGTTCAGCGCCGATGAGTTCGGCCTGTGCGGCGGTAACGCCCGCCATTGCCTGATCGCGCTGAGCTGTCAGAGAGCCACCAGACCACAGCGACTGACGCGCTTCGAGGCCCACGGTCGCTCGCTGTTGTTCGCCGTCATAGGGAAAGGTGCCAGAGGCAGAGGTCACCTGCCGTCCAACGGTGGTGTATTCGGCGCCGAACGTGCCATTGAGATTGAGCTGCGGTCCCATCTGGGCTTCCGCCTGATTGAGGTTCTCGTCGGCGAAGGCCCTGATCTTCCGCTGCGCCATCAATTCCGGATTGTTGGAGATGGCGGAATCCACCGCCTCGGCCAGCGTGTCCTGGCTCACCTGCGCCAAAGCGGGGGCCGAGACCGAGCACATCAGCACGGCGGCTGCCAAAAATCTCATGACGAATACCTCAGGTCCCGACTGTCCCAGCCCGGCGCCCATCGAACATTGAATGCTCAGCCGGCCGCGGCGCTAGATGACGTTGCCAGAAAGTACGGTCCGAAAGGTTGAGATTCTCTCTAAAAGCGAAATTCCGCGGCTTTTTCAAAGCCGGGAAGTGCGGGGAAGGGCGTATCGAAGGGCGTCCGCCAGGCCGTCTTGCCGCCTGAAGCCGAGTAGAGCCGCGCCCTTCGGACACCGCCTTCAGCCACCGGAACCGCGAGCCTGCCCCCTTCCGCCAGCTGCGCCAGCCATGCGGACGGCACCTCCTCAACGGCGCCGTTGACGATGATTACGTCATACGGACCCTTGCTGGGGAAGCCAGCGTGCAGCGGCCCCGTCACAACCTCGACGCCCGAGGCATTGGCGGCGGCGAGGCCATCCCGCAATTGTTTCGTACCGGCTTCATCGTCTTCCAGCGCAACAACCGATCCAGCCAGGCGGGCGAGAACCGCGCTCGAATAGCCTGTGCCCGGCGCGATATCGAGAACGCGATCTTCGGGGCGGACAGCTGCGATGTTGATCAGCTTGGAGAAATCCCGCGCAGCCGCCATCCAGCGGCCCGGACGCGTCTCGACGGCGATGTCGGCATAGGCGGAGGCGCGCTTGGCGGCGGGTACGAAAACCTCGCGCGGCACAGCGATCAAGGCAGAGATCAGCCGGCGGTCGGTAACGTCATTGACGCGCACCTGGCTGTCGATCATCGCGATGCGGGCGGCTTCCAGATCCACGATTCAGTCCCATATCTGATGCACAGAATCGCCAGCAGAGCCCCTGGGTCTTGTGCGCTGGGGGCTCTTAGCATACGCACCAACCGGCGCAACGCGCCCTACCGACGCTCCGCCAGCGCCGGTTTGAGTGAGGCCTCGTGGCGGAGTGGTTACGCAGAGGACTGCAAATCCTTGCACCCCGGTTCGATTCCGGGCGAGGCCTCCACCTTCACCTTCGAAACGAATTCCCGACAATTTTCGCGAGACGGTTAAGCATTAACCTCTTGTTTACCGAACGGGGCGATGTTGGCCCTGTCTTCCCTTGAAGACACCCCACCATCACCCAAACGCCTTTGCGGGAGCCTCTTGGCTCCCGCCCTCTTCTTTTGCATTTGGGCTGGGCCTTTGCTCTGGGATGTTTCGGTTTTTCACAGAAGCACGCACCCGGATGGCCGATTTCCGGCACGCAGCAGAGAACCGCTATTGAACCAGTAATATCCGGCAGCTATACCCCCGCCTCCAACCGTGCTCCCTGATAGCTCAGTTGGTAGAGCATTCGACTGTTAATCGAATGGTCGCTGGTTCGAGTCCAGCTCAGGGAGCCATTCCTTTTGCCGGCCTTCGGCTGGCAAGGAGCGAGACGCCGTGAAACAGGTCCAGTCTTCTGGTTCGTCTGCTGGCGTGAAAGTTCTCGAACGCACAACTCCAGTCGAGCAGCCGGTGGACGCCGAACCGGGCCACTGGCGCAACCGCTGGGCCGTACCCGAGCGCCATGCCCACCTGGCGCTTCAGCAGGGCGCGCTACCGCTGGGCGATGGGACGTGGCTCGGGTATCGCCGCTTCGCAACCAGCCTTGAAGCAGAGCAGCACGCAGCGCGGTTTGCCGACTACAATCGCCGGCATTTCGATATCGGCTATCTCGGGACTGAATTCTTTCCCGAATACTGAGCCTCAGCGCTTCAGGACGCGCGCCAGCTCAGCGAGGCCGAAGGGCTTCTGCAGCATCTTGGCGTCGAAACTCTCGCCCGGCGGCAGTTCGACGAAACCCGTAGCCAGGATCACCGGCAGGCCCGGCTTCTCGCGCGCGATGGCGATGGCGAGATCGCGGCCGGTCATCCTGGGCATGGCGAAGTCGGTCAGGACGACGTCGATCGCCGGATTCTGCCGAACGATCTCGAGCGCCGCGGCGCCATTGGACGCTTCGAGGACGCGATGGCCCAGCTCTTCGAGCATGGCCACGGTGTTCATCTGGATGAGCGCGTCGTCATCGACCGCAAGCACCAGCAATGACCCCGGCGCACCATTTTCACTCATTCCGGTCAAAACGTCCCCCGCAACTCAACCGCGCTTCCATGGTGCATGGGCGCAGTCGTGCACGTGCCGGCGAAACACCGCTCTGACGGAATCCACCAAATCCGTCGCGTCGTGACCGTGAAGTAGATCGTCTGCGGGAGGTTACAAGCGCCCACTCCATGCAGGGTCAAAAGAGGTCCCGCGGAAATGAATGGCCCCGCCGGTTGCCCGGCGGGTCCACACTTCTGGAAGACGGACTGGCCTAGTGGTCGCCTGTCACGTTGTCGAGCATCGCCTTCGCGCCAGCATCCGGCTTGACGGCCGGAGCGGTCGCCGCGGCAGGCGCTGCGCTGGAACGGGTGCGCATCTGCTGCATCATGTTCATGGCCGTGGTCCATTCGGCCAGGTTCAGCGTGCCGTTCTTGTTGGCGTCGACCATGCCGACATAACCCTTGAGTGCGCCGAAGCGCGGGTCGTTGCGGAGCTCCGCCACGTTGATCTCGCCGTTGCGATCGTCGTCGAAGGCGCCGAACACGACGGAGGTCTGCAGCTCCTTCATCAGGTCGTCACGACGGTTGGTGACCGTCTCGTTCTTGAAGCGGAAGCGCATGAATGTGAACAGCATCTCTTCGGAGGTCTGCTCGCCGAACGTGACCTTGTGCTTCGGATCCGGGTTCGCCGGGTTGTTCTCCGAGTTGTCGAACACGTAGTCGGCGATCATCATCGAGCCTTTCGGAACCTGAAGCATCGGCTCGAAATGGTATTCACGCTGCCAGCCGAAGTCATAGCGCGGCTGGTTCAGCAGAACTTCCTCGCGGCCATCCGGGTAGCGGATCGTCAGCTTGGTGGAATAGCAGCGCGAGTGGCAGTGCGGCTGCGTTCCGAAGATCTCGGCATCATCCGGGAAGATGATATACGCCGTCTCGTGGTGACGCGAGGCGCCAGCGGGAATCTCCAGCGAGAAGTCCGTCACGCTGGTCTGGCGCAGGATCTTGGTGGGGGCTTCCTTGTAGAAGTAGTAGCCGACCTTGGTCTTGTCGGTGATCTTCTTGCCGTTGCTCGTGTAGTGCATCTGGTAGGCGTACGAGCCGCCCGGCGGGATGTAGATGCCGGTATCGTCCGGCGTGAGGTTCGCCTCGCCGCCCGGACCGTAGCCGCCGAGCGACGTGTTCCACGAGAAGCCCTTGCCGTCTTCACGGACTTCTGGAATCCAGCCGGCCAGCGCGTGGTGGACAGCGGGCGAAGACCCGGACCATGCCGTCGCCTTCAGCCACTTGCCTTCGGTGAGCTTCGCGTCGACCGAACGCTCCTGGTAGTCGATGTAGCCGCTCTCCGGCACGTCGAAGGCAGGGATTTCGACGATCGCGTCGGGCTGGCCCAGCGGCCATTCCGGCGGCACGTATTTCTTCTCGGCGAGCGGATCATTGCCCTCGCCGCGCGGTGCGCCAGCCTCAACCCAGTTGATGACCGTCTTGATCTGGTCATTCGACAGAAGCATGTCGTTGGACCAGTTGCCCCAATGGGCGTCCGAGTGGAACGGAGGCATCCGCTTGGTGCGCAGCGACTCGCGGATCATCGGCGCCATGGTCTTGACGGTCTGGTAGCTGTCCATCGGAAACGGGCCCATGCCGCCTTCCGTGTGGCAGACAACGCACTTCGCCTGCAGCACAGGCGCGACGTCCTTGGCGTAGGAGATGTCCTTCCATTGCGGGGCCTTTACGCGATCCGGGAAGGCGATCGCCTTGCCCTTGACCGAGGCTTGCGTGACCTTCGGCATGCCGCCAGCCAGCAGCGAGTCGATCGCCGCGGCGACGCTGGCGCCTTTCACCTTCTTGTCGCCGAGC
The DNA here is from genome assembly GCA_040398465.1 of Hyphomonadaceae bacterium. GTDB lineage: Bacteria > Pseudomonadota > Alphaproteobacteria > Caulobacterales > Hyphomonadaceae > UBA7672. Next base: position 38,739 of record JBBAUA010000014.1, on the reverse strand, counting down.
GTTTCGGTGACGGGGCCGTGGTAGGCGACAGTCCAGGTTTTCGGGTTCACCACGAAAGCTTCGCCGGTCTTGGTCACGCCGAGCGAGCGGCCCACAAGCTGCAGGCTGTCCGCCAGCATGGGGACGCCAAGATGGGCGGCTTCATGGATGATCTCGTCGCGGCTGTCCTCCAGCGAGGAGTTCAGCATCACGAAGTGGACGCCCTTGGCCTCGTACTGGACCCTGAGCTTGGCGAGTTCGGCGGCAGCTTTCTTGGTGGCGTCGTCGCCCAGCGCACCGGATACGATGACCACTGCGGGGGCGTTCTTGTAGTAGAACAGCTCGTGGCCCATGCCGGTCTGGTCGGGCAGCATGAAGTTGTCGACGCGGGTGCCGGCAATCTTCACGCTCTCGGGCGCAGCAGTTGCGCTCAGTGCGATCACAGAGGCGGCTCCAGCGAGCCCGAGGGCCAACAAGCCGATCTTGTGCGAACGCTTCATATTCAATCTCCCCATGTGCGCAGATCTGATGCGGCGCAGGTAGCGCGGATAGTGAACGTACTTGCCCCGCACGGCAACGGGGGCGCCGCTAGGGCGCCCATGCACGCAAAGCACGAAAATCTTCACGGTGCCGAGAGGTGCGCCCGGGTTTCCTCTCAGCGCACAAGGCCAAAGCCGGCGTCCTCGAAGGCCTTGCGAGCAGGTTCCGAAGTGAGGAAATCGAGAAAGGCTGCGCCCGGCCCGTCGGCCTTTCCTGCGAGAAGCGCCGCTGGATAGGTGATCGGGGTGTGCGAGCCAGCTGGAAACACGCCAACGACCTGAACCGCTGACCCGGCGGCGGCGGCGTCGGTTGCATACACGATCCCGGCGGCAGCATCCCCCGTCTCAACGAATCGCAGCGCGCTGCGGACGTTCTCCGCACGGGCAACGCTCGACGCGACAGCATCCCACGCGCCGAAGTGGGTGAGCGCCTCGCGCGCATACTTGCCTGCGGGGACGGAGTCGGGGTCGGCCAGTGCAAGCTTTCCGCCTTTGATCGCTCCGACCAGATCCATGCCGGCGGCGAGTTCCAGCGTGATCGGTGCACCGGCCGGGGCGACCAGAACAAGTTCATTGGTGAGAAGCGTGACGCGTGTGGCGAGGTCGATCAGCGATTTCTCCGTCGCATAATCCATCCAGGCCTCATCCGCAGAGATGAAGATGTCCGCCTCGGCGCCCTGCTCCAGCTGTTTTGCAAGGGCGGAACTGCCTGCGAAACTGAACCTTGGCTCGGGATGGCCGTCGGCGGCGTACAGCTCGCCAACCGTCTGGAGCACCTCGGTCAGGCTTGCTGCTGCGAAGACGACCGGCGCGGCCTGTTCAACAGAGGGTGCGGGAGCGGGATCGCTACAGCCCGCAAGCACAAACGCGGCGGCCAGCCCGGAAAGCATCGACTTCATGCTGCCACCCTAGAGAGCGTGCGCCTTCACCACCGCCCAGGCCTGCTTGCCTTGCTCCAGCTGGAGATCGGCGAGCGCTTCGGGCGTTATACGTGACAGAATATAGCCCGCTTCTGTCGCGATTGAAACCAGAACGCCGCGCGCGTCCTCCTGGAGGATGGAGTAGACCTTGCCTTCCCAAACGTGCCGGGCGGAGATTCCGCGGGGACGCTCGGAGGCCAGAAGCACGCTGTCAGCCCTTACCCACACGCCCTCGACCGAACCGCCCGCAACTGCCGATGCCGGCACACGCGCGCCAAGATCGCGGCGGTCGAGCAGGCTCGCGAACTCCGCGCGCGCCATGACGTCGGGCGCGGCGCCGTATGCGATCACCTGGCCGTCATGCGTGGCGATCACATCGTTGGCCAACTCGGCCGCATCGTCGATGTTGTGGGTGACGACGACCATCGGCAGGCGCTGCTCGTTCGACAACTCTCGCAGGAGCGCCAGGAAATCATGGCGGCGGCGGCCATCGAGCGCGGCGAAAGGTTCGTCGAGCAACAGCAGCTCGGGCGCAGAGACGATGGCGCGGGCCAGCGCGACGCGGCTGCGCTCCCCGCCGGAGAGATTGCGGACCGGCCGGTCAAGCAGGTCCTCGAACTCAAGGCGGCGCGCGATCTCGACGACGATGGGCGCGTTGCGCGCAGCGGGGCGGCGATGTTCGGCGTAGTCCAGATTGCCGCGCACGGTGAGATGCGGAAACAGGCGCGCGTCCTGGAAGACAAGGCCGATGCCGCGCTGATGCGCAGGGATGCGGACGCCGGTGCTCGCATCTTCCAGCACGCGGCCGCTGAGGCTGAGGCTGCCGGACTCAAGCCGATTCAGCCCCGCAATCGCGGACAGCAGGCTCGATTTGCCAGAGCCTGAAGGACCGAACACGACGGTGACGCCGCTGGCGGCGACTTCAAAATCGGCGGCGAGCCGAAACGCGCCCTTGCGGACGACAACGTCGCGCAGTTTCAGCGTCACGCCTCCAGCCTCCGGCGCGCCCAGCGCTGAAGCATTTCCGCGAGCACGAGTCCGGCGATGGCGGCGGTCAGCGAGATCAGCGCAAGGCGGAAGGCCGCGTCGTCGCGGCCCGGCGTGTTGAGCGCGGCGTTGATGGCGAGCGGCAGGGTTTGCGTCTCACCCTCGACGTTGGAGGCGAAGGTGATCACAGCGCCGAACTCGCCGAGTCCCGCGGCGAAGGCAGTGACTGCGCCAGCAAGGACGCCCGGCCACGCAAGCGGCAGCGTCATCGACCAGAACCGATCCAATGGCCCGGCGCGCAGCACGGAGGCTGCCTCGAACAGGCCAGGGTCTGTTGCTTCGAACGACAGGCGAATCGCGCGCACCATCAGCGGGAAAGCCATCACCGCCGTTGCGATGGCGGCGCCTTCGGCGCTGAACGCGAGCTGGATGCCGAAGGAGGACTTGAGCCACGCGCCCAGCGGACTCTGAGCGCCGAGCGCCAGCAAAAGGAGATAGCCGACAAGAACTGGCGGCAGGACGAGCGGCAGGTGTGCAATCGTGTCAACAACCGACTTGCCGGGGAAACGCGGCCGCGACAGCGCCCATGCGAACGCAATGGCGACCGGCAGCGAGAACAGCACGGCGCGCCCGGCGACGCCGAGGCTGGTGGACAGGATCTGCAGCTCCGCTGGCGTCAGCATGACGCGCACCATGTCGCGGCAGGCTGACGCCCTCAAGACAATAGTTCCTGCTGCGACGCTGCGATTCCCCGGCCAAGCGAGGATGGGTGGCGAGACTGGTCAATGCCGGCGGAAACTGCTTGAAGCGCCGCGATGAAACCGCCGCCCGTGACACTCACCATCCTGCGCCTCGGCGCGCAGGGCGACGGCGTGGCGGAGCATGATGGACAGCCGGTCTTCGTGCCGTTTGCCCTGCCGGGCGAAACCGTCGAGGCGAAGGTCGAGGGCGATCGTGCACGGTTGCTCTCTATCGTCACGCCCGACCCGGCGCGCCTGCCCGCACGTTGCAGCCATTATGGTGAATGCGGGGGGTGTTCGTTGCAGCACCTTCCTGCGGATCGCTATCTGGCGCTTAAACGCGACCTCGTTGTCACGGCGCTGTCCTTTCAGGGGATCAGCGCGACAGTTGATGACGTCGTGCAGGTTCCGCCCGCGACGCGGCGGCGCGCGGTGTTTGCGGCGCACCGCCGCGACAATGAGATCGTCATCGGGTTTCATGGCAAGCGCAGTCATCACATCGTGGGGCTAGGCGACTGCGCCGTGCTTACGCCCGGCCTCGTCGCTCTGATTCCGCGCCTCGCGCCCCTGGCGGCGATCGCAGCGCCGCGCAAGGACGCATTGACGATCACTGCGACGGAGACGCTGACGGGCTTCGATGTGGCGCTGACCGGCGCGCCGAGGGGCATGTCGGCCGATACACGCGCTGCCGCCGCCAAGGCCGCGGAGGCAATCGTGCTCGCCCGGCTTTCGATCAATGGCGTCGTCGAGATGGAGCGTGCCGCCCCGACGCTGCGTTTCGGCGCGGCGGATGTGACGCTGCCGCCAGGCGGGTTCCTGCAGGCATGCCGGGAGTCAGAAGCGGCGATGCTGGCGCTTGTGCAGCAGGCGGTTGAGGGCAGTGAACGCGTTGTCGACCTGTTTGCCGGTGCAGGAACCTTCACTCTGCCCCTCGCGGCGGATGCACCGGTGCATGCTGTTGAAGGCGAGGAGGTTGCGATCAGGGCGCTTGGCCGCGCCGCGAAGAAGACAGCAGGGCTGAAGCCCGTGACGACGGAAGTGCGCGACCTGTTCCGCAATCCGCTGGACTGGAAGGACCTGAAACGTTTCGACGCCGCCGTGATCGACCCGCCGCGCGCAGGCGCAGAGGCACAGACGCGCGAGCTTGCGACATCCAGCCTCAGACGCATCGCCATGGTTTCGTGCAACGCCACCACGTTCGCGCGCGATCTCAAGATTCTGACCGCTGCAGGCTGGCGGGTGACGCGCATCACGCCGGTGGATCAGTTCATCTGGTCGCCGCATATCGAAATCGTCGCCGCGCTGGAGCGGAAGCCTGCATGAACGTGTCCCTCTTCCTTCTGGCGCTGGGGTTGGCGGCGGACGCGTTTGCCGTGGCGCTAGGTCAGGGCGCAGTCGCGCGCGGCAACCCTTGGCGCGCCGCGCTTCTGGTCGGTGCGGCTTTCGGCTTGGCGCAGGCCATTGCGCCGCTGATCGGATGGTCGCTGAGCCTGCTGTTCGCCGGATTGATCGAAAGCGTCGACCACTGGATCGCGTTCGTCCTGCTCGCGCTGGTGGGAGGCAAGATGGTCTACGAGGGAATGAAGAAAGACCCGCCCGGCGAGGAAAGCGACCCGGGCAAGGAAAAGCTGGCGAGTGGCTGGACGCTGGTCACGCTGGCGATTGCCGTGAGCATCGACGCGGCGGCCGCGGGGATTACGCTCCCGACACTGGGCGTGCCGGTATTTATAAGCGTCGCCGTAATCGGCCTCGTCACATTCGTTCTCTCGGCTGCAGGCGTCATGATCGGACGGGGGGGCGCCAAGGCGCTTGGCCCGCAGGCGGAGATCGTCGGCGGACTGATCCTCATCATGATCGGCGCAAAGGTGCTGGTCGACCATCGGGCCTTTGGCTGATACGCGGACGGCGATGTCTACCCCGTCCGGCCTGCCGATCGAGGATGTGATCCCGCAGATCGTTTCCGAACTGCGGGACAGGACGCGCATGGTGATTTCCGCCCCGCCCGGCGCCGGCAAGACGACGCGCGTGCCGCTGGCGCTTCTGGATGAGGCGTGGGTTGCAGGGCGGCGGCTCATCCTCGTCGAGCCACGCCGGATCGCTGCGCGTGCGGCGGCGGAGCGCATGGCCGCGACGATCGGGGAGAAGGTCGGGCAGACTGTCGGCCTGCGCTCGCGCCTCGACGTGCGGGTCTCGCAGGCGACGCGGCTGGAGGTCGTCACAGAGGGTGTGTTCAGCCGGATGATCCTGTCGGACCCGGGTCTGGATGGAATCGCAGCGGTCCTGTTCGACGAATTTCATGAGCGTTCGCTGGACGCCGATGAAGGGCTGGCGTTTGCGCTCGATGCGCAATCGGTGCTGCGAGAGGACCTGCGCATCGTACTGATGTCGGCGACCTTGCCAGCTGACCTGACACAGGCATTCTTCGATGCGCCTGTCGTCGAAAGCCTCGGGCGCGCGTGGCCGGTGGAGACGCGGTATCTGGGCTATGAGCCGCGGCAGCGGCTTGAGGATCAGGTGGCGGCCGCGATCCGCAAGGCGCTGGCGGAGGAAGACGGCTCGGTGCTCGCCTTCCTGCCCGGCGTGGCGGAAATCCAGCGCACGGTCGATCGCATAGGGCCTGTCGCCGACAATGTGATCGTCACGCCGCTCTATGGCGCGCTCTCGCCACAGGAGCAGACGGCTGCGATCTCGGCTGCGCCGAAAGGGTCGCGCAAGGTCGTGGTTGCGACGGACATCGCAGAGAGCGCCATCACGATCGAAGGCGTGCGCGTCGTCGTCGACGCGGGGTTTGCGCGTGTGCCGCGGTTTGATCCGTCGCTTGGCGTGTCGCGACTGGAGACCGTGCGGCTGGCGGTGGCGAATGCGGACCAGCGGCGCGGGCGCGCGGGCCGCACGGGTCCAGGCGTCTGCTACAGGCTATGGCGCGAGGCGGAGATGCGGGGCTTTGCGGCCTCGCCTTCCCCGGAGATCGAGAATGCCGACCTCACCGGCCTTGCGCTCGATCTTGCGCGCTGGGGCGCGAAGTCGCCTGACGAGCTGCGCTGGCTGTCGCCGCCGCGCGAGGCGCCCTGGCGGGCTGCGCGGAATCTGCTGGCCGCGAGCAAGGCGCTGACGGCAGAGGGCGAACTGACGACGCTGGGCAAGCGGCTGGGTGACCTGCCGCTTCCGCCGCGACTGGCGCTGATGGTGCTGCGCGCCGCGGAGCGAGGACAGGCGCGGCTTGCCGCCGACATCGCGGCGATTCTCAGCGAGCGCGATCTTGGCGGGAGGTCGACCGATCTCGACCAGCGTCTGTCGCGCTTCCGCACCGAGAACGGACAACGCGCCCGTGCGATGCGCGATCTCGCGGCGCGATGGGCGCGGCTGGCGGGCGGCAAGGACGCGCCTGCGATCAGCCCGGGGGCCGTGCTGGCGCTTGGCTTTCCGGAGCGGGTCGCGCGCCTGCGGGGCCAGACGGCGGGACGGTTCCTGCTGGCGGGCGGTCGCGGCGCGATGCTGGACGAGGCCGATCCGCTGGCGACGCAGGGATGGCTGGCTGTGGCGGACATGACCGGGTCCGGGCCTGACCTGCGCATCACGCTTGCGGCGCGGATCACCGAGGACGATGCGCTCGCATCCGGCGCCATCGAGGTGAAGGAAGAGGCGCGCTACGATCCGGAGACGCGCCGCGTCCGCGCGCGGCGGGTTCGCAGGCTTGGCGCCGTCGTTCTGGAAGAGGCGCCGCTGCCGGCGCCCACGGGCGAACTGGTTCGCGCGGCGCTGCTTGAGGCAATCCGCGACCAGGGACTTGGCTTGCTCCGCAACGCCGAGGCTCTGGAGAGCCTTATCGGACGTGTCGAACTGCTTGGCCGGGTTATCGGCGCGCCGTGGCCAGCCGACTTTGGCGGTATCGTAAAAGCGCGCCTGGAAGACTGGCTGGGCCCGCTGCTCGAGTCGCCAGGTGCGCTCGACTCCCTCGGCGCCGGGCAACTGGTCGATGCCGCGCTCACCCTGCTCGACTGGCCGCTGCCGCGCGACGTGGCGCGGCTGGCGCCGACGCACTGGACCGCGCCGGTCGGCCGCGCCGTGCCGATCGACTACGCCAGCGACGGGGGACCAACGGTCGAATGCAAGGTCCAGGAGGCCTTTGGCCTTGCTACTCACCCCACGATCGCTGACGGCCGAATCACACTGACGGTCGCGCTGCTTTCCCCAGCGTTCCGGCCAGTCGCGGTGACACGCGACATCCCTTCCTTCTGGCGCGGCGGCTACATCGACATGAAAAAGGACATGAAGGGCCGCTACCCGAAACACGATTGGCCGGAAGACCCCGCGGCCGCTACGCCAACCAGCCGGGCACGCCCTCGCGGCAATTGACGCGCGCGGCAACAATTCGGAATCGCTGGCCAAACTGGCGTTTTATGGCGCTCCCCGCCATACTGGCGATTCGAATTTGCGGTTCATGGCGGCGCTGATTTCGTTCCGCCAGCACTTCGCGGTTGCGGCATTACCCGTGACTTTTTGGTCGAAATCCGCGAAAACCGTGGCGTAGCAGATACATCGCGGTTGACGGCTAGCTGCGCAAACCGCAGGTTCAGACCGCGTCCGTCACGTGTAGCAACACGCGGCGGCGTCGTCGTCCGTAAGAAAAAAACACTCAGGACGCCGCGGGAGCACCAATCCAGCAGGGAGACGCGCTAATGGCGCATAAGCATCGTATTTCGGTCGTGAGCCTACTTGCCTTGAGCGTGGCCATGCCCGCTTTCGCACAGGAAGGACCTCAGCCACCCGTCGACGCCGATGAAGGCCGCGACGTCATCGTAATCACCGCCAACAAGCGCGAAGAGACCGTCCAGGACGTCGCTGTCGCCGTTACGGCAATCAGCTCCGACGCCAAGCAGGAACTCGGCATCATCACCATCACCGATATGACCAACGTCACGCCGGGCCTCTCCTACACCCCGAGCAACGAGCGCGTGACGCTGCGTGGTATCGGCCGTCTGTCGAACAGCATCGGCGCCGATCCGGGCGTCGCCAACTACACCGACGGTCTGTACACATCCTTCGCCACCACTGCTGGCCGGGACGCGATGCTGATCGAACGCGTCGAAGTCCTGCGCGGCCCGCAAGGCACGCTCTACGGCCGCAACGCCATCGGCGGCGCGATCAACATCATCTCAAAGCGCCCGACCGACGAACTCTCAGTCGACCTGAAACTCGGCGCCGGCAACTACAACTACACGAACGCCGTGGCGTCCGTTTCCGGCCCGATCACGGATTATCTCCGCTATCGCGTCGCGGGTCAGCGCGAACAGCGCGACGGCGTCGACTTCAACTACGGAACCGGCGAAAACGAAAGCTGGGCGCTCGACGACTACTACCTCGAACTCCAGCTGGAAGGCGAGATCGGCGACCGCTTCTCGTGGTGGTTCAAGACAAGTGAAACCGGCTACGACAAGGCTGGGCCTCCGGGCGGCGCCACGTCGAGCTTCACGGACGCGCCGTACCTGCCGCAGTTCAACACCAATGGCGCGACGGCTGTGAACCCGTCCTTCGCCTACAGCAACCCGTCCGTGATTTCGTTCACGCAGGCCGGCTCGCGTCGGGACAACCCGTTCGCGACGAATGGCGAGCATGCCTACAACTCGAACCGCGCCCAGATCGGCACGGTCGATCAGAATGACGAGTACGTTCTGGAAGCCGTCTATTCGACCGACTGGTTCGACATCAAATACGTCGGCGGGTACGTTTACTTCGACTACAGCCGCAGCCTCGATGCTGACGGCACACCGATCAAATCGGTGACGTACAATGCGATCACCTCGCAGATCACGGCTGGGCCTTGCGCTGCTTTCGGCGCCAACCAGCTTGTCGGCTTCCCGACCTCGACGCTGTCGTCGCTTGGCGGCGGCGGGTGCATCTCGGGGGCCGCTCCGCGCACGATCTTCCCGAACTCCACCGACACATACGGCGAGAGCCGCGCCTTCTTCTCGAACGAGATCAACCTGATCTCGACGATGGACGGTCCGCTGCAGTGGATCGGCGGCATCTACCAGTACCAGGAGAACAACAAGCAGCCCGGCCTGTCGCTGACGCTCAACGAAGAGCCGCTGGCTGGCAGCTACTTCAATCCGGCGACCGGAAGGTTCATCGCGAACCCGGAGCGCCGCCTGCAGCACTTCAGCAACACCGGCCTCTACAACGCCTACGGCGTTTATGGTCAGGTCGACTACACGCTTAACGACCAGCTGAAACTGACCGCCGGTCTGCGCTATTCGAAAGACATCAAGGAGTCCGCAGAAGAGGGCTTCGTCGCCTGCTACATCATCTGCTCCGGCCTGGGCATCCCGCTGCCCTACGCCAACATTACGTCGGTAGCGTTCGGCAACAGGTTTACCGCGACCGAAGCTGTCAACGGATACACGGCGTCCCTCGACAGCCGCGGCTATGCGGTGCGCCGTCTTAAAGGCGACTGGGAGGCTGTGACCGGCACGGCGGGCGTCGAATACCGTCCGTGGGACGACACGCTGACCTTCGCGAAGTACTCGCGTGGCTACAAAGCCGGGGGCTTCAACAACCTTGGCTTCGTGCTCAACCCCTACACCGACGCCGAGTTCGTCGATTCGTACGAAGCGGGCTGGAAACAGGCGTGGGCCGACTACGGGCTCACGACCAACGCGGCGGTGTTCCTCTACAGCTACACCGACTCTCAGGCTCCGCTGACGCAGGTCGACAACTCAGGCGGCATTCGCGTGACTTCGACGGCGTTCGTCAACCTGCCTGAAGTTCAAACGACGGGCTTCGAACTCGAAGGAAACTGGAGCCCGATCGATGCTTTGAATATCGGCTTCACCTACGCCTACCTGAACACCGAGATCACCGAGTCGGGCGTCTATATCGATCCGACGCGTGACGATCGTTGCCGTTCTTCCGCGGCCCCAACCTCGCTGGGGACCTGCGTTACAACGGTCGGACCGACGTTCAGGAACATTGCCGTCGATCCGCTTTCGGAGCGTTCGGTGGAAGGCAATGAGCTGTCCCAGTCGCCGAAGCACAAGGTTGCCATCAACGCTTCCTACCGGATCGACATGGAAGATGGTTCCTACTTCCTGCCGACCATCAGCTACTCCTGGCGCGACGAGTTCTATGGATCGTTCTTCAACAACGACAACCAGATCTCGCCTGCCTTCGACAACCTTGACGCACGTCTGAACTGGAAATCCTCTGACGAAGTGCTGGGCCTGACCTTCTGGGTCCGCAACCTCACGGACGAAGAGCAGACCGCAAACGTCGGCGCCAACTCGTTCCGCAGGGATGACAATGCGCGATACCAGAACTTCGACTTCTCGCCGCCGCGCACCTTCGGCGTCGACCTTCTGGTCAGCTACTAGGCCTGAGCGCGCTTCGGCGCGCACCGGTTGGTGATTCCAAGACTGCGCCGGCCCCTCGCGGGGCCGGCGCTTTTCGTTTGAGCCTCCTGGTCAATTCAGGGGCTGACGTCGCGTCGAGGGCTACCGGCGGCGATTGACCCGGGCGACATCTCGCGCGCGAATGCAGCGTCACGCTGAATGCGGCGGACGGCGCTGGAGGAGCGGTCATGAAGAAGTTGCTTCTGGGTATTGCGATGCTGGCTTTGGCCTGCGGTCAGGCCGCAGCGCAAGAGAGCTGGCAGCCACCGCGGACGCCGGATGGCAAGCCGGACCTGCAGGGGACATGGAGCAATGCGAGCCTGACCACGCTGGAACGTCCGGCGCAGTTCAAGACACAGACGATTCCGGCCGACCGCGCGCAGCAGATGGAACAGGCGCGGGCGCGGATGATGGCGGCGTCGAACGCGCCATCCAATCCCAGCGAGGGCGCGCCGACCGATGGCAATGCGAACGCCGGCTACAATGCGTTCTGGATCGATCCCGGCACGCAGTACGGCGTGGTGAAAGGCGAGACGCGGTCGTCGTGGATCGTCGATCCGCATGACGGTCGCATACCCTACACAGCTGCAGCGAAGAAGCATCTCGAGGACCGCCTGGCCAAGGTACGCGGCACATGGGACGGGCCCGAGATCCGGCCGCAGGGCGAGCGTTGCATTGTCGGCTTCGGCTCGACCGCCGGCCCGCCAATGATCAACGTGCTGTACAACAATCACTACCAGATCGTGCAGACGCCGACGCATGTGGCGATCACGGTCGAGATGATCCACGACGCGCGCATCATTCCGATCGGCGAGAAGCGTGATGCGAAAGGCTTCGACACCTGGCTCGGCAATTCGGTAGGCTGGTGGGAGGGCGACACGCTGGTGGTGCAGACGCGCAACTTCCATCATGACATCCGGGTGCGGCCGAACATGGGCGACAGCTACTATGTCGGCGAGAACCCGGTGGTGACCGAGCGTTTCTCGCGCGCCGGGCCGGAGGCGATCCACTACGAGTTCGTGGTGGAGGATCGGGAAGCCTTCACGCGCCCCTGGCGCGGGGAGATGACGCTCACGGCCAGCAAGGAGCCGATGTACGAGTACGCCTGCCATGAAGGCAACCACGCCCTGCCCGGCATTCTCGGCGGCGCGCGCATGGACGATCGCGAGGGACGTGTGACGGGGATTGTTGGCGATTCCGAATAGCGGCTCAGGCTGAATCCAGGCCGCTGAAGATCGCGCGCACCAGTCGGTCGACGATGTCCGGCTCGGCGGCAAATGTGAGGTCGCGAATGTCGGATGCGACGTTGACTGCGGCGTGCACGATTGCGCCGGCAATGGCGGGATCCACCGGGCGGATCGAGCCGTCGGCGATGGCGTCGGCGATCCTGGCCCCGAACTGGCGGCTCACGCGGTCGGACTGTGAGATGATCTCGACCTGATAGGCGTGGGGCATCGACGACAGCACCGAAGCGCGCAGCAGCGGCCCCTCGGCGCCGAGCTGGAACCGGATGAGGCCCGCCACGGCGGAGATGAGGCGATCACGTTCAGTCCCCGGCAACGCACGCGCCTGGCGCTGCGCCTCGCTGGCGATGCTGAACGAGCGGCGGAAGCAGGCGGCGACAAGATCATCCTTCGCCTCGTTGTGATGATAGAAGGCGCCCTTGGTGCGGTTCAGGCTCGCCGAGATGCGGTCCACCGATGCGCCGCGATAGCCATGCGCGTTTATCTGGCGCGTGGCGGCTACGAGAAAGCTCTCCTTCGCCAAGTCGGTCGCGCCGGTGCGCGGATCCACGGGGCATGGCGCGTGGGCGTCTCCGGCGCGGATCATGCCGTGGGTCACCATGTCGGTCATCCGCGCAGCGAGGCGCGGAAAGAGATCAAGATCGTACCCGTCGAGCCATGAACTGGACCAGGCGAGCTGTTCGAGCAGCAGGATGGCGCGGATGGTGCGGTCTGCTGCGTCGAGGCGGGCGATTTCCGGCGCATCCAGCAGGCCGCGCATGCGGTGGAACATGCGCTTGTAACCTTCAGCCACGCGCGCGCGGGGGGGGCCATCAAGGGCTCGGATTGCGGCGAAGGAAGCCAGCGGCGCGGCCTCACCCCTGCGCACCTCGGCCTCGCGCGCGACATGGAGGCCGATCAGACGCGCGATCCGGGAGGCTGCGTCCGTTTCGGCCTCCGCCGCGTCGAGCATGCCATGCAAGGCGGCGAAGCCTGCTTCAAGGCAGGCGACCGCCAGCTCCTCCTTTCGGGGGAAATAGTAGGTCACGCCGGTTGCCCGCAGGCCGATCAGTTCGGCCACGGCCGTCAGGTGCATGCCGTTGAAGCCCTGGTCGTTGAGAACGGGGATTGCGGCCGCGATGATGTCGGCGCGGCGGCGCTGGAACCGGTCGCCTGGAACCGCTCCCGCTGTCTCATCCTGGGTTTCCCCTGTCATGACACCTACGCTTCCCGTGCCACGCGAAACCGCTTCCGATCACTCAACCGCGAATTCCGCGCCGCGGCAATCATCAGAAAGGCCCGTTTTTGCGCCATGAACCGGGGATTAACGAAAAACTCAGCTTGTTGGCTTGAGCCTTGCTCCATGGTTTCGAGGAACCATCAGGGATGGACCCCATGACTAGCTATGAGCAACTCGCACGACGCTACTGCGCCCTGATAGGCGAAGATGCCGATGACCGGATCGACGGCGTTCCCGTCTGGCGCATCGCCATGGCCGATCTCGAGGCCGCGATGAACGCGCTCGACACGTTCGGGCTCGACGTTCGGACGACTTTCCACGAAATCGCTGAAGCAACCGAAGCGCCCAAGCCGAAGAACTTCTTCATCCGCCGCGTCGCCTGATCCAAACCTTTCGATACGTGCCTGCTGATGCGTGCCTGCCGATCCGTCCTGACGTCCGTCGGGTTCAGGACTTCCGCTTCTTCGCCGCCGCTTCCTTCATCAGCGCGCGCGTTGTTTCAACCACCGCATTGTCCTTTGCGACCTCTTCCGGCGACAGCTGTTCGAAGGGGATGAGCGTCTTGCGCGTCCGGTAGTAGTCGCTGCGGCCGCCGGGACGCCAGCCATCGAGAAAGCGGTCGAGCATCCAGCGTTGATGCTCCAGCTTCGCCATCGCCATGTCGGGCTCGTCAGGTGTCGGAAACGCGCCAGCGGCCGGCGGCAATTCGTGGCACTCGCGATAGCCGCCGTCGGCGGCAAGCCAGCGACCGAGATCGTAATTCCTCACGAACGCCTTGGTGCGCATGTGCGCCGCAGCGCGGCGGTTGGAGACGCGGAGCTGGTCGGTAAGTTCGTCCCACGATTTCGCAGCGCCGGTTACCGCGCCTGCGCTGCGCCGCTCATGGCTGGCGAACTGGCGCGTGTATTCCTCGTGATAACGCCGGGCCTGCGCGTCGTAGGGATTCTCCAGCATGCCCGCACCATCGAGTGCTGCGGGCCAGGCGCCGAAAGAGACGACGCGGAGATTGCAGAGCTTTCCTTCGGCAAGCGCCTGCTTCTCGCGCTCTTCCTGGACATCTGCAGGACCGCCGACCAGACCGACGCCGTGGCGCACGCTCGGCAGACCGGCGCCATGCTGGGCGCAGAGGAAGATCGGCGCGAGAAAGAGGTCGTGGCGCAGCGCCATGGCGCGGATGGCGAAGGCGAGACCCAGCGGCTGGTTTTCGAGGTCGATCGCAACATAGACTGCGCAGACCGGCGCCTTCGCCGCGCGCTTCTTCAGGCGGTCGATGAGGCCGTCGGCGCGGGTGTCGGCGAGACGTAGATCGCCGGCGATGAATTCGAAGTCGACGTGCTTGACGAGCTCCTCGTGTCGGCCGCGGAAGTCCGGCTCGACGGTAGTGATAGCCAGCGGATCGACGACGGTGACCATCAGCTTGTGATCGCCGGGCGTGACGCAGGTGACGACGAACTCACGGGCGATGGCCTCCCCGACCTGTCCGAACCCGACGACCAGAATATGCTGGACGCTCGCGCCGATCGCCTGCGCAAGGAGGTAGGGCGGGTGGGCAAGCATGACCTGCCGCGCGGCGCCGCCGGCGTATGAGAACGGCATCAGTCGCGGCGTGGCGCGCTGGTCGATCGCGCGGTCGCGGCTGAGGCGGTCACGGATCCAGGGATCGGCGATGTGCGCCAGCACCTCGGCCTTTGGGCAGGCGCGCGCGGCCTGATATGCGGTCTGCCAGGTGTCGGCGTCATCGCCCTCGTCCACGACTATGCGGCGCGCGGACCCAGCCCTGGCGTGGCGCAGCTGGGCCTTGAGCTGGCCGCGGCGCTGCCATGTCGCGAGGCGGTGGCCGGTGGACATGCGCTCGGAGGCCAGATGGATTGCTCGTCCCTTGAACATGGCGTTGTGGGCTGCTGCATATTCCTGAGCGGCGGGGCCATCGCCGATCACGACATGGTGCCGTCCGATGAAGAGCGCATACATGAAATCCGACAGGCGCGAGCCAATGGCCAGCGCAAGCAGGCGGAGACCGACGAGGAGCGAGGCCAGCACGCCAAGGGCGCGAGCGTATTCAAGGAGAGGGGCGGCTTCCGTGTTTTGTACGGGGTCGTAATAGATGTCCGACAGCAGCAGCACCTTCACGGTGCGAACAGCGATGTCGATGATGTCCGGCGCGTCTTTCGGCACACCAAGTTCGATCAGCCAGCCCATTGCCGCCAAGGCCAGGGCTGCGATGCCGGAGAGGATCGCGAGTGTCCACCACACGGTGAGGAAGGCCCTGCCACGGCCGCCGACGGGACGCGCACTCACCTCGGCATGGGCGACGACCATGAGCGATATCCCCTTGCCTCCCGAGGGAGGGTGTACGGACGTTAGGGGCAAATTGCGACCGCCGCAAAGGCTACAGTGTGAAGAATTCGCGTGCTACCAAGGCCATGCTTCCAAGTGGGGGGCGATGGACAGTAACGGGGGCCGAGAATGAGAAAGAGCGCTTCGGAACCCGATGCGGAAGCGATCCAAAAAATCGCGCACGTGATGCATGAGGCCGTGCGCGCCTGGCAGAAGGCGAACGGACAGACGCCCGCCCCGCCCTGGTCGCGCGCGCCGAAATGGATGAAGGACGCGTCGGTCGTCTCAATCAAATGGCGTATCGCAAATCCGAACGCGCACGCGTCGGCCCAGCACGACCAGTGGATGGCGCAGAAAAAAGTCGATGGCTGGAAGTTCGGGAAGGCCAAGGACGCGAAGAAGAAGACGCATCCGATGATGATCCCCTATCGCGACCTTCCCGCATTCGAGCAGCGCAAGGATGCGCTGGTGAACGCGGTGGTGGATGCTTTGACCTAAGCGCTACGTCTTGGCAGCTTCCTTGGCCATCCGCTCGGCGTCTGCCTGCGGGAAGCCGAGCTCAAGCAGCACTTCAACTGTGTGTTCGCCGAGCAGCGGGGGCTCGATGCGGATGTCGGCGGGGGTGCCGGTGAATTTCACCGGGTGCTGCATGGCGAGATAGGGGAAGCCTGCCGGGTGGCTGCGCTCGTGGATGAAGCCGGTTTCGCGCAGGTGCGGGTCTTCGAGAACTTCCTGCAGGGTCGAGCATCGCGCACAGGGGATGTCGGCCTTGCCGAGAAGCTCGAGCCATTCATCCGTTGTCTTGGTGGCGGCGACTTCGCCGACGAGTTGATACAGCGCGCCGATGTTTGCGGTTCGAGCATTGTAGGTGGAGAAGCGCGGATCTTCGGTCATCACTTCAGGGCGGCCGCCGAGTTCGAAGAACGTCACCCACTGCTTGTCGCTGTAGGGCATGATGCCGATATAGCCGTCCTTCGTCGGATAAGGCATACGGTTGATGCTGGACGAACGCGTATAGGCCATTTGCGCCATCGGCGGCTTGAAGGTGTGGCCGTAGAGGTTCTCGACGAGATTGAAGGCGGTGAAGGATTCCAGCATTGGCGCCTCGATGAACTGGCCCTCGCCCGTGGTGGCCTTGGCGTAGAGGCCCGCGATCGTGGCGTAGGTTGCGTGGAGGCCGGAGACCTTGTCGGCCATCAGGGCAGGCATGTAGCGCGGCGGGCCGCCATCGCGGACGTGGAAGAGGTCGGCAATGCCGGAGCCTGCCTGGATGAGATCGTCATAGGCAGGTTTGCCCGCATACGGACCATCTGCGCCGTAGCCTGCGCAATGGACGTAGATGATGTCGTGCTTCAGCGCCTTTAGATCTTCATAGCCGAGGCCGAGGCGCTTCAGGCCGTCCATACGGACATTGGTGAAGAAAACATCGGACTGCTTCACGAGACGGCGCAGCGCCTCGAGGCCTTCCGGATTCTTGAGATCGAGAAGGATGGCGCGCTTGTTGCGGTTACAGCCCATGTAGATGGCGCCCATGCCGGGCGCAGGCGACGGGCCGGCGTGGCGCATGATGTCGCCCGCGCCGTTTTCAACCTTTATGACGTCGGCGCCCATGTCGCCCATCAGCTGCGTGGCGTAGGGGCCGAGCACGACAGTGGACAGGTCCAGGATCTTCACGCCCGCAAGCGGGCCGGTCGACGGGCTGGTCACGCGCGTTCACTCCCCGGTAGTTTGTGGCTTGCTATCGGGCGGTACGGCGGCAGGCGCAAGGGCGGCTCCCCATGGTCACGGCGGCTTGATGGCTGTGGCGCCCAAGCGACGGGATTTGCGGGATTTCGCCTGTGACGCCAAGGCACTTGCATTGGGCGCAGACTAGAACCATTCTAGCCGAGCAATGAAGACAGAGACCCGACTCCAGTCTGCCGGCCTTCGCGCGACCCCCAAACGGATCGCGATCGGCGGCCTTTTGTTTGACGGTCTGGACCGGCACGTCACGGCCGACGACGTTGCGGCAATGGCGCGGAAGGCGGGCGTGCGGGTGTCGCTGGCGACGGTGTACAATACGCTCAACCAGTTCGTCTCGGCGGGCCTGATGAAGCGCATCACCCTGGATACCGAGCGGACCTATTTCGACACCAACGTTTCTGATCACCACCACCTCTTTTTCGAAGAGAATGGCGTGCTGCACGACATTCCCGGCGACTCGATCCGTGTGGAAGGGCTTCCGGAGATTCCGGCGGGAGCCAAGGTGCGGTCGGTCGAGGTGATCGTCCGCATGACGGGCACGCAAACCTAGCCCCGACCTGCTCGACCTCAATCTGCCAATCTGACGTGGGACTTTCGTGCGGCCGACGCTGACGATTGCATACCGCAATGCGCAAACGCCGGTGTCTGACGGAGCGGGACGCGAGATGGCGGGACCCGGGCGGAAATGACCCCGACGCATGAATCGCCTTAACTTGCATCAACGACGGGAACCGAGAAGCAGTCGAGTTCCTTGTTCCCACGTAACCTACGTGGGAGCATCTTCTTGCCGAACGCCGAGCGCTTTGCGCTTCACCGCACCGAACTACTGCCCGCCGTGCAGAGGGGCGAGCGCAAGATCATCTCGTTGATGAGCAGCGATCGCCGCTCGATACCTGCCGGCCGGACGCTCGTTGAGGGCGACGCGGAACATCCTTTCGTCTATCGCCTCGTGCAGGGTTGGACGGGGCGCGTGCGCACGCTGCCCGACGGGCGCAATCAGTACATTCTCGTTTTCCTGCCGGGCGACCTGTTCGCCGTGAAGAGCATGTTCGTGAACCGGCACCCGGACTCGATCGTCACGCTCTCCGATACGGTCGTTGAACAGATCGACCATCGCAAGCTGCGCGACATCTGTGACCAGGATCCGGATGTCTCGGTGCGATGCGCGTGGCAGATCGTCGAAGAAGAGCGCCGGCTTCACAGCTGGATCGTCAGCCTCCGGCGCGGGAGCGCGGAAGAATGACCGGCGATGCTGATCGCGCAGCTGCATGGACGGCTTGTCGTTTCAGGCACGATCGCGCGCGATGCGCGTGAGTTCTTCCTGCCGATGACCCAGAGCCAGCTTGGCGATTATCTCGGGCTGTCTGCCGTTCACATCAACCGCGTGCTGAAGGCCATCCGGGACAACGGAATAGCGACATGCCGCAACCAGCGGATGGTGATTCACGATCTCGACGCGCTAGGCCGCGTGGCCGATCCGCTGCGCGATTTCTACGAGCGCACGAACGCCGCTTTTGGCGGTGACGCTTCGAACAGCCGCGAGGCATAGAGATCAGCCGCCGGAAGACCTGACGCCCAGCATGCGCGCGAGCGCCGCTGCCTGGATTTTCCACGCTTCCGAACCCGGCGAGACCAGTTCGACATGGCCGGTTTCGAGGACGACCTCGACCGTGGATTGATCTCCGGCCGCCCTTGCCTTCCGCGCCCAGTTTTCGCCGAGCACCGGTGGCGCGATGCGATCGCGGTGGCCGTTCACGCTGACCTGCGGCACGCGCAGCGGCAGGAGTTCGGCAGGCGAGGTATCGGACAGGACGTTGCCGCGCGCGGGGCCGATTCTGCCGACGAGCTGATCGTAGATATCGGCGAGGCAGCTGCGGTCCGTTACGCCGACGGAGCCGGCAAGGTCCGCGAGGCCGCCAGAATTCACCACGCCGACGAGCGGGAGCGGGTTGTCGATGTGCGTGGGGCTCGTTCCAGGCAGGCGGTTACGGCCAGCAAGCCAGAGCGCGAGGTGTCCGCCGGCCGAATGTCCGAATGCGGCGACGCGCGTCAGGTCCAGATTGTACGTGGCGGCCTGGTCGCGCAACGCATCGGCGGCGCGGGCGACATCGGTGAAGGTGCCGGGGTAGCCGCCGCCGACTTCATCGACGCCGCGATACTCGATGTTCCAGACAGCCATGCCCCGCTTGCGGAGATCATCCGCCGCCCAGTTCATCAGCGTGCGGTCTGCGATTGCCTTCTGCCAGCAACCGCCATGGACCATGAGGACGACCGGATGCGGGCCTGCGCCGTCGGGCAGCCAGAGATCTGCAATGTCGGTGGCGCCCTCGCCCCACTGGATGCTGTGGGTCGGCGAGACCTTCGGGCGCGAGAGGAGATCGTTCCACGTCATGATCGGGGCGGGCGCGGTGTAGCGCGGCTGCTCGGCGGCGCGCGTGCCAGGCGGAGGCGTGGGGCCGGAGCAGGCGGCGACGGTTACAGCAAGGAGGAGAGCGAGATTGCGCATGCCGTTCCCTCGCAAGGGATTGCGGGCATTGCAAGCCGGGGGGCTCTCATCGCAGATACGGCATGGCCCAGATACCCCGGACACGGCAGGACTGCGAAGCGCTCGACTGCGCCGACCCTCTGGGGGGCATGCGCGCGCGGTTCGACCTGCCCGAGGGCGTGATTTATCTTGATGGGCATTCGCTGGGACCGGCGACACACGGCGCGCTGGAGCGTGTGGGGCGCGCGGCAGGCGAGGAATGGCGTGGCGGCCTTATCCGGTCGTGGAATGACGCAGGCTGGTTCGACCTGCCGGCCCGGACGGGGGCCAAGCTGGCGCGGCTGGCGGGCGCGGCGCCGGGCGATGTGGTGGTGACGGACAGTGTGTCTGTCAACTTGTTCAAGCTGGCGGCTGCGGGACTGCGATTGACGGGCGCGCGCACGGTGATGGTGCAGAGCGACGAATTCCCGACGGACCAGAGCATCGCGGCGGGCATCGCGGATGTGGGGCTCGGCGAGTTGAAGCGGCTGCCGCCCACCGATGCGTTGGCGGCTTTCGGTGCGTATCGCGGCGTGATCATTCGGAGTGCGGTGAACTACCGGACGGGCGAGGTCGCCGACATCGATGCGTGGGAGCATGTTGCGGCGAGCGCAGGCAATCTGGTCGTTTGGGATCTGAGCCACGCCACAGGCGTGCTGGACCTGCGGCTTGCGGAGCGCGGGGCGAAGCTGGCAGCGGGGTGCACGTACAAGTTCCTCAATGGCGGACCGGGCGCGCCGGCGTTCGTCTATGCGCGGGCGGATATCGCGCAGCAGCTTCACTCACCGATCCTCGGCTGGTTCGGGCAGAAGGATCAGTTCGAGTTTGGCGCGGCCTATGTGGCGAAGGACGGCGCCGCACGGTTTGCGGCTGGCACGCCGCCCGTGCTCTCACTGTCGGCGCTCGATGCCGCGCTTGATGCATTCGACGGCGTCGATCTTGCTGTCGGGGCGGCGAAAGCGCGGGCGCTGGGCGACTTGGTCATCGCGCGAACCGCGTCGCTGGGGCTGGAAACGATCTCACCTGGGGAGCCAGCCAGACGCGGGGGGCATGTAAGCGTGCGGCATCAGCATGGTTATGCCGTCGTGCAGGCGCTGATCGCGCGCGGGATCATTCCGGATTTCAGGGCGCCGGACGCTATGCGGTTTGGCCTGGCGCCGCTTTATGTGCGGTTCGTCGACGTGTGGGACGCGATGGATGCATTGGCAGACGTTCTCGGAACACGCGGCTGGGACAGGCCAGAGTACCATGCGCGGGCGGCGGTGACCTGAGCGCTAGTCGTCGATCGCGGCGTAGACGAGCTGCTGCAGCTGGGGGCGGATGGGATAGGCGCCGGAGGGCATCAGCTGCGTCATCTGGATGGCGATGATGTCTTCGACCGGGTCGATCCAGAAGAAGGTGGACGCCATGCCGCCCCACGAGTAGGTGCCGACCGAACCGGGTTGTGTGGTGGCGACCACGTCCGTCGTCACGGCCCAGCCGAGGCCGAAGCCGGAACCGTCCATGCGCGATTCCGAGAATGTCTTGTCGCCCATGTCCTTGAGCGTCTTGTTGCCCGGCAGGTGGTTCATGGTCATGAATTCGAGCGTCTTCGGTGAAAGAATGCGCACGCCATCAAGTTCGCCGCCGCCGGCCAGCATCAGGCAGAAGCGGAAATAGTCGCCGATGGTGGAGGCGAGCCCCCCGCCGCCTGAGAAGACGTTTGGCGCAGTGGCATAGCGACTCGCGGCGCCCGCGCCATCGTTCATCGAGATCACGCCGGTGTCGGGATTGCGGGCGTAGCAGGCCATGAGCCGGTCGATGCTTTCGGTCGGCACGTGGAAGCCCGTGTCCTTCATGCCGAGCGGGCTGAAGATGCGGGTCTGGAAGAAGCGGTCGAGGCTCATGCCTGACGCGACCTCGACAACGCGGCCGAGCACATCTGTCGAGTTGGAATAGTTCCACCTGTCGCCGGGCGAGAAGACGAGCGGCGCCTGGGCAAGTGCTTCGCAGAAGGATTTGAGATCGCCATCCCAGTTCGAGTATTCGAGCTTGCGCTTGCGATAGATCGCATCGACCGGAGTCTGGACGATGAAGGAATAGGTGAGGCCCGAGGTGTGCAGAAACAGGTCGCGAACGGTCATGGCGCGCGCCGGCTTGTGCAGCTGGCCATCCTCTCCCATCACCATGACGTCCTGGAATTCCGGGATATAGCGATAGACCTCGTGATCAAGGCGCAGCGCGCCCTCTTCGAACAGCATCATCGCTGCGACCGACGTGACCGGCTTGGTCATCGAATAGATCCGATAGATCGTGTCCGCACCGATTGGCCGGCCGCCACCCATCTCGGTGGAGCCCTGGAACGACAAGTGCGCCACCTGCCCGCCCCGCGCCACCAGAGCCGCAACGCACGGCAGTTTCCGCTTCCGGATATAGGTGTCGAAATACGCCGGAATGCGCTTGAGCCGCTCAGCATTCAGACCGGCTTCTGCCGGATCGACCCGCTCAATCGCGCCCATGTGAACTCCCTGATCGCTTTGCCGCAGCTTTAGCGCGCCATTCGGCCCATGCAAACCGTAGCGCGCGGTTGCTCTCTGGCTCCATGTTGCCGATGATGGCGATGGGACAGGTCCGGAGCGCTCAGAGAGCTGACATGGCGGATGCCACCCGCACCATAGACGACGATCAGGGCGGCGCGCCGAACAGGCGCGAGCGGCGCAAGAACGCCGAACGCTCGGCTGCAACCCGTCGACAGATTCTCGAAGCCACCGTCCAGTGCCTCGACACGTCAGGCTATGGCGCCGTGACGAACATTCGCGTGGCGGACCTGGCGGGCGTCAGCCGCGGGGCGATGATGCACCACTTTCCGACGCGACAGGCGCTCATCATTGCGACGGTTGAGTATGCGTACGAGACGCTGAACCAGTATCGTGCGGAAGAAGTCGCAAAGGTTCCGCCCGGACTGGACCGCTATCGCGCGATCATGGACCTGTCGGTGATCACCCAGCGCATGCCTGAGGGCATGGCCCTGAACGAGATCAGGATCGGCTCGCGAAGCGACCCGGAAATCCGCGATGCGGTAACGCCGATGATGAGTGCGATATCGGAGGACTATGTGCGGATGGTCAGCCGGATCGCGCGCGAGGCGGGGCTCAAGGCGACGCGCGAGTTGCACGGTCTCACCGGCACGGTGGCGATGGCGACGCGGGCGCTGGCGATCAACACCTTCACCTATCCGAGCCCTCGCGTCGGCGACAATGTGTCGTGGACGCTCCAGACGATGCGGGAGGACCTGATCGCGCGGCAGCTCGGCAAGGACAAGGCGAAGTATCCGCCGCCTCTGCCCGAAGGTGACTAGGCTCGCAGGAGCGCGCCGACCATAGGGATGCGGCCCAGTAACCTGGTGCTGGCCGGTATAGGCTACAATCATCCAAACGCGTCGAACGGGCTGGCTGACGCTGCAAGACATTCAACCTCTGCAAGAATTTGCCTGCGTCCGAACAGCAGTCGTTGCGGAACCTCGCCTGGATTGACGCATCGGACTGGGGTGTGTGAAGGCTGCCGCAGCCGCCGCGAATGGCAGCCGTACCTACAACGTGAAGTCTCCGGACCGAGACTCGGGCGCTGTCGGTGCGGTACAGCAAGGGCTGGATTTCCGGACGTTACATGAGCGTTACGCCCACAGAACCGACCGCCCCGCTCGATCCCGCAACCACCGCGGAGATCGCGCGCGTGCGCGAGTCCGGTGTGCTGGGGCAGTCGGGCCGGCTGCTTGAGCTGTTCGACTTTCTGGCCCTGCGTTCTGCTGATGGGCGGCCGCCGAAAGAGGCGGAAATTGCCCTTGCCGTGTTCGGGAAGAGCGACGCCGAGGCGATGCGCGATGATCCCGTCGCCCGGGTCTACATTCATCGGCTGCGCAAGCGGCTGGACGAATTCTACCTTCGGAACGGTGCGCCGGCTGGCGTGCGGCTGGACATCCCCAGGGGTGACTACCGTATCGTCGGCATTAACCCGAACGCGGCCGATGCCACCGAAGTGGAGACCCCGGTTGCCGAGGAGATGGTCGCGACCTCTGCCCGCCGCAAGATGAGCTGGGGGCTGGTTGCCGCCTGCGTGGCCGTGCTGGCGATCGGCGGGAACATCGTGGCGTGGAGCATGCTGGCCGGGCGGCCCGCAGCCAGCCAACAGCGCCTGGCCGACACCGGGATCTGGAGCGAGATCGCGGCGAGCGAGCGGCCGCTGCTGATCGTCGTCGGTGACTACTACATGTTCGGCGAGTACGAGGATCGCGTGGTGCTGAAACGCCTGATCCGCGACTTTGCGATCAACAACAAGGAAGACCTTGTCTCGGCCCAGCGGGGCAATCCTGAGAGCATCGAGACGTATTCGGACGTCGCCATGCAATACCTGCCGGCGTCGGCTGCGTTTGCGCTGGCTGACCTTGCGCCGCTGCTGCGCGAGGGGCGGGATGTTCAGGTGACACTGGCCTCGGAGCTGACGCCCGACCGGATGAAGACGAACGACATCATCTATGTCGGCCTGCTGAGCGGGCTGGGGCCGCTGCGCGATCCGGTGTTCTCGTCGTCGCGGTTTGCGCTGGGCGAGAGCTATGACCAGATCGTCGATCGCAAATCGGGCAAGACCTATAACAGCGAGGCGTTTCTGGCGGCGCCCGGGGACCAGATGTATCGCGACTATGGGTTCTTCTCATCGTTCGAGGGGCCGACAGGCAATCGCATCGCCATCCTTTCCGGATCACGCGACACTGCTGTCATGGGCGTGGCGGAGGCCGTGACGCAGCTCGACCGGCTGGCGCGCGTTGCGCAGAAGACGCCGGCGGAGGGCGACTTCGAGGCGCTGTTCGAAGTGAAGGGCCAGAAGCACGTGAACCTCGAGGCTCAGGTCGTGGCGTCCTATCCGCTGGATGGCGGGGCGATCTGGTCGGGCGATCGGGCCAACACCGCGTCCTATCCCGAGAAGTAGGTTCAGGCCGGCGCGAAAGCGAGTTCGCAACGGACGCCGTCGCGTTCGAACTTCATCACCGCAGATCCGCCCGGCACGCCGTTGAGGGCTGCGCCGATCATGCGCGTGCCGAAGCCGGACTGACGCGGCTTGTCGACGGCGGGGCCGCCGGACTCTGTCCAGCGAAGCAGGCAGAGACCGCCATCAACATGCGCCCAGTCGCACCTGACTTCACCGGTGGAAGACGACAGCGCCCCGTACTTGACCGCGTTGGTGGCAAGCTCGTGCAGGCAGAGGGCCAGCGGGATCGCGGCCGAGGGGGCGATGGCGATCGTGGGGCCGCCGACGATGCGCAGACGCTGGCCGAAGCTTTCGGTGAAGGGGCCGAGCGAAAGGCTGACGAGCTTGTCGAGGTGGACCGGCGCGTCGGCGTCGGTGGTCGACATCAGGTTGTAGGCGGATGAGAGGGCGCGGACACGCTCGGTCAGGCGGTCGCGGAATTCCTCGACATTAGTGGCGCCCTTGGCGGATTGCTGGGCGAGCGCGCTGAGAATGGCGAAGGTGTTCTTGGCGCGATGGGTCTGTTCGCGGATGACGAGTTCGAGCTTTTGCTTGGTGCGGGCGAGTTCGTCGCGTTCGACCTGCAACCGTGTACGCAATTCATGGGCGAGACCGCAGCCGATGGCGACGACAGAAGCGAGCACGAGCCAGATCGCCGTGGTCGCGATCGGGAAGTAGCCGAACGCCACCAGGGCGAGTGGCGTGGAGAGCGCGACGGCGACGACGCCGGAGCGAATCCCACCGATGAGCGAGGCGGCCATCACGGCAGGAAAGAAGGTGACGAATGGCACCTGGCCGGGAATGAACGCATCAATTGCAAGGCGGGTGAGATAGCCCAGGGCGGTGCAAACGAGGGCGACGAGCAAGGCGCGCAGCCAGCTTCCCTTCCCTGCGAGCCCCCCGAGGATTTGCATACGCCACGCTTACTGGTTTATGCTTATATCCTCACAGGGATTGTGGAGACGTCAACTGTTGATCGCGCGCTGAGAGGCTATCCCTGCGGCGTCGAGCCAGGGTCTATTGAATACATTCGCCCGGGTCAGGCGCGTGCAGAGTTATCGCGCGTGGACGCTGTCAGGAACAAACGCGCGAGCCTGTTGTCGGGATGTGCGTGTCGACCCTGGGCGTGCCGTCATGCGCGCCAAGAGCATGCATGCCACCTTCCCCGATCGCGTTGCGACTGCGGGAGGCAAGCACTATTATGCCGCGCGTTCGAATACCGCCGCTATGCCCTGGCCGCCGCCGATGCACATGGTTTCGAGGCCGTAGCGGGCTTCGCGGCGCTGGAGTTCATTCATCAGGTTGGCGAGGATGCGGCCGCCCGTGGCGCCGATGGGGTGACCGAGCGAGATGCCGGAGCCGTTGACGTTGAGCTTGTCGGCATCGTTCCAGTTCCAGCCTTTGAGGACGGCAAGGACTTGCGGGGCGAAGGCTTCGTTGAGTTCGACGAGGTCGATGTCCTTCCACTTGAGGCCGGTGCGGGCGAACAGGCGTTCGACGGCGGGAACGGGGCCGATGCCCATGCGGGACGGTTCGACGCCGGCAGCGGCCCAGCCGACGAACCAGCCCATCGGCTCGAGGCCGAGTTCTTCCAGCTTGTCTTCGGCAACAACAAGACAGGCGGCTGCCGCGTCGTTCTGTTGCGAGGCGTTGCCGGCGGTAACCACCCCGCCCTTCTCGATAGCCTTGAGGGCGCCGAGCGAGGCGGCGGTGGCGTCGCCGCGGACGCCTTCGTCCATCCTGAAGATGATGGGGTCGCCCTTCTTCTGCGGTACGGCGACGGGGACGAGTTCGTTGTCGAACTTGCCGGCCTTCCATGCGGCGGCGGCGCGTTGCTGGCTGCGCGCGGCATACTCGTCGCACTCTTCGCGGCCGATCTGGTAGTCCTTGGCGAGGTTCTCGGCGGTTTCGATCATGCCGGTGATGACGCCGAAGCGGCTGATGGGTTGTGACATGACGCGGCCGCGCTGCAGGCGGTCATGCATCGTGACGGAGCCGGCGCGGGCGCCAGAGCGCATGTCGGTGGAATAGTATTCGACGTTGGTCATGCTTTCGACGCCGCCGGCGACCACGACATCGGCTGCGCCTGTCTGGACGAACATGGCGGCGTCGATGATCGACTGGAGGCCAGAGCCGCAGCGGCGATCAAGCTGGTAGCCGGGGACGGAGATGGGTAGGTCTGCCGCGAGGGCTGACCAGCGGGCGACGCAGGGGGCTTCACCAGAAGGATAGCCTTGCGCGAAGACCACGTCGTCGATGCGTTCGGGGTCGATTTTCGTGCGCTCAACGAGGGCCTTGAGGATGACCGCGCCGAGATCGCCTGCCTGCATCGGCGCGAGCGCGCCCTGGAACTTGCCCACCGCTGTGCGGAGTGGGCTGACAATGGCGGCGCGGCGGAGCTTGGTCATGCGGGAATCCTCTGGAAGCGCGGGCAACATAGCGGCGAGCGCGTGGGACACAACCGCCGGGACTTTCGCGCCGACTTGACGTTCGCGGCCGGAAGGTTCGTATCGGGGCAGGCTGTCCTGCCGGTGAATTCATGCGGACAGCCGAAGCACGGGGAGACGCAGGTGGCGGGACATTATCGGATCATTGGCGGGCTTGGCTCGCCCTACTCGATGAAGATGCGGGCGATCATGAGGTATCGCCGCCTGCCCCATGTCTGGGAGCCGCTCGGGGCGAACATGGAGTCCGTGTTCGCAAACGTGAAGGCCCCTGTGATCCCGGTGATCCAGTATCCCGGCGGGGAATGGCGCAATGACTCGACGCCGATGATCTTTGAACTCGAGCAACGCCATGCGGAGCGCGGCATCGTACCGGTGGATGAGGCGGACAGGTTTCTGGCCTGCCTGCTGGAGGACATGGGCGATGAGTGGGCGACGAAGCTGATGTTCCACTATCGCTGGTTCTACGAGGAGGATCAGGAGGCTGTGTCGCGCTGGCTTTCCTATGATCGCCACCGCGGCGGCGGGATGGAGCAGATACAGGCGTTCGCGGATTTCTTCCGGGCGCGCCAGACGGGGCGCATGGCGCTTGTCGGGTGCACGCCCGGCAATGCGCCCTTGATCGAGGAAACGATGCGGCGGCTATGCGCGATTCTGGAGGAGCAGTGCACGGTCTCGCAGTTCTGGTTTGGATCGCGGCCGTCGCTCGCGGAGTTTGCGTGGATGGGACAGTTCTCACAGCTGGCGTCCGATCCGACGCCGGAGCGGCTGATGCGGAAGATCGCGCCGCTGACCTTCCGCTGGCTGGAGCAGATGGACGATCTGTCGGGGCTGGAAGGCGCCTGGCGCGGACTGGGCGAGGCGCGGGGGCCGGTGGTGGAGAAGCTGCTGGTGTTTGCGGGCGAGGTGTATTTCCCGTTCCTGATCGCAAATGCGCAGGCGGTGTCGGCCGGCAAGGAGACGTTCAGCTTTTCAGCGCTGGGCATGCCTTATGAGCAGGGCGCCTTCAAGTATCAGGTGAAATGTCTCGAGACGCTGCGGCGGATGTATGCGGGGCTTCCGGCTCAGGCCAAGGCCGAGCTTGATCCGTTGCTGGAGCGGACCGGATGCCTTGCCGGACTGAAAGGCTGATGACGAATGCCGACGGGCGCCGCAGACTGACGACATGAGCAAGGCTGAGACACATCCTGAGATTCGCGAAGCGGTGCGCAAGTTGTGCGCGCGTTTTCCGGGGCCGTACTGGCGGGCGCTGGATCGCGAGCGGGCGTATCCGACGGAGTTCGTGACGGCGCTGACCGAGGCGGGGTGGCTGTCGGTGCTGATACCGGAGCAATATGGCGGCGCGGGGCTGGGGCTGTCGGCGGCGTGTGCGGTGCTGGAGGAAATCCATCGGTCGGGGGCCAATGGCGCGGCGTGTCATGCGCAGATGTACACGATGGGGACGCTGCTGCGGCATGGCAGCGAGGCGCAGAAAGAGCGCTGGCTGCCGAAGGTGGCGAGCGGCGAGATCAGGCTACAGGCGTTTGGCGTGACCGAGCCGACGAGCGGTACGGACACGACGCGGATACAGACGTTCGCGAAGCGTGTGGGCGACAAGTATGTGGTCAACGGGTCGAAGATCTGGATCAGCCGGGCTGAGCATTCGGACCTGATGGTGCTGCTGTGCCGGACGTCTCCGCGCGATGATGCGGGAAAGACGTCGGACGGGATGAGCGTCCTGCTGGTCGACATGCGGGAGGCGAAGGGCACCCCAGACAAGAAGGGGGGGCTGACGATCAAGCCGGTGCGCACGATGTTGAACCATGCGACGACGGAGCTGTTCTTCGACGACATGGAAGTGCCGGCTGATAACCTGATCGGACGTGAGGGGGCGGGGTTCAAGTACATCATCGACGGGATGAATGCGGAGCGCATTCTCATCGCGGCGGAGTGTATCGGCGACGGGAAGTTCTTCGTTGATCGCGCCTCGGCTTATGCGAAGGAGCGGTCCGTGTTCGGCGGGCCGATCGGTGCGAACCAGGGCGTGCAGTTCCCGATCGCGCGGGCGCATGTGCAGGTGACGGCAGCGGGGCTGATGGTGGATCATGCGGCCCAGCTGTTTGAGGCTGGCGAGCCGTGCGGTTCGGAGGCCAACATGGCGAAGATGACGGCGTCGGAAGCGAGCTGGTATGCCGCCGACGTCTGCGTGCAGACGCATGGCGGGTTCGGCTTTGCGGAAGAGTACGACATCGAGCGGAAGTTCCGCGAGACGCGGCTCTACCAGGTGGCGCCGATCTCGACCAACCTGATCCTCAGCCATGTGGCGACGCATGTGCTGGGCATGCCGAAATCGTTCTAGAGCGGGGGGACGAGATGAACTGGCGTTCGATGCTGTTTGTGCCGGCGGCTGCGCCGCAGCGGTGGCAGAAGGCGCATACGCGGGGGGCTGACGCGCTGATTGTCGATCTTGAGGATTCGACACAGGCGGATGCGAAGGCGGGCGCGCGCGCGCAGGCGACGGAGGCGGTGGCCTTTCTCGCGGCGCAGGGCGCGGCCGTGACGGTGCGGGTCAACAACGACGAGGCCTTTCTCGCGGAGGATCTTGGGGCGGTGGTGACGCCGGGGCTGCGGGCGATCGTGATGCCCAAGGTGGAGCAGGCATCGGAGCTGGACAGCCTGTCGGCAATGATGGATGCGCTCGAGTATGAGGCGGGGCTGGATCGATTTTCGGTGGGGGTGGTTGCGGTAATCGAGAGCCCGCGGGCGCTGGAGCAGGTGGTTCAGATTGCGGATGGGCCGCGGCTGATCGGGCTGGCTCTGGGGAGCGAGGATTTCTCGCTGACGCTTGGGCGGAAGCCGGGGCCGTTGTCGCTGGATCTTGCGGCGCAGACCATTGCGTATGCGGCGGCGGCGCGCGGGATCATGGGCATCGGCATGGCGTCGAGCATCGCGAACTTCACTGATCTCGATGCGTTCGCGGCGGATGCGCGGCGAGCGCATGCGATGGGGCTGACGGGCGCGATGTGCGTGCACCCGAACCAGATCGCGGCGCTGAATGCGGGCTTCGGCGCGAGTGAAGCGGATGTGGCGGAGGCGCGCGCCATTCTTGCGGCGTGGGAGGGCCGCGTGGATGGCGTGGTGAACCACGATGGCAAGATGGTTGACCTGCCCGTGGTGGAGCGCGCCCGGCGCTTACTGGCGTCCGCAGGGCTCGCGTGATCACGGGGTATCCCGATGATGTGGTGCGCGCCCTGCGACCGGGGCAGCGCGTGTACTTTCAGGGCGGGCCGGGCGAGTGCGCGGCGTTCTACAACGCGTTGTGCGACAATCCGCGGCTGTCGAATGGCGTTGAGCTATGGTCGTGCCTGATCCCGGGCATCAACACGCGCGACTATGGCGCGCTGCCGGGCAACGTGCAGCTTGTGACGTTCATGGCCTCGCCTACGCTGGAGCCGTCGATTGCTTCGGGGCGGACGACGCTGAGGGCCATGCCGTATTCGGAGATCGGCGAGCTGATGGCGGCGACGGAGTTCGACGTCGCCGTTCTGCATGTCGCGCCGCCGGACCGCGATGGGCGGTGCTCGTTCGGCGTGGCGTGCGACATGCCGGGGCTGGTGTGGCCGAATGCAGGGCGATCCGTGGCGTTCGTCAATGATCGCATGCCGTCCATTCCCGGCGCGGATTTCATTCCTGCTGACGCGATCAGCCTTGGTGTTCCGATCAACGAACCGCTGATGACGCCGGTCGTCTCGGCGCGTCCCCCAAATGCAGCACTGAATGAAATCGCACGGCTGTCTGCGGAGCTCGTGCCCGATGGGGCGACGATCCAGTCGGGTATTGGCGAGGCGCCAGGTGCTGTCGTAGCGGCGCTGAAGCTGCATCGCGGACTACGGGTGCATTCGGGGATCATAACGCCGGACTATGTGCAGCTGGCCGAGGCGGGTGCGCTGGATGCAGGCGCGGAGCATTTGACGGGCGTGGCGTGGGGCGATGCGGCGTTTCAAGCGTGGCTGCCGCAGTCGGGATTTGCGTTCCGGTCAGCTCTCGAGACACACGGGCATCAGGCGCTGGCTGCTGTGGACGGGTTCGTGTCGATCGGGTCGGCGCTGGAAGTGGACCTTGAAGGCAATCTGAATCTTGAATGGCGCGCGGGGCGACGGATCAGCAGCGTGGGCGGCGCACCCGACTATATGCGCGGGGCGAAGGCTTCAGCGGGCGGCATGTCGATCATCGCCCTGCCCTCAATGGCGAGCGGGGCGTCGCGCATCGTGCCGCGGCTGGCGGCGCCTTCCACTACGGGCGATCTGGCAGATGTGGTGGTGACGGAGCACGGCGTGGCGCGGCTGAAGAGTTTGTCCGGCCCGGCGCGCGCGGCTGCGCTGATCGCTATTGCTGCGCCCGAGCACCGGGGATTTCTGGAGCGTTCGCTCGGGTGAAGCGTCAGGGCGCTACGGGCATGCCGGCGCGGCGCAGCAGCTTGCGCGCGAAAACGTCGACCACGCTGAAGGGCGCGAATAGAACGGTTGTGCGGTCGAGCGACCAGACAAGCTGGAGCGAAGACACGTCTGGCCCACGCTTTGACAGGACGCGGCGCATCAACAGGTAACCGACCATGCGGCGACCGCTGGCCATCGCTGTCGCGAGATCGCTGCGGACGGGCTTTGGCCAGCGCGTGCGGTGTCTGACACTGCGGACAGAGACAATGTTGAAAGCGCGGCGGCGAAGGTCTTTCGCTGTGCCCCACTCATGCGAGCTTTCGTAGATGCTGACGCCGCGGCCGAGCGCGACTTCGGATTGCATCGAGACGCAGACGCGGCGCGCCTTGAGCGCGAGGTCGATGAAGAAATTGTGGTCCTCGCCAGCCCAGCGGAGTTTTTCAGGCATGCGGAGCCCTTTGAGCAGGCCTGCACGGATGACGATGGACGAGGTGTGCGCGAGGTATTCGCGGGCGGAGTAGGCGGCCATTTGTTGGCCGCTGCAGGCGAAGAAGCGGTCGCCGGGAAGTTGTGTGAGTTCGCCCTCGCCGCCGAGCGGGTCTGTGAAGAGCCGCGTGCCTGCGAGATAGTTGGCGTGGTGGTGGCTGGCGTGGTCGGAGAAGTAGAGATCGGCGCCGGCGCAGGCGAAGCCTTCAATGCCGCGTGCGATGTGGTTGGCTGTCCAGGTGTCGTCAGAGTCGAGCATGGCGACGTAGTCCGCGTCGGCGGGCACGGCGTCAAAGCCGGTGTTGCGCGCGGCGGCGGGGCCGCCATTGGCGCGGGCGATGATGCGGACATCGACGTTTGCGGGAGGCGCGCCAGCGGCCTGCACGTCGATGGCGGGATCGACGGGCGAGGCGTCGTTAACGATGATCACGTCGAGCAGGGTCGCGCCGTCGATCTCCTGCGCATAGAGCGATTGCAGGGCGCGGACGAGGATGCCGGGCTGTTCCTGATAGTACGGAATGACCACGGAGATCTTCATGAGGTCGCGATCCCTGTTCCGGAATGGGCCAGCCGGGCGCCCAGCACGCGGGATGGCGTGCGGGGCGGTGGTTTGGGGATAAGTATGCATCGGGCGCGCCAGTCTGAGCGCACGCCGATCGGCTGGTGAGACAGCCCTCGTCCTTCGAGACGCGCCTTTCAGGCGCTCCTCAGGATGAGGGCTCAACGCTCACTACTTGCGCGTACCCCTGATCCTGAGGAGCCGCGGAGCGGCGTCTTGAAGAACGAGGCCGGGCTCCCCGGTATCAATTCGCCGGGGTCAGCTTGATCACACGCTCGGCGACGCGATCGACGGCTTCGCGTGAGAAGGCGAGCGGTACGTAGGCGCCTTCGGCCCAGAGGGGGAAGAGGTCGCGGTAGTGCGCGCTGTAGGGATCGGCCGACTGCCCCGGCGTGTTCATCACCATGGAGTTGTCCCAGGCGCCCGCGTCCATCACCATGCGGACGGAGGCCCCGGCGGTGACGTTGAAGTCGGAGGCGCGATAGGTCTGCGCGCGCGGCGTGGAGGCGGAGCCGGGTGTGGCGAGCGGGCCGAGGGTCATCTGGGCGCGCAGTTGCGGGTCGGCCAGAACGGCGACCGCGGGTTCCCACTTTGCGACGTGGAGGCGGCCCCACGCCCAGCTGTGCGGATCGGGACCGAGGAGGCCGGCGAGTTCATCCGTCGCCGCTTTCAACGTTCCGAGGATGATCGCGGTGCGGGCCTCACGGGGATTGGGCCCGAGCCGCGTGTCTGGATTTTCGAGATAGGTGAGGATGGCTTCGAGATGGCCACTGCCCACAAGCTCGCGCGCGGCTGCAGGCGTCACCTTCGCGACGACTGCCTTGCCGAGATGCTTGTTGGCCCAGACCTCGTAGATGGCAGCGGCGGGGCTATCGATAGACAGGTGGCCGTCCCAGCTGGTGAGCAGCTTGATGGCGTGATCGACATTGATGTTCACCGTGCCGCCGGGGACATCGCGCAGCAGTTTGATGAACCGGCGGGCCTGCGGGCTGACGGCGTCGCCCTGCAACTTCATCGAGTCGAGCAAGCTGACCTTGCCGTCGGCGGCGAGCACTTCCTTGATGCGACTGACGCGCGAGGGATCAGTCCATTCGAAGGCCACTTTGCGTTCTTCAGCGGGATAACCTGCGGGGAGATTGTATTCGTTGGCGGTGGCGAAGAAGCCTTCGGACGGGTTGTAGCTGGAGGGCAGCATGTCCTTGGCGAAGAAGCCGTTCCATTCGTAGCGGCCATCGCCGGGTACTGGCATCAGGCCGTCCCAGTTCTTGCGGACTGGCGTGCGACCAGAAGCGGCCCAGCCGATGTTTCCCTTGGTGTCTGCGTAGACGAGGTTCAGAGGGGGCGCTCCCCACGCATGACTGGCAGCCTTGAAGTCGTTCCAGTCCTTGGCGTGGGTGAGGCGCGAGGATCCGAAATAGCCGGCGAGGCCGGGCTCGGACCAGATGGTGCGCATGGCGAAAGCGCGGCGTGGTGCGCTGTCGGATTTCAGGACGGGGCCATGGCGCGTGTAGCGGAGTTCGACTTCGCGCGGGGTTTCGCCCTTCACTTCAATGGTCTGCTTCTCGACCGTCATTTTTTCCCAGCCGCCCTTGTAGCGGTAGGCGTTAGGGTCGTTTGCGCGCGTCTCGTAGACGTAGAGATCTTCCTGATCCATCGCGAAGATGGTGATGCCGAAGGCGATATCGTTGTTGTGGCCGATAGACACGCCGGGCAGTGCGGGTTCGCCCGCACCGATGATTGCCATGCCGGGGGCGTTGAGGCCGACGACATAGCGGAGCGAGGGCACGCCAAGCTGGCGGTGCGGATCGTTGGCGAGGATGGCGCGGCCGGTTTCGGACCTCGAGGGCGCGACGACCCAGTTGTTGGAGCCTTCGTACTGCTGCTTGTGCATCAGCTCGGCCAGCTGCGTTGCGGGATCGCTTTCGGCGCGCTGGCGATTGGTGAGCGGCGCGAAGTCGACCTGCTGGGTGGCGAGGACATAGTCGTCGAGGACGTTGGCAGGAACGTCGCACGGGTTGAGGCCGGCGGGGACGACGCGCTTGTGGCCGTCGGGGTCGAGCTTGCGTCGGAGTTCGTCGGCGTCGACGCCGGCGGCGCAGGCGACGCGGGCGCGGGCGACTTCCGATGTGACGTTCGAGACGAGCGCATGGCTGCGGATGCGGAGGATGTCTTCGGGTTTCCATTCATCCGGCGTGGAACTGGTGAGCCTGAACTCGACGGGCGTGGGCCTGCCGCCTGCCCTCACCTCGGCGACGTAGGCGTTGATGCCGGCGGCGAAGGCCTCGACGCTGGCGCGGGCGTCAGGGGCGTAGGCGTTCCATTCGGCCTGCATGTCGCCGCGATAGAGGAAGAGGCGGGCCGCCCTGTCCTGCTCCACATAGGCTGGGCCGAAGGATTTGGAGAGCAGGCCGAGGCCGCGCTTGCGCCATAGGTCAATCTGCCAGAGGCGGTCGCGCGCGGCGTTGTAGCCCTGCAGGAAGAACGCATCGCGCTGCGAGGCGGCGAAGATGTGCGGGATGCCCCAGTGATCGACGATCAGCTCGGCTGGGGCGGACAGGCCTTTGACCTGCCACTCATCGCGCGCGACGGCAGTAGACATGGGGTTTTCGGCGATGGCCACGACGGACGCCGCGCCAATGGCAGCAGCGACGGCCACTCCAAGCATCCACTTTTTCATCGCAGAACCCTCCACCCGTTCGGTCTCGCGGTGAGGATCAGGGCGTGCAGGCGTCTTGTCAAAGCATTGCTTGGATTCCAAAGCTGGATGCATGGCAGGTTGGCATTTCTGGATCGATCGGGGCGGCACGTTCACCGACGTGGTAGCGCGTGGCCCCGATGGGCGTGAGGTGGTGCGCAAGCTGCTGTCGGAGAATGCGGGGCGGTATGCGGATGCAGCTGTCGAGGCCATTCGCACGATCCTGGCTGAGCATGGTGAGACGGAGATCGAATCCATCCGGATGGGCACGACGGTGGCGACGAATGCGCTGCTGGAGCGGAAGGGCGCGCCGACGGTTCTCGTGGTGACAGAAGGGTTCGGCGACCTGCTGGAGATCGGGAACCAGGCGCGGCCGGATATCTTTGCGTTGAACATTTTGAAGCCGGATCAGTTGCAGGCGCGCGTGATCGAGGCCCGGGAGCGGGTGACGGCGGAGGGCGGGGTTCTGACGCCTCTGGATGAGGCGCGGGTCCGGGCGGATCTACTG
Source organism: Hyphomonadaceae bacterium (assembly GCA_040398465.1). Taxonomy (GTDB): domain Bacteria; phylum Pseudomonadota; class Alphaproteobacteria; order Caulobacterales; family Hyphomonadaceae; genus UBA7672. The sequence continues at coordinate 3,011 of JBBAUA010000014.1, read as the reverse complement.
GCGGCGCGTGAGGCGGGGATCACGAGTTGCGCGATTGCTTGCCTGCATGGCTGGGCATACCCGGCGCATGAGCAGCGGATTGCAGAGATAGCCCGGGAGGTGGGGTTTACGCATGTGTCAGAGAGTTCGGATGTGTCCGGGCTGACGCGTTTTGTGCCGCGGACGGACACGACGGTGGCGGATGCGTACCTGACGCCAGTGCTGGATGCGTATGTGCAGCGGGTCGCGGGTGCGTTCGATGCAGCGACCCGGCTCTACTTCATGCAGTCGAATGGCGGGCTGACGCTGGCGAGCGCGTTTCGTGGGCGGGATGCGGTGTTGTCGGGTCCGGCGGGCGGCATCATCGGGATGGCGGCGGCGGCGCGGCGGGCAGGGTTCGACAAGGCGCTGGGCTTCGACATGGGGGGCACATCGACGGATGTCTCGCATTATGCGGGCGTATTCGAGCGGACGAACGACACGGTGGTGGCTGGCGTGCGGTTGACGACACCGATGCTGCAGATCCACACGGTGGCCGCGGGCGGCGGATCGATCTGCTATTTCGATGGGGCGCGGCTGCGGGTGGGGCCGCAGTCGGCGGGGGCTGATCCTGGGCCGGCGTGTTACCGGCGCGGCGGACCGTTGACCATCACGGACTGCAACGTGTTGCTGGGGCGCGTGCGGCCGGAGTTCTTCCCGGCGATCTTCGGACCGAAGGGCGACCGGCCGCTGGATGCGAAGATCGTGGCGCAGCGGTTTGACGATCTCTGCTGGCAGGTGAAGCAGGCGACGGGGGCGGATCTCACTCCTGGGGCGGCGGCGGAGGGTTTCATCGCTATCGCGAACCAGCACATGGCGGAAGCGATCCGGAAGATCTCCATCCAGCGCGGCTATGATCCGCGTGAGTATGTGATTTGTGCGTTTGGCGGCGCGGGCGGGCAGCATGCGTGTGCGGTGGCGGATGCGGTGGGCTCGCGGAGTGTTTTGCTGCATCCGCTGGCTGGCGTGCTTTCGGCGTGGGGAATGGGGCTGGCGGATGTTCGGGCGGTGCGGGAGCTGTCCGTCGAGCAGGCGCTGGGTGTTGATCTGTCAGAGCGGCAGGACGCGTTGACGAAGCAGGCGAGTGAGGCCTTGGCGGCGCGTGGGGTCGCGGTGCGGGCAACCGAGCTGACAGCGTATCTACGTTATGACGGCGCAGAGGCTTTGCTGCCGGTTGCTCTGGCGGCAGAAGAAAGAATGCGCGAAGCGTTCGAGACGGCGCATCGTTCACGGTTCGGGTTTCTTGATGCATCGCGGGCAATCATCGTGGCGAAGCTTTCGGCGGAGGCGCTCGGAGAGGACGAGGCGCCGCCGAAGGCCATTGTCACCAAGGCAGTGCGCGAGCCTTCGCCGCTGGGAGTGGTCGACATGCGGATAGCGGGCGAGACGTTCAAGGCGCCCGTGTTGCGTCGCGGAGACATCCCTGCAGGGTTCAGCGTCGATGGTCCGGCACTGGTTCTGGAGAATGGGGCGACGACGTTCATCGAGCCCGGCTGGCGCGGGGCCATGTCGGCGGATGGCGACCTCGTGTTGGAGCGGGTGGCGCTGGCGCCGGCCGTGGCGGCGATCGGAACGCAGGTGGATCCGGTTCTGCTTGAGGTGTTCAACAATCGCTTCATGGGCGTGGCGGAGGAGATGGGACTGGCGCTGCAGACGAGCGCCTCGTCGGTGAACATCCGCGAGCGGCTGGATTTCTCGTGTGCGGTGTTCGATGCGGCGGGCGGGCTGGTGGCGAATGCACCGCATATTCCGGTGCATCTCGGATCGATGAGCGAGTCGATCCGGACAGTGATCCGCGAGCGCGGAGCCAGGATAAAGCCCGGCGACATCTACATGCTGAACGCGCCGCATGCGGGGGGCACGCATCTGCCAGACATCACTGTAATTGCGCCAGTGCTTCTGGAGGGCGACACGGCGCCGGCTTTCTTCACCGCGGCGCGCGGGCACCATGCAGACATTGGCGGGATCACGCCGGGCTCTATGCCGCCGGACAGCAGGACGATCGAGGACGAGGGCGTGCTGATCGACAATTTCTTGCTGGTGGAGGCGGGCCGGTTGCGCGAGGCGGAGACGCGGGCGCTGTTTGCATCGGGACGGCACCCTGCCCGCAATATCGACAACAACCTTGCGGACCTGAAGGCGCAGATTGCGGCGTGCCGGCGCGGCGAGGAGGAGCTGCGGCGGCTGGTCTCTCATTACGGACGTGATGGCGTCGCCGCGTACATGCGGCACGTGCAGGACAATGCCGAGGAGCACGTGCGGCGCGTGATCGACATGCTGGAGGCGGGGAGTTTCGAAGCGCCGATGGACAATGGCGCCGTGATCCGCGTGGCCGTGCGGCCGGACAAGATCGCACGCCGTGTAACGATTGATTTTTCGGGCACGAGCGCGCAGGACGCGGGCAACTTCAATGCTCCGCTGTCGATCACGCGGGCGGCTGTGCTGTATGTCTTCCGCACGCTGGTGGCCGACGCCATCCCGCTGAATGAGGGATGCCTCAAGCCGATCGATATCATCACGCCTGAGGGCTGCTTGCTGAATCCGCGGAAGGGCGCGGCTGTGGTTGCGGGCAATGTCGAGACGAGCATGGTTGTTGTCGATGCGCTGTATGGCGCGATGGGGCGGCTGGGGGCGTCGCAGGGGACGATGAACAACTTCACATTCGGCAACGAGCGATACCAGTACTACGAAACAATCTGCGGTGGGTCGGGCGCGGGGCCGGGGTTTGGCGGCGCGTCGGTCGTGCAGACCCACATGACGAATTCGCGGCTGACGGACCCCGAGATACTCGAGAGCCGCTATCCCATCCTGATCGAGCGGTTCGGCGTGCGGCGCGGGTCGGGCGGCGAGGGCGAATGGCGCGGAGGCGATGGGGCTGTGCGCGTGGTGCGGTTCCGTGAGGCGATGACGGCGGCGATGCTGTCGAACCGGCGATCGACGGCGCCGTTCGGCGTATCAGGCGGCGGCGATGGTAGGCCGGGGGTCAATGCCGT
>JBBAUA010000013.1:62765-75502 GCA_040398465.1 Hyphomonadaceae bacterium | reverse complement strand
TAGTCGCGAGCGGCGGCCCAGGCCCATCCCGCCTCGCCATTGCGTCCGCGCAGGCGGACCCACCAGCCATCGTCCTTGTACAGGTCCACGAAGGGCAGCGGCTCGGTCCATTGAATGGCGGCGTCACCGCCTTCCTCGTAGGTGAGCAGCTCGCCTTGACGCCAGACGGTGTGCCAAGACTCGCCTTCCTCAAAGTCAGTGTAGACGTGGTACACCGCGTCGCATCGGTTGAACCTGCCGACCGCCTTTACGACGACGCCGCGGGTCGGGGCGTTCAGGGAGACCGTTTCGAGCGCGTAGAGCCACGTGCCGGCAGGCACGGACATGACCTGCGCAGCCTCCCGGTCGGGTGAGGCATAGAGCGTCGCCGGTTCAGTCGTATGCCACCATCCGGTTGAGCACCCCCGGCACGCTCCCTTGTTCGCATACAGGCCCTTGGCATTGACTGGGGGCCTCTCGTTCGCTGGCGCCGGACCGGCCTGTTGCCCTTGGCACGCCTGAAGGAGGTCTTCGGCGGCTGCATCCGTTGCCGGTTCAACTCGCGGGTCTGTCGCGATGTTGCCGTGCGGTTGCGCCGGGGATTCATCGTTAGCGCGGACGGATTGATCGGCGGCGTTCGAGGCGGGCGCGCCGCCATCTGCAGCGTTGCCCGGGCTGCATCCTCCAGCGACCAGCAGCGCGGTTGCGATCACCAGGAAGAGCTTGCTCACGCGATGAACCCCGCTGTGTTGCCTGAAACGAACGAGGGCGTGATGACACGTCGCTCGCGTCGAGCTCGGCGCAGAAGGCACGTGGATGGGTATCAGCCAAGCCCGGACCGTTACTGCAAGTTTTGCTGAGCGCAGCGCCAATACACAAGGGGCTGGCGCCGTTGGCGTGACAAACAGAAAAGGCCGGAGCGGGGCTCCGGCCTTGTCCGTCTAGCGGGTGGTGGGACCCGGACTAGAGATCGATGTTGTCACGGGCCGGCATCATGCGGCCGCCCATGCCGGACGCCGCCATTTCCTTCGCGTCGAGCGCGCCGGAGTTGTCGGTGTCGAGAGCCTTGAAGCGCGGCTTGAGCGACGCCATCATGCCCTTCAGTTCGGTCTCCTGGATCAGGCCGTCAACATTGTCGTCGATCATGCCGATCGACATGGACGACATCAGCTGCGACTGAAGGTCGTTGCGGATGTTGTCGACGGTTTCGTCAGCCCAGCGATAGTTGACGCGGAAGTACATCATCTCTTCGTTGGTCTGTTCGCCCCAGGTGATGTCGCGTTTCGGGTCCGGGTTGGCGCGGTTGTTGGTGGAGTTGTCGTAGATCCACTTGGCGACCAGCTTGGTGCCTTTCTTGACGAGGATCGGCTCCTTCGGGTCGTAGTCGCGCTGCCAGTTGAAGTCGTACTTGGGCAGGCTGAGCAGCATCTCTTCCTTGCCATCCGGCGTCACCACTTTCAGCTCGACGCTGAAGCCACGGTAGTGGGAGTGCGGGTACAGCGTGTAAATGTACGCATCCGCCGGGAAGGTCTGGTAGGAGATTTCCGTGTGGCGTGCGGCGCCGGCCGGGATCTTCAGACCGAAATCACCGATGACGGTTGAGCGCTTGATGAATTTTGGCGGGGCCTTCAGCGTGTAGAAGCCGACCTGCGTGCGGTCGGTCGCGGCCTTGCCGGTGGTGGTGTAGTGCATCTGGAAGTTGAGCTTGCCGCCGCCCGGGACCGGCGCGCCGGCGTCCTTGGCGATGACCTGCGCTTCAGCGCCGGGCGTGTAGGAGCCGACCGAGCCGCCGGGGATTTTCGACTTCGGCAGTTTCGGGTCGGCGACGTGGTTCGACACGACGTGGTGCAGCACGGAGCGGTCGCCCGGCTTGATCGAGATCGCGCGGAGCCAGGCGTCTTCCTTGAACGGGTTGTCGACGCGCATGTTCTGGTACTCGATGAGGCCTTTGGAGGCGACGTCGAAGGCGGGCAGTTCGACGATCACGTCGGGCTTGCCGAGATAGACGGGCCATTCGGGCGCTTCCGACGCGTCTTCCTTGAGGGCGTCGCGGCCCGTGCCGCGTGGGGCGCCAGCCTCGAGCCAGTGGATCAGCTTCTTGGTCTGGTCGGCCGTCAGGGCCTGGTCGTTCTGGAACGAGCCGATGTGCGGATCGGCGAAGTAGGGAGGCATGCGTTCGGCGCGGACCGACTCGCGGATCATCGGCGCCATGGCCTTCACGATCTCGAAGCTGTCCATCGCGAAGGGGGCGATGCCGCCCTTCTGGTGGCAGGCGACGCACTTGGCCTGGAGGATCGGCGCGATCTCGTCCGAGTAGGAGATGGCGGCGTGCTCAGCCGCCTTGCCGCGATCAGCGAACTTGATCTCCGCGCCCGATTTCACCTCGATGCGCGACTTGGCGACGGGCTGGCCGGCGACGACGGCGTCGAGCGCCTTCGCCGTTTCGGAGATGGGGCCGTGATAGGCGATCTTGAACTGCGATTTCGGATCGACCACGAAGACTTCGCCTTCGCGCTGGACGCCGAGCGATCCGCCAACGAGCTGGAGTTCGTCGACGAGGACGGGGATGTCGAAGCCCTGGGCTTTCGCTTCGGCGGCGGCCGCGTCGCGCGAGTCGTTCGAGTTCAGCATGTAGAAGAGGACGCCCTGGGCCTTGTACTTGGCCTGAAGCTTTTCGAGTTCGGCAGCGGCTTTCCGGGAAACCGACGTGCCGTTGACCTGGCTCATCAGCACGATGGCCTTGGCGTCCTTGAAATAGTGCAGCTCGTGCGCGAGGCGGGTGTGGTCGGTGAGCTGGAAGTTGTCGGCGCGCTCCGGGACCGAGGTGGCCACGGTCGGCGCGGCGATGGCCGAGACGCCAAGTGCGGCGGCGCCGAGAATGGCGGCAGCCATGGTCGAGGCGAGCAGGGTGCGTTTCATGTGTGTCTCTTTCCGGAGGCAGAGGCGCGTGGGGCCGTGTAACCCAAGTTACGAGATTTCGCGCGAATGCCGAAAAACGTCAATGCGCAGAGGGTGTTTGGGCGGTCACCGCTTAGGGTTAGGGGATAACGTTCTCGCTAGTTGACGCCGCGGCAATGCGCGACCAGCCGTGATCGGCGCCGTGCTTGATGCGGTAGATGCTGGCGAGGTTCTCTGGCGTCAGAACGTCGGCGGGCCTGCCTTCGGCGGCGATGCTGCCTTCGTCCATCAGGACGAGGCGGTCCATGAAGCGGGCGGCTAGGGCAAGATCGTGGATGACCGCGAGGACGGCGGCGCCGGCGTGGGCGCGGTCGCGGAGGATCTCCATGACATGGAGCTGGTGGTAGGGGTCCAGGGCGGCGATGGGTTCGTCGGCGAGGAGGATGGGCGCTTCGACAGCGAGGGCGCGGGCGAGCAGGATGCGGGTGCGCTCGCCGCCGGAGAGCACGGTAACGGGGCGGTCGATGAAGCTGTGGCCGTCAACGGCGTCGAGGGCGCGGGCGACCGCTGCGCGGTCATCGGGCGAGGGTGCGCCAAAGCGCGCGCGATGGGGATAGCGGCCAAGCATGACGATGTCGCGCGCAGGCAGGCCCCATTCGACGCGGCGATCCTGCGGCAGGAAGGCGACGGCGCGTGCCCGCGCCTCGGCCGGCATGGCGAGGAAGTCACGGCCGTCGAGCTGGATGTCGCCGGAACTCCGGGGGCGGAGGCCGAGCATGGCCTTCAGCAGCGTGGATTTTCCTGCGCCGTTGGGGCCGATCAGGCCGACGAGTTCGCCTGAGGCGACGCTGAGCGATGCGGCGTTGACGATTGGCCTGCCGGCGGCGAGCGCGGTGATGGCGCGGGCTTCGAGTTTCATGACTCGATCTCCGTGCGTGCGCGGAAGATCAGCCAGAGGAAGAAGGGCGCGCCGACGAGGGCAGTGACGACGCCGAGCTTGAGCTCCATGCCGGTGGGCAGGACGCGGACAAGAATGTCAGCGGCGAGGAGCAGAGCTGCGCCCCCCAGCGCAGACGCGAGGAGGAGGCGGCTGGGGCTGTGGCCGACGAGCGGTCGCAGCAGGTGCGGCACTACCAGTCCGATGAAGCCGATGCCGCCGCTGACAGATGTGGCGGCGCCGACGCTGATCGCCGTGCCGCCGATAACAAGGTTGCGGGTGACGATCAGGTTCACGCCGAGGCTGGCCGCGGATTCCTCACCGAGGCTGAGTGCGTCGAGGGCGCGGGCTGAGAGCACGAGCACGACCCAGCCGATGATAATGAACGGAGCCGCGAAAGCGACATGGTCCATCGAGCGGTCTGTGACGGAGCCCATCAGCCAGAACATGATCTCGGCTGCTGCATAGGGGTTCGGAGAAAGGTTGAGCGCGAGCGACATCAGTGCGGCGCAGAGGCTCGACACGGCGACGCCGGCGAGGACGAGCGACAGCACGCCGCCTTTGCCGGCAAGGCCCTGCAGCAACAGCGCGCAGAGCAGCGCGCCGGCGATGCCCATCATCGGCAGGGCGAGCGGGAAGGCCATCGAGATGCCGGTGTAGAGCGCGAGCACGGCGCCGAGCGAGGCCGCTGAGGTGACGCCGACGACGCCGGGGTCGGCCAGCGGATTGCGGAGATAGCCCTGCAGGGATGCGCCGGCGAGGCCCAGGGTTGCGCCGATCATCAGCGCAAGGAGCGTGCGCGGCAGGCGGACTTCCATCATGATCATTGTGGCGGTGTCGGCATTGCCGCTGGCGATCATGGCGAGGAGTTCGCTAAGTCCGCCGCTGGCGCCGATCAGCATGGAGAGGGCTGCGAGCGCGAGCGACAGCAGGGCGAGGCCGGCGATCAGCAGGGGATAGGGGATGGGCGGCTTCATCGGGCGCGGCCCATTTTTTCGCGGGCCTCGACCAGGATTTCGATGGCGCCGAGAAGGCTGGGCGCGCCGCAGGTGGTGTAGCGCTCCGGGATTTCGACGTGTGGCGTGCGCGCCGTCATCGCGCGTAGCGCCGGGTGGCCAAGCGCCATGGTGGAGAGCGAGGGCGGGCTGGTCCACGGCGTGGCGGTGGACATCAGGGCGGGCCGGACGGTGAGGATCTGCTCGAGCGCCACCGTGCGGTAGCCCGAGAAGCCAAGCGCCTGGCCGAGCGTGCGGTAGCCTGCGCCGTTCACCACTTCAGCATAAAGCGTGTTGTCGCCGGTGATGTAGTTGTTGACGCCGATGTCGGCGAAGATGGGGCGCCTGTCGTCCGGGATGCGGGCCTGCAGGGCGGCGAGACGCGTATCAAAATCAGCGATGATCTGTTCGGCTTTCGCGGTGTCGCCGGTGGCGGCGGCCAGCTTGCGGATGTTGGCGCGCATGTCGTCGAACGAGTTCTCGGGCTCGAAGATGAGGACGGTGTAGCCGAGGCGGCGGAGCAGTGCGGTTGCAGTCGAGGTGGTGAAGCTGCCGGCGAGGATGAGGTCTGGCTTGAGGGCGATGACCTCCTCGGCGAGGCCGTGATTGACCGCGAGCTTCGAGGCGATGGCGTCGAGGCCGAGGGGCGCGTTGACCGGCTGCTGCGACAGGTGGGTAATCGCGGCGATGCGGGCGGGGGCGACGATGCGCATGAGCAGTTCGTCGGTGCAGAGGTTCATCGAGACGATGCGCTGGGGCTGGGCGTGGGCAGGTAGAATCGCGGCGCAGAGAGCCAGCGCGAGGGCGAGCGCCCCAGCGATCGATGTCCCTCTGCGCCGCTGGATGCTCACTTGCTTGCCTCGTCGCGGAAGCGGAGCCCGATGTAGAGGGCCTGCGGGGCGGCGTTGTAGCCGATGACTTCCTGGTAGGACTCGTCCGTGAGGTTCTCGATGCGGGTGTAGAGTTCGAACTCGTCGTTGACCTCCCACGACGCGCCGAGGCGGATCAGCGTGTAGGGGTCGAGTTCCGCGCGCAGGAAGGTGGCGAAGTCGGTGTCGATATTCTCGCCGACATGGGTGACGCCGAGATTGATCTGGAACGGGCCGCCGAGAACATCCCAGCTTGCGTCAAGCGACGCTTGCTCCTTCGGGCGGCGGATCTCGATGCCGGCAGGTTCGGTGGCGTCGAGCTGGCTGTAGGCGCCGTAGACCGACAGGCCTTCCATTGGCGCCGCAGAGACCGAGAGCTCCCAGCCTGAGCGGTCCGAGTCGCTGGTGCTGTTGCGCGGCGTGGTCTGGAAGTTGGGAAGGAAGTCGGTGAAGATCTCGTTCTCGAGGTCCGCCTCGAAATAGGTCACGTCGAGAACCAGCGCGTCCTCGAAGAAGGACTGTTCGACGCCGAAATCCCAGCCGACGGATTCTTCCGGCACGAGGTCTGCGTTGCCGATGAAGGTCGCCGGGATGAAGCCGAACTGTTCGATGAAGGTCGGCGCGGTGACGCCGGTGCCGTAGGACGTGTGAAGGCGCGTGCCAGTGTTGGGGATCTGCCAGGCGGCGGAGAAGCTGTAGGTGTCAGCGTCCCGGAACTGATCATTCTCGTCGTGGCGGATGGTGGCGGAGAGATAGAGCTGCTGGGCGATTTCGTTGCGGTATTGCAGGCCGATGGCGCCGACTGTGCGCGATTCATCGCGGCTGATCAGCGGGTCCATGTAGGTCTCTTCCTCATGCTCGGCAAAGCCGGTGACGAAGTGAGCGAGATTGTCGTCGCCGAAGCGGACGGTGGAGACGATGCCAAGGCGGAAGCGCGTGGAGTCCGAGCCGGTCTGGTAGAGCGGAATTGCGAGAAGGTCGGCTGGCGATGGCGCGGGCGGGCCGACGAGGAAGGGGAAATCAGTGAGCCGGCTGCGGCGGCTTTCGTCGACATGGCTCGCGGAAAGGGTGGTTTCCCAAGCGCCATCCCAGGGGTCGAGGACCGCGGAGGCGCCGATGGTGAGTTGTTCGTGGCTGGTCTCGCTAGCGTCGTCATAGGTCTGGCCGGAGATGGGGAAACCGAAAGCCTGGCCGTCGACATCGGATTCCTTCGTGACATAGCGCGCGATGCCGGTGATGCGCACGTTCTCGTCGAGGCGCAGGCCGCCGCGGAGGTTGAGTGCGGTGATGGCGTTGCCCTCCTTGTCTCCGGGCTGGCCGCCGACCCCGACAGCGGGCGCGCCATTGGCGGTCTGGTCCGGCGAGATGTCGTAGCCTTCTGAAGTGAGGTGGTTCACCGAGATAGCGGCGTAATCGTCACCATTGCCGATGCCGGCGCTGGCTTCGATCTCGTAGGTGTCGAACGAGCCTCCTTCGATGGAGGCGGCGGCGTAGCCCTTGTCGATGTCGGTGCGCGAGACGAGGTTCACGACGCCGGCGAGGGCGTTGGAGCCGTAGAGACCGCTTTGCGGTCCGCGCAGGATTTCGATGCGGTCGACATCGCCCGTCAGCAGCGTCGAGAAGTCGGTCTCGCCCTGATCGGGGCTGGAGATGTCGATGCCGTCGATGAGGACGAGGCTGTGGTTGGCCTCGGCGCCGCGGATGCGGACCTGGGTGAGGGCGCCGGGTGCGCCGGGCTGGCTGACCGCAACGCTCGGAACCTGGCGCAGCACGTCGGGCAGGTGATTGTAGCCCTGGTCTTCGATCAGATCGCCCGAGATCACGGTGATGGTCTGGCCGACTTTCTCGGCGGGTAGGGGTGTGAGTGTACCGGTGACGATCACTGTGTCGTCGTTGGGACCGGTCTGTGCGAGGGCGGGCGCGCCCATGAGCGCAAGGCTCGCGGCGAACGTAATTCGGGAACAGTTCAGATACAGTTTCACGTTGACGTCTCCAATGTTGGAGACCGTCCACACGCGCGGCGTCATCGCCGCACGGGTGCACGGTCCAGGACGTCGCCAGGCGGAATAACTCCGTTCGCTCGGCCCATCCCCGGACCGCTCGAAAGCGACTGCGGCAGGCAGGTCTCCTGACTTGCGGGTCAACACCGTTGCGCATCGCCTTCCCGGATCGGCTCGAAAGAGCGTCTCCAGTGGCCATTGATGCGCGGCTCGCCGCTCACAGTTGCGGGGGCAGTCCGGGCTTGGTGGTCCCGGTTCCCTTTTGAGCCCCTCTCGGGGCACCTGTCGCAAGGAGAGGAATAGCCGAGTTGCGGGTGGGGGCAAGTGCCGGAGCGCCACAGGGGCGCTGCGATGGCCCGGCGTATGCACGTTGTTCGCTTGATGAGCGATTCACCAACCCGCATCCGTGATGCCGGCGCGCCTTCACGTGAGCGCTTCCTGTTGCTTGATGGGCTCCGGGGTGTCGCTGCGTTTGCGGTGATCCTGGATCATGTGCCGGGCGGGTGGCTGGGCGAGCTGATTCCGGGACGTTATCTCGCGGTCGACTTCTTCTTTCTGCTGAGCGGGTTCGTGCTGGCGCATGCCTATGGGCGCGGACTGGAGGCGGGCGGATCGGCGCTGGATTTCATGAAGGCGCGAGTGATCCGGCTTTATCCGATGTACCTGCTGGGGGTGGCGATTGCGCTGTCGCTTGCTGTGCTTGGCGCGGCGCGCGGATGGATCGGGCCGGGGTGGGGTGACATTCTCACCGTGGCGGCGTTCGGGCTGTTCTTCCTGCCGGCGCCGCAGACGGCCTCGTTCGGCAATGGTGAGCTTTATCCGGCCAATGCGCCGGCGTGGTCCCTGTTCTTCGAGCTGATCGCGAATGTGGTTTATGCACTGATTGCCCGCGTGCTTTCGTGGCGCGTGCTCGGGGCGATCCTTGGCGTAGGCGCTGTGGCTGTGGCGTTTACCATCACGCGGCATGGCGAAGTTCGCGGACCCGGATGGATGTGGGTGCATGTCGATGCGGGTCTTGCGCGCGTGATGTTCGATTTCTTCGCGGGCGTTGCGATCTATCGGTTGCGCGAGGTCCTGAAGTTGCCTGCGCTGCCGTGGTGGGCGGCGGTGGCAGCGTTCCTTGCGGTGATTGCGGCAGCGCCTCAGGGCGGGTGGCGCGTGGCGTATGACATCGCGGCGGCGGTGGTGCTGATGCCGGTGCTGCTTGCGCTGGCGAGTGGGAGCGTGGTGACGGGCGTGGTGGCGCGGCTGTGCGCCATATCCGGACTGCTGTCTTATGGCGTTTATGTCCTGCACGTGCCGCTACTGGGCGTGATCAGGACGGCGGCGGCAGTGACCGGGCTGGAACTGGGAGAGGGGCCGTTGCTGGCGATGGCCCTTGCAGTGTCGGCGGGGATCGCCGCCTGGGTCGCGAACAGCAAGTATGATCGGCCGGTGCGGCGCTGGCTCTCAGGTCGCGCGAAGCGGGCCAAGTCATTCGAGACCGTGCGCGAACAGGGTTAATCGCCGAACGCCGAGTGGCATGGCGCTTGCTCGCTTCGAGGTGAACGGGATCCGGTCCGCGCCCCCTTCCCGGCGGGCCAGGTGAAGCGCGTCGTGAAAAAAGCTCTGAGCAGGATTGCCGGCGCGGTCGGCGTCGACCGCAAGCGGTTCGCGTCCGCGCGGATGTGCTGCGAGCGGCACGTGCTGGCGCGCGTGGGGCGGGCGCGTCGTCGCTATATCGGCCGCATCCTCTGCTATCACACGGTCGGGCAGGAAGAGTGGGGGACGAATGACGTCACGCCTGTGCAGCTGCGTCGCCATATCGAGCTGGCGCTGAATGCGGGCTATCGCTTCGTTCCGGCGTCCGAGATTGCGCGTACGGGCGGCGGGCCGAAGGACCTGGCGATCACGTTTGATGATGGGCTGAAGAGCGTTGCGACGAATGCTGCGCCGATCATGAAGGAATACGATCTTCCGTGGACGTTCTTCCCGGTGTCGGAGTGGACCGAGGGCAATGTCGCGTGGGCCAATCCGCTTGTGATGGGCTGGCGGGATGTCGAGGCGATGCTTGCGGCGGGGGCCGAGATGGGCAGCCATTCAGCGACGCATCCGGACTTTGGATGCATCAGCGGGCAGCAGGTTCTGGATGAGCTGGCGGGCTCGCGTGACCTGTTCGCACGCCGGCTAGGGCATGCGCCGACGACGTTCGCGATTCCGCTCGGCCAGTCGGCGAACTGGAAGGCCGAGGCCATGAAGGCGGCGAACGACGCGGGCTACGAAATTGTATACGCGCAGGCTGAAGCGACCCGCCCGGAGGGCACGGTTGCGCGTACATTCGTGACCAAGTTCGACGGCGACCGGATTTTCAACGCATTGCTCAAGGGCAAGTTCGATCGCTGGGAGGAGTGGGTGTGAGCATCGCGCCAGCCCCGGTTCTTGTGTCCGTGATCGTGCCGACGCGTGATCGTCCTGCGCTGCTGCGCGAGGCGCTGGCGAGCATTCGTGCGATCGAGACGGAGACGCTGCGGTTCGAGATTCTGGTTGGCGACAATGGGCTGGCCGCCGAGAACAAGCTGGCGGCTGAGGCATTCGGCGCATTCTACATGACGGTGCAGAAGGCTGGCGCGGGGGCGGCGCGCAATGCCGGGCTGAAGATGGCCAGGGGCGAGTTCATCGCGTTTCTCGACGATGATGATGTGTGGTTGCCGGCGAACATTGCCGAGCAGCTGAGAATGCTGCGCGCGCAGCCCGATCTGGAGGCGGTGTTCGGGCAGGTGATCTCGACGGATCAGACCTTGCGGCCCGAGAGCGATCCGTGGCCGGACAATCCAGGCAGCGGCGACGCGCTCGTGAAGGCGATGCTGTCGTCGTATTATCCGCAGCTGGGAGCAACAGTGGTGCGGGCGAGTGTGGCGCGCGAGGTCGGGCTGTTTGACGAGTCGTTGCTGGGAGACCAGGACTGGGACTGGCAGCTGCGGATCGCACGGCGACGTAAGGTGGGGTTCACGCCGACGCCGGGCGTTCTGTTCCGCCAGCGCCCGCCGGGCTCGTTCGACAAGCTGCGCATGCGGCGGCTGGGCTTTGCACGGAAAGTGTTCTTGCGCCATGCGCTGCCAAGCTGGCGCGTGTTCGGGCATCCGCTGGGCATCGTGCGCGGGTACACGCTTTCGATCCGGCAGTATTTCGACTATTTCGTGGACGCGGCGGTGGCGCGTGCGCTTGCGGGCGAGCGGAAGCAGGCGCTGGCGGCGATCGGTGGTGCGTTCCGCGTGTTTCCGGCGCGCACGTTGTTTCATCTTGTTCTGAAGTCGCGGCTGCGTGGGGCGGCGTTGCGGTCGATCCTTCCACATCGCCACAGGGAAGGCCGAGCATGAGCGATCGCATTGACATCGCGATGGGGTTCGACGGCCGCTATGCGCCGCATGCGGCCAATGTGATGGCGTCGATCATACGCCATGCGCCGGGGGCGAAGCTGCGCTTTATCCTGCTGCAGTCGGGCGTGAGCGAGGAGATCAGGCGGCGCACCGAGCGGACGGCGCGCGGCGCGGACTTCGTGTGGATCGACGTGCGCGATGAGGACTTGCCAGCGTTCACGCATGGGCATCTCAATCGCACGGTGCTGTTCCGGCTGGGGCTGGAGGCGCTGGCCCCGCAGGACTGCAGGCGGGTGATCTATGTGGACAGCGATACGGTTGTGCTCGGGGACATTCGCGAGCTGGTGGATGTCGACCTCAAGGGGCATGCGCTGGGCGCCGTGACGGACTGCTACCAGGACGCGGATGAATTCGCCGGGGCATGGTCGCTGCCGAAGGGCGGGCGGTATTTCAATTCCGGCGTGCTGGTGATCGACCTTCCAAAGGTGAGAGGGGCGAAGTTGTTCAGCAAGGCGATAGACTTTGTCGCTCGGAATGGCGAACGGCTTTTGTTCGGCGACCAGGACGGGCTCAACTATGCGTTCTGGATGAACGCCGCCGTGATCGAGCCGACATGGAATGTGCAGCGTTTCCTGAAGCCGGAGGAGATCGCCTCGGAGACGGCGCCGGACAGGCGGTGGGGCCACAGGCGGCCGCGGCTGATCCATTTCATCGGTACGGAGAAGCCTTGGATGCGCAATGTCTGGCATCCGTGGGCGTGGGCGTACTGGGACAGCCTTAAGCGGACGCCGTTCGCACGCGATGTGGTGCAGACCTATCGCATGGACTTTGCGCAGCGGATGCGGCTCAGGCTGCGTTGGATGCTGCGCCGGCCGGCCTAGTGTAACCATGGTGAAAGTTTTCTGGTGTTGGGTGGCGCATGACCCTTGGAGGGGCCGCCATGACGGATGCCGGGTCCGCCAATCCGGATGAAATGCGGTTGATCGCGCGCTGGGTGACGCTGGGCGCCGTCGCCCTGTCGCTTGCCTATGCGGCACTCTTGATCTTCGTGGCCTCGCCCGCGTCATTCTACACGCTGGACGATCCCTACATTCACATGGCGCTGGCGGAGAACATCGCGCGCGGGCATTTCGGCGTGAACCCGGGGGAGTACGCCAACCCGTCCTCGTCGATTGCGTGGCCGTGGTTGCTCGCGGCCTTCGAGAGGCTTGGCGTGATGCTGTATGTGCCGCTGCTGGTGAACATCGCGTGCTTTGTCGCCACGGTTCGGGTGATCCTGGCATTCAGCCTGAAGCGGATGGCGGGTGACGCGCGGGCCGCACGGAATGCGTTGATCGTGCTGGGGCTGGCGCTGCTGGCTTTCAACGTGTTCGGGGTGATCTTCACGGGCATGGAGCACAGCCTGCACGTGCTTCTTTCTGTCGTTGCGGTGACGCGGCTGATCGATGCGAAGTATGACCGGTGGACCCTGCTTGTCCTGATGCTCGGGCCGCTGGTGCGGTTCGAAGGCGCCATCGTGCTGGCGTTCGGTGTTGGCGCGGCGCTGGTCGATCGGCGCTGGATGTTTGCCGGGCTGGCGGTTCCGGCGGCAATTGCGCCGGTGGCGCTGTATGGATGGTGGCTTACATCGCTGGGACTGCCGGCATTGCCGAGTTCGGTGCTCAGCAAGTCGGCGGCGGCAGGCGGCGTCGTTGATGGCGGCG
>JBBAUA010000013.1:34498-62665 GCA_040398465.1 Hyphomonadaceae bacterium | reverse complement strand
GGCGGCGTCGTTGATGGCGGCGGCGGGGTTGCCGGCGGATTGCTGGCCACGTTCCTGAACAACGCACAGTCGCCAGCAGGCCCGTTACTGGGCGTGATGGCGCTGGGGCTCGCCTATGGGGCATGGAAGCGGAGTGGCCGCGATCGGGTGCTCGCGCTGGGACTGGTCGCGGTGTTGGTGCTGGCGATGATGCTGGGCCGGATGGACAGCTATGCACGGTACGAAGTCTATGTGTTTTGCGTGATCGCGATGGGCCTGGTGCACCTGTTGCAGCCGGAGTTGCATGTGCTTGCGCAGTCGCTGGTGAGATCGGCGGTGCTGGGCATGGGCGTGGCGCTGCTTGGCGGATCGCTGGGCGTCTACGTCTTCGCCACGACGCCCCTCGGCGCCCGAAACATCGATCGGCAGCAGCACCAGATGCATCGCCTCGTCACGGAGTGCTGGCGCCAGCCCGTGGCAGTGAACGACCTTGGCTGGGTCAGTTTCCGCAATGACGCATATGTGCTGGACCTGTGGGGACTTGGGAGCGAAGAGGCGCGCAAAGCGCGCTCGGCGGGCGAGCCGGGCTGGATGGCGAAGCTGGCGACGGACAAGAATGTCGGCCTGGCGATGGTCTATCCGGGATGGTTCGAGGGCGACTTGCCGCCGGAGTGGACCGCCATGGGCGAGATCGGGTTCACGGAGCGCGGGATCACGCCCTTTGCCCCCGCCACCACCGTATTCGCTACGTATCCCGACGCGCAGGACGAGATCAGGACTTGCATGCAGCGTCTTTCGGATTCAAGTCCTGCAGGCGGCCTCGTCAAGATACTTGACTAAGTCAACTATCGTGCCGAATGTGCCTCCATGTCGAGGCCATCCAAGTCGCAGATCGCATCTGTTCGCCGGTTCAACCGCTTCTACACCCGAGAGGTCGGTGCGCTGCGGAAGAACTTTCTCGACACGCCATGGTCGCTTGGTGAAATGCGCGTACTGTTTGAGATCGCGAATGGCGCGGGGGTGACGGCGAGCGATATCGCGAAGGCGCTGGATTTCGACGCGGCCTATCTCAGCCGCATGCTGGCGCGCTTCGAGAAGGACGGACTGGTGACGCGCACGCGATCTGACGCGGACGGGCGGGTCAGCTATCTCGGATTGTCCACCAAGGGGCGCACGCGTTTTGCGGCGGCGAATGCGCGGCAGCTGGAGCAGACAACCACGATGCTTGCGAGACTGGGCGGCGCGGAGCGCGAACGGCTGGTTGGCGCGATGCAGGCGATCGAGGCGCTGGTGGCTGGGGAGGTTGCGGGCGACAGTTGCACTTTGCGTGATCCGGCGCCGGGCGATCTTGGCTGGATGGTGAAGCGGCATGGAGAGCTTTACTTCGAGGAGTATGGCTGGAGCGGGCCGTTCGAAGGGATGTGCGCCAGGATCGTTTCGGATTTCGTCGCCAGTTTCGACGCGAAGCTGGAGAAGTGCTGGATTGCGGTGATGTGTGGCGAGCCCGTCGGCTGTGTCATGCTGGTGAAGGACGATCCGAAAGCAAGGAAGGCGGACGTCGCGCGGATCAGGCTGCTGCTGCTTGATCCCAAGGCGCGGGGGATGGGGTTGGGGCGGAGGCTCGCGGAAGAATGCGTCGCCTTCGCGCGGGCCAAGGGATACCGGCGCGTGACGCTGTGGACGCATGCGGAGCTGACGGCGGCGCGGGCGATTTATGCGAAGCTTGGATTCCGCAAAACGGGCCAGGAAAGCCATGACGACTGGGGCGGCCAGGCGACTAGCGAGTTCTGGGACCTGGACCTGTAGGCGGGCGCTGAGGCGCGCCCGCCCTGCTCACGTCAGCGCGGGATTTCTTCCGACTGGTAGACGGAGAAGACGTGGCCGTCAGGGTCGCCGAGGTCGGCGGACCAACCGCCGGGCGCCTCGCTGAGAGGCGTGACGATGGTCGCGCCCTTTTTTGCGAGGCCTTCAACGATCCCGTCGATGCCTCCTTCGGCCAGGGTGAAGACGATGACGGGCGACTGGCCCGGCATTGCTTCGGGGTTAGCGAAGAAGATCAGGTCGATGCCGCCCGCCGTGTGGGCGATGAGGAAGTCGCCGCCGTGTTCTGGACCCTCGCCGGGGACGCGGTCGACGGCGAGACCGAGCGTGTCGCGGTAGAAGGCTTCGGTGCGGTCAACGTCTGACACGTAATAGACGATGTTGCCGATTGCGTATTTGCCGAGCATGGGGGTCTCCTTTGTCCTTACCCGGCTGTCTGTTGCCGCGGGGCGGGGAAGTGTGAGCGGCTGACCACGAAAAGATGACCGTCAGGGTCATGGCTGGCGAGAAAGGCGTTCTCGCGGCGGGCGGGCCCGAGCAGAGCCCGACGGATGCGGCCGAAGGCGAGGGGGCCGGTGGGGGCCGCGTCCGGGGCGGGGGCGTTGTCGAGCGCGCGCTTGAGTTGGGAGATGCGCTGGCGGAGGGCGGTGTCGGAGAGATTCAGGAGCCAGCCGATTTCCTGGCGGGTATGGCCGGAGAGGGCGAGGAGCGCGGTGAGGCGGAGGGAGGGGGAGAGCTTGGGGAGAGTAGCGGCAGGTCCCACCGTCTCGCCGAGGAGACGCGGCGACCCACCTCCCCCACGCTCTGTGCGAGGGAAGACGTCTTCGCCCCATGCGCTGTCGCGGCGGCGGCGGCGGGCGGAGGTGCGGGCGTCGAAGGCGGCGCGGTTGCGGATAACGCCGGATAGCCAGCGGCGTGTCTCGGGCGAGGCGAGGTCGGTGCGTCCGGATTCAAGCGCCGCGAGTAGCGCGGATTGCAGAAGGTCGTCGGCTTCCTCCGGCCGGCGCGCGAGGCGGCGAGCCTGGGCGTGGAGGTCTGCAAAGACGCGTGGCGTTGGCATGGCCTGAGGCTAGCGCAGCGGGGCGATTGCGGGAATGGGCCGTGCGGAACGTGATCACGCAGCCGCGCGGAAGGAGATCCGGGGGCCTTGGCTTCTAGGCGGCGGGCGTGACCGTCAGCGGAGCTTTCTCGTCCTGCGGTACATCGAGGATCAGCTTTTCGTCGGCGGTCTTCACCTCGCCCGTGCCTTCCTCGATCCAGGAGCGGCTGACTTTCAGCACCACCCGCGTCGGCGATTCCTCAATGACGTCCCATGAGTTGAAGTTGCCGATCATGTAGATGCGGGTCCAGCCCTCCGGTGCGGTGAACAGGGCAAGGTAGGTGTAGAGCCCGTTGATCGCGGGATCGCCGCCGGCTGTCGAGAACAGCTTAACGTCCGCGTCCTCGACGAAATGGATGTCGGTGACGGCGGCGGCGCCAGAGAGATCGTCAGACATGGTCTCAGCGGCGACCGTGCGCGGGGGGCCGGAGGGCTTGGCGGGTTCGGTTGCTGGAGCGGGGGCCGCAGCCGGGGCGGCGGGCTCTGCCGGCTTGGCGGCCTCCTGGGTGGCAGGCTGACAGGCGGCCAGCGCGAGCGCGGCGGCGAAAATGGCGTACTTCATGACCAATCCCCGATCGAGTGGCGGTCTTTTAGCCCGGCGGCCAGCGGCTGCAAGCCGTCGCCGGTCTGTTTGCTGGTCTTTGGCGGTTGGGGTATG
The DNA here is from genome assembly GCA_040398465.1 of Hyphomonadaceae bacterium. Taxonomy (GTDB): domain Bacteria; phylum Pseudomonadota; class Alphaproteobacteria; order Caulobacterales; family Hyphomonadaceae; genus UBA7672. Next base: position 59,108 of record JBBAUA010000013.1, on the reverse strand, counting down.
GTCTGAGGCATGGCCCCCCAAGCTCCAGATATGGCCCCCGGGTACAAGCCGGTGATCGGCGCCCTGCTCAAGGGCTACAAGGCGACGCTGTCGCCGGCGTTCGTCGCGCTTGGCGTGCGGTGCCGGCATGAGCCGTCATGCTCGGAATACTGCGCGGAATGCGTGAGCCGGCATGGCGTGTGGGCGGGATCGTGGATGGGGCTGGCGCGGTTTGCGCGCTGTCGCCCTGGAGGATCGCACGGGTGGGACCCGGCGCCGACCCTCACTAGCACCGGCGCGCGGTGGTTCACCCCCTGGCGCTATGGCGTCTGGAGCGTGGACCGGTCCGAACCGGCGCGCCCTTAGGTTCCAAGGGACCAAATCCCAATCAAACCGGACGGCAGCGGGTTCAAAGACCCGGCGAAGTGCTTTACCCGTCCTGCGGAACACGAAAGACGAGACAATGATCAACGTATCCTTCCCCGATGGCTCGGTGCGCGAATACCCCGACGGGTCGACGCCGATGACGATTGCGGAGGCCATCTCCAAATCACTGGCCAAGCGGTCGGTGATCGCCAAGGTGGATGGCGAGCTATTCGACATGAAGCGGCCGCTGCCGGGCGATGTGAAGCTCGAACTGCTGGACATCAACGCGAAGGAGTCGCTGGAGCTTCTGCGCCACGACGCCAGCCACGTTATGGCGCAGGCAGTGCAGGAGCTGTTTCCCGGCACGCAGGTGACGATCGGACCGGTGGTCGAGGATGGCTTCTACTACGACTTCGCGCGGAAGGAGCCGTTCTCGACGGAGGACTTCGCGCAGATCGAAGCGAGGATGAAGGAGATCGTCGACCGCGACCTGCCGATCAATCGCGAGGTCTGGTCGAAGGACGATGCGATCGCTCACTTCAGGGGCATTGGCGAGGACTACAAGGCGCAGATCATCGACGACATCATACCACCGGGCGAGGACATCACGCTCTATGCGCATGGCGACCAGTGGAGCGATCTCTGCCGCGGGCCTCACCTGCCAAGCACGGGCAAGCTGCCGAAGGCGTTCAAGCTGATGAAGCTGGCTGGCGCGTACTGGCGCGGCGATCATCGCAACGAGATGCTACAGCGCATGTACGGCACGGCGTGGGCGAACGAGAAGGATCTTGCAGCGCATCTTGTGCGTCTCGAGGAAGCGGAGAAGCGCGATCACCGCAAGCTCGGCCGCGAGCTCGACCTCTTCCACATGCAGGAAGAGGGCAAGGGGATGGTGTTCTGGCATCCCAAGGGGCTGACGCTTTGGCGGACGGTGGAGAGCTATGTGCGCCGCCGTCTGGACGAGGCGGACTATATCGAGGTGCGCACGCCGCAGGTGCTCGACCGCAAGTTCTGGGAGCAGTCGGGACACTGGGAGAAGTATCGCGACAACATGTTCGTGGCGGAGACGGCGGAAGACGAGGTGCTGTCGCTGAAGCCGATGAACTGCCCTGGACATGTGCAGATCTTCAAGCAGGGGCAGAAGTCGTATCGCGACCTGCCGATGCGGATGGCGGAGTTTGGCGCGTGTCACCGCTATGAGCCGTCGGGCGCGCTGCACGGCCTGATGCGCGTGCGTGCGTTCACGCAGGATGATGCGCACATCTTCTGCCGTGAGGACCAGATCGAGGGCGAGACGGCGCGCTTCATCACGCTGGCCAAGTCGATCCATGCGGACTTCGGGCTGGAGACGCATCACATCAATCTGGCGACGCGGCCGGAGCAACGCGCGGGCTCGGATGAGTTCTGGGACAAGGCCGAGACGCAGATGCTGTCTGCGGCGCGGGCCGCGGGTGTGGAGCCGATCATCGCGGAGGGCGATGGCGCGTTCTATGCGCCGAAGCTGGACTTCGTGATCAAGGATGCGATCGGACGCGAGTGGACGATCGGCACGATCCAGCTGGATTACGTTCTGCCGGATCGTCTTGACGCCGAGTATGTTGGTGAGGATGGCGGCAAGCATCGTCCCGTGATGCTACACCGCGCGATCCTTGGTTCGCTGGAGCGCTTCATCGGCGTGCTGATCGAGAACTATGCCGGGGCTTTCCCGATGTGGTTGTCGCCTGTGCAGGTGGTGGTCGCCTCGATTTCCGAGGGCGCGCACGCCTATGCGGAAGAGGCGGCGGCGGAGTTGCGCAAGGCGGGCCTGCGCGTGACGGTGGATACGCGGGGCGAGAAGATCAACTACAAGATCCGGGAGCATTCTCTGCAGAAGATCCCCGTGATTGCAGTTGTTGGCGCCAAGGAGGCGGAGGAGCGCAAGCTGGCGTTGCGCCGCTTCGGGTCGCAGGCCAACGAGGTCGTGATGCTGGATGATGCGAAGGTGTTCCTCGCCGAGGAAGCGCTGCCGCCTGATCTGAAACGCGCGAAGGCGTGACGACGAAGGCGATCATCGCACATGCCCGAGTCCTTGGCCTGCGGCTGAGGCTCGGGTTGGTTGATCTCAAGACTGTCGAGTCGTGGGCCGACGAAGCGATCCTGTCGCCGGGCGCACCTGCCGAGATGGCGGACCTGTGCCTTGCGACTCGGGCGGGGGAGCGGATCACCTCGCGCATCCTGTCGGGGCTCGGCGGGGCGCCGAGCGCGCTGGATGTGATGCGCGCCATCGCGGTCATGCGCGTTGATGATGCGAGCCAGGACGAGATGCGTCGGCTGGCGGACAATCTCGATCCGATCGTGCGTGAGGTCGATGCGGGGGAGGCGCTTCCAACGCTGATGAAGCCGCTGTTGTCGCTGGCGCGAGACTTCTGGCAGGCGCGGATGATCTCGTCTCGGGCGATGGACGAAGTGCAGGAGCGGATGCGCGACCTGCTACATGCGATGAAGGAGTTGGCAGCGGAGCTGCCGGAAGAGAAGCCGGCGGCGCCCGAGCCTGTGGTGCACACGATCTCCGCCATCGTGGTGAGCTATCACACGGGCGAGGCGCTGCTGATATGTCTTGGCGCGCTGGAGAATGAGCCGGCAGTGGACGAGATCATTCTCGTCAACAATGGCAACCCAGTGGAGATGCTGGAGCGCGTCGAGGATGCATATGAGAAGTCACGAAAGCTGAAGATCACGGGCGGCGGCGTCAATCGCGGCTTTGCTGCGGCCGTGAATCTTGGCGTGGCGGCTGCGACTGGCGATCGGCTGCTGATCATCAATCCGGATGCCGTGCTGCAACCGGGCGCCGTGAGGGCGCTTGAGGTTGCGATGGGCGGCGCTGCAGAGCCGGCGATTGTCGGCGGCAAGATCTACGGGACGGATGGCAGGGAGCAGCGCGGCGGGCGGCGGCGCAGGTTGACCATCCGCTCGGCCGCGGCGACGTTTCTGGGGCTTGGCTGGCTGCGCGCCCTCAACCCGGCTTTCGTGAACATCAATCGCAACAACGAGCCGGAGCCTGATGGGCCTGTGCCGATGGACGCGGTCAGCGGCGCGCTGATGTACATGTCGGCGTCGAGCTTTCGCAGGCTTGGCGGGTTCGACGCTGGGTATTTCATGCATGTCGAGGATCTCGACCTGTGCCGGCGCGCCGAGGCCGATGGCGGCTCGGTGATCTATACGCCGCATGCCTCGGCGCTGCATTTCGGGGCGACGAGCGACGCGCCGTCGCTGTTCGTGGAGAAACACAAGGGCGCGGGGTTCAACCGCTACTTCCTGAAGTTCGCCGAGACACCCGGTGAGAAAGTGGCGGCGCGCGTGTTGGGGCCGGTGATCGCGTTCATGCTGGCGATGCGGGCGCGGGTGCGAGGGAGCCGGCGCGCCTAGGACGCCCGCGCCAGCGGATGCGCTGCTTCCAGCAGGTCGCGCAGTTCGTCGGTAACGACGTGGGTGTAGATCTGCGTGGTCGAGATGTCGGCGTGGCCGAGAAGAAGCTGCACGGCGCGCAGGTCGGCGCCGCCGGAGAGCAGGTGCGTTGCAAAGGCGTGGCGGAGGGCGTGGGGCGTTACGCGATCGATGGCGATGTTGGCCTTCATGGCGAGGTCTTCGAGAATCTGGCCAAGGCGGCGGCGGGTGAGGCGGCCGGTCGATCCGCGTGATGGGAAGACGAAGCGTTGGGCGGTAGAGCGCGTGGCGGATTTCGGCAGGAAGCTCTCGCGCACGGCCATGTAGTTCTTGAGGGCGGTAAGCGCCGGGCGCCCAAGCGGCGTGATGCGCTCCTTGTCGCCCTTGCCGCGCACGATCAGCACGGTCGCGCCGGGGGCGGGCAAGGCCGAGAGCGGCAAGTCGCAGCATTCTGACGCGCGCAGGCCTGCGCCGTAGAGGAGTTCGACGAGGCACATGGTGCGCAGGTCGGCAGGCTCGGTTCCCTGCGCAGCTTCGATGATGCGGCTGACTTCGTCACGGGAGAGAACATCTGGCGGATCGCGGCGCGTGGCGGGGCCGTCGAGGCGCGAGGTCGGGTTGTCCTGCCTCTCATTGTCGCCGAGCTGGAAGCGGAAGAAGCGACGCAGGGCCGATAGACGGCGCGAGACGGTGGCGGCGGACATGCCGCGCGCGTGCAGGTCGCGGACGAAGTCGGAGAGGTCGCGCTCGCCGGCCTGGATGAGCGAGGATTTGTTGGCGCGCAGATAGCTCGAGGCGTCCTCGAGATCGCGGCGATAGGCCTCGATCGTGTTGTCGGCGGCGCCGCGTTCGGCGCGGAGCGTGTCGAGGAAGGCTTCGATGCGGCGATTGTCCAACATGGGGGGACAGTGGCGCTGACGGGTTTAGGAGAGGTTAGTATCGCTCCTAGAGCGCCTTCCACACCTGTAGCGATTCCAGCGCGATGGCGTTGGCGTCGTCGGTCATGCCGATCTCGCGGAGCTGGGTGAGGAGGTCGGCGAGACCAGCGAAGGAGAGGGCCGAGACGTCGGGGCCGAGCTGGTTGATTATGGCGAGGGCGGCTTCGGCGTCGGCATTCTGGCGCGCAGCCGATGCGATGCTGGCGATGGCAGAATCGGACACGCCGCGGCCTGCCGTGCGCTGGACCGATAGCGTTGCGCGCTGTGCGGCCGTGAGGTCGCGGCCAGCACCGACAAGCATGAAAAGGGCGCGCGTGTTCTCGATGCGGCGAAGCCCCAGCTGCTGTTCGACGGCCGCGGGGGTCTTCGCCGTGGAGACAGCGTTGGCTGCGGCCACGGGATAGGGCGCGGCCTCCAGCATACGGTCGAGGATGGCGGCGTGCGGTTCGGTGTTCGCGCCGGCAAAGGCGAGCATCAGGTCGATGCGGGCGGCGGCCCACCCGTCCTGCTTGTCTTTCGGGGCTGTGCCGAGATGCTTGCGCCAGTCGGTGGCGAGGTTCGGGTCGCCTGCCAGGAGTGCTGCACGGGCCAAGGGTTCAGCGAAAGGCAGCGTTGCCGCGTTCCGCGGCAGGCCCTTGATGTCGGCGATGAGGACAATGGCCGTGAGGCGGCCGTCGGCGAAGGTTTCGGCGGCGCGAAGGGCTGCCGCGTAGGCGGCGGCCTTTGCCTCGGGCTTGGCGTCCTTGTTGGCGGCAGCCGCGATGGCGAGTGCGAGATGGTCCGGCTTGGCGGGTGCTCCGCGCGTCGTGGGCTTGGGCGCTTCCGCGACCTTGAGGGCAAGGATCGCTGCGATGTCGGCGGGGCTAAGCTTGCCGCTGTTGAGCGCCGGACGAAGGGCGGCGCGCCGCTGTTCGGGCGTCGCGTCCTTGTCGAGCGCGACGGCGGCGGCGATGTCAGGCGCCACGCCGGCGAATGCGTTGACGGGGACGGGCAGGTTCGCCGCGACCGAGATGGCGGCCTCCAGCGGCGTTGCATAGCGGCCATCGGGCTTGGCGATGTCGGGCGTATTGATCGCTGGAAGTGCGCCAACCAGCCAGACGCCCAGGCTTTCATTGGTGCGGGCGATCTGCTCCGAGATGAGGTTCGCGCCGGCGTCCTTCTCGAGCGCGGCGCACGCAGAGCGAAGCGGTAGCCAGTCAGCTTCCGTTGTGGGCTTGCCGTTGGCGGCGGCGCAGGCGGTTTCAGTATTGCCAAGCAGCAGATCAAGTTCGGCGACCTGGCGTTCGCTGGACTTGCCCCAGTCGGCGGAGGGATAGCGTTTGCGCAGGTCCGCCGCGTAGGCGGACTCGCCGATGGCCTCGATGAGGCGAAGGCGCTCGGGCGTGAGCTTGTCGCCATCGTCCGGACCCTTGCTGCGCGAGAGCAGCACGCGGCGCAGGGCGGCGCGAGCGGAGGGCGCTAGATCCTTCGGCTGCAGGCTGGTCATCAACGGCGCGAGCGTGCCGGCGCTGGTATTGTCCCAGAAAGTCGCAGGTAGGGCCCCTTCATTGGCTCCGATCCAGCCGACACCCCAGGCGTCGACCTGGGCGAGCGGACGCGATGCGACCTGCGCCCCCGCAGATGAAGTTGCCGCCAGGGCGATTGCGAGCGCGCCGGTGACGAGCCTATTGCGAGGGTGCATTGCCGCCTCCGGCGGGCTCCGGCTGGACGCCGACATTCTGCGCGGGGACGCGAACTTCCTGCTGCACGGGGCGTCGCGATTCGGCCTGGCCCGAAAACCAGAACAGCGCGCCTACGACCACAACGAGGGCGATGCCTCCAAGGATCGCATACAGCCTGAACGGCGCCGGACCGCGCCGACGTGAAAACCCTCCGCGCGCCATGGCGTGCCTCCCGTCGAACCACTTGTTGTCGAGCCAATCAGACCGGGCGGCGGGGGTCCAGCACGCACAGCTGTGCGGCTTGCCCTCGCGGCCCGAACATTGCCCCGGTAGCCTCGGGAGGTATAAGCCTCGGTTTCGGGAAACAGGGCAAGCGCCATGTCTGCGCATCAGGTTGAACCGGAGGGTGAAGCCGCCCCAGCGGCAACCCCATCCGGCGCACGCCGGCTGGAGCGCACAATCGCGCTCGTCGGCATGATGGGCGTTGGCAAGTCGACGGTGGGGCGGAAGCTGGCGGAAAGCCTGGCGGCGCCTTTTGTGGACAGCGACGAGGAAATCGAGAAGGCGGCGGGGCTGAGCGTGCAGGAAATCTTCGCCATGCATGGCGAACCGGAGTTCCGGCGCGGCGAGCGGCGGGTGATCGAGCGGCTTCTGAACGGACCGCAGATCGTGCTGGCGACGGGCGGCGGCGCCTATATGGACGCGACAACGCGCGCGCTGCTGAAGGAGAAGGCCGTGACGGTCTGGCTGCGCGCCGATCTCGACCTGATCTGGAAGCGCGTGAACCGGCGCGACACAAGGCCGCTGCTGAAGCGCGACAATCCTCGGCAGGTGCTCGCCGACCTGCTGGCGCAGCGCGCGCCAGTCTATGCCGAGGCAGACCTGACGGTCGACTCCGGCGAGGGGCCAGCCAACGACGCCGTGAAGACGATCTGCGAGGCGCTCGGGTATGCATAGGGAGTTCGCATGAGCGCCGGTGTGAACACTGTCCGGGTGGAACTCGGGACACGGGGCTATGACATTCTCATTGGCGAGGGGTTGCTCGCGCGCGCGGGCGGACTGATCCGGCCGCTGATGAAGGCGGGTCGCAGCCGGGTGTACATCGTGGCGGACGCCAATGTGGCGGAGCTGCATGGCGCGACCCTGATGGGGGCGCTGGAGGCGGTTGGATACAGCGGCCACCTGATCGGCGTGCCGCCGGGCGAGGAGTCGAAGTCGTTCGCCTATCTCGCCACCGTGCTCGACGAGCTGATCGGTCTGGGCGCGGAGCGGGATGACCTGATCATTGCGTTTGGCGGCGGCGTGGCGGGCGATCTCACCGGGCTCGCGGCGGGACTGCTGAAGCGCGGCGCGCGCTTCGTGCAGATTCCGACGACGCTTCTTGCTCAGGTGGACTCATCCGTCGGCGGCAAGACAGCGATCAACAGCCGGGCGGGCAAAAACATGGTGGGGCTATTTCATCAGCCTGTGCTGGTGCTGGCCGATCTCGGCGTGCTCGACACGCTGCCGGCGCGCGAGCGGAGCGCGGGGCTTGCGGAGATTGCGAAGTATGCGCTGATCGACGATCCGGCGTTCTTCGATTTTCTCGAGACGAATGCCCCCGCGCTGCATGCGGGCGAGAAGGCCGCGCTGGCGGAGGCGGTGCGCGTGTCGTGCGCATCCAAGGCGCGGATCGTGGCGATCGACGAGACGGAGCAGGCGGAACGCGCGCTGCTGAATCTCGGACACACGTTTGGACATGCACTTGAGCGGGCCAACGACTTTCAGCCCAGCCTGTTGCACGGGGAGGGCGTTGGCATCGGCATGGCGATGGCGCTGCGCTATTCGGTGCAGCTTGGGGTCTGCCCCGGACAGGATGCGGTGAGGGCTGAGCGCCTGCTGAATGCGCTGGGGCTGGCGACGCGGATCGCGGATCTCGCTGGCGGGCCGTATGTCGCCGACGAACTGCTGGCGCATATGGCGCACGACAAGAAAGCCAGGAATGGCCGCCTGACACTCATTCTAGCCAGAGGGATTGGGCAGGCCTACATCCAGCGCGACGCTGATACTGGGCCGCTGCTGGAGTTCCTGCGGTCCGAAACGGCTTCCTGAAGCGGTTTTCGCGTCCTAGGCTACCCTCAGGGAACACTCTGGGGCTGTGAGATCATGTCGCTTGCCGAGAGGACGCTCGCCTTTGCTGCGCAAGCGCCTCATGTGCAGACGCGGAAGCAACTGAGCGCGAGCCTTATGCCGGTTCTGGAAGAGGCCGGCGCCACTCGCTTTGCCTGTCTCTACCTGCGCCGTCAGAATGGCGAAGTTGTCATCGATCGTTCGATCTCGAACCTGCCGCGATCCTGGCTCGAACTCTATCTGGCGCGCGGATACGAGGCGACCGATCCCGTCTTTCAGGGTGTGGTGCGCGGCGCGTCCCACGGCTTCTGGAGCGAAGTGACCAGAGGCCTCGTGCTGGACCGGTCAAGCCGTGAGGTGATGACGGCCGCACGCGAGCGCGAGATGGGCGAAGGGTTCACCAAGCGCGTTATGCTGGATCGGGGTGGGGTCGCGGTGGTGATGGCTGCCGGCGACGCACTTAAACGGGACCCGCGGGTTCGGGCGGCCTTGCGCATGTCGTTCGACGTGTTTGCGAACGAGGGCGTGCGCATTATCCGGACGCCGGCGCACGGCCGTGAGCCGCCCACGGATGAGGATCGCGACCAGACTTCGCTGTCCAAGACCCAGCTCAAGGTGCTGATGATGCGCGCCGAGGGCATGTCCAACAAGCAGGTGGCTCTGACCATGAAGCGGCACGAAAAGACGGTCGAGTGTCACGTGACCGAGGTTCTGCGGCGGCTGGAAGCGCGGAACATGATCGACGCCATACGGATCGCCACGAAACGCAAATTGATCGTCTGACGGCGAAAATCTAGGGGGCAACCCTGGTTGTCACTTCCGAGGTAAATGACAAATTTACCAATGAAGATAGGCACTTATTCAGTTGCGCCCTGGGTTTTGATAACTGGGTTTGGGATTGGCGGCCTCGCGAAAGCGGGGCCGCCTTTCGTTTGGGACAGGCTGTCAGCCTTGCCGGGCTGGTCGGCTCAGGCAGCGTCGATGTGCAGGGCGTGCAGGCCGGTGTCGAACTCGGCCTTCAGCACATCATTCACGGCACGGTGTTTCGCCAGCCGGGAAAGGCCTTGGAAGGCCTCCGATCTGACCTTCACCGCATAGTGTGTCTCGCCGCCGGGGGCCGCGCCTGCGTGACCGTGGTGAAGATGCGACTCGTCCACTATATCCAGCTCGGTCGGGGAAAATGCTGCAATAAGTGCCGCTCGCATGCTCTCTATGCGGGATGTCAATTCTTGCGGCATTAACGAACCCATTCCAAGATAAGAGCCATGTCCGCTGCGGAAGACTACATGCGGAGCTACCGCGTCAAGTTCGTCGATGTCCGCGTCAACCCTCCGGGGGGACGCCGGAAGGCGGGCGCGTACGTGCGTCGCTGCGAGCACAAGGGTTGTGACGAACTGGGCCTGTGCAAGGCGCCCAAGCCGTTTTCCGCCCGCGTGGTCCAGATTCCGGGCCAGGAAGCTGCCGCAGAGGACCATCACTGGTTCTGCCAGCGCCACGCTTCCGAATACAACGAGAACTTCGATTTCTTCGAAGGCATGACCGAGGACGAGATTACCGCGTTCCAGGCATCCGCTGGCCACGGCCACAAGCCGACCTGGCGCATGGGCGGCGGTCCGATCGGCGCCGAGGGCAGGGCCGCCAGGATGAACAACCCGCGCGGTTGGCGTGGCGCGAAGAACTGGCTCTACAACGGCCATGTCGGGCAGGGCGGCGACGAAGCGGCGGCGGCGGCGCGCGGCCGCACGCGCTTGCAGACGCGCGCGCTCGACGAGATGGGCCTGCCGCACAACGCCCAGCCTGCCACCGTGCGGGAGCGATACAGCGTGCTGGTGAAGCAGTACCACCCGGATTCCAACGGCGGCGACCGTTCGATGGAGCATCGCCTGCATGTGGTGATCCGCGCGTTCAAGGCGCTGAAGTCGAGCGGGCTGGCTTGAGCGGGGCGCCGCACTGGCCGCCTTGCTTCTTCGACCTTTTCAACGCTGAGACGGGGCTGGACCCGGCGAGCGAAGTTCCTTTTCTGATCGACTCGCTGGTCTCCGAGGTCCCCCGTACGCCGGACTGGCGGGTGGACGAGCCTGGGGGTCCTGTTATCCGCCTGTCCGTCATCAGCCATGCGAAGCATGCGGCGCAGGCCGCGTTTGTTGCTGACGGAGCCTCTGGGGTGATCGCGTTCAGCGGCGACCCGTCGGGCTGGCTCCAGATCGACGTCGCCATGTCCGGCACGCACGCGTTCCGTGCCTTCCTCGATCGCCCCTGCGAGGAACACCATCTCTGGCCGGCGCATACCGCAACGGAAGCTTCCGATCCGCCTGGGCGCATGGGCAAGAAACGCAACTGGCTGAGCCTTCAGGCCGAAGCCTGGCCCGTGCTGCGGCCCCTGGCGAATGCTGGCGGCTGGGTGAATCTGATGGCGATGGAATATCTCACCATACATGTGCGCCTGCTGAACCGGGACAATGTCTTGCTGCCTGTCAGGGGCGTGCCAGTCGATTTCGCATTCGAGCTGATTGCGCCGGACGAAGTCGCCCCCGATACGGAGCTGTGGGAGTTCCCTCCCGGTTCTCATGTCCGATGTGAAATGCGCGAGCTGGATGGCCGCGACGTGGTGGTCGCCGTGGCGCTGGCCTGACCGCTCATCCCATTGGCTTTGGCTCCCACAACTCAATCCGCGTGCCTTCGGGGTCGCTGACGTGGGCGAACCTGCCGTTCGGTTCCGGCGGCAGGACCTTCGCTTCGACCCCGTGTTTTGCACAGCTGGCGAGGATGCCATCGAGGTCATCGACCGCGAGGTTGATCATGAAGTCCTTTGTCGAGGGCTCGAAGTAGGTCGTGTCCTGCTTGAAGGGGGCGAAGACCGTGCCGGCGCCTGGGTGGGCCGCCATGGCGTCGGGCGTCATGAACACGCCGCCCCAGTCATGGACCTGAAGACCCAGAACGTCCCGGTACCAGTTGAGGAGGGCGGCCGGGTCCCTCGACTTGAAGAAGATGCCGCCAACTCCGATGACCTTGGCCATATCCGGTTTCTCCAGCGCGATGCCGTCGCCCCATGAAGCGGGCTCAGGCGTGTCCGCGCAATCGCCCGAAAGGGTGATTTTCGTGAATTGCAGGGAGATTCGTCGGACATCGGCGCGAAACGCCGCTTACGTGCTGCGTTGCAATGTGTCCGCGGGAGCGACTATATCCGAAGTCTGGATACGAGAGATTTTCCTCCCATGGCCGTGACTGACGCTTCCGACGCCCTCATCCCGCTCGCGCCCACGAAAGAGCTGGACGCGAAGAAGACTTTTGGAATCGATCTCGACTGGAAGGTTCCGGCCTTCGCGGAGAAGTCGGCCTATGTGCCGGACTTCGACCCGGCCTACCAGTTCGACGGGCAGACCACGCGGGCGATCCTCGCCGGCTTCAAGTACAATCGCCGGGTGATGATCCAGGGCTATCACGGCACGGGCAAGTCGACCCATATCGAGCAGGTGGCGGCCCGGCTGAACTGGCCGCTGATCCGGATCAACCTCGACAGCCACGTGTCGCGCATCGATCTCGTCGGCAAGGACGCGATCGTCCTGAAGGACGGCAAGCAGATCACCGAATTCCGGGAAGGCATTCTTCCTTGGGCGCTGCAGCGGCCGATCGCACTCGTGTTCGACGAATACGACGCAGGCCGTCCGGACGTGATGTTCGTCATCCAGCGTATTCTCGAAGCGTCGGGCCAGCTGACGCTGCTCGACCAGAACCGCGTGATGAAGCCACACCCGTGGTTCCGCCTGTTCGCGACGACGAACACGGTCGGCCTTGGCGACACGACGGGCCTCTATCACGGCACGCAGCAGCTCAACCAGGGTCAGCTCGACCGCTGGTCGGTGGTGACGACGCTGAACTATCTCGAGCACGATGCGGAAGTGGAGATCGTCTCCGCCAAGGTGCCGGATCTCGACAAGGCGACCGTCTCCAAGATGGTGCGCGTGGCGGACATGACGCGGAACGCCTTCATCGCTGGCGACATCTCGACCGTGATGAGCCCGCGGACCGTGATCACCTGGGGCGAGAACACGCTGATCTTCGGCGACATCGGCCTCGCCTTCCGCATGACCTTTGTGAACAAGTGCGATGAACTCGAGCGCCCTGCGATTGCCGAGTTCTACCAGCGCGCCTTCGCGAAGGAGCTGCCCGAGAGCGCTGCGATGGTGAAGGTGGCGTGAGCGAGTTCTCGATCACCCGCGCGATGGAAGCGGATGCGCCTGACCTCGGCGTCATCGGCCCTGCCGCCTATGCGGCTGCCTACCATGACGATTGGGATGACGCCGTCGGCTTCTTCCACCAGCTGAAGACTTTCGGCGAGCATGCGATGGTGGCGACCCTGGCGCGGCCTGAGGCGCGTGTGTGGATTGCGCGCCAGGAAAGCGCGGGGATCGGCTTCCTCACAATGTTCGTTGGCTCGCGCGAGCCGATCAACAGCCGTGACGGCGGGGCTGAGATACCGCGCATCTACCTGCTGCCTGGCGCGCGGCGCGGTGGTGTCGGCAAGAAGCTGCTTGAAGCTGCTGAGACGCAGGCGAGGGCCGAAGGCTGCAGCTACGTCTGGCTCGACGTCATGGAACACGCCGAGTGGGCCATCGCCGCCTATGAGCGCTGGGGCTTTACGGACATTGGCGGCAAGATGTTCTCGGGCGCTCTGCGTCCGGGGCGCAGCCGCGCCATGCGGGTAATGGCCAAGGAGCTTGGCTAGTCCCGCCCGCGGCGCCGGACCAGAACCCCGGGAAGGGACGCGATGGACTGGAAGCTGCTCCTTATCAGCGCGGCGATGCTGGTCGCCGGTGGCCTCCTCGCCTGGCGGTATCGTGGGTCGAAGTTCGGCACGGAGCCGGGGCCAGGCTGCGCCATGGCTGTCGCGCTGCTCATGCTGCTGACGGGCGTGCTGACGCTGTTCGTGACATTGCTGTTCCGGGTCACGGTCTGACGCGACAATTTCCTGCGCTTGCTTTCTCGCCTATGCTTCACGGCAAGCAACCGGGAGACCGCTATGGCTGGCGCCATGATCCGTGTGACGAGCCGTGACGGGTTCGAACTCGATGCCTGGCATGTGAAGGCGGAGGGGCCGCGCAAGGGCGGCGTCATCGTGATCCAGGAAATCTTTGGCCTGTCGGATCACATCAAAGAAATGGCGGAGCGGTTCGGCGCAGCGGGATACGAGGCGATTGCGCCATCGATGTATGATCGCGCTGAACGCGGCTTCATCGTGCAGCCACAGGATGTGGCTGCGGGCATGGCGCGCGGGATAGTGCTCGCGACTGGCAATGGTCCGGACAATGCGCTCAACGACACGGGCGGCGTGTTCGACGTGCTCAAGGGCGCAGGCAAGGTGTGCATCACCGGCTATTGCTATGGCGGCACCATGAGCTGGCTGGCCGCGGCGCGGCTGGACGGGCTTGCGGCGGCGTCCTGCTATTATGGCGGCAACATCGCGCAGATGGTCGGCCTCAAGCCGCAATGCCCGACGATCTGCCATTTCGGAGCGAAGGACGCGCATATTCCTCTCGTCGGTGCGGTCGACAAGATCGAGGCCGCGCATCCGGACGTCCCGGTCTATGTCTACGACGCGGGGCACGGCTTCGCGCGGAAGAATTCAGCGGACTACGACGCCGCGTCGGACAGACTTGCGTTCGAACGAACGCTCGATCTGTTTGGTCGGGCGGGATGAAGCTGGTTTTCATCTGGGGGCCCGCCGCGTCGGGCAAGCTGACCATAGCGCGGGTGCTGGCCGCGCAGACTGGTATCACGCTGTTTCACAATCATCTGGTGGTCGACGCACTGCTGGAGAAATTCCAGTTTGGCGATCCGGAATTCGTGCGGTTGCGTGAGGCGATGTGGATGACCGTGTTCGACACGGCGGCGCGTGCCGGGCAATCACTGATCTTCACCTTCCAGCCTGAGCCGACGGTCGCGGCGGGCTTCGCCGACCGCGTGCGGGCGGTTGTCGAGGAGGCCGGTGGAGAGGTGAAATTCGTCAGGTTGACCGTGTCGCGCCACGAGCAGGAGCAGCGCATCGGCGCCGAGAGTCGGAAGGCGTTTCGCAAGATCACTTCGGTCGACCTGCTGCGCGCCCTTCACGCTGATTTTGCGCGGAGCGAAGCGGAGATGCCGTCGGCCGATTTGACGATCGATACGGAGGCGGTGCAGCCGGACATGGCAGCCAGGCGCATGGCATTGGCGTTGGAGTTGGCAGCGCCTGCGCCATGACGGATCGCGCCGCCATCGCCAGGCGAATTGCCGGCGATGGCGGGGCGTCAGTTTGGTCTAGCGGTTATCGTCACCGACAGTGCCGGCGATCGCGCCTGCGGCTGCGCCGATGGCCGCGCCGCGTTCAGCGTCGCCGTCGCCAGTGTTGTTGCCGATGGCGGCGCCAGCAGCGCCGCCGACGGCCGCGCCGGTGAGGGTGGAGCACGCGCTCATCGAAGCCGCAGCGATCGCGACGGCGAAAAGAATTTTCAAACCAGACATCTCATTCTCCATGTAGCTGGAGTTCCAAACGCGTGTCCGATTGTCGCGTTCCTGATTTAGGTTAGTCAGCAGCCCAAACGATTCGTAATCTGTGCGGGATGAAGCAGGGGACGCGGTGAACGTTCGGTCAATCGCGATTGCGGGCGGCGGGATAGCGGGCCTTGCGTGTGCGGCGTTGCTGGCGCGCGAGGGCGCCAGGGTCGTCGTTCATGATCGCATGGATGCGCCGGCGCCGGTCGGCTCGGGCCTCATTCTCCAGCCCGTTGGCCTCGCAGTGCTCGACCAGATCGGCGTGGGGGACAGGCTGCGTGCGCTCGGCGCGCCGATCAAGCGGCTGTTCGGGCGCGTGCAACCCTCGGGTCGTGTGGTTCTCGATGTGCGCTATCGCGCGCTGGGCGGCGGCGCAGGCGAGGGGCTGGCCGTGCATCGCGGCGCGCTGTTCGAGGCGTTGCTGGATGCCGCCCGGCAGTCAGGGGTCATCATTGAGGGCGGATGCGAGGTTGCGGGCGCAGGCGACGGCAGGCTCGTTCTGCGAGGCGGCGCGACGACGGCGAAGTTCGATCTGGTCGTCGATGCGCTGGGCGTGAGGTCGCCGCTGTCGCGCGCGCAGGCGCTACCGCCGCTTCCGTTCGGGGCGCTGTGGGGCAATCTCGAGTGGCCGACCGAGAGCGCGTTCGACGCGATGGCGCTGGAGCAGCGCTACGAGGCGGCGCGCAGGATGGTGGGCGTGCTTCCGATCGGCAGCGTGAGGCCGGGCGCACCGCGACAGGCGGCGTTCTTCTGGAGCCTGCGGCATGCCGATCTCGCTGCATGGCAGGCGGGCGGGCTGGACGCGTGGAAGGCGGACGTCATGCGCCTGTGGCCGCAGACTGCGCCATTCCTGGAGCAGGTCACACAACGCGAGCAACTGATCTTCGCGAGCTATTGCCATCGCACGCTGCGCTCGCCGCTGAAGGACGGGGTCGTGCATATCGGCGACAGCTGGCATTCGGCCAGCCCGCAGCTGGGTCAGGGCGCGAACATGGCGTTGCTGGACGCGCTGGCGCTTTCGCGCGCCATCGCGACCCATGCCGACACCGGTGTGGCGATCGAGGCCTACGCCCGCGCGCGGCTGGCCCATATCCGCATCTACCAGATTGCCTCGTGGATGTTCACGCCCGCCTACCAGAGCGATGGCTCAGCCGTGGCGTGGATGCGCGACTGGTTGCTGGCGCCCGTCTCGAAGCTCTGGCCGGCGCCGAAAATCCTTGCCGCGCTTGTGGCTGGCGCTGTCGGCTCGCCGCTGGCCGCAATCGAGGCTGTGAGGGATGGCTGACGGGCCTTCCCAGCGGGGCGGGCGGGCCGTAAAGGTCGGTCCATGAGCAAGGCCATCGACCGCGCGGATGTCTTCAAGTCGGCCCTGAGCGCCGCAACCCGCGCTATCGCGGGGCAGGACGAGCTTGGCGTGGATTTCTCCGTCGACGGCGGCCGGATCACCGAGGGCCAGATCACGCTCACAACGCCGCCCAAGGATCTGACGATGGCGGCGGCCGCGCGGGCGCGCGGGCAGGCCGATGCACTTGCGCTGCGCGTGGCGCATCACGACGCACGCGCCCATGCTCGTGGCATGCCCCAGCGCGAGGATGCGCGGCGGCTGTTCGAGGCGGCGGAACGCGCGCGCATCGAGTCAATCGGCGCGTCGGCAATGGATGGCGTCGCGGAGAATCTCGACTCGGTACTGCAGCAACGCTGCGAGCGAGCGGGATATTCGCGCGTGACGGACAAGAGCCGTGCGCCGATGGATGATGCGCTGGAGTTCGTGCTGCGCGAGGTTCTGACCGGCCGCAAGCTGCCCGCGGCCGCGGAGACGGTTGCGGCTGTGTGGCGCGAGGAGCTCGGCGAGAAGGCTGCCGGTCCGCTGGCGCAGGCGCGGGCGAGCATGCACGACCAGGCAGCGTTCTCGGCGGTGATGCGCAACCTGCTGCGCGATCTTGGACTTGGCGATGAGACCTCGCGCCAGACCGACGACGAAGACGAGAAGGGCGAGGACGACGAGGAAGGCGAAGCCAAGGCCGAGGCGCCCGACGAGAGCGAAGGCGATGGCGAAGGTGAAGGCGAATCGCAGGAGCAGGATTCCAGCGACGCTGGCGAAGGCGAGCCCGGCGACCAGATCGAGGCGACGGCCGCCGACGACGCCGACAGCGACATGGAGGCGACCGAGGCCGACGACGAGCAGGATGCTACGCCACTGCGCCCCAACTGGCGCGACAGCGATGCGTTCAAGTCAGAGTACAAGGCCTTCACGACCGTCCATGACGAGGTGAAGACCGCGGACGAACTTTGCGATCCCGAAGAGTTGGCGCGCCTGCGCGCCTATCTGGATGCGCAGCTGCAGGGCCTGCAGGGGGCAGTGTCGCGGTTGGCCAACCGGCTGCAGCGGCGGCTGATGGCGCAGCAGAATCGCTCGTGGATGTTCGATCTCGAGGAAGGCGTGCTCGATACGTCGCGCCTGACGCGCGTGATTGTCGATCCGACTGCGCCGCTGTCATTCAAGATGGAGGACGAGAGCAAGTTCCGCGACACGGTGGTGACGCTGCTGCTCGACAACTCTGGCTCCATGCGCGGTCGGCCGATCATGGTGGCGGCGCTGTGCGCTGACATCCTTGCTCGCACCCTGGAGCGTTGCGGCGTGAAGGTCGAAATTCTCGGCTTCACGACCCAGGCATGGAAAGGCGGACTGTCGCGCGAGGACTGGATCAAGGCGGGCAAGCCGCCGTCCCCAGGCCGCCTGAACGACCTGCGCCACATCATCTACAAGAGCGCGGATGCGCCGTGGCGGCGCGTGCGACGCAACCTCGGCCTGATGATGCGCGAGGGGCTGCTGAAGGAGAACATCGACGGCGAGGCGCTGCTTTGGGCGCATGACCGGCTGATGGGCCGCGCCGAGCAGCGCAAGATCCTGATGGTGATCTCCGACGGCGCGCCGGTGGACGATTCAACATTGTCGGTGAACGTCGGCAATCCGCTGGAGAAACACCTGCGCGAGGTGATTGCGCATATCGAGGGCGCGTCTCCGATCGAGCTGATCGCCATCGGCATCGGCCATGACGTCACCCGCTGGTATCGCCGCGCCGTCACCATCGTCGAGGCTGAGCAGCTGGGCGGCGTGATGACCGACAAGCTGGCCGAGCTGTTCGGCGAGGAAGAGGCGAAGAAGGCGAGGACTTCGAGCCAGGGATCCGACCAGCGCGACCGGCGCGGCGCGGTGACAACCGGGCGCGCGGTGAAGCGCACGACCTTCGGCGAAGTCGCCAAGGGGCGGAGCTCGGCGCGGTGAGAGCCTGGCTGCTTTCCCTTGTTGCTGTCGTGCTCTCAGGGTGCGCGAGTGTTGCCGGGAGCAGGGATTTGAACATCGACACATTGGCGCAGGACTATGTGCGGCTTGCGCTGGAGATCGACGCGCACGAGAGCGGCTATGTCGATGCATACTATGGTCCGGACGAATGGCGAGAGGCGGCGCGGCGCAATCCGCGTGAACGCGGCGCGCTGAAAGCGGCTGCGGACCGGATCGTGGCGGACCTTGCGTCGCTTGCCTCGGCGAGCGGTGAACAGGGCCAGCGCGCGCGCGTGATGATGGCCAACGCATCCAGCGCGCGCTTCAGGCTCGACATGATCGATGGCAAACGCGTGCCGTTTGTGGAGGAGGCGGAGGCGCTGTTTGCGTTGCGCCCGAAATTGCGGCCGCTGTCGGATTTCGAAGGCGCGCTGGCGCGTATCGAGGCGCTGCTGCCAGGGCCTGGCCCGCTGTCCGAACGCGTCGGCGCCTTCAGGGCGCAGTATTCGGTGCCGGACGAGCGCCTTGCCGACGTGATGCAGGCGGCGATTGCCGAGTGTCGAAAGCGCACCGCTGCGTTCATCCCGTTGCCGACCGGCGAGAGTTTCTCGATGACGCTGGTCAACGACAAGAGTTGGGGCGCGTACAATTACTACAAGGGCGGGAACCAGAGCCTCATCGAGATCAATACGGACCTGCCTGTGTCGATCGGCCATGTGCTCGTGCTCGGATGCCACGAGGGATATCCGGGTCACCACGTGCAGGGCATTTTCAACGAGCAGAACTATCGGGAGCGCGGCTGGGCGGAGTATTCCGTCATGCCGCTCTATGCGCCTGCGGCGCCCCTGAACGAGGGCGGCGCGGATTTCGGGGTCGATCTCGCGTTTCCGGGCGATGAGCGGCTGAAGTTCGAGATCGAGGTGCTCTATCCGCTCGCTGGACTGGACCCGAAAATGGCCCCGGCGTTCGAGACGCTGAGACGCGCTACGAGTGAACTGGACGGCGCGCTGTTGCGGATTTCACAGATGCAGCTCGATGGCGAGATCGATCGGGAGCAGGCGATCACGCTGGCGCAGAAATACCGCCTCGCATCGCGGGATGTTGCGGAGCAGTCGCTAAGGTTCGACGCGGCTTACCGGTCCTACGTGATCAATTACTCGGTGGGCGAGGATCTGGTTCGGGCCTATGTCGACCGTCACGGCGGCGACCAGAAAGCGCGGTGGGCCGCCTATGTGCGGATCATGTCGACACCGACGCTGCCGGCTGACCTGACGCAGTAAATGCGCCATGCGTTCTCGAGACGCTCACCCGCGTCGATATTGGCGCACAAGGAAGTGTCCGAAGGCCCGACGCCTGGGCTGGGCCTTCGGAAAGCGGCGGCGGCTGAACGCCGCCGCCTCAACCCACAACCCTAGCTCGCCGGTTTGACCGAGCTGACCGTCTCGGTGCTGCGATCGACGGTGCACAGCAGCTTGGCGGACGAGTCGTCGGCATTCTTGACCTTGAACAGGTAGACGAAGGCCGCGCCCGTGGCCTTGGTCGAATCCTTGTCGGCTTTCACCGATTTCAATGCCGTGTCCTTGGAGATTTCCGACTTGCAGAGGTTTTCGCCGGACTGGACCGAGATCTTCGCAAGTGCGGGGGCGGCGAGGAGGATTGAGGCGGCAGACAGAAGAATGAGGGAGGAAACGCGGGTCATTTTGATCTCCGTATTGGCCGTCAGGGAGCGCGGCCTTGCCCCCATCCAGACAGTGTCAGGTAGACGCCGTCAAGTGACGCTAGGGTAAAATAGGGCTGGCCAGCGCTAACACCTTCGTCAACTGGAGCTAATCAGCCCTCTGGCAGATGGCCGGATACTCTTGTGGCGTCTAGCGTCGCTTCCTGGCCGAACAGCGCCACGGAGGACAAAATGGCGGATACGGAAACGGGCAGGGAGCCGGGCGCAACCATCGCGCCGAGCCAGGAGATGTTCGATCTCTATGACCAGTATTGCCACAACGATATCGACCGCCGCACGTTCATGGACAGGCTGGGCAAGTTTGCGGTGGGCGGGGTGACGGTGGCGATGCTGGCCGAGGCGTTGCTGCCCCGTTACGCCAGCGCGCTGCAGATGGCCGAGTATGACAGCCGGATCCGGGGCGAGCGGATCACCTATGACTCGCCCAATGGCGCGGGCAAGCAGGGCAAGCAGATGGGCGGCTATCTGGTGCGCCCGGCGAATGCCTCGGCGCGAAAACTGCCCGCCATCGTGGTCGTGCATGAGAACCGCGGGCTCAACCCGCACATTGCAGATGTGGCGCGGCGGACGGCGGCTGCGGGCTTCATCGCGTTTGCGCCTGATGCGCTCTTCCCGCTCGGCGGCTATCCGGGCACGGACGACGAGGGACGCACCATGCAGGCGACCCGCAACGGCGCCGAAATGCTGGAAGACTTCATCGCGGCCGTACAGCTGATGCAGGCGCATCCCGAATGCACGGGCAAGGTCGGCATTGTCGGCTTCTGTTTTGGCGGCGGCGTCTGCAACAACGTAGCGGTGCGCGTGCCGACGCTGGGAGCGTCCGCGCCCTACTATGGCGGCGCGGCGGCGCTGGCCGATATTCCGAAAATCCAGGCGCCGCTCTTGATTACGCTGGCCGGCATCGACGAGCGGATCAACGCCGCCTATCCCGCCTATGAGGCTGAGCTGAAGAAGGCCGGCAAGACAGTGACCGTCCATACCTATGAGGGTTGCCAGCACGGCTTTCACAACGACACCACGCCGCGCTTCGATCCCGAGAATGCGCGCGTGGCGTGGATCCGCACGCTCGACTTCTTCCGTCAGCACCTGACCTGAGGCTGTTCATGACGTATTGTGTAACCGCCGCCCTCGCGGCCGTTCTGCTGCTTTCTGCTTGCGGAGGAAGCGCGCCTGCGCCGGCTGCCGAGACGCCCGCCACAGTGGCGCCAGTCGCAGACGTAGCGACTGTTCCCCCCGCGGTGGATGGCTGGCGCGAGTATCCATTGCCCGAACGTGTCGTCTCCATCAGGCCGGGCAAATGGCGCACGGATGTGATCGACGTGCCTGTGCCCAAGGGGAAAGGGCTCGAATACAAGCTCACGATGAGGAAGGGTGACGGGCTGGTCTACACCGTCACCTATGGCGAGCTCGAACATGCGGGCCTGATGGTGGTGGAGTTCCATGGCCATACCGAGCAGGTCGATGGCGTGGGCGACCTGATGTACTATTCGAAGGGCGGCGGCTCCGAGCAGAGCGGCGTCTTTACCGCGCCCTGGGATGGCATCCATGGCTGGTATCTCAAGAATGACGGCGACAAGGATGTCGTGGTCAAGCTTGAGCTGGCCGGCTTCTACGAACCACAGGCGAAGTAGACCCGGTCAGGTCGTGTGCTGTTCCTGCAGCCAGCGCGTCATCACGCCGCCGCGCACGCATTGCGCCCACGCCTGTTCCGGCGTCTCGGCATAGGTGAACAGCGTCTCGTCCACTTTCGAGATGACGCCGTGCTTCACGAGAGCGTGGAAGTTGACGACTTCCTCCCAGAACTTCTGGTCGTAGAGCACGATCGGGATCGGCGGCGACTTGCCAGTCTGGCGCAGCGCCAGGATTTCGAACAGCTCGTCAAACGTGCCGACGCCGCCGGGGAAGACGACAAGCGCATTGGCGCGCATGGCGAAGTGCATCTTGCGCATCGCGAAATAGTGGAAGCGGAAGGTGAGGTCCGGCGTCGAGAACGCGTTGGGTTCCTGCTCCATCGGCAGGGTGATGTTGTAGCCGATGGACGGCGCGTCGACATCATGTGCGCCGCGATTGGCCGCTTCCATGATGCCCGGGCCGCCGCCTGTGGCGATGACGTTGTCGCGCGGGCCGCCATTCTGGAGTTTGGCGCCGCCTTTCTCAGAGACGATGCGCGCAAATGTGCGGGCATCGTTGTACCAGCGGCGATGATCTGGCGGGCCCTTCTCGCTGAAGCGCGCCGAGCCGAACACGACGATGGTGGAGCGCACCCCCCATCGGTCGAGCGCTTCCTCCGCCTTGTTGTACTCCAGCATAAAGCGAACGCCACGCATGGAGTCGCCGAGGAGGTATTCCTGGTCCAGCGCGGCGAGGCGATATGTGGAGGAGGCCATCTGAGGCTTGTTTGCGCCCTTGCCGCCGGCAAGCTGCGGAATGTCCGCCTTGGTGAGCGTGCCCGCGATTGCTGCGGGCTTCGGCTTGCCTGCGGGTTTCGAGGTGGGTTTGCGGGCCATCGGCGTCTCTTCTAAAGGGCCGCCTGTTTAGCCAGAACTGGTAAAGGAAGCGACCTGAAAAGCAGCGAGAATTGCTGCTACTCCATGATGTCCTCGTTCCACAGGGCAGGATTCGCCGCAATGAAATCGCACATCTGGCGAATGGAGGGCTCGTGAGCGGCGTCGATCACGTCGACGCCGTGGCTGCGCAGGAAGGCTTCGTTGCCGCCGAAATTGACCGTGTCGTTGATGACGAGACGTGGGATCTTGAACTGCACGATCGTGCCCGCGCACATCATGCAGGGCGACAGCGATGTGTAGAGCGTGGTGTCGCGATAGGTGGGCTGCCGCCCCGCGTTGCGCAGGCAATCCATCTCGCCATGCGCGATCGGGTCGCTCTGCTGGACGCGCTGGTTGTGACCAGCGGAGATCAGCTGCTCGCCGCGCGCGAGCGCCGAGCCGATGGGCAAGCCGCCCTGCTCGAGCGAGCGGCGTGCTTCGTCGAACGAGAGGGTGACGAAGCGGAGGTCTGCCGCCGCGAACAACACCTAGTGCGCCTCTGCCCATGACTTCGCGGACTTGGCTTCGACCACCAGCGGCACATTCAGTTGCACAACAGGGAGGGGCGCGTTCGACATGGTCTTCGTTGCAATCTCGGCGAGCGCTTTCGCCTCTTTCTCCGGACACTCGAACACCAGCTCATCGTGCACCTGCAGCAGCATGCGCGCCTGCAGGCCCGCATCCTTCAGCGCCTGCGGCATGCGGATCATCGCGCGCTTGATGATGTCCGCAGCGGAGCCCTGCAGCGGCGCGTTGATCGCCTGGCGTTCGCCGAAGGAGCGCTCGGCGCCGTTGGGCGACTTGATCTGCGGAAGCCAGACTTTCCGGCCGAAGATCGTCTCGACATATCCATGCTCGCGGCCGAAGGCGCGATACTGCTCCATGTAGTCCTGGATGCCGGGAAATTTCTGGAAGTACTTCTTGATGTAGGCGGCGGCCTCTTCGCGGGGAATGGATAGCTGCCGCGCGAGGCCGAAGCCCGAGATGCCGTAGATGATACCGAAATTGATCGCCTTCGCCTGGCGGCGGATCATCGGGTCCATGCCCTTCACGGGCACGTTGAACATCTCGCTCGCGGTCATCGCATGGATGTCGACGCCGTCGTTGAAGGCCTGGCGCAGGCTCGGGATGTCGGCGACGTGGGCGAGCAAGCGCAGTTCGATCTGCGAGTAGTCCGCCGACAGCAGGACATTGCCCGGCGCGGCGATGAACGCCTCGCGAATCTTGCGGCCTTCCTCGGTGCGGATGGGGATGTTCTGCAGGTTCGGGTCGGTGGAGGCGAGGCGGCCGGTCTGGGCGCCGGCGAGCGAGTAGGACGTGTGGACGCGGCCGGTGTCCTTGTTGATCGCCTCGCTGAGCGTCTCGGTATAGGTGGAGCGCAGCTTGGACAGCATGCGCCAGTCGAGCAGGACTTTCGGGAGTTCGTGGCCGTAGGCGGCGAGATCTTCGAGCGCGTCGGCGCCGGTGGCCCATGCGCCTGTCTTGGTGCGCTTGGCGCCGACGACATCGGCAAGCTTCATCTCGTCGAACAGGATTTCGCCGAGCTGTTTGGGGCTGCCGAGATTGAAGGGCCGGCCGGCAAGCTTGTGGGCGTCATCCTCAAGCCCGGCCATGCGCTGGGCGAATTCGCCGGAGAGTTGCGACAGGCGGTTGCGATCAACCAGGATCCCTGCGCGCTCCATCTCGGACACGACGGGAACAAGTGGTCGGTCCATCGTCTCATAAACGGTGGTGACACCCTCACGTGACAGGCGCGGCTTGAGGCGCTCCCATAGCCGGAAGGTTACGTCGGCGTCTTCGGCGGCGTAGCGCGTCGCCTTGTCGATGGGCGTCTGATCAAACGTGATCTGCGACTTGCCTGAGCCGATCAGCTCCTTGATCGGGATCGGCGTGTGGCCGAGATGGAGTCCGGACAACTCGTCCATGCCATGATTGTGCTGGCCGGCTTCCAGCACGAAGGACAGCAGCATGGTGTCGTCGATCGGCCCGACATCGATGCCGAGACCGCAGAAGATCGACATGTCGTACTTGATGTTCTG
>JBBAUA010000013.1:0-34398 GCA_040398465.1 Hyphomonadaceae bacterium | reverse complement strand
GCCCGACATCGATGCCGAGACCGCAGAAGATCGACATGTCGTACTTGATGTTCTGGCCGATCTTGAGGACGGCGCGGTCTTCCAGCAGCGGCTTCAGCAATTCGAGGGCAGTGGACATGTCGATCTGTATCGGCTTGTCCCCTGAGAGCAGGTCCGTCTTGTTGGCGCCGTGGCCGAGTGGAATGTAGCAGGCCTTGCCCGAGGCGAGCGCCATGGAGACGCCGGCGAGCCGGGCGGTCATGGAATCGAGGCCGTCGGTTTCAGTGTCGACTGCGACGAAGCCCTGTTCCTTAGCCGTCACGATCCACCACATGAGACGCTCGATCTCGGTCACAGTCTCGTAGGCGTCGAGGTTGAACGGATGGACTTCGGGCGGCTGTGGTTCGAAGCTCTCGCCGGGAACCCCGTTGGCGGCGGGCGTCGCGACCTTCACGGCGGCGCCCCCATTTGCAGCCAGCGCTTTCGACAGCGCCTGTCCGCCAGCGGAGGATGAGACCGGCGGCGCGCCTTCGACGCCGAGTGTCTGAGACACGCGCGTGGTAAGCGTGCGGAATTCCATCTCCTGCAGGAAGGCGAGCAGTGGACCGGGCTCGGGGTCCGATACGCCGAGCTGTTCGAGCGGTACTTCGATGGCCACATCATCCTTCAGCGTGACCAGAACTTTCGAGAGCCGCGCCTTGTCGGCATGCTCGATCAGCGACTCGCGGCGCTTGGGCTGCTTGATCTCGGACGCGCGGGCAAGCAGCGTTTCGAGGTCGCCATACTCCTGGATCAGCAGGGCGGCAGTCTTGATTCCGATGCCGGGCACGCCCGGAACGTTATCGACGCTGTCGCCGCACAGGGCCTGCACGTCGATCACCTTGTCTGGCGTCACGCCGAATTTTTCGAACACTTCCGGTGCGCAGATTTTGCGGTCCTTGACCGTATCGAGCATGCAGACCTGATCGTTGATCAGCTGCATCAGGTCCTTGTCCGCCGAGACGATCGACACGCGCGCGCCCTTGGCGGCAGCCTGCCGTGCATAGGTGGCGATGAGATCGTCGGCCTCGAAGCCCTTCATCTCGAGTGCGGGCTGGCCAAAGGCGATGGCGGCGCGGCGCACCAACGGGAACTGGGGGATCAGGTCCTCGGGCGGATCGGGACGTTGCGCCTTGTACTGGTCGTAGAGATCGTTGCGAAAGGTATGCGCGCCGGCGTCGAATATGCAGGCGAAGTGTGTCGGCTGGTCCCCCGCCTTGAGGTCCTCCAGCACCTTCCACAGCATGTTGCAGAAGCCCGAAATCGCGCCGACGGGCAAGCCGTCCGACTTGCGCGTCAGCTGCGGCAGGGCGTGGTAGGCGCGGAAGATAAAGCCGGACGCATCGATCAGATAGACGTGGCTCGTCGCGTCGACGGGGCGGTGCACGGGCATGAGAGACCTCTTCTTGCCCTTCACCTAACAGGCCATGCCCGAGAGTGCCAGATTGTCCGGGCGAGACGCTCGCGGGCCCCATCAGGCCTTCAACACGAGTACATGCGCGCGAGGGCGGCGGTGCTGCCCTTCCCGCCTTGCACCGGTCCTTAAGAGCTTTCGGCTACCTTGCCGTCTGACGTTGAAAGTTCGTCAACACTCGCATGGGGGCGGCTCTTGGTAGGAACGGTGGGAGCACGGCGAACGTTGGCGGGGTGGCTCAGGCAGGAGGTCTGGGCGCCCGCTGACAAGAGCGGAATTGTCGTCGTCTCCGTGCTGGCGCTGTTTGCGGCTCCCCATGTGAACTACTTCCTCGGATGGCAGTTCACGGCGGCGTTCGTCGTTGTGGCCATCGCGTCCGCTGTCGCTACAGAGGTGCTGGTGGGCCGTGTGCTGGCAGCCCGGGACCGTTCAAACATTCCAGGTACGATCGCCGGCATGGTTTCATACGCGGCGTGGGCGGTGTTGGCGCTGTGCCTCTATTCGACCGGTGATTCCGCCGCCGTCGTCATCGCTGTGGCGACCTCAACCACGTCTGCCATTTACGCGGTATTCAACCGCCAGAGCTCCATCTGGGCTCTCGTGCCGACGGTCAGCCTTCCGGTGCTGGCGCTCCTTTGCATGATGCTGCACACCGTATGGACGCAGCTGCCGTGGACCGTCGCAATTGCGGGGTCGGTCACATCGCTGGGCACCGTAGTCTGCATCGCCCAAGCGGCTTGGTCCGCTGCACAATCAAGCCGCCAGCTCAACCGCGCAGTGGAGGCAAGCCACTCGACAAGCAAAAAACTGGAATTCGTTGTATCGTCTACCGGTGATGGGTATTTCGAGATTGGTCTCGACCCTCTGACTTTCCATCCCGACGAGACCTTCGCGGCTTTGCTCGGGGTCGAGCCGGTCGAGGCGCCGCTATGGACGCTCACTCAGCGGACTCATCCCGACGACGTGCCGCTGGGATCCGACCGGATCAGGCAGGTCCGCGCTGGACGCATCGACGCGACCGACCAGGAAATCAGGCTGCTCACCGCCAGCGGTGAGTACACCTGGTTCCAGATGCGCTCGCGCGTTATCCATGCGGACGATCCGTCGAGGCGCCGCGTCATCGGCATTATCGTCAACCTGTCGCGCTGGAAGGCCTTGGAGGGCGAACTCCGCGCGGCGAAGGAATCGGCCGAGGCGCACTCGGTCGCCAAGTCGCAATTCCTCGCCAACATGAGCCACGAGATCCGCACGCCCCTCAACGGCGTTCTGGGCATGGCTCAGGCGCTGGACGCGGACGAACTATCGCCGCCGCAGAAGGAAAAAGTCGGCGTCATCCTGGATTCCGGCAAGTCGCTGATGGCGTTGCTCAACGATGTTCTGGACCTGACAAAGATCGAGGCGGGGAAAATGGAAATTTCCGCGGTGCCCGGCGACTTCCTGCATACAATGAAGCGCACCCGGCAGCTCTTCCAGGCGACGGCCGAGGAAAAGGGTCTCGACCTTCTGGTCCGATACGACTCGAATTTCCCGCAGCGCCTCAGCTACGATCCCACGCGCGTGCGCCAGTGCGTCAGCAACCTGGTCTCGAACGCCATCAAGTTCACCAGCAAGGGCCGCGTCGAGATTTCGCTCTCCTCGAAGCGGCTCGAGACCGACGATCACATGGTCGTGGTCGAAGTCAGCGACACCGGGATGGGCATGGCGGAGGAGACGGTGGGCAAGCTGTTCTCCGTCTTCACCCAGGCCGATGGCGCGACCACGCGCAAGTTCGGCGGATCAGGCCTTGGTCTCGCCATCTCGCGGCAGCTCGCGCGCATGATGGGCGGCGACATCACGGTCACAAGCGAACCGGGCAAGGGGTCAACGTTCCGCTTCACCTTCCGTGCGCACGAAGCGGCCGCAGCCACGCCCTCGCCCGGGCCATCCCCGTCCCGCATCCCCGAACCTTCGCGGAAATCATTGCGCGGCATGCGGGTGCTGCTGACGGACGACAACGCCATCAACCGCCAGGTCATCAAGCTGTTTCTCGCGCCGCAGGGCTGCGACATCGTTGAGGCGACCAACGGCAAGGAGGCGCTGGACCTTCTCGCGCAGCATGACTTCGATATCGTCCTGCTCGACGTCCACATGCCCGTCATGGACGGCAAGGAAGCGATCCAGCGCATGCGCGCAGAGCCGCGCTGGAAGAACATGCCCGTCATCGCCCTGACGGCCGACGCCATGAGCGGCGACCGCGAAAAATACATTGCGCTGGGGATGACGGACTATGTGTCCAAACCGGTGGACCAGCGCGAGCTGATCGCCAAGATGCACCAGGTGAAGGGCCTTGAGGCTGAACAGACCCGCCCGGCCATCCGCACCGCCTAGAGGCCACCCCGACCTTCGGCTGCACACGCCCGCGTGATCCTTCGCGCAGGCGGCGCGCCGGCCATCTTTGTTCCGCAATTTCGGCGTTGGTTCAGCCTCCGATGGCTTGTTCCTGGCGGGCGGGTCGCCTTGCGGACGCGGCGCTTTGGGGCCAAGGTCTGCAATCGATCCAGCCCCCGTGCGGGCTGAAAGACTGGGAGTTCTGAACTCATGCCGGGCACGTCGTCCAAGCGCTCGCTTCTCATCAAGGTCGGCATTCCGGTGCTGGGCGTGGCGGCTATCGCGGGCGCCTTTTTCGCCCCGGCGCTCCTGAAAATGGAAGCCCCGCCCCCGGCGATCGCCCAGCCCGGCGCACCCCTCTCTCCGGTGTCTGCAGCAGCCGTCATGGGCGAGGATTTTTCCGCCCTGGCGAAAAGCCTGATGCCGGCCGTGGTCAACATTGCAACACGCCAGACTGTGTCGCGCGGCGACGGCCTGCCAGCGTTCGGCCCGAACTCCCCGCTCAACGAGTTCAACGACCTTCTCGGCCGCGGGCAGGGCGGCGCGCGGCGCCAGTCCTCGCTCGGCTCCGGCTTCATCGTGGATTCCGCCGGCTATGTGGTGACCAACAACCACGTCATCGAGGGCGCCGACGAGATCGACGTCGTGCTGTCGGATGGCTCCGTGCTGGCCGCCAAGCTGGTCGGCGCGGATGAGGATGTCGACCTTGCCCTCCTGAAGGTCGAGCCGCGCGCGCCGCTGACGGCTGTGCCATGGGGCAATTCGGATTCGGCGGATGTCGGTCAATGGGTGGTCGCCATCGGCAACCCGTTCGGCCTCGGCGGCACGGTTACCGCGGGCATCATCTCCGCCCGTAACCGTGATATCAGCGCGGGTTCGTACGACGACTTCATCCAGACCGATGCCGCGATCAACAAGGGCAACTCCGGAGGGCCGCTGTTCAACCTGCGTGGCGAAGTCATCGGCGTGAACACCGCCATCATCTCGCCGGGTGAGGCGGGCGGATCGGTCGGCGTCGGCTTCTCCGTGCCTGCGAACTTCGCCAAGGTCGTCACGCAACAGCTGCGCGAATTCGGCCAGACTCGCCGCGGCACGATGGGCCTGACGGCCCGTTCGGTCGACCAGGCGATCGCGGAATCCTATGGGCTGCAGAAGCCCGAAGGGGCCATCGTCACGTCGGTCGAGGCGGGTGGCGCGGCTGAAGTTGCAGGGCTCAAACAGGGCGACCTGATCACTGCCATCAACAACCAGCAGATCCGCGAAAGCCGCGACCTGTTCCGCATCATGGGCGTGACGCAGGTCGGTACGCAGGTGTCGGTGCGCTATCTTCGCAATGGCAAGGCGGCGACCGCAAGCTTCAAGCTGGCGTCGGCCAGCGCCGCGGCAGCTGCCGCCAAGCCCGAGGAAAAGGACGTCGCAACGGCGCTCACCAACATCCTCGGTATCCAGTTCAAGGTGATCGAGGACGCGGATCGCCGCCGTCGCAGCATCCCCGCCTCCGTGCGCGGCGTGCTTGTGCAGTCGATCGAGACCGGCTCGGACGCGCTCGGCAAGATTCCGATCGGCGCGGTTGTCACCGAGGTCCACTTCCAGCCGGTGTCATCGCCCGAACAGGCGATTGCCGCCGCCGAAGCCGCGAAGGCTGCCGGCAAGCCCGTCCTGCTCCAGCTCTGGGGCGATGACGAGGTGAGCTACGTCGCCGTGCGTCCGCGTTAGGCGTTGACGATGTCGCTGATGGCGTAGCCTTGGAAGAACAGCGCCGCGCGCAGGTCAGTGTGCTCAATGCGCGCGCGCGTCTCTGCCGCAACGATCGGCTTTGCCTTGTAGGCGATGCCGAGTCCGGCCGCGCGGATCAGGTCGAGATCGTTCGCCCCATCGCCCATCGCGAGTGCATCATCCGCCGTCAGGCCGAGCGCAGCCGTCTCTTCGAGCAGCGCGGTGAGCTTTGCCTCGCGGCCGAGGATGGGCTGTCCGACCGCGCCGGTCAGCCCTGCGCCATCGTCGATCAGTGTATTGGCGCGGTCGGCGTCGAACCCTGCCATCGCCGCAACGCGCGAGGTGAAATAGCGGAACCCGCCCGACACCAGCACGGCGCGCGCGCCATGCGCCTTCATCGTCGCGACAAGCTCCCGTGCGCCAGCGTTGAGCCGCACGCGCTCTGCGTGGCAGGCCTCCAGCGCCGACAGGTTCAGCCCCTTCAGCATCGCCACCCGCTGGGTCAGCGCGCCGGCGAAATCGAGCTCGCCCCGCATCGCGCGTTCGGTGATGGCGGAAACTTCCGCCTTGAGACCCGCGAAGTCGGCAAGCTCATCCAGGCACTCCTGCCCGATGATGGTCGAGTCCATGTCGGAAATCAGCAGGCGCTTGCGCCGGTTCGCCGCCGGGGTGATCGCCCAGTCAGCGCCCTGCGCGGGGGCTTCAGCCTCAAGCCAGGCGACCAGCTCTGCGCCGCCCGCCACGGACGTTTCCGCAACGCTCCAGCCCGCGCCGGAACGATCCGCCACATCGCCAGTTCTCCCCGGAGCCGCCGCTGCTATAGCAAGGACGGCTGCATTGCGCGAAACCAGCGTCAGCACGAGGGCCTGAGGATTGGTCATGTCGGTGTGAGTGAGGCCAGTATGAATGATGGACGTGACTGCCGGGGCGCGTTAGGGCGGGCCACGCGCTCTATCAGGGGTCGAGGGCACGCGTAAACAGCGAAGCTGGGGGCACAGGTCTGGATACGAGGGAAACCACCACCGCAATGCGTCCCGCGATCCTCATTCACGGACCCACAGCCAGCGGCAAGACAAGGCTGGCAATCGCGCTCGCCCGTAAGCACGGGGGCGAGATCGTCAATGCCGATGCGATGCAGTGCTATGCCGACCTCAACGTGCTGACTGCCCGTCCGGACACTGAGGAACTGGCCAGCGCACCTCACCACCTGTTCGGCCATGTCGATGCCGCCGCCCGCTATTCCGTCGGCGTCTGGAGCAAGGATGCCGCCGCGAAGATCGCAGAGCTGCGCGACGCCGGAAGATTGCCCATTATCGTCGGCGGCACGGGGCTCTATCTCATGGCGCTGACGGAGGGCCTGTCGGATATCCCGGCGGTGTCGGACCAGCACCGCGACAAGGCCCGCGCCATGGTCGAGGCCGACCAGACAGGCGCGCGCGCGATGCTGCTGGAGAAGGATCCCGCCACAGCAGACCGCATCGAAGCCAACGATCGCCAGCGCACGTCGCGCGCGCTGGAAGTCCTGTTCGCGACGGGCAAACCACTATCGAGCTTTCACGGGCAGGCAGCGCCGGTGCTGCCGCCGGGGACATGGGCAGGCATCACACTGACGCCGCCGCGCGAAACGCTCTATGCGCGCATCAACGCCCGCGTCGATGCGATGATGCGCGCCAATGCGCTCGACGAGGCGCGAGCGCTCTGGCAGCGCCGTCTGGATTCAGCCCTTCCCGTGATGCGCGCGCACGGGATGCCGGGTTTCTGCGACCATTTCGAAGGGCGCGCGTCACTCGCCGACGCAGTCGACCGCTGCAAGCGCGACACCCGCCGCTACGCCAAGCGCCAGATGACCTGGATCGCCCATCAGTTCACCCTCTGGCCCCGCATCCCGTCCGAGGACCTGTCCGTGCGCGTGCGGGTGATCTCGGACATTGCTGCGGAAACGGTAGGTTAGGGCGCGTTAGGCCAGCGAGCGCCTGGTGTAGTGCCGGAACGCATCGTTCCATCTGTCGAGGGTCAAATCTTGCCCTCCCGCCCCCGTTGACGCTGCGCAGTTGAAACGGTATTCCCATTTTTCACAGCGTTCGAGGGAGAAAACGCCATGCGCGAGAGGTCAAAGACCCTCGTAAACGTAATCGGATCGCCGCCGGCCCGCTGATACGACGGGCTGGAACGGCGAACGACGACATCAAAGGGCCCGCGCGGCCCTTTTTCTTTTCCCAAAACCTGCAGAACACTCCGAAACCTGAGAAGACTGGCGAGCGGCGAGATGGACGGAAACAGCAAGATGGATGCGGCGACCCAGAAACAGGGTGAAGAGCAGCTGACCGGCGCGGAGATCGTGCTGCGCGCGCTCGCCGACCAGGGCGTCGACACGATCTTCGGCTATCCCGGCGGCGCGGTCCTTCCGATCTATGACGCGATCTATGCCCAGCAGCAGGTTCGCCACATCCTTGTGCGCCACGAGCAGGGCGCCGGCCACATGGCGGAAGGTTATGCCCGCTCCACCGGACGTTGCGGCGTCGCGCTCGCCACATCGGGCCCGGGCGCCACCAACATGGTGACGCCGCTGGCCGACGCACTGATGGATTCGATCCCGATGGTCTGCTTCACGGGCCAGGTGCCGACGCACCTGATCGGCACGGATGCGTTCCAGGAAGCCGATACGGTCGGCATCACGCGCGCCTGCACGAAGCACAATTATCTGGTGCGCGACGTGAACGATCTCGCGCGCATCATCCACGAGGCCTTCTATGTCGCGACTCACGGCCGCCCCGGCCCTGTCCTGGTCGACATTCCAAAGAGCGTCCAGTTCGCCAAGGGAACCTATGTCGGTCCCGAGGCGATCGAGCATCGCACCTATCACCCGCGCACCGAGCCGCAGGACAAGCGCATCGAGGAAGCCGTCGCCCTGATGGCGACGGCGCAGCGCCCGATCATCTATTCCGGTGGCGGCGTCATCAATTCCGGCCCGGCGGCTTCCGAAGCCCTGCGCGCGCTGGCGAAGGCAACCGGTTGGCCTGTCACCTCCACGCTTATGGGCCTCGGCGCCTATCCGGCTTCCGGCGAGCAGTGGCTCGGCATGGTCGGCATGCACGGCTCGTTCGAGTCCAACAACGCCATGCACGATTGCGACGTGATGCTGTGCGT
Organism: Hyphomonadaceae bacterium; assembly: GCA_040398465.1. Lineage (GTDB taxonomy): Bacteria > Pseudomonadota > Alphaproteobacteria > Caulobacterales > Hyphomonadaceae > UBA7672. Next base: position 25,736 of record JBBAUA010000013.1, on the reverse strand, counting down.
CGGCGCCCGATTTGACGATCGTGTCACGGGCCGCCTCGATGCCTTCTCGCCGAACTCGAAGAAGATCCACATCGATATCGACCCGTCCTCGATCAACAAGAACGTCCGCGCGGATGTTCCGATCGTGGCTGATTGCGGCAAGGCGCTGAAGGCGATCACCGCGGCGTGGAATCGCAGGATGAGCAGCAAGCCGGATCTCTCGGGCTGGTGGAAGCAGATCGATACATGGCGCGCCCGCAAGGGCTTCGCCTATCCGAATTCCAAAACGCTGATCAAGCCGCAGTACGCGATCGAGCGCCTCTACGCGCTGACCAAGGACCGTGACGTCTACATCACGACGGAAGTGGGCCAGCACCAGATGTGGGCCGCGCAGTTCTTCCATTTCGACCAGCCCAATCGCTGGATGACGTCCGGCGGGCTCGGCACGATGGGCTATGGCCTGCCGGCGGCAATCGGCGTGCAGGCGGCGCATCCCGATGCGCTGGTCATCGACATCGCGGGCGATGCCTCCGTCCAGATGACGATGCAGGAGATGTCGACGGCCATCCAGCACAACCTGCCGGTGAAGATCTTCATCCTCAACAATGAGTGGATGGGCATGGTGCGCCAGTGGCAGCAACTGCTGCACGGCGAGCGCTACTCGCATTCCTATTCCGAGAGCCTGCCCGACTTCGTGAAGCTCGCCGAGGCCTACGGGTGCCACGGGATACGCTGTGAGGATCCGGCCAATCTCGACGAGGCGATCATGGACATGATCAACACGCCCAAGCCCGTCCTGTTCGATTGCCGGGTTGAGAAGGCCGAGAACTGCTTCCCGATGATCCCGTCGGGCGCGGCCCATAACGAGATGATCCTCGGCAAGATCACCGGCGACGAAATCAGCGATGCTGGAAAGATGCTGGTCTGAGATGAAACGCGCTGCGCATATCATCGCAGCCCTGATGCTCGCCGCGGCCTGCGAGCCGGCGGCGCCTGAACTCGACGGCGCGCCAGCGCCCGCCACTGGCGAGACGATAGTGTCCGGCGAACTTGCTGGATCGCCGGGCGCGCAGCAGATCATCCTGCCCGGCGTGATGAACATCGCCGCGCCGATCGACGCGCAGGTGGTGAACACCTGTGAGAAGATCGTCGCGGTCGACTATGACCAGCCGCCGGCCATGGCCTGCGTGATGTTCCTCCGCGATGGCGAACCAGCCGCGCCCGACGCCGAGTTTGATCGCCTGCTCGACTACCAGCTCGTCACCGCAGGATGGACGCTCGTGCGCTCCACCGGCGCCCAGCACTATTTCGAACACGCCAAGTCTGGCACGGACTGCGCCGACCTGTCTGTCTTCACAGCGCTCGGCGCCACACAACTTGATCGCCTGTCGAAGGCGTCGAACGCCGCAGCGGCGCCCGAAGGCAAGTCATGGCGCGGCTATTCAATTCCTGCGAGCATACTTGAGACATGCGGCGCAGACCGCATGCGGCCATAGGGGAGGGTGATGCAGGAATTCTTCGAGAGCTTTGGCATCGAACAGTGGCTGACCCTGGTGTCGGCCGGGCTCGCCATCTTCTCCTTCTTCCTCAACCTGCACCTCGTCGCGCGCCAGGAAAAGCGCAATCGCGTGTCGATGAAGATGGCGCACGACAGCGATGTTATCGGCTGGTCGGACGAGGTGGTGACGCTTCTGGCCCACGCGCAGGAAATGCTTGTCGAGAAGGGCGTCTCCTACAACGATGCAGATTTCCGCGCCCGTCGCTCGGATGTCCGCGCGCGTCTCTCCGCCCTGATCGATCGCGGCCGGCTGTTCTTCCCGAACCGCAAGCATGGCGATTACGGCATGGACAAGGAGCCCGGCTTCCAGGGCCGCAGGCACAAGGCGCTGGACGAGCTCGTCCATGCCTATGGCGTGATCGACGCCGCGGGGGACGCGCCCGGCCCCGACCGCGAGACCAGCGACAAGCTCACCGTACACCGCCGCAGATTCATGGCCGAGATATTCACGTCCGTTGATCCCGTCCGCCGCGGCGAGAACATGAAGGAACTCACCTGATGGCCCGCGCCGCCCGCACCCGCACCCCCGCCAACAACGGCGTCCGCGACGACCCCGCGTCCGCTTACGACATGACGCATGCCGATGAAGGCGTTGAACAGCGCACGCTCGCCTGCATCGTCGACAACGAGCCCGGCGTCCTCGCCCGCGTCGTCGGCCTGTTCGCCGCGCGCGGCTACAACATCGAGTCGCTGACGGTCGCGGAGATCGACCGCAACGCGCACCAGTCGCGCATCACCATCGTCACGTCCGGCACCAACCACGTGCTCGAGCAGATCGAACAGCAGCTCCTGCGCCTTGTGCCCGTGATCAAGGTGATCGACGTCACCAATTCAACCGGCGGCATCGAGCGCGAGCTGGCGCTGGTGAAGGTCGCGGCCACGGGCGAGAAGCGCGTCGAGAGCTTGCGCATCTCCGAAATCTTCCGCGCCCGCGTCATCGACACGACGAATGAGAGCTTCATCTTCGAAGTCACCGGCGCAAGCCAGAAGATCGACCAGTTCGTCGAACTGATGCGCCCGCTCGGGCTCGTCGAAGTGTCACGCACCGGCGTGCTCAGCATCCAGAGGGGGAAGGACAAGGCAGGATGACGACCGCAATCAAGAGGCATCCGTACCGCGCCGCATTCGTCGCCATGCTCATCGCGCTGGCTGTTGCGTGCTCCGCCTCCACGGATGTTGGCCTCACGGTCGATGTCGGCGGCACGCCCGGGAAGACGCTCGAAGCCGCGATGCAGGCCGACCGCGATTTCGCGGCGATGGCCAAGGCGGAGGGTCCCAAGCCAGCCTTCCTCAAATACATGCACGCAACAGACAGCAAGTTCTTGCAGCCCGGCGGGATGGTGCAGGGCGCCGAGGCGATCGCTGCAGGCTTCGCCCAGTCCCCGCCCGGCTTTGCCATCGCCTGGGAGCCCGATGGCGGCCATGGCGCGGCGTCCGGCGACCTCGCCGTCACCACCGGTCTCTACACGATCAGCATGGGCGATCAGACGATCGAGAAGGGCCGCTATGTTACGGTCTGGGGCAAGGACGCGGCAGGCGACCTCAAGGCCACGATGGAGATGAGCGTCCCCGATCCGATTGTTGCGCCGTCGACCGCCCCCGACCCGGAAGGCCGGCCGGGCTAAGCGTCGAATTCAGTTTCCGAATACCAGCCGTTCGCGTATTGGGGCGGCCAAATTGCCAGGGTGAACCACGATGAAAGTCTACTACGAAGCCGACGCCGATATCGGCATCATCCAGTCCAAGAAGGTCGCCGTGGTCGGCTATGGCAGCCAGGGCCATGCCCACGCGCTCAACCTGCGCGAGAGCGGCGTGAGCGACCTTGTCGTCGCCCTGCAGCCCAACTCCGGCTCCAAGCCCAAGGCCGAGCAGGAAGGCCTGAAAGTCGTCACGCCGACCGAGGCCGCCAAATGGGCCGACGTGATGATGATCCTCACGCCTGACGAAAAGCAGGCCGTGATGTACGCCAACGAGATCGAGCCCCACACCCGCAAGGGCCAGCACCTGATGTTCGGCCACGGCTTCAACATCCACTATGGCCTGATCAAGCCGCGCGCTGACATGGACGTGTCGCTGTCCGCGCCGAAAGGCCCCGGCCACACGCTGCGCAACCAGTACCAGCAAGGCCGCGGCCTTCCGGGTCTCATCGCCATCCATCAGGATGCTTCAGGCGTCGCCCAGGCTGTCGCGCTCTCCTACTCGAAAGCCATCGGCAACACCCGCGCCGGCGTCATCCAGACGTCCTTCCGCGAAGAGACCGAGACGGACCTCTTCGGCGAACAGGCCGTGCTCTGCGGCGGTCTCGTCGAGCTGATCAAGGCCGGCTACGAAACGCTGGTCGAAGCAGGCTACGCGCCCGAGATGGCCTATTTCGAATGCCTCCACGAAGTGAAGCTGATCGTCGACCTCATCTATGAAGGCGGCATCGCCAACATGAACTACTCGATCTCCAACACCGCCGAGTTCGGCGAATACGTCACAGGCCCGCGCATCATCACGTCGGACACCAAGGCCGCGATGAAGAAAGTGCTCGACGATATCCAGTCCGGCCGCTTTGCTCGCGACTGGGTGCTCGAGAACCAGGCTGGCGCGCCGTCCTTCCAGGCCATGCGAGCCAAGATGAGCAACCACCCGATCGAGGAAGTCGGCGAGAAGCTCCGCGGCATGATGCAATGGTCGAAGTCTAACCGGCTGGTGGACCGGAAGCGCAACTAGCGTTCGCGCGAACGGGGCGGGACGAGGCAGATGCACAGGCTCTTCATCGTCCTCCCCGTCTACGCCGCGGTGGTGATCTTCCTGCCGCGGCAGGACTGGTTCAGGCCCTTCGCGGACCAGGTCGCCAGCATTCATCCCGACGTGTCGTTCTGGGTGTCGATGTGTCTTGGCGCTGCAGCGGCGCTGGCCTTCTGGGTCATCCGCAACCGCCCGTTCAAGTGGATGTTCGCAAGGCCGCGCGTCACCGAAGTGATCGGCATGGGCCTGCTGGGCGTCATCATCGCTGCGGTGTTCGACATCTTCGAGCGCCTTGCCAACATGCCCACCAGCCTCGTCAACATGACGCTTCTGCCGATAGGCTTCATGGTGTCCGAAGGCGTCTTCCTCGCCTTGCAATGGCGCATGCAGAAACGCGACGAGGAGTAGGATGTTCACACACCGCCTCGCCACCGAAGACGATCTCCCCGCCATCCGCGCGTTGATGGATGTCGCCATCGCGGAGCACCTGAAGGCCTACCTCGACCCAGCCCAGGTCGAGCTGTCGAAATCCATCATGGGCCTCGACACGCAACTGATCGCGGATCGCACATACTTCCTCGTGGAAGAGGAGGGCAGGCTCGCCGGTTGCGGCGGCTGGTCCCGTCGCGCAACCCTCTATGGCGGCGATCACTCCACGGCCCAGCGCAACGAAGCCCTGCTCGACATCGCGAAGGACGCCGCGCGCGTGCGCGCCATGTACACGCATCCCGATTTCGCCCGCCGCGGCGTTGGCCGCCTGATCCTCCAGATCTGCGAGAACGCCGCCCGCGATGCCGGCTTCCGCTCGGTGGAACTGATGGCCACGATGTCCGGCGAGCCGCTCTACCGGGCCTGCGGATACACCGACATCCAGCGCATCGTCGCCGCCTCGAAGGATGGCGTCAATGTTCCGGGTGTCCGGATGGGAAAAGCGCTTTAGCGCGTTGCCGCCGACCCTCGCAGCCTCCATCTTCCTTCGATGACCGAAACCGCCGCCCGCACCATCCCCGCCGCGCCGCCGCCCGTCACGGTGACATGGCTCGTCTACGCCATGGCCGCCCTGCTGCTGGGCCTGCATCTCGCCTTCACGTTGTCGCCGTTCGATCAGCAGGACCAACTCACCTGGAACTTCGCGCTGATGCCGGGGCGCTTCTGGGCGCCTGCCGGATCGCCGAATGTCTATCCCGACTATTTCTCCGGCCTGCTGACGCTTCTCTCCAGCGGCCTGCTGCACGGCGACTGGATGCACGTCATTGTCAACGCCGCCATGCTGGTCTGGTTCGGCGCGCCTGTGGCGCGCGCCCTCGGGCCGGGAGCGGCCGCCTGGGGTTACTGGATGCTGCTGTTCGCCGGATCGATCATCGCCGGCTGCGTCTTCTATCTCACGGTGACGGATGACGCCGCCCCGTATCTCATCGGCGCGTCCGGCGGCACGTCGGGGCTCATCGCTGCGGCGTTGCTGCTCGGCGACAATGGCGGCAAGCGCGCGCTGTGGTCGATGGGGTTCCTCGTGCCCACCGCGATCTTCGCCGCCATGAACGTCCTGCTCGTCTGGGCAGCGCCCTACGCCATCGGCATGGCGGTCAGCTGGGAAGCCCACGCCGGCGGCTATCTTTTCGGAGCGCTTCTGATGGCGGTCCTGCCGCTGCGTGGCTATGGCTGGGCCAGGCCAGGACCGGCCAGATCATGACCAAAAAAGGGCAGCCTCATTCGGGCCTCGTTCATATGAAAACGGACTATATCGCATGTGAAGGGCATCATGTTTCGCCCGCGGGGTTCGAGGAGACGTGAGATGAAGAAGCTTCTGGTCATGGCCGCTGTCGCAACCCTCGCGATCTGCGCCGCCGCCGCCGACACCGTTAAGGACGGCGTCGTGTCGGTGAAGCCTGGCCGCTGGCTGTGGAAACAGGAAACCAGCGTTCTCGGCATCGGCATGAAGGAAGAAAATGTCGAATGCCTCATCGCCGAGGAGGCGCGCATCACGCTGTCAAAGCTGGCGTCCGATCTCGAGAAGGGCTGCTCGGTCGACAATGTCCGCCCCATTCAGGGCGGCTATCTTTTCAAGCTGCAGTGCACCGGCAAGACCAAGGGCAATGCTGACGCCACGATTATTCATTCCGCGACGACGATGAAGATCAACGCCAAGGGCTCGGCCACGGTTGGCTTCATTCCGGCCGGCTTTTCGATGAAGTCCGATGCGGTCTACCAGGGCGACTGCTCGGCCGCCGAGATCGCCAAGGCGAAGGAACGCTATCTCCGCGAGAACCCGGGCGCCGCCGCGCCGCAGTAAGGGTTCGCCCCGAAACGAAAGAACGCCCCGCAGGATACTGCGGGGCGTTTGTCGTTCGGGTTGTCTGCGATCCTAGAATGAAAGTGTCAGGCCCGCCTGAACCACGGGATAGACCTCGTAGTCGTTGATCTCGTCTTGCAGGTTCTGCTCTTCCTGCACCAGCTGCGCCTGGAAGGCGGGATCGTTCACGAGCGTGCCGCCCGTCGCCGTCAGGTTCACCTGCGGCGATCCTGTGAACATGGCCCCGGCGATGAACTTGAACGCGATGCCTGGATTCTCGAACGTCGTGTCCCAGCCAATGCCGACGAATGGCGCGGTGTCTTCAAGATCCGCCGCCATGCCCAGCGTGCCGACCTGTGCAGGCGTGTAGGTCTGATTGCCGATCTGCACATTGTTCGCCGGCCTCGCCAGCAGGTCCAGCGTCTTCTCGCCCAGGAACGCGCCGCCCGTAATCAGAAAACCGTTGCCAAATGGATGGAAGTCCACGAACGCCCCGATCGAGTTGAGGTCGAGATCGCCCGTGTAGTCGACGCCATCATACGTGTCGTCCGCTTCGTACTGGAAGTAATTGTACCCGCCACGCAGCTGCAGGCCCGGGAGAACCTGAATCTGCGCCTCCACGGCTGCGCCTGTCGTGCCGATGCTTCCGCCGATGGCGACCTGCGCATGCGCTGCGCCCGCCGCAGTCGCACCGACGGCCATCAGCGCCGCAAGTTTTGCCCCGCGATTGCTTGTGCGATTCATTCCCTGTCTCCCCTGACTTACTAAACCGAGACTGTACGCATTCGTATGCGCCAGCAAGCGCGCGGGCAGGGCGCCGCGGCCTGCCTATCAATCCGCAATGCCGCGCGCCTTGCGCTGGCGTGCATCCCACGCCGACATCAGTACCGCCGCTCCGACAACGGTCGCGCCCGCCCACACCTGCCAACGCGGGACCTCTGCAAAGAAAAAATAGCCCAGCATCGCGCTCCAGATCAGCGCCGTGTACTCGGCGGCCGCGATGTTCTGCGCCTGTGCTCGCGAATAGGCTGACGTCAGCATGAACCACATGGCGAAACCCGCGGCGCCCGTCAGCGCAAAGAGCGGCAGGTCAGCCGCCATCGGCGCCGCGCCCGACACGATCGCCACGGGCAGCAGATAGATCATCGGGAAGAGATTGCTCAGGAACGCAACGGCCACCGCATCGTCCTTGCGAGACAACTGCCGCAGCAAGACCATCGACAACGCATAGAGCGCAGCAGCCGCCACACCCGAAACGACCCCCTCAACGCGCCGCGCATTGTCCGCCGCGCCCTCTGCGCCCTGAACAGTCACCAGCACGCCCATGAACCCGACCACGAGCGCCGCCGTCGCCGCCGGACGCATCGCCTCGCCCAGCAGCCAGCGCGCGAGTGGCGAGATCATCAGCGGCGCGCAGAACACCAGCACGGTGGCTTCCGCGATCGGCAGGATGGTGAGGCAGTTGAAGAACAGCAGCGAACAGGCCGTGATCACCACCGCTCGCAACGCATGCCGCCTCAGGCCCTGCGCGTCCGGCAGGCGCGAGCGCAGCGCCAGCACGGTCGCGCCGGCAAACAGGGTCCCGAACGCATATCGGGCCGTAGCGATCAGCACGACGCCGTAGGTAAAGCCCAGCTGCTTCACCATCGCATCCATCACGCACCCCAGCATCACGCCGGTCACTGCCAGCGCGAGAGGAGGGGTGTTCGCCAGGAAAGGGGGGGCGGCCTGCATCGCCCCCATCCATCACGAACCTTCACGCACCTCAATCGGCCCCCGCGCAGCGAAGATGGCCCTTTCCCCTAGGTTAACTATCGGCGATTGATCAACCTTGCGCGTCCGGGGCAATTTAGGCATGTTCCGCGCCATCCTGCGGGCGGGCCAACCGCGATTCCGTTGCTGAATCGCGTGGGAAGTCGTCCAATTTCAACATCGTAGAGGACGACAGATGAGCGATTTATCGCTTTGGCTGCCAATTATCGCAGGCGTCATTGCCGTGGCGTATGGCGTTTTTACCACCCAGCGGCTCATGGCGTTGCCCACCGGCAGCGCAAAGATGCAGGAAATCGCCAAGGCGATTCAGGAAGGCGCCAACGCCTACCTCAACCGCCAGTACCGCACGATCGCCATCATCGGCGCCGTCGTCGCCGTGCTGGTCGCCATCTTTTTCATGAACTGGCAGGCCCCGGTCGGCTTCCTGATCGGCGCAATCCTGTCGGGCGCAGCCGGCTATATCGGGATGAAGATCTCGGTACAGGCCAACGTCCGTACCACTGAAGCGTCCTCCAAGGGCCTCGCCCAGGGCCTCAGCGTCGCCTTCCAATCGGGCGCCGTCACCGGCATGCTCGTCGTCGGTCTCGCCATCCTGGGCCTCGGCGGTTACTACGCGCTGCTCACGGTCGGCCTCGGCCTGCCGCCGGGCGACCGCACTGTCGTCAACGCCATGGTCGCTCTCGGCCTCGGCGCATCGCTCATCTCCATCTTCGCCCGTCTCGGTGGCGGCATCTTCACCAAGGGGGCCGACGTCGGCGGCGACATGGTTGGCAAGGTCGAAGCGGGAATTCCCGAAGACGATCCACGCAACCCCGCTACCATCGCGGACAACGTCGGCGACAACGTCGGCGACTGCGCCGGCATGGCGGCCGACCTGTTCGAAACCTACGCGGTGACCATCGTCGCCACCATGGTTCTCGCCTCGATCTCGTTCGCGGGCGCAGCCCAGGCCGGCATGATGATCCTGCCGCTCACCATCGCGGGCGTGTGCATCGTCACCTCGATCATCGGCACCTACTTCGTGCGTCTCTCGGCCGGCTCGCGCAATGTCATGGGCGCGCTCTACAAGGGCTTCATCGCCTCGTCCGTGCTCTCCGTTCCGGCGCTCTACGGCGCCATCTACATCGCGCTCGGTGATCCGATGACCACGACGGTCACGATGTCCGACACGCTCGGCACCGCGATCCCCGCCATGAACCTGTTCTGGTGCGGCATTGCCGGCCTCGTCGTCACCGGCCTGATCATCTGGATCACGGAATACTACACCGGCGTCGGCTATCGCCCGGTGAAGTCGATCGCCCAGGCGTCGGTCTCCGGCCACGGCACCAACGTCATCCAGGGCCTCGCCGTCTCGCTTGAAGCGTGCGCGGTTCCGGCCCTGATCATCATCGCCGGCATCATCTTCACCTACTCGATGGGCGGCCTGATCGGCATCGGCATCGCCGTCACCACGATGCTGGCGCTTGCCGGCATGGTCGTGGCGCTCGACGCCTTCGGTCCGGTCACCGACAACGCCGGCGGCATCGCCGAAATGGCGGGCCTCGATGATTCGGTTCGCGAAACCACCGATACGCTCGACGCCGTCGGCAACACCACCAAAGCCGTCACCAAAGGCTACGCGATCGGCTCGGCCGGTCTCGGCGCGCTGGTCCTGTTCGCCGCTTTCACGGCGGACCTCGACCACTTCGCCTCCGCCGCCCTCGAAGGCTCGCTGCTCTATGGCGTTGTCGCCGACTTCTCGCTCTCGAACCCGTATGTGGTGGTCGGCCTGCTGTTCGGCGGCCTGCTGCCCTTCCTGTTCGGCGGCATGTCGATGATGGCCGTTGGCCGCGCCGCGCAAGCGGTCGTGGAAGAGGTCCGTCGCCAGTTCCGCGAGATCCCGGGCATCATGGATTACTCGGGCAAGCCTGATTACGGCCGCGCGGTCGACATGCTGACCAAGGCCGCGATCAAGGAGATGATCATCCCGTCGCTCCTGCCGGTCCTCTCGCCGATCGTGCTGTTCTTTGTCATCTGGGGCATTGGCGCAGCGCAGGGCCTCGAGCAGGCCGCAGCAATCAGCCAGGCGCTCTCCGCGGTTGGCGCGATGCTGATGGGCGTCATCGTCACGGGTCTCTACGTCGCCATCTCGATGACCTCGGGCGGCGGCGCGTGGGACAACGCCAAGAAGTCATTCGAGGACGGCTTCCGCGACAAGGACGGCGTCGTCCACAAGAAGGGTTCGGACGCCCACAAGGCCTCCGTCACCGGCGACACCGTCGGCGACCCCTACAAGGACACGGCGGGCCCCGCCGTGAACCCGATGATCAAGATCACCAACATCGTCGCGCTGCTCATGCTCGCGGCCATGGCAGGCAACGCCGCCTGAGGCGTCTGATCTTCTGAAATGCAACGGGCCGCGGAGTGATCCGCGGCCCGTTTGTTTTCGGTTTCGGTGCGATCGTCTGGAAGGACGAGGGCGGGCTCACAGGCGTCGCGTGGGACGCCCCTGCCTCACGCCCCCCGGCTATTCCGCCCCATACTGCACGTTGTTCCGCACGCGATAACCGGTGATCGGCTGGTCGGTGAAGAAGCCGTCGAGGCCGAGCGCCAGCGCCTGCGTGAGGAACGCATCGATCGTCATGCCTTTGGGCGGCGTCTCGTCCCGGAATGTCCAGGCGTGCACCGGAATGCCCCTGGCGTGGCTCGCCTCGATCACGCCGGTCGACTTGCCCGTGCTGTCCATCACCAGCGCGGTGTTGGCGCCCAGTCCTTGCCAGAACGGCGCGCCGGGCTTGGCCATCGCCGCATCGAGCGCCGCCTTGTCCGACACCAGCATCACTACGGGCAGGTCGGTGCGTGCATCCATCGCCTTCACGAAATCCGGCTCGAATGACTGGATGAAAACGGGCGACCCCGCCGCCGCCATGCCATGCCTGCCGAGCGCCGCGAGGATCGCCTCGCCCATGTCCGGCAGCGTCGCGATGGACGCGTGATACGCGGGCGACTTGGCTTCCGGATAGACGCACACAGGCTCCGCCGCCACCGTCACGCGCGACTTCGCCATCTGCAGGACCTCGTCGAATGTCGGGATCTGGTAGAGCCCGTCATACGCCTTCGATCGTCCGGGGAAGGACTGTATCGCGCGCAGCGTCTTCAGCTCCGCCATGGTGAAATCAGATACCCACCAGTCCATCCGGCCTTCGTATTCCGGATCGGTCGAGCGCCGCTTGCGGTTCGCGAATTCCGGCTTGGAGGCGATGTTCGTCGTCGTCGAAAGGTAAGTGTCGTGCCGCACCGCCAGCTGGCCGTCCTTGCTGAACACAAGGTCCGGCTCGATGCAGTCCGCCCCGTCATTCAGGGCGCGCTGGAAAGCTTCAAGCGTATGCTCGGGCAGGGCGCCGGACGCCCCGCGGTGCCCGATCAGCAGCGGCTTTGCCCGCCCCAGCGTCGGGTACAACCAGCTGCCGTCCGCTCCGCCGCCAGGGGATCCGGCCGTCGTGCCGCACCCTGCCAGCGCAAACGTCGCGGCAACCGCCAAAGTCGAGAAAAATCGCAAACCTGTCATAGCGGAACCTTGCTCAAGCCGTGCCCACCTGTCGAGGGTCTCGTGTGAGAGTATAGTCCTGCGACAGCGACCGATTATTGACGGCGCTTACCCGAGGGCGCAAACGGGCCGCTCATGAGCAAGCTTGGCGCCTTTCTCAACAACATGGACGCCCGCGCCTGGCGCACCATCTGGGTGTCGCTGGCGCTGCTGGGCGGTGTCATTGCCGTCGCCGTCATCGGCGCCGTCACGGGCCTTGGCGACCATCTCGACGAACAGCTTGCTGGCCTGCGCAACGGCCCGTGGGGCCTGCCCATGACGATCCTGCTGTTCATTGTCACCAGCTTCATGGCCGCCCCACAGTTCGTGTTGTTCGCCGCCGCCGTGGTCGCCTTCGGCCCCTGGCTTGGCTGCACTTATGCGATGATCGGAACCATCGTGGCCGCCTGGATCCACTTCTATCTCGGCCGTTTTGGCGGTGCGAAGCTGGTCGAGCGCTATGGCGGCAACACCATCAACCGCCTGTCGCGCTTCATCGGCCGCAACGATTTCCTCGCTAGCCTCATCGTCCGCTCGGTGCCGACAGCCCCGGCCGTGGTCGTCAACATGGCCTTCGGCGCCAGCCAGGCGAATTTCTGGCGCTACACGGCGGGCGTCATCGTCGGTTCCATCCCGAAAATCCTGATCGTCGCCCTGCTGGGCCAGTCGGTCCTCTCCGCCATGGGCGGCAGCCTCGCACTGGCGATCGGCGCGGTAATCACTGTGGTCGCCATCTGGATTTCCGTGGCGCTGGCCGCCCGGCGCGCCGTCAACGACGAGCCCGCCCTCCAGAAGCCGGCCGAGACCCAGACAAGGTCTGATCCAGTCGCCGATTAGGCCATTCCGGGATCGTCCTGCCCCTTTCTGGCTTCGGTCGTGGGTCCAATTTCCAATACTTGACGCCAAACGCGCCGGCGATCATAGAACGATCATGCGCGAACAGGGTCTCACCCTCCTTCTTTCCCTGCCGGGGCTGCTTAGCAGCCCCTGGGCGCGTCGGTGACCGGCTGAGCCTGCCGGTCGCGCGTCCAGGGGTGATCGCTAGCAAAACCCCAAGACAGCCCTGACAGGACGCCCACGATGACCACCCCCTCCACGAACAGCGCCGGTAAAGACCGCGTCTTCATCTTCGACACCACGATGCGTGACGGCGAACAGTCGCCCGGCGCCTCGATGACGCTGCGCGAAAAGCTCGAACTCGCCGAACTGCTGCAGGAGATGAAGGTCGACGTCTGCGAGGCCGGTTTTGCCGCCTCGTCCGAAGGCGACTTCCAGTGCGTCAGCCAGATCGCCGAACTGGCGAAGGACATGGCAATCTGCACGCTCGCCCGCTCCACGCTCACCGACATCGACAAGGCGGGGGAAGCGCTGCGCAAGGCGAAGGCCCCGCGCATCCACACCTTCATCTCCACGAGCCCGGTGCACATGAAGCACAAGCTGAAGATGGGTCCCAACGCCGTGCTGGAAGCCATCGGCGCCTCCGTCACGCACAGCCGCAAATACGCTGGCGACGTCGAATGGTCCGCTGAAGACGCCACCCGCACCGAGTTCGACTTCCTCTGCAAGGCGATCGACGTCGCCATCTCGTCCGGCGCGACCGTCATCAACGTGCCCGACACGGTTGGCTATTCGCACCCCGCCGAATACGGCGCGCTGATCCGCCGCCTGATCGAGAACATCCCGAATTCCGACAAGGTGATCTGGTCCACCCACTGCCACAACGACCTCGGCCTTGCCGTCGCCAACTCGCTGGCCGGCGTCATCAACGGCGCACGCCAGATCGAATGCGCCATCAACGGCATGGGTGAACGCGCCGGCAATGCCGCGCTGGAAGAATGCGTCATGGCGCTGAAGGTGCGTGGCGACTCGATGCCGTATTACACCGAGGTGGTGACGCCGAAACTCTCGCGCGCCTCCAAGATGGTCTCGTCCATCACCGGCTTCCCGGTCCAGTACAACAAGGCGATCGTCGGCAAGAACGCCTTCGCGCATGAAAGCGGCATCCACCAGGATGGCATGCTGAAGAACCGCGAGACCTACGAGATCATGCAGCCGGAAGATGTCGGCGTGCCCTCCACCTCGCTGATCATGGGCAAGCTCTCCGGCCGCAACGCCTTCCGCGACAAGCTGGAAACGCTTGGCTACGTCCTCGAGCCCACCGCCCTCAATGACGCCTTCAAGCGCTTCAAGGATCTGGCCGACAAGAAAAAGCACGTCTTCGACGAAGACATCATCGCCCTCGTCGACGAACAGATGTCCGGCAAGCAGGAGCGCATTACGCTGAAGCGCCTGAAAGTCGTCGCCGGCACGGACGGCCCGCAGACCTCGGAGATCGAACTCATCATCGATGGCGAACCGCGCGCGACAACCGCCACCGGCAACGGCCCCGTCGACGCCGTATTCAACGGCATCCGACAGCTGTGCCCGCACACCGCCGTGCTCGAACTCTACCAGGTCAGCGCCGTCACCGAAGGCACTGACGCACAAGCCACCGTCTCCGTCCGCCTCGCTGAACAAGGCCTCGTCGCCACCGGCAAGGCGAGCGACCCTGACACGCTGGTCGCGTCCGCCCGGGCCTACATCCACGCGCTGAACAAGCTGGACGTACGCAGGGCGAAGGCGACCGGTGCGGCGGCCTGAGTCAGTCCCTGGACCGACAGGGCTTTGCCCCGTCGGCCCAGGGACTTCCCGCAACGTTGACATCCATACCCGCCTGAACCACATACCGCGCATCCTTGGAGGCCACACAGATGAAGCTCGCGAAACCCGCCTGATCCCGCGCGTCGTTTCCCTCGAGCTTCCGTGTCCTCATGTTTCCCTCGATCACACTAGACCGCGTCGCCGCCAAAACGCCGGGCGACCGCACGCTGTTCGAAGACCTCACCCTCGCCATCGGGCCCGAACGTGTCGGCCTTGTCGGCCGCAACGGTTCGGGCAAGTCCACGCTCCTGTCGCTGATCGCCGGTCGCGGCGAGCCCGCATCGGGATCCATCACCATCGCCGGCCGCGTCGGCGAACTCGCCCAGCGTTGGCCCGACGACACGATCACGCTCGCCGAAGCTCTCGGCGTAGCTTCCGGTCTCGCACGTCTTGAGCGCCTCGCCCGCGGCGACGGGACGGAAGACGACATGGCCGACGCCGACTGGACGCTTGAACATCGCATCGCCGAAACGCTGGCGAAGGTCGATCTTCCCGTGCGAGATCTCTCGCGCACGATCAGAGGCTTCAGCGGCGGCGAACGCACCCGCATCGCGGTCGCCCGCCTGTGGCTCGAAGCCCCCGACATCCTCCTGCTCGATGAGCCGACCAACAATCTCGATGGCCCGGGCAGGGCGGCCATCCTCGCCCTGATCGACGAGTGGCGCGGAACAGCCCTCGTCGCCAGTCACGACCGTGACCTGCTTGGGCATGTTGATCGCATTGTCGAGCTGACGCCCATCGGCATCACCGTTTTCGGCGGCGGCTGGTCAGCCTTCGCCGAAGCGCGCGAGGCGCGTCGGGCAGCAGCGGCAGGCGCGCTCGACAAGGCGGAGAGCGACCTGAAGCGCGTGAAGGACCAGGTGCAACTCCAACGCGAGATGAAGGCGCGCAAGGACGCAGCAGGCAAGGCCGGGCGCGCCAAGGCGGGGCAGAGCAAGATGATGCTCGACTTCAAGCAGGAACGCGCCGAAGCCTCGCAAGGCGCGGCCAATCGCCTGGCGGATCGGCAGCTCTCGGGAGCGACCGAAGCGCTGGACGACGCCAAGGCGAGGTTCGAGGTCCTCGTGCCCCTCAACGTCATCGCGCCAAGCGTGAACCTCCCATCGCAGAAACTCGTCCTGCATGTCGAGGATGTGACGGCCGAGGCCGGCGGCCGCCTACTTTTCGGTCCGCTCGCCTTCAAGGTCACCGGCCCTGAGCGCATCCATGTCGCCGGCGGAAACGGCGCCGGAAAATCCACGCTGCTGAAGCTCATCACGGGCGAGCGCGCGCCGGCGTCAGGGTCTATCCGCCGTCTCGACGGCCGCATCGCCATGCTGGACCAGCACGCCGATACGCTCGATGACAGCCGCACGCTTCTCGAAAACATGCGCGCCGCAAACCCGGAGCTGGACGACAACACAGCCTACGCCGCGCTCGCCCGCTTCGCCTTCCGCAACAAGAAAGCCCTCCAGATCGTCGGCACGCTCTCCGGCGGCGAGCGCCTTCGCCTCTCGATGTCCATCCTGCTTGCGAGCGCGACCCCACCGCAACTCCTGTTGCTGGACGAGCCCACCAACCACCTCGACATTGATTCAATCGAGGTGATCGAAAAGGCGCTCATCGCCTATGACGGCGCACTCATCGTGGTGAGCCACGATCCGGTGTTCGTGCAGGCTATCGGGTGCAGCAGGGAGATCAGGCTTTGACGCCGCCCAGCTTGCAGATGTGCTTCCACTCACCATCTGACACGGGCTGCACGGACAGGCGCGTGTTGTTGACCAGCACCATGTCCTTCAGCGCCGCATCGGATTTTGCTGCGGCCAGCGTCACAGGCTTCTTCAGCGGCTCAAGCCCGCGAATGTCGGGCGACACCCACGGGCCGCTTTCCGCGGTCGGATCGGGATAGGCCGCCTTCACGACTTCGCCGATGCCCACAACGGCCTTGTCGGCGTTCGAATGGTAGTAGAATACCCGCTCCCCCGGCTTCATCGCCATCAGGTGCAGCTTGGCCCCGTGGTTGCGAACCCCAGTCCAGGGCGTTCCGTTTTTTCCGGCCTCCACGAGGTCGTCCCACGAGAAGACGTCCGGTTCGGACTTCACCAGCCAATAGGCCATCCCCATCTCCTTCAGGTTGGATTCTCAACGTCCTTGCCGTCCAGCCGCCGCGCCTCCCGCAGGCCGGGAAACATCCACGCCCACGCCCCCGCGACAAAGATCGCGCCGACCCCACCAATCACCACGGCCGGAACAGCGCCAACCGCCCCGGCGCCGATCACATGCGCCATCGTACCGGCGCGGAATTCGCCTAGCTCGTTCGATGCGGAGACAAAGACCGAGTTCACGGCATTCACCCGCCCACGAACCTCATCCGGCGTCCACAACTGCAGCAGGGTCTCGCGGATCACCACGCTCACCATGTCCACTGCGCCCAGCAGGATGAGCGCAAGGATCGAAAGCCAGGCCACGGTCGAAAGCCCGAAGACCACGGTGAACGCCCCGAAGAGCGCGACACAGACGAACATGATCCGTCCGGCATGGTCGCGGATCGGGAAGGCGGCCAACAAGGCGGCGGTTGCAATTGCCCCGATCCCGGGGGCGGCGCGAAGCCACCCCAGGCCCTCGGGCCCGAGCTTCAGGATCTCCTCGGCATATATCGGTAGGAGGGCGATCACGCCTCCCATGAGGACGGCGAAGAGATCGAGCGAGATCGCGCCGAGAATGATCTTCTGCTTCCAGATGAAGCGGAACCCGTCCAGCATGTTGGAAAGCGTAGGCCGCTCCTTGGGCGGCGCCTTTGGCGGTTTCGGAATCGCAAAGACCAGCAGCGCCCCGATTATCATGAAGACAAAGGCGATCGTGTAGGCGATCTCGGGCCCATGCCCGTTCAGGAAAGCGCCGAGCCCCGCCTGCCCATTGCCGGCCAGCCAGCTGGCGAAGGCGGGCTCACCCAGTCCCAGCAGCAATCCACCCGCCGCCGGCCCGACAATCGTGGCCGCCTGCCAGGCGGACGAGTTCCAGGTGACCGCATTTGCGAAGTCATGGGCAGGAACGAGGGACACGACGAGCGAAGACGAGGCAGGACCCAGAAAGGCGCGCGCGATCCCGAAGACGACAAGGACGCTCAGCATCAGGACAGCTGTGATCATTCCGCTCCCGGTCAGAAGCGCCATGGCGGCGGCGCATGCGGCAGCCAGCAGGACCGAAAGCCCCATGATCATCCTGCGTCCGAACTGGTCGGCGGCCGTCCCGGTGACGAGCACGAGGAGTGCGAGGGGCAGGAACTGAACGAGGCCGACGAGCCCGGTGAAGAGGGCCGATTTGGTCAGGGCGTAGATGTGCCAGATGACGGCGACCGAGAGGATCTGGGCCCCGAAGGTCGTGAAAACCCGGGCCAGGAAATAGAGCACGAACGACCGGTGCCGGAAGGCGGCGAACCTTCCCTCCGGGGGGCTGTCTGCGGCGCCATCGGCAGCTGTTTCGGTCATCTGGGCGAGGGGAGGCGTTCAGGGATTCTCATAAGTCCGCCCCCAATGGCGGCGCCGCGAGACTGCTGGCAAGAGGCGTCACCAAAGATACGGAATTTGCCCTGCGGAACGTAGCGTGCCGTGTGCAGCGCCCAGCCTTCGAGCATCGCCCTGAGCGAATCTCCGGATTCGAACGAATGGGCCGCTTCAACCGGCGCCCGGAATCCGTGCGAAACGCAGCGTTCCGCCTGTCGCGACCATTATTGGCAGTGCGCTATTGCGTTAGGGATTCCGAAACGCGAGACAGGTTAAGGGGAGCAATTAGAATCCGCGCGAGGTGAGTCGCGCACCCGGAGCCCCGCGCCCATGTTCGGCAAACTGTTCAGCCTCATGTCGACCGACATGGCGATCGACCTGGGTACGGCGAACACGCTGGTCTATGTGAAGGGCCACGGCGTCCAGCTCGATGAGCCATCCGTCGTTGCGTATGTGAACCAGAACGGCCGCAAGGTCGTCCACGCCGTCGGCAAGGAAGCCAAGCTGATGCTTGGCAAGACCCCGATCTACATGGAAGCGGTTCGTCCCATGCGGGACGGCGTCATCGCCGACTTCGAAGTCGCCGAGGAGATGATCAAGCGCTTCATCCAGAAGGTGCAGGTCCGCCGCTCCTTCATTGCCCCGGTCATCATTATCTGCGTCCCCGCCGGCGCGACCCCGGTCGAACGTCGCGCGATCCAGCAGTCAGCCCAGATGGCCGGCGCGCGTCAGGTGCACCTGATCTACGAACCCATGGCCGCCGCCATCGGCGCGGGCCTCCCGATCGACGAGCCGTCGGGCTCGATGGTGGTCGATATCGGCGGCGGAACGACCGAGGTGGCGGTGCTGTCGTTGGGCGGTCTGGTTTACTCCCGTTCCGTCCGCGTCGGCGGCGACAAGATGGACGATGCGATCGTCAACTACCTCCGCCGCGAAGAGAACCTGTTGATCGGCGAAGCGTCGGCCGAGCGCATCAAGAAGGAAATCGGTACGGCGAAAGCGCCTGAGAACGGCAAGGGCATGTCGCTCGACATTCGCGGCCGAGACCTGATGAACGGCGTGCCCAAGGAAATCGAGATCACCGAAGCCATGGTTGCGAAATCGCTGGCCGAGCCGGTCACGCAGATCGTCGACTCGGTCAAGACGGCGCTTGAGGCGATGCCGCCGGAACTCGCCGCCGACATTGTCGACAAGGGCATCGTGCTCACGGGCGGCGGCGCCCTGTTGCGGAACCTCGACGTTGTGTTGCGCGAGCGCACCGGTCTGCCGGTGACTGTGGCCGAGGACCCGCTGAAATGCGTCGTGCTCGGCTCTGGGAAAGTGCTAGAGAATCTCGACAAGATGAAGGGCGTTCTGGCGCCGGAGGTCTAGGCCTCACGGGCTGAGACGCGGGACAGCGGTGTCCTCAAGACACCGGGGCCTCGGGAGCCAAGATGGCCTGGTATGGCAACAGACGATCCGGACAGCCGCGCCCCGGCGCGCGCGCGATCGTCGTTGGCCTTGGCATATCGATGGTTGGCGCGCTGGCGATCCAGACCTCGTCCACTGTTCGCTCCGGTATCGAAACGTCCCGCAAGTCGATGGATGGCACGACAGCGAGTCTCGCAGGCGTTGCGTCCGGACTTGCCGGCTGGTCGTTCGGCTTCGGCAGCCAGGAAGACGAAGCCCGCATCGCGGAACTCGAAGCCCAGGTCCGCGATCTCCATCGCTGGAAGGAACTTGCCGAGACGATGGCGCTTCGCATGGAGCGCTACGAAAAACTGCTCGACCTCGTCGGCGAGACGCAAGGCCAGTCGGTGACGGCGCGCGTCGTGGCCGAGGAGAACGGTCCCTTTGCCGCCTCCCGCATTGCGAACGCCGGCGCCGCCAACGGCGTGCGCGAAGGGTTTGCGGCAATCAACGAGTACGGCCTGGTCGGCCGCGTCGTGCGGGTCGGTGAATACACCTCGCGCATCCTGATGCTGACCGACTTCGCCAGCCGCATCCCGGTGATGGGCACGCAGTCGGGCGACCGCGCCCTTCTGGTCGGCGACAATGGTACGAGCGCGCGCCTGCTCGAGCCGGAGACGCCGGACAAGATCATTCCGGGCGAAGTCTGGGTGACCTCTGGCGATGACGGAAAGATGCCGCTCGGCGTGCGCGTCGGCGTCGCGCGGAAAGACGGCGAGGAGTGGGTGCTCGATCTTGCGCTGCAGGCCCGTCCGATCGATTTCGTCCGCCTCGTCCCGCCGCCCGACTTTGCCGACCCCGATCTGGTGCCCCCGCTTGGCGGCGTGCAGCGGAATACCGACTCGACGCTGCGCACCGTCAGCGTCGCGCCGATCGCGCCTGTTCCATCCCCGGCGCCAGGTGGCGCTGCAGTCCCGCTGCCGGCTCGTCCCGCGAGCGGCGCGGCCGCCGGGCAGGGAGGGACGCAGTGACGACGGCGTGGCGTCTCTGGGTGCTGATCCTTGTCGTGCTGGCGGCGCTGACGACAGCATTCGGCATGCGCGTCGGCCTCGGCACGGTATGGTGGCCGATCGCGGGTCTGTGGCTCGCAGCCGGCTTTGCCGCGTTCGGACTCTCTGTGTGGGTCGCGGGCTGCCTGATCATGCTCGGCCTTGTCATGGATTACATGGGCGAGGCGCCGATCGGCTCCTGGCCGCTGGCGCTGCTTTGCGCCTATGGCGTCGCGCTGATCGCCTGGGATCGCCAGCCGCCCATTCCGGTTGTCGGCGCAGAAGCCATCGCACTGATCGGCGGCATCATCGCCGTCAGCCTCGCGCTTGGCGTGGCGGGCAGCATTGCCGGTCATCCGGGCCTTGCGCGTGGAGCGCTGACGGGTGATTTCATCATGACCGCGATCCTGTATCCGCTCGCACGTTTCGTGATCCTGCCGGCCAGCATCAGGGTAGCCAGACGATGAGTAGAGACTGGAAAAACCTTTTCCCCTCGCGCCGGATGATCTTCCTCTCCGGCGGCGGCGTGGTGTTCCTAGGCCTCACGGCGCGGCTTGCCGAGCTGCAGCTGTTCCGCCAGCAGGAATTCGAGACAAAGGCGCGCGAGGTTCGCATCAAGCTCGAGCCGGCGCCGCCGCACCGCGGCACGATCTACGATCGCAATGGCCGCGAGCTTGCCAGTTCGAAGCGCAATTTCTACGTCACGCTGCGTCCCGAAGTCGCCAGCGCGTCGCGTGACAAGCTGACCCGCCAGGCCGAGATCGGCGACGTCATCGAACGCATCGGCAAGCTGTTGCGCCTGAGTGACGCCAAGAAGCGCTCGCTGCTGCAGGACGCGACCACCCCGCCGGCCCACCGCGACGTCCTGGTGGCCGACGACCTGACATGGGAAGAGTTCGCGCAGGTCAATGTGATGGCGCCCGAACTCAACGGCATCAGTGCGGAGGTGGGCGAACTGCGCTCCTATCCGCTGCAGGCGGCGTTTTACCACACGATCGGGTACGTCCAGAAAGCCAACGAGGCCGACATCTCGCGCATGGTCGATGCAGAGCTGGCTGCGGCCGGCGAGACGCTCGATTCGCCTGAAGGCAAGAAGCGCGCGGTGGCTGTGCGGCGGCTCTACAAGCATCCCGCGATGCGCGTCGGCAAGCAGGGCATCGAAGCCTATGGCGAGATGGCGCTCAAGGGCGAGCCGGGCAATGAACGTCTGCTGCAGAACGCCACCGGCCGCGTCATCGATCGCCTGCCCAGCGAAGACCTCGCGGGCAAGCCAGGCGCCGACGTCGTTCTCTCGATCGACGCCGAACTGCAGAGTATCGCCATCCGGCGTTTCGGCGTCGAAGCCGGCAGCGCGGTGATGATCGACATCGCAACCGGTGAAGTCGTTTGCATGATGTCGACGCCGTCGCCTGACCCGAACCTGTTCGTCAGCGGCATTGCATCGGCGCCTTACAAGGCCCTGCGCGAGGACGAGCGCAACCCGCTCTATCACAAGGCCTATGACGGCGTTTATCCGCCGGGCTCGACCTTCAAGATGGTCGTTGCCGCCGCTGCCCTTGAGAGCGGCGCGATGAAGCCGGAGGATCAGGTAAGCTGCCCCGGCAAGGCCTGGTACTACACCCGTTTCTACAACTGCTGGCGGCCGGAAGGGCATGGCGTGGTCAACCTCCACACCGGGCTGCAGAAATCCTGTGACTGTTATTTCTACCGTGCGGCGCAGAGGACCGGCATCGAAGAGATCGCCAAGGTCGCGAAGCGCTTCGGCCTGGGCCACCGCTATGAGCTGGGCATCACGGGCGGCAAGTCAGGCGTGGTTCCGAACAACGAATGGAAGCTGACCAACCCTCGTATCAAAGAGAAGTGGTATGACGGCGACACGATCAGCGCGGGCATCGGGCAGGGCTATGTGACGGCGACGCCGTTCGAGCTTGCCGTCATGGTCGCGCGGATCGCGGGCGGACCGCAGATGCCGGATCCGCACATGATCGTCGGCGGCATCCGCGTGCCCGACAATACGATCACCCCGATGGGAGAGTTCAAGCCGGGCGTGCTCGAAGCCGTGCGCGCAGGCATGTTCGCGGTGACGTCCGAAGGCGGCGGCACAGCCGTGCGCTCGGGCGAACTGGACCCCGAAGGCAAGCTGCCGGCGCCCTATACAAACGCGCGGATGGCCGGCAAGTCGGGATCGGCGCAGGTGCGCGTCATCACTGCGGCTGAACGAGATTCGCGCGGTCGCGCCATCGCGAACGACAAGCTGCCATGGAAGTTGCGCGACCATGCGCTCTTTGTGGCGTTCGCACCCGCGGACAATCCGCGTTATGCGGTCTCGGTCATCGTCGAGCATGGCGGGTCGGGCTCCAGCGTTGCAGCGCCGATCGCGCGTGATCTGCTGGCCGAAGCGCTCAGGATAGATCCTGGCGCCAGGAAGGCGTTCGTTCCCCGCGCGCGCGACCTTGCCGCCGCAGCCGCCGAAAGCGGGAAGCAGCCGACATGATGATCCGCAAGGATACGCTGCTCTACAAGGTCACGCAGCTGCACTGGTTCCTGCTGCTGACCATCATCGCGATGGCGATGTTCGGCTCGCTTATCCTGTTTTCCGCGGGCTCGAGCGCGCACGACCTGGAAACCGGTCTCCTCAAGATCGATGCCCGCTATGCGATGGATCACATCTTCCGCTTCACCATCATGCTGGGCGTCGCCCTGTTCGTCGCCCTTCTGCCGCTCAGGCTATGGGCGGCGCTCGCCTATCCAGGCTATGCGCTCGGTATCCTTCTGCTGTTTGGCGTCGAGGTGGCGGGCAACATCGTCAACGGATCGCAGCGCTGGCTGACGATCGGGCCGCTGACACTCCAGCCCTCGGAACTGATGAAAATCGCCGTGCCGCTGGCCGTGGCGCGATACTATCATCAGGTCTTCGCCTCTGGCCGCACCAGCCTCTGGATTCACATCGTCGCCCTGATCGTGGTGCTCATCCCGGTCGGCTTCGTGCTGAAACAGCCCGACCTTGGCACCGCGCTGATGATTCTCGGCGCCGGCTGTTCGGTGATCTTCTTCGCGGGCATCAGCCTTCGCATCGTGGGCGGCATCATCGTGCTGCTCATCGCGATGGCGCCGGTGGTCTACTTCTTCGGCCTGCACGACTACCAGCGCGAGCGCATCCACACGATGTGGGACCCGGCGGCTGATCCGCTGGGCGCGGGCTACCAGCTCCAACAGGGCATGATCGCCATCGGTTCGGGCGGGCTTGCCGGCAAGGGCTTCATGGAAGGCGCCCAGAAAGAGCTGGAATACATCCCCGAACAGCACACCGACTTCATCTTCACGATCGTGGCGGAGGAGTTCGGCTTCGCGGGGTCGATGGTGATGCTGGCGGCCTGGGCCATCGCCATTGTGCAGGGCATGTCGATTGCGGGCAGTTCGCGAAGTTCGTTCGGCGCACTTGCAGCGGCAAGTTTCACGACAACCCTGCTTCTGTATGTCGGCATCAATATCGGCATGGTCATCGGCCTGCTGCCCGTGGTGGGCATACCCTTGCCCCTAATCTCATACGGGGGCACGGCTATTGTCACGGTCATGGTCGGATTCGGGTTGTTGATGGCTGTACACCTCAACCGCGCGAACGATATGACCCTTCGCGGCCTGCTCTAGGTCCGGCGTCCTGCCGGCCCGTCGATCGGGTCCGGATTTGAGCGCGACTTGGGGCGGAACAGGGCGGGACATCATGACGATTGCCGGGCGGGTCGACCGCAAGAGCGAAACCTGGTCATCCCGGTTCGGGTTCGTCATGGCGGCCGTTGGTTCGTCCATCGGCCTCGGCAATCTGTGGCGCTTCACCTACACGACGGGAGAGAATGGCGGTGGGGCGTTCGTGCTCGCCTATCTCCTGTGTCTTGCGCTGATCGCATTCCCGCTGCTCGCCGCCGAATATGCTGTCGGCCGTCGGTCCGGTCATTCGGCGGTCGAGAGCGTGCAGGCGCTGGCGCGCGCCTCCGGCAAGAGCGAGTGGTGGGGCGGCGTCGCATGGCTCGGCATGCTGTCGGCGTTCTTTATCCTGACATTCTACTGCGTCGTCTCGGCCTGGTTCATGGCCTACATTCCCTTCGCCATCTCGGGCGTGTTCGCGCTTGATGGCGGTTCGATCGAGGCATCTGCTGCTCGCTTCGAGGATGTGACGGGGAGGACGAACCTTCCGCTGCTGCTGGTCTACCTCGCGATCTTCATAGGCGCGGCCGTTGTCGTGGTTGGACGCGGCGTGAAGCGGGGGATCGAGCGGGCGTCGACCATCCTGATGCCCGTGTTCATTCTCGTTCTGCTGATCCTGCTCGGCTTCGGAATCGCGGAGGGCGCGTTCGGCGAGGCGGCA
Organism: Hyphomonadaceae bacterium; assembly: GCA_040398465.1. Lineage (GTDB taxonomy): Bacteria > Pseudomonadota > Alphaproteobacteria > Caulobacterales > Hyphomonadaceae > UBA7672. Next base: position 855 of record JBBAUA010000013.1, on the reverse strand, counting down.
GCGTTTCTGACGCGGGTGAGGGCGGAGGATTTCTCCTTCTCCATGCTGCTCGATGCGCTGGCGCAGTCCTTCTTCGCAACCGGCGTCGGCGCGGCCGTGATGATCACCTATGGCGCCTATCTCAAGACAGATGCAGACGTGCCGCGCTCATCGGCCATCGTGGCGCTGGCCGATACAGCGGTCGCACTGGTCGCAGCCTTCGTGGTGTTCTCGCTGGTCTTTGCGGTTGGCAGTGAGCCGAACTCCGGGTTCAGCCTGCTGTTCGTGAACCTGCCGATCGGCCTCGCGCAAATGCCGTTCGGGGCCATCATCGGCGGCGCATTCTTCCTGCTCGCGCTGTTCGCAGCTCTCGCCTCGTCGATCTCGTTGCTTGAGGTGGCGGTCTCCTGGCTTGACGAGCGTACCGGCGTCACGCGCTGGGGCGCGGCCATGGGCGTGGGCTTTGCTGTGTTCGTGATCGGCGCGGGCTATGTCTACAGCCGCGAATACATCGGCTTCGTCGACTTCGTGGCGTCGTCGCTGTTGATGCCCATAGGCGGCCTGCTGATGGCGATTTTCGCCGGCTGGGTAATCGAGAAGAAGATGATGCAGGCCGAGTTCGGCATGCCTTTCTTCCGCGTCTGGAGCGTGCTGGTGCGCTGGGTCATCCCGATCGCGATCGGCGTGATCCTGGTGCTCGGCATCCGTGAGAAGCTGGATGCGGCAGGCGCTGGAATGGTGATCGATAGCGCGCTGACGGCGACGGATTGATCCTGCAGACCGCTTTGATCGCGCGGACATCTGAATCTGGTTGTGCTAGCTTAGACCGCCAGAGGATATCAGATGAACGACTCAAGCGGCAAAGAGCTGGCCTAC
>JBBAUA010000012.1:27240-76727 GCA_040398465.1 Hyphomonadaceae bacterium | reverse complement strand
CTCAAGGACTTGACGGCGTCGATGCCGGATATGGCTGGCGACACAGCCAGCTAGTAGGATACCTGCCTCACCCGCGTGGGCCGTGCAGCGACGGCTGGATTTTGGGGGTCCCTAGGGATTGGTTCTGGGACACCTTGTCGGTTCAGTCGGTTCAGTCGGTTCAGTCGCCTGAAAGGGTGTGGACCGTCGTCCGACGGCCGGCCTGTCGCCGAGGCGACGAGGCGTGAAGCGTGGTCTCCAGAACAAGTTCGTGCCCCCTGGCTGCCATGCGGTTTTCTGCTCGCCGGCCTCTCAGGTGGAGGGCGCGCCTGGCAAGTGGGATCGTGAGAGGCGAGTTTTCATCCGAGTGACAAGCTGAATTCCACGAACTCGTCGCCGAGATCGATGGTGGGCCCGGCAGGACTCGAACCTGCAACCAGACCGTTATGAGCGGCCGGCTCTAACCATTGAGCTACAGGCCCCACCGGGAAGGTCAGGGGTATTGCGCATTTTCGAGGGGAAGGAAACGCCCCTTGCCGCTTCTGTACGGCGTTCCGTTCGCCCGCTACATGTGCGTCATGGCGCGGGGGATATCGTGCAGATGGCGGTCCTGGGCGGCATAGTGCTTTGCCTGCTTCTTTTTGCCGGTATGCTGCTTCTTCTGGAAGTCGGCTTCAGGCTTGGCGTCCGGTTCGAGAAGGCGCGGGGCGGAGAGGCGGCCAGCATTTTCGACAGCGCGATCTTTGCGCTGCTGGGCCTGCTGCTGGGCTTCGCCTTCGCCGGCGCCGTAGATCGACTGGACAAGCGCCGCGACCTGATCGTGGCGGAGGCGAACGACATTTCCACCGCCTACCTGCGGATCGATACGCTCGCGCCGGAAGATCAGCCCGCCATCCGCGAACTGTTCCGGCAGTATCTTGAGGCGAGATTAAGGGTCTATCGCGTCATCGACGCCGAACAGGATCCCACGACCGCGTTCGCCTCGGCCGAAGCCCTCCAGGCCGAGATCTGGAGCGCCGCCGTCTCCGCGGTCGACAGGCCGAGCAGGCAGTACACTGCCGAAATTGTCCTTCCGGCGATCAACGAGATGATCGACGTCACCACCGAACGGAAAGTCGTGCTCAGCACGCATATACCTGAGCTGGTGCTGGTGCTGCTCTTTGGCGTGTCGCTGTTCAGCGCCCTGCTGGCGGGAGCGGGAGCGTCGCGTCACGGCATACGCCACATCGTGCATGGGAGCATATTCGCGGCGGCGGTCACGCTGACGGTCTACACCATCCTCGATCTCGACAGCCCGCGCGGCGGACTGGTCCGTCTCGACGCCGCCGACCGGGTGCTCGAACAATTGCGCAGCTCGATCGATCCGGGCTGACACGGCTGACAAGCAAAAGGGCCGGCGCGTGGCCAGCCCTTTCCAGCTTCAGGTCCGATTCAGTCTAGACGACCGAGCGCCCCTGGATCGCCCGCACGATGAAAGCGATCACCGTCAGCACCAGGAAGATCACGAACAACACCTGCGCGATGGACGCGGATGCACCCGCAATGCCGCCAAAACCAAAGGCGGCGGCGATGACCGCCAGAACGAAGAATGTTAGCGCCCAACCAAGCATGTTTTGCTCCTGACTTATCCAGTCCGTTGCAGTGTTGAACGCAAACTGCGGCATGAGGTTCCTGTACGCAAAGGTATGGAACTTCGTTGCACAGGCGAGCGTTGACCCCACGATCGGCGGTTGTCGCCGAGGGACATGGAGAATCGATATGAAAGCCTCTTTTGCTGCACTGGCCTTCCTGCTCGCCGTCGCTGCTTCGGCCTGCAACACAGTCGAGGGTGTTGGTGAAGACGTGACGGCTGCCGGCCAGGCGGTCGACAACGCCGCTGAAGACGCCGCGAACTAGGCCATCCGCACCGCGGCGCCGGATCATCGGGCCAGGGCTCGATCATCCGGCGCCGCTTGTGCATTATTGAACTCCGGACGCGTCCGTACGGCTGTAAACCATGCTGCGAACCTCGGGATTTATAGGATCACTCCTTCTTTCAGCTCTGTTCGCCGCTTCAGGGGCGGCGCAGACGGCGCCCCGGGATTCCGAAATTGCATCATGTCCGCGCGGCGGCCTGTCCGTTTACTATGCCCGCGGCGAAGCCAGCCCCTCCGAGCAGGCCTTGCTGCTGATCGCCCGCATTGGCGACGAAGCCTCCCGCTGCCAGCCGGCAGGCATTGATCTGGTCACCGAAATCGACAGCAATCGGGACGGCGAAGGCGCCATCCGTCTCGCGATGGCGCGACTGAACAATGTCGCTGAGACACTTGTTGCCGGCGGCTACCCGGTTGATCGCATCCGGCTCGCCGCCCAGGCGAGTGGGGAAAACGACATGCGCCCTCCCATGGGCGGCATCACCGTCTACTTCCGCCAGCCAGGCGCCGGGGCCGGCGATGCGTCGTCGCCCGCGCCTGCGCGCGTCATAACCCCCGCGCGCGACGCGATCTGATCTCCCCAAAAGCAAACGGCCCGCCGAGGCGGGCCGGCTATCCAGTCGTAAGTGTCAGTCTGGGCTCAAGCCGCGGCGGGCCGCTCTTCATGGAAGAACAGAGCCTGGCCGATGGCGGCTTTCACCGTTTCCGGCTGGAAGGGCTTGGTGATCAGGAAGGCTGGCTCAGGCTTCTCGCCCGTGAGCAGGCGCTCCGGGAAGGCGGTGATGAAGATCACGGGCACGCTGGCGCCACGCAGGATGTCATTCACGGCATCGATGCCGGAGGATCCGTCAGCAAGCTGGATATCGGCCAGCACCAGGCCCGGACGGTTCTGCCGGAAGGCGGCGACAGCTTCCGAACGCGTCGTCGCAACCGCCGTAACCCGGTGGCCAAGGTCCAGGACAAGCGCCTCGATGTCGGCCGCAATGACCGGCTCGTCCTCGATGATCAGCACGTCCGTCGCAAGCTCGTTCTCGATGTCCGACTGCGCGCGGGCGATCAGCTCACGCACATTCTCGGGCGATTCATTGAGGATCTGGGACGCCTCGTCGATCGTGAAGCCCTCAAGCGCTGTCAGGAGGAAGGCCTGGCGATGCTGGGGCGGGATGCGAAGGACGCGATCGGCAATGCTGGACACGGTGTCCGGCGCCGTCTCCAGTCTGGCGCCCGTCTGGCCCCAGATCAGCTGGAAAAGCCGGTAGAGCGCCACGCGGGGCGGCATGTTGTCGAGTTCATGCGTGCCGGAAGCCAACGCCTGCAGCGCGGCTTTCACATAGGAATCGCCGCTTTTCTGCGTGCCCGTAAGGGCGCGGGCATAACGGCGAAGAAAAGGTAGATGAGGTCCGAGTTGCTGAACCAGGCTCATGAATTCTCCCACACGCCATCAAGAACAGATGTTCGAGGCATCTAAACGCCTTCTTCCCGTTTCGGTTCCCGAATTATCTGAAAATCACGGAACCATCATTTCGGGTCGGCGTTATTGGCCCAACGCGGGTACCAAGCAGTACGTAGATTGGGCGGGAAAAGCGCCATGGCAACAGAGATATCGGGGGACGGATCCGGTTCGCCGCCCGACTCCATCACGTCAATCCAGCTGAAGAAGAGCGCCGTGGACAAGTCCAAAGCAAAAGACGGGTCGGGTTCGCGACCAGCTGAATCCGGGAAGATTGAACAGGGCAGGTCCATGGGAAAAGACGTTTCTGGCGGAGATTCCGGTACACGGCCGGTCGACTCAAGAGTTGCGCGCCGTCGCCAGGACCCGTTGGGCCGGCGGCTGCGCCAGATGTACGATGAGGTCGTCAGCGAAGAAGTGCCTGAGGACTTCCTGTCCTTCCTGGAGCAGGCGGACGAACGATTGACCAGCATCGGGGGCGATGACGGTGCGGGCTCGAGTGATCCCGCCAAAAAGTCGAAACCCTGAGGCGGTCCGATATGGTGGAATCCAACGAGATGGCCCGGCCGGCTCCTCGCAAGCAGAGCTCGGGCAGCGATGGCGAGATTGCAGCCTCGAACGAGAAGGGCTTCCGCGACCAGCTGGTCGGCGTGATCCCGCACCTGCGCGCGTTTGCCCGCAGCCTTTGCAAGGACCCGACGCAGGCCGACGACCTCGCACAGGAAGCGCTCGCCAAGGCATGGAAGGCGCGCGGCTCGTTCGAGCCGGGCACCAGCCTCAAGGCGTGGACCTTCATGATCCTGCGCAACCAGTTCTATTCCGAAAAGCGGCGCAGCTGGCGCAGCACGCCGCTTGATGCGGAAGTTGCCGAGAACACGCTGGTGGCGAGCGACAATCCCACCGCGCCGATGGAGCTGCTTGACCTCAGGGCGGCCCTCAACAAGTTGCCTGACGACCAGAAGGAGGCGCTCATTCTTGTCGGCGCTGGCGGCATGGCCTACGAAGAAGCCGCTCAGGTCTGTCAGTGTGCGGTGGGTACGATCAAGAGCCGTGTCAGTCGCGCACGCCGTGCGCTGGAAATCATCCTGAACGAGACAAACTCGCGGGTACCATCGGAACACGAAATCGGGGCGGACATGGCGTTCGACGATATTCTCGGACAGGCGGCCGCGCTTGCGGGAGGAGGGGTAAGGGCACGGGGTGACGATTGATGAAAGACCGCCGTTTCGCCGGCTGTCGTTACGTGTCCTCCTGCTTCTGATATTTGCTGTGGCGCTTTCCCCGGTCCTTGTGATCGGCGGCATACGCTGGTCAGGCGATATCGAACGAGAGGCGCAATACCGCCGCGAAAGCATGACGCTCGTAGCGCAGGTCGCCGCGGGCCGAGCGCAGCGCGCGCTTGCGTCAGCTCCCAGCGCCCTGGACCTCATCGCCGCGACCGTCGAAGGTGATCCCTGCGACGCGCAGCTCAAGCGTGTCGTCGATGCGCTGCCGTACTTCGATGCATTCGGCGTTATCGACGCCAATGGGACGATCGTCTGCTCCACGCTCGAAGGCGCCGCAGGTATCAGCGTCGCCGAGCGCCCTTGGTTCATCGACCTCCGCGAAACAGGCGCCGCGTTTGTTCAGTCTTCGCCTTTGATCGCGCTGGTCGGAAAGGAAATGACAATCGCTTCCGCCGCAAGGCGAGAGACTCCCGACGGCGCCTTTGCGGGCGCCCTTGTGCTCGGCACGCAGGTCAACACGCTCGTCGCCCAGCTCGATCACTCGAACCTGCCCCCTGCCTACGAGGTCGCGCTCGTCGATGTGGATGGCCGGGTGTTCGGCAGCGCACACTGGGATCGGATGGACCCCGCCGTGATGACCCAGCGGGCGGCGGACGAAACAGGCGCATTCCCGGCGCGATCGCAGTCCGGCAAGAATCGGGAAGCGGTCATCATACCTCTGGCGGGCAACGCCTTCTACGCGATGGTCTCTGCGCCGCCGCCGCCGCCGCTGAGCTTCGACAACGTCAATGCGTTCGGAAATTTTGCGCTGCCCTTGCTCGCCTGGCTCCTCGCCCTGGTCACGGCATGGCTCGCGATGGACCGTCTCGTGCTGCGCTGGCTCGACTATCTCGGCCGCATCGCCACACTTTACGCCAGCGGCAAGCTCACTGTTCAGCCTCTGCGCGCCAAGCAGCAGGCGCCGTTCGAGATCAACGCCCTGGCCGATACGCTCGAGGAAATGGCCGTCCGCATCCACGACCGGACCAACCTGATGGAAAACGCCTTGCAGGCCCGCGACGCCGCGATGAAGGAAATCCACCATCGCGTGAAGAACAACCTGCAGATCATCAACAGCCTGCTCAGCCTGCAGGGTCGGAAGCTCAAGGACAAGGCGGCGATTGCGGTGCTGGATGACGCGCGTGCTCGCATAAATGCGCTCTCCCTGATCCATCGCTCGCTCTACGAGCACAACGACATCACCACGGTACAGACCAAGTCCTTCCTGACCGACCTTGTCAGCCATCTCGACCAGGCGCTGGGCGCCGAGGACCGCGGCATCAGGATCGAAAGCGCCATCGAGGAAGACCGCCTTGATGCGGATATGGCCGTGCCCCTCGCGCTGTTTACAGCAGAGGCCGTGACAAACTCGGTGAAACACGCCTTCCCGGCAAATGCCCGCGGCGATGTACCCGTTTCGAAGGCGTGGCGCGTGTGCGTCAGCTACAATGTCCTCGGCAATGAGGCGATTCTCGCCGTCGAGGACAATGGCGTCGATTCCGGACAGCGGACGCTTGAAAAATCCACCGGCATCGGTGGCACCTTGATGGCGGCGTTCGCCAAACAGGTTCGCGGCAAGCTGGAGGAGCGCGCGCTGACGGAAGGCGGTCGCGTCATCCTGATCCGTATGCCGCGTCTTCCCGCGCCAATGCTGCCGATCGATGCCGAAGCCACGCCAGTTGGCGCTGCCTGAACCCCTGAACGCAAAACAGCCCGGCGGGGCCGGGCTGCTTGTCTCTTGTATCGAGTCAGCCGGTCTTAAAGACCCCGTCGCGTGGCGCCCATCACGAGTGAGACGACGAACAGCACAAGGAAGATAAAGAACAGGATTTGAGCGATACCCGCCGCTGAGGCCGCGATGCCGCCGAAACCGAAAACAGCCGCGATGACAGCGACCACGAGAAAAACGAGTGTCCAACTAAGCATGAAAACTTCCTCCTGCCCATCAACGTGTCGCGTGGGTCGGGGTTCCATCGCTCACCGGTGCGGCTCCGATCGAGGAGTCATAGTTGCGGCGCACGGTCAGCCCCGCCAGCTCGATCGACACCACGTCCTGCGTAAGTCTCCCGTTCTCCATCTGCAGCACGCAGAAGCTCGGCGGCGTTCCGCGCAGGCGTGTCGAGAGCGTGCCTGATCCCATCTGCACCATCGGCCGCCGCACATTGGTGATCGCGTGGGCAAACGCGTCGTGGATATGCCCCGTGAGAATCGCGTCGACATGCGCCTTTGCGCATAGCCTCAGCGCCTCGCCGCCTCGCTTGGTCGCCACCGAGACCTGCGACATGCCAGGCTCATCCAGCGGGTGATGGCAGACCAGCAATCGCCAGGCGTCCTCTGGCCCGCCTGCCAGCAGCGCGAGCCCCGCCTCCAGATCCTCGAGGTCGATCACGCCATCCGCCCAGTTCAACCTGCCTTGGACGCCGCGCGCGCTGTTAATCGCGACAATGCGCACCGCGCCGTCTCGCAGCTCGATCAGCCTGTCGACGCCGTCCATGCCTTCCATGTATTTCTCATACCGCGCGAACGGCTTGAGCACCCGCGCCGTCATGTTGATCAGCGGCGTGTCGTGGTTGCCCGGCGCTGCGATCACCGGAAAGTGCAGCCCCCGCAGCCAATCGCGCGCCGCCTCGAACTCGCTGCGCCGGCCCTTCTGGGTGATGTCGCCGGCAAAGATGACGGCGTCCGGCTTCACGCGGCTCATAAAGCCGGCCACCTGCTCGAGCGCCCCGCGATCCTCTCGCCCGAAATGCACATCGGAAATGTGTATCAGCTTGATCGCGTCCGGGTTCATTCAGAGGCCGCCAGGCATCGCGATGCGCTTTCGACAAAGATCACATGAAGCTGCGGGGCGGAAGGCATGTGCTCTCCATCTGCGATGACGGGGATATCTCCCCCGCCTTCCTCGCCGATGTCCAGTGATGTCGCAGGCGCCACCTCTACCCCCGGCGCATTCCGCCAGTCCGTGAAGAACGACGTCCAGACCACATTCATCGCCCCGGTGGTCGTTGGATTGGCCAGCGACGCGACCTCCATCCCCTTACCCGCCTTGGTCAGAGAACCGATGATCGCGCCCACAAAGCTGGATGTCGGCAAAGCCGTATCGCCGAAGGAATAGCCGTCGCCATACGTGGCCCTGAGATGCATCGTTTTCAGCACTTCGATCGCCGCGCCGGTTTGCTGCGCCGCCTTGGCAAGGTCTCCGCGGCGAATGCTCTCGCGCGCCTCGGCAAAGTGCGCCGGCGCTCCAGCCATCATCGCGCAATAGAAGCGTTCGCCATTTACTTCGCCGGCCGAAAGCATCTTGAGCTTCGGGCCCATCAGCACGTCACGCAGCACAGCGTCCCAGGCCTTCTCGCCATGAATGGAGCGCGGCAGCAGGTTCATCGTGCCACCCGGCAGGATCAACAGGTTCGGCGTGATCGGCCCCACGATCGACAGGGCGGCGCGGATCGTCCCATCGCCGCCCCAGACCACGAACAGGTCCGGCGCCATGTCGGCCAGTTCCTTCAGCTGCTTCTCGCAGTGTTCCGGATCCGTCTCGATCAGGTCAGCGCCATTGATGCCCGCTTCCCGCAGGACAGATACCAGCCTGTTCCGCGCATCAGCAGGTACAGAGCCCGACTTCGGGTTGAACAGAACGATGGATTTCATGGGTGCGCAGACTTTCCGGCCAGAACGCTGAAACGCGCCTGCGAGAGATTTGTTCTGCACCGGATAGACGAAATAGCTCAGATCGCCGACGCAACGTTGAAAGCCGCGATCAGTATCATCCACCCGCTTAGACCAAAGCAGACAACCAGGGCGGCCAGGCCATTCCTGCTGGCGTACTCACGGTCCAGGTCGTCGACGATCTTGTCTTCTTCGTGGGTTCGCATTTTCGTCCATCACTCGACTTACGAAAACGCAACGCGCGTGGAAACCGGTCAGTTCCGACACTCTGACAGCCGGATGTGAAAAGAGCGCCGCCATCGGCAGCGCTCCATCCATGTCGAGGCGGGTATACAGCTTACCCGCGATAATCGCCATTGGCCCAGTAAGTCCGTCCGGACCGGCGGTCCACGTAGTAGTAGCGGCGCGCATTTCCATCATAGACGAGGGCTTCGCCATTCGGGCCATAACCTGCGCCATCCGGAGTGTTGCGGTCGCTTGAGGCGCCCGCCACGCCGCCAGCAATGGCGCCAGTCGCTGCGCCGATGGCTGCGCCCTGTCCAGCGTCACCCGAGCCTGTGTTGTTGCCGATTACGGCGCCTGCGGCCGCGCCGAGCAGACCGCCCGTGACCGCGCCGCGCTCAGTGTTGCCGGACTGGGTGCACGCCGCGGCTGCAATCAGGCCAAGCGCGCTGACAGACGCTATCGCAAACATCTTCATGGGTCGTCTCCTGGGGGCTGAGTCTGTGAGTGTGTTTCGGCGAACGTCTCGTCGACGCTACAGTTCCTTCTTGCGCTGCGGGCTGCGCAGCGCGCCGGCGACACCGCCAGCGATCACCCCGACAATGCTCGTCTGCACGATAAGCGAGAGCGACACCGTCGTTGTCGCCGCCGCCGCCACCAGACCGGCGCCAGCACCCAGCAGCCCGCCAATGGCCATTCCGGCCGCAACTGGCCGCCGGGCGCCGCCATGCTGTGTCGCGCGCGGCAGCATCTCTATGCTTTTCAGCTGGAGCAGCGCCCGCGAGACTCCGCTCAGGTCGCCTTGCTCACCACCAGACATGTTCTCCGCTGTGCTTTCAGCAAGCCGCTGGGCGTCAAGCTTCCAGCTCTCGAGAATACGGAGACGGTCCTTGTACTTCAGGCCCGGATGACTCAGCACCTCATCGGGATTGTCGAAGTGCCGTGTCGGCTGCATGACCATCTGATCGACATGCTTGTCCATCGCGCTTCTCCTCGCACACGTTTGTCAGCCAACAACGGCGGCCTCGTACGCGCAGTTCCGGAAAACACGCAGCAGAAAACGTGCGGCCGGAGGGAACCTCCGGCCGCCATCAGAAATCCGAGATGACTTGATGCTCAGCTAGGCCCATCCGTCGGCAGGCTCGCATAGGCGATACCGCCATCCACCGCGATGGAATCACCCACGACATAGTCGCCGGCCTTCGACGCGAGAAAGATCGCCGTTCCGGCCATGTCCTCATCGCGTCCGATGCGCCGCATCGGCGTGCGCTTTGCAACCATGTCTTCATGGTCGCGCGCCGCCTTGTTCATCTCCGACGCAAACGGTCCCGGCGCGATCGCCGTGACGATGATATTGTCCTGCACGAGCCGCGCCGCCATCCGCTTGGTCAGGTAAAGCAGGGAGGATTTCGACGCGTGGTAGGAATACGTGTCCCACGGGTTCAGGCGGATGCCGTCGATCGAGCAGATGTTGATCACCTTCGCCGGGCGCTCCGGGCTTGCCGCTTTCTTCAGCGCCGCATGCAGCGCCTGCGTAAGAAAGAAGGGCGACTTCACGTTGAGGTCCATCACCTTGTCCCAGCCATGCTCGGGAAACTCCTCGAACGCCGCGCCCCACGCCGCGCCCGCGTTGTTGACGAGAATGTCGAGCTTGCCCTCGCGCTTGTAGATCTCCTCGGCCAGCATCTTGCCGCCCGCCACCGTGGAGATGTCCTGCGGCAGCGAGATGCACTCCGCATGCCCCAGCGCCGTCAGCTCCGCCGCCGTCGCATCACATGCATCCGCCTTGCGCGCCGAGATGTAGGTCTTGGCGCCACTCTCCACGAAGCCCTGAGCAATCATCTTCCCGATGCCCCGCGAACCGCCGGTAACAAGCGCCACGCGCCCCTTCAGCGAAAACAGGTTGTCGATCATCATGCGCGCGTCTCCCGATGCGTTTCTTGTTGCCGGGCAGGGTAGCGACGTCAGCGCGAAAGGCCAGAGCCGGAAGCCCGCCCTCGTCCTTCGAGACGATCGCACTGAGAGGGTACCTGCGCGTCTGGCAGCGTACCCGCGATCCCTCAGGATGAGGGCCCTCTCAACAAACGCACTCGCAGGGATGCCTCACCCTCAGAGATCGCGGGCACACCTTATCAACGGCGGCAAGTCTATCATGGCGATCGCCTCGATGGACGAGGCCGTGCTCAGGATGCCAGGTTACCCCATCAAATGTGCCGCCAGCGCCGCATACGCAGGCAACGACACCTTGTCCAAAACCGAGTTCCCGTTCGCCGCCACCGGATGAGACGCAAGCCGCGCGATCACCAGCTCGGCCTTCGGTGCGATCCAGCACACCTGTCCATGGATGCCACGCGCCGTGAACGCGCCCAGTTCATTGTGAGACACCCACCACTGGTTGCGATAGCTCCAGCCCGTCATCGTCGTGTAGCCGGCCTTCGCAAAATCTTCCTTCCGCGCGCCGCCCGAAATGTCGTCCACCACAGCCGCCGGCGCAACCTGGCGCCCGTTGAACGCACCGCGATTGCGCATCATTTCCCCTAAGCGCGCGAGATCGCGCAGCGCGACGTTCATGCCGCCACCGCAAGCAGCCATGCCCGTCGGATCGACGATCAGATACGCATCTTCCTCCGCCCCGATCTTCTGCCAGATCCGGTCCGACACCAGCTGCGCCATCGCCTTTCCGGTGACGCGCTGAACCAGCCACGCCAGCACTTCCGTATTGCAGGTCTTGTAGGCGAACGCCGCGCCATGCTCGCCCTGCTTCTTCAGTGTCATCAGAAATTCGACGATCGAGCGCGGCCCGTCATAGCCCTCCGGCGGCCTGCCATAGCCGGCCGCAATCCCGTAGGTCCGAACCTCAGCGGCGGGATCGGTATACGCCTCCGAATACTTGACCCCCACCGTCATATCCATCACGTGGCGCACGCGCGCGTCGCCAAACGCCGACGCCTTCAGCTCGGGCAAGTAAGTTGCGACCGGCGCATCCGCATCGATCACGCCTTCATGCGCCAGCATCGCCGCCAGCAATCCGACGAACGACTTCGTCACCGAGAACACGAGGTGCGGCAGCTCCGGCGTCAGCGCGCCGCGATAGGTTTCGTAGACGATCGCGCCACGATGCAGCACCACGATGCCATCGGTGAACATCGCATCGATCGACTGCCCCCATGTCGTCGCCTCGCCCTCCATCGTCGTGAAGGCAATCCCATCGATGTCATCCCGCAGTTTGCGGGGCAGGGCGCTCGGCGGCGCGGCCCCGCGCCTGACATTCACCGTCGCCTTCAGCTCGCGCTGATGGCTGAACGCCCACCGCGTGTTGGGAAACGAGCTACCCGACAGTTCCCCGGCGTCTGCGCTGACGATCTTCTCCCGCCCTGGCGGAAAGCCCTCCATCAGGCCGCGCACCCTGGGGTCGCTGTTCCCGGCATTCCACTTGTTGCTCATCTCATTTTTCCCGCGCACCGCCTGGCCCAAGCCTATCCGCAGGCCCGCGAAAGACCAGCGGCCTCGCAGGGGAATGATCCACACAAGTGGGCGCCACGTATATCTGCACAGGAGATCCACATGCGCGCGCTGACCCTTCTAGTTCCATCGATTGCTCTCGCCGCCTGCGCGTCCGCGCCGGTCGAAGAGCCGGCCTACAGCCTTCGCCAGTCCGATGGCGCGTTCGAGGTTCGCGCCTATGCCCCAACGATCGTTGCCGAAACCACGGTCGGCGGGGATGCATTCGGGTCCCGCTTCGAGGGTTTTGGCCCGCTGGCGGACTATATCTTCGCGAAGGAGCGCGACGGCGAAAAGATCGCCATGACCGCGCCCGTCACACAGCATGCAACCACGTCCGACGCGTGGACAATCGGCTTCACCATGCCTGCGGGCTATTCGCTCGAAACACTTCCCGCGCCAGCCAGCGGCAAGGTGACGCTGGTCGAACAGCCCGCGCATACGATGGCCGTGCTCAAATTCACTGGCCTCGCGACGCAAAACGACATGGACGAAGCAAAGCGCGTATTGCTGCAAAAGGTCGCAAGTGCAGGACTCGTAACAAAAGGCGAGCCTGTCTTCGCGTTCTATGACCCGCCCTGGACGTTGCCCTTCATGCGCCGCAACGAAGTCATGATCGAGCTCGCAGTATCAAACTAGATCACACAACTTGAACGCAACGTTGCATTTCCGTTATCAGACATCCGTTCGTCTTCTTCACGCGTATACCCGGAATACAAAAGCGCGGCGCCTAATGCGACCGTGCTGCTCGCCCGCACATCGACACACAGGAACCATCACCATGAAAATGCTTCTCCCCATCGCCGCTTTCGCCCTGATGGGCGTTGCATGCTCCGGCGAAACCGCCCCGGCCGCGCCTGCTCCGGCTCCCGTTGCCGAAGCGCCCGCTCCTGAGCCCGCCCCGATGGCCGCCAAGGACATCGTCGACACCGCCGTCGGCGCCGGCCAGTTCACGACCCTGGTTGCCGCAGTTCAAGCGGCCGGCCTCGAGTCCACGCTCCGTGGTGCCGGCCCGTTCACCGTTTTCGCCCCGACCGATGCTGCTTTCGCCGCTCTCCCGGCCGGCACGGTTGAAGACCTGCTGAAGCCCGAGAACAAGGCCAAGCTGACCGCGATCCTCACCTATCACGTGCTGCCGACCGAAGTGATGTCGTCCGCCATCGGCACGACGTCGATGGACGCCGCCACCGTCGAAGGCAAGACCGTCAAGGTCGATGGCAGCACGGCCGGCAAGGTCATGATCAACGACGCCACCGTCGTCACGGCTGACGTCGACGCCTCCAACGGCGTCATCCACGTCATCGACAAGGTCCTCCTCCCGCCGATGTAGTCAGACCCACATCTAGCGTCTGAAGTCCTCCCCCTTCGACGCGGTGACGTTCTCTCCTCCGAGCTGCGTCGAGGCAAGCCGCCCCTTCAAACGGGCGGCTTGTTCTTTTTGTGGGGCGCGCCGAGATTGTCATTCAATCCGCACGCACCGCGTGTCAGCCGCGGATCATCTCACTGTCAGCGGCGTACGATTCTCCCTCGTCACCCTGAACACGGGCCCCGAGAGCCTGCGCTATCGCCCACATCTTGCGGATCATCGCGTTGTCGGGATTCTTCACGCCGACGCGGCCGTCGCGATAGTGAAACCACCCGCGCTCGATCTCTGGATCACGGCCCGGTACAATCCATGCCATTAAGCCGGAGCTTTTAATGCGCAACGTTGAGCCATCGGACAAACTAATTTCAGCGGCGCCGCTTTCGACAACGCGCAATGACGGATCTTTCCTTGCGTAGGTCAACCAGTCATTCAGCGTCAGGCCATTCGCCGGTACATCGTCCTCATCGCCGGCCCAATATGACCGTCGAGTGATGTGCAGATCGTAGCCCATCTGCCCCCCCGACGATGGTGCACCTAGTACCCGCTCAGCCGCGCATAGCGGTCGCGGTGAAAGCTCTCGCCGCCATACAGCCCCTCCAGAACGCGTGCGCGTTTCATGTAGAGTCCGCTGTCATGCACATCGGTCATGCCGATGCCGCCATGCATCTGCACCGTCTCGTTCGAAACCAGGTGCAGCGTCTCCCCCGCACGCGCCTTGGCCAGCGAGGCCAGCTCGGAGATATTGTTCGCGTTTCGATCGAGCGCATCCAAGGCCGCCGCCACGCAGCTCCGCGTCAGCTCCAGCTCCGTGAACATGATCGCCGCACGATGCTGCAGCGCCTGGAACGAGCCGATCAGTTGTCCGAACTGCTTGCGCACTTTCAGATACTCAGCTGTCATCTCGAACGCCGCATCCGCCGCGCCCAGCATCTCCGCCGCAGCGCCAATCCGCGCGCGATCGAGAATCTGCTCCAGCAGCCCGTATCCGCCATCGGCCACGCCCAGCACTGAATCCGCGCCCACCTCGACGCCGGCAAAAGCGACATTCGCTGCTGCGTGCGCATCCAGCGTCTTGAGGCTTGTCCGCGTCAGGCCCTTCGCATCGCCCGGCACGAGGAACAGCGTGATCCCCGTCGCGTCGCCCGCATCGCCAGACGTGCGCGCCGCCACGATCAGCAGATCCGCTTCCGCCCCATCGACCACATATCGCTTCTCGCCCGACAGCGTGTAGCCTGCACCGCTCCTCTTCGCGCTCAGCTTCACATGCGCCGGATCATGATGCGGCCGCTCGTCCGCCGCCAGCGCGATGACCGCCTCGCCACCCGCAATCTTCCCGAGCCATGCATCCTTTTGCGACTGCGTCCCGCCCAGCGCCAGAGCCGACGCGCCGATCATCGCTGTCGATAGAAGAGGGGAGGCAGCCAGAGTCCGACCCTGCGCTTCGAGAACCTGCCCAAGCCCGACATACCCAAAGCCCGACCCGCCAAATTCCTCCGGCACGATCACGCCGGTGAAGCCCAGCTCCGCCATCTCTTTCCACGAGTCCGCATCGTACGACTTGCCATCCTTGCGCAGCGCACGCAGTTGGCTCACCGGCAGCTTCTCCGCAGCATACGACCTGGCGCTGTCGCGCAGCATCTGCTGCTCTTCGGTGAGCACGAATGGCATTGATGTCTCCTCGCCCGGTGTGGATCTTGACGCCTGAAGCAGCGCCCGTCCGTCAGTTCTGCGAGTTCGGTCTTAGCGTTCCGCGCACCGCCCAATCAAGAGCGTCCTCGATCCGGTCATTCCCCCAGAACAACTCGCTATCCTCCGTCACGAAGCTCGGCGCGCCGAAGATGCCGTGCCCCGCCGCAACCGCCGTCTCCTCGCGCAACTGCTCCTTCACCGGCTCGGACGTCATTGCGGCCAGCGTTTCGAGCGGATCAAGCCCCGCCCGCCGCGCCGCAGCATGCAGGATCTGCGGATCGGAGATATCGCGGTCGTGCGCGAAGTTCGCCTGGAAAACCGCCTTGACGAAATTCGGCCGCGCCTCCTGCGGCAGCGACAGTGTGATCCGCGCAGCCATCAGCCCGTTCTGCGGAAAGCGTCCGGGCCGCTTGAACGGCAGCCCGTATTTCTCGCACGTCCGCTCCACGTCCCGCCACATGTACGAGCCCTTCACCGGCACCACGTTGAACGGGCTGTCCGTCATTCCCTGCTGTGCATGAAACAGCGGACCCAGCAGGAACGGTCGCCACTCCAGCTCCACGCCTCGCGCCGCCGCCATCTTCCCCACGCGCATCACGGCCGGGTAGGAATAGGTCGAGGCAAATTCGAACCAGAACTGAAGTTTCACGAGACCCTCGCCGCCAGATTCTCGGTCCTAGCAGATTGCGGCGGGAAATGCCGCTCCCATATCCACACGCGGACGGGCGTCTTTCAGGCGGACTGAAGACGCAGACGGACCGCGGACAAGGTACATTCCATGACGATTTCGATGCACAAGGCCAGCGCGCCTGTTTTCCTTCGCATGCTGACCAATCTCGACCAGCTGCTCGTCAAGGCTGAGGAAAACGCCAAGGCGCGCGGCTTCGACCCCAATCTTTTGGTGACCCAGCGTCTCGCTCCCGACATGCGCCCGCTCTCGTCCCAGATCCAGCTCGCCAGCGATTCTGCAAAAGGCGCGATGGCCCGCCTGTCCGGCGGCACGCCCCCCGCAATGCCCGACACGGAAACGACGATCGACCATCTCCGCGCCCGCATCGCGGCGACGATCGACTATGTGAAAAGCGTCCCCGCTGAAGCCGTCGACGGCTCCGAAGAACGTGACGTCGTTCTCAAGACGCCAAGCGGCGACATCCCCTTCAAGGGCCTCGCCTTCCTCACGGGCTTTGCACTGCCTAACTTCCTCTTCCACGTCACCACTGCCTACGCGATCCTCCGCCACAGCGGCGTCCCGCTCGGCAAGCTGGATTTCCTCGGAAGAGGCTGATCCCTCCGGACCGTTGGGCCTCCGCCCGGCCGTCGCTTCAGAGCAGCGAACACCTCAAGCACGCCCTCATCCTGAGGAGGATGCTGGGCATCCGTCCAGAAGGACGAGGGCGTGCTCCGCTCCGCCCGCTTCAATCGAGACCCCCTCTAGCCACCACTCGTGCAATCCCCGAAGCTCCCCCCCAATCCCGGGGAGCATGCCATGACGTGGCTCGACGCTGCAGCACTTGGTTTCTTCCTGGCCGGCTGGTGGCTGCTGGGATGGCTGATCGATTCATCGCCCTGGCATCGCCACACGCTCTCCGCCGCCATGAAGACGCAGCGCCGTGAGTGGATGCGCCAGATGGCGGCGCGCGAGATCCGTCTCGTCGACGCCAACATCATCACCGGCCTGCAGCAGGCGACATCCTTCTTCGCCTCCACCGCGCTGCTCGCCGTCGGCGCGGGTTTCGGCCTGCTCACCGCCGCCGACACGATCATCGGCGCGTTCGAGCAGAGCGTCGTGCATGTGCAGATCGACCGCTCGACCTTCTATGTGAAAACCGCCGTGCTGATGGGACTCTACGCCTACGCGTTCTTCAAGTTCGGCTGGGCCTATCGCCTGTTCAACTATTCCGCGGTGATGCTCGCCGCGACGCCCGAAGCCGGAAAGCCAGGCGCGGAAGAAGCAGCCCAATCGGTCGCCGAGATGAACATCGCCGCCGCGAGCCAGTTCACACACGGCCTGCGCGCCTTCTTCCTCGCGATCGCGATCCTCGCCTGGTTCATCACCTGGTGGACCTTCCTTATCGCCGCATCCGTCGTGATGTTCGCCCTCGCCAACCGCCAGTTCAACTCCCGCGCCCGCTTCATCGCCGTCGCCGCCAGCAATTCGCTGCTGGGGAAGTGATCCGGGACCGCCGGCCTCTTTCCTCCTCCGGCCGAAGGCCGGGGGAGGTGGATCGCGCGTTCTTCATGCGCGAGACGGAAGGGGCAGCGACCAGACGAATTTGCCGGGCGCGCCTGCGCGTCACCTCCTGCGCCAGGCGCGGAGGAGGAAAGCACCCCGCCAGAACCGGCTGATTCCGGACACACCTTGCCGGTATCGATCGGATACTTTTCACCGCGCTGCACGGATCAGTCCGGCCTATTTCAGACCTCTGGGTCCTCCACCTCCAGACCTGTGAGATGCTGCAAGCATCCATCCCGCATGGAGGGCAGTCGCGAAGTTCAACGGCGCGGGATGGATGCAGCCGAGCGTGAAAAGCCTCTGCGTTCACAAGACGCGGGGCGCCTACGGGGACGGGTCCAGAACAGGCCGGCCCGCACGCCGGCAGCTTAATGGCGCCAAGCCTATGAAACAGGGCCGCCGTGCGCGCGCTGCCGCACAACACACTGCCGGGGACGCGGGATCCGCGAACCTTCTTCTAGCGGTAGCGCCTCACAGGCGTCGCCAAATCACGCGGGGCATCCCGCGTCCCCGGGCCCTCCACTGAATTGGAGACCCAGAAAGACAGCATCCTGGGCGGCTCACACCGGCCTGAATGCGAACGCATGTCAGACCGCCACCCACCAAAACCTGCGATTGTTTCGGCTCCGACGCTTGAATCCTGCCGCAGGCTGAGGCTCAACTCGAACCGGACGGAACAGGCGGCAACATGGACGGCCATACACTTAACGTGACCGACGCCGCACGCCTGCTGGACCTGCAGCGCGCAGCGCAGCGCAAGGAAGGTCCGCCCACCGCCCGCGTCCGCATCGACCGCCTCTACCAGCTCGAGGACATGGTCCGGAAACGTGCTGATTCGATCGCCGACGCTATTTCGGCCGACTTCGGCAATCGGTCGCGATTCGAGACGGACCTGCTCGAATCCATGGTGCTGGTCTCCGCCATCCGGCACGCGCGCAAGAACGTGAAATGGTGGATGCAGCCGAGTTATCGCGAGGTCGGGTTCAATTTCTGGCCCGGCTCGGCCTGGGTGCGGCCAGAGCCGCTCGGGATCGTCGGCATTGTCTCGCCGTGGAACTATCCGCTGCAACTCGCCCTCTCGCCGCTGGTCGACGCCATCGCCGGCGGCAATCGCGTCATCATCAAACCGTCCGAACAGACGCCGAATTTCTGCGACCTTCTGCACCGCGCAATCAGTGAGACATTCGAGGAAGACGAGATCGCCGTCGTGCTCGGCGGTCCCGAAGTCGCCGCCGAATTCTCGCGCCTGCCGTTCGACCATCTCGTCTTCACCGGCTCCACCGGAATCGGCCGCCGCGTTGCCGCCGCCGCCGCCGAGAACCTCACCCCCACCACGCTCGAACTTGGCGGCAAGTCGCCCGCCATCGTCTGTCCATCAGCCTCGATGAACAAGGCGGTTAAGGCGATCGCCTATGGCAAGTTCATCAACGCCGGACAGACCTGCATCGCGCCCGACTACGTACTCGTGCCGCGCGAGCGCACGATCGAGTTCGCCGAGATGATCATCGGCGAGGCGCGCCGCGCCTATCCCGATCTCGGCCCCGACTATTCGAGCATGATCAACGAACGCGCCTTCGATCGCCTGACAGCCGCCATCACCGAAGCAGAACTCGGCGGCGCGAAAGTACTGCGCCACCCCGCGCCGTCAGACCGCGCGCGCCGCGTCCTGCCGCCCGTCGTCGTCATCGACGCGCCGCAGGAGTCCGTTCTGATGCGCGAGGAAATCTTCGGCCCCGTCCTGCCAGTGATCGGTTACGACTCCCTCGCCGACGCGCTCGACTGGGTGAACTCCCACCCGCACCCTCTCGCGCTGTACGTGTTCGCCGAAGACACCCGCGAACAGTCCCGCGTCCTCGACCGCACGCATTCCGGCGGCGTGACGGTGAATGGCACGCTGCTGCACATCGCGCAGGAAGGCCTGCCATTCGGCGGGGTAGGGGCCAGCGGCTGGGGCGCCTATCACGGCAAGCAGGGCTTCGATCAGTTCACGCACCAGCGCGCCGTGTTTAAGACAGGATTCTTCAACTCGGCAACGCTGCTGTCGCCGCCGTACGGCAAGCGCGCAAAAAGCCTGCTGAAATTCCTGATGCGCTGATCAGGTCGGGATCCGGTAAACCGGGCACTCCCGCAGCCGCGAAGGCGTCGCGAAATCCGTCTCTGTCGGCCATGTCAGCTGCGTCGACGCATCGATCAGGTCGAGCGGCTTCTTCCCCACCGCCTCCGCCGCAGCCCATTTTTCCGGCGAGCAAAGCGTGTTGATATTGACCGAGATCACCTCGCCATAAACCTCCTTCCACCCGCCTGCATCCAGGTCGCGGCGCCCCATCTCAAGAAGCACGCTGGCCTCAAGCCCGCGCGCGCTCACCGCAAAGGCAGGCCGCGCCGGCGCCGCTGGGGACGGAGCTGGTGAAGGTGATGGCGACGTGGCCGCAGCAACCGGCGCCGGCGGAGTTTGCAGCGGGGGCGCCGCGCCGTGCAGGAACGCCTGAGGCGGATCGGCTTGCGGCGTCGCCAGCACGGGCGGGCTCATCGAAAGTGCGGGCGCAGGCGTTGTGGCTAGTGGGCGGACAAGATCGGGCGCCGACGCGACTGAATTGTCAGGTTTCGGCGGATCTGCTTCAGCGAGATTGCCCGGCTGGCCGAACAACATCTGCCCGCCATAAGTCAGAACGACGCCGACGAGGCCCCCGAGCATCGTCCCGAACGCGAACATCGCGCCGCGCTTCGACCGGCCGGGCCGAAGCACCTGGAACATCTTGCGCAGCTCGTTCGGAATCTTCCCCGCGCGGGTATAGGCAAATCGGCTTATGTCGCGGTCGATCGGCAATGCAAAGTCGCCGATGAACTCCCACGGTTCGGACGCAGTGACTGCAGGCGAGCCATCCGTGGGCGCCGTCAGCTCGCCGATCAGGCCCATCAGCGCTTCGGCTCTCACGCGTGGCTGCGTGGGCTCGGCGGCCATTGCCTTCAGCGCCCTGCGGCGCGCCACGTCCCAGGCGCCATCGCCCGTGGCGATTGTCATCGACTCGATCGCCGCGAAAAACCGCTCCTTCTGCACGACAGAGAGACTTCCCGGCGACCAGGCGAGACCTGTCTGGCGGAACAGCCGCGGCCGAAGCGCATTGGCAAGTGATCCGGCCAGCGCGCGGACCTCCCTGGGTTCGGCAGGCTGCCAGTCGCTGAACGGCGTATGCCGCGCGGTCTCGGCCGCCAAGTCGCGAACGAACATCTCGAACTTGGCGGTCTCAAAAGCCTCGACCTCGCCTGGCTCCTTGTTGAACCAGCCGGGTGCTATCGACATGACGTCCTGATTCGCCACCATCGAGCTGATGCCCGCGGGCGACAGCCCGGGGTCAAGGCTGATGGGAACGACCTTCTCCATCATCAGCGAGGCGGAAAGTTCGAGCCAGCACGGATCTGATTCCGCGTAGGATCGCGTCAGGACCGGAACGACCGCGTTTGCATTCCTCAGCCGCCGTCCCACATACGGAAGCCGGTAGGAGTCGCTGGCTGTATTGGCCAGTTCACCGTCGGCTGCTTCGTCGATCGTGATCTCCATGCCTGCGGGCGCCGCCTTGCGCAGGCGATCAGCCAGCTTCAGGGCCATGTCGCGGTCCTGACGGGCATACGAAACGAAGACGACGGTCATGTGCGGGGTCACCGAGAGAAGCGACGACCCTAGCACGCGAATTTCACCCGAAAAGCGATCGTTAACGCAACGAGTTCCGAATTCGCTTGTCGGGTGAAAGCCTGTCTTGAAATGCGCGCACGAGGAGGCGCCACCTTACTTCCACGTCAGATTGGGAAGAAACCGGTCTGCCTACTGATGGTCCCGCAGGCCCAGCACGCGCTTGGCAACCACATTGAGGTTCACCTCAGACGTGCCGCCCTCAATCGAGTTTCCCTTGGCGCGCAGCATGGCGCGCGTGGACATGATCTCGCCGGGCTTGAACCCTTCGCCGTCCCACCCAAGTCCCTGATAGCCCATCGCCTCGACCTGCAGCTCGGTCTTGGTCTGGTTCATCTTGGCTGCCGCGTACTTGATGATCGACGTCGCCGGGCCAACATCTGCGCCGGCCTTGGCCATCTCGGTGTTGCGCTGGATCGTCAGCCCGAAGGCCTGCTCGTACATCATCGAGCGGGTGATGCGGCTTCGCAGGTCGCCGTCGGCAAGGATCCCGTCCTTCGTGCCGACATACTTCTTGGCGATATCCGCCAGCGTCGGCCCGGAATTTCGATCCGATCCGAACCCGGTCGCGGAAATGTTCTGGCGCTCGTACTGCAGCAGGCGCTTGGCGATGTCCCAGCCCTTGCCAGGCACGCCGACCATCTGCGCCTTCGGCGCCTTCACGTCGGTGAAGAACGTCTCGCAGAAGGGTGATGAACCCGAGATCAGCAGGATCGGACGTGTCTCGACGCCGGGGCTTGTCATGTCGAACAGGACAAACGAGACGCCTTCGTGCTTTTTCGTGAAATCAGTGCGGACGAGGCAGAAGATCCAGTCCGCGTAGTTTGCATACGACGTCCAGATCTTCGAACCGTTGATCAGCCAGTGATCGCCCTTGTCCTCGCACTTGGTCTGCAGCGACGCGAGGTCGGAGCCAGCGCCCGGTTCCGAATAGCCCTGGCACCAGCGCGTCTTGCCCGCCACGATGTCCGGCAGGAAGCGCTGCTTCTGCTCTTCGGTAGCGTACTCCAGAAGCACCGGCCCCAGCATCCAGACGCCGAACGACGCCAGCGGCGCGCGCGCGTTGATCCGCTTCAGCTCCTTGTCGAGCACGATGGCTTCGGCATTCGACAGCCCGCCACCGCCATATGCTTTCGGCCAGGTCGGCGCCGTCCACCCCTTGGCGGCCATGCGATCAAGCCACACCTTGGAGTCAGGGTTGACGAACTTCTGGTTGCGCCCGCCCCAGACGACTTCTTCCTCGACTTGTGGGGTCCGCATCGAAGCCGGGCAATTGGCCTCAAGCCAGGCGCGGGTTTCGGTGCGGAATGCCTCGATGTCGGCCATGACTGTCTCCCGGTGACGTTCGCGTTTCCTGTCATCAGGGCTAAGCCCGGCCCCCGGCCCGGTCAAGCACGCGCAAGTTCAGGGACCATACCCGCGCAGCGTGTTGCCGCCGGTCTCGAAGCCCAGCAGGCCCACGACGTGGATGATCGCGAAAATCGTCGCCGTCGCTGCGAGCATGGTGACGAGTGGCCACGACACCCACTGCACCTTCAGGCTGTCCTTGCGCGGCCGCCCGGATTTCCATCCGGCGAACACGGTGAGCCCGCCGAACACGACGATGGCTACTATGGTGATGGCCCAGTCCATGTGCGCAGCAATGCCGTGGTGACGCACGCCGGACAAGTATCCAGCAGCACGACGGCCCGGGACGAATTATCGCGCCTCGTGAAGGAAGGGGAGGCTCAGGTGCGCCTCACTTTCAGCGGGTTGTTCGTGACGTCCCCGTCCGACGTCCGACATCACCGGTCGCGAGGTCGTAAGCCCATGTTGGGTCTTGGACCAGAAGTGCGGCCTGAAGTACATTTCGTATAACGCGGTGATCGTCGTCCAAGATTGCAGTGGCCAGTAAAGCGGCATCGTCATGATCGTCGAGAGCTTGGCATGCGTCGAGCGCGAGGCCAGAGCCGCGGCGACCGCGCTGAGATAGCCAGGCCAGAACATGATCCAGTGCCACGCCTCGATGTTCCGGAAGTCGAACAGGTCGACGGCAATCCACACATAAAGCGGCCCATGGAGCAGGGCGGCGACCATGCCGCCGCCAAGCGTCACATGCGTTGACATGTAGCGAGCGAATCCGATGTCTCGCATGGCGCGCAGGGGATGCCGATTGAGGACCAGCCAGGTCTGCATGTGGCCCTTGATCCACCGCGTGCGCTGGTTCTTCCACAGCCGCCAGCGCGTGGGCGCTTCCCCGAGCATCGCCGGTGAACCCATGCCGGCCTCGTATCAAAACCGCGCCAGCCGGGTTCCGATATCCGCATCTTCCGTGACGTTCCACGCGTCCCAGCCGCCGACTTCCTGCAGCATCCTGCTGCGGAAGTAATTGCTCGTCCCGCCCAGCGGTATCGGCAGCCTCAGCTGCGCAAGCAATGACAGCCAGAGGCGTAAGTGGATCGCATATTCGAGCGGGGCGATCCAGCTGTCGCCTCCGTTGTGAACCTGAAGCGGCTCCTGCACGTCCGCCAGATTGGCTGGACCTGCGCGAAAGGCAGCCATCGCGGAGCGCGCCTGCTCGGGAGAGGGCGAGTCTTCCGCATCGAAGATCGCGATGAACTCGCCACGTGTGAACGCCAGTGCATAGTTCAGCGCCTTCGGCTTGGTCCGCGTCGCTGGTTCGCTCCGGGCTTGCGCGTCAATGCAGCAGTCACTGTCCAGAAGCCCATTGCGATAATGACGCCGAACAGACAAGCGATCGCGGCCGTGCTGCTGGCCGTTGTCGGCGCCAGCCAGAGCCAGACCACGAAACCGATCGTCAGACTGAAGCCGATCAGGCGCTGCTTGGCATTCATCCCCCGGCGTGCGCCGTACTCAGGGTTTTTCAGGGAGAGCTGCTCGCTTCCCGCCGCAAACGCCTGAGCTTCCATCAGCCGGCGCCAGAACAGGTCATCCCGTTACGACGCATATGAGCGCGCTGCTCGCTGCCGCTATGCGGCAGCGTCCCAATCGCTGTCGAACAGGAGTGCGCCCAACCGTTGCAGACATTCGCCCAACTGAAACTAGCCGTTGCATTCGCGACGAATCAAGTCGCACGCGAAAAGACCCTGGCTCGCGCCGGTGTTGAATTACCTTGGGCCATATCGGCAGCTGGTTCGGCGCGCCTTGCCTCCGCGCAAGATTTCCGCTCCACAGGTACTGGAGGCGCCATGAATTTCTCGTCCGACACAGCAGCTCCGGCGCATCCCGCCATCCTTGAGGCGATGCTCGCCGCCGCAAGCGGACCGGCCCCAAGCTATGGCGCTGACGCATGGACCGCTGCTGCGCACGCGGCGCTGCGCGACGTCTTCGAAACTGATCTCGATGTCTGGCTGGTCTCCTCTGGCACTGCGGCGAACGCACTGGCGCTGGCGACGCTCTGCCCGCCGCATGGCTCCATCCTTTGCCATGCCGAGGCGCATATCGAGCGTGACGAGCGCGGCGCGCCCGAATTCTTCACCGGCGGCGGGAAGCTCTCGCTGCTTGGCGGCGCCCACGCCCTTATCGATCTTGGCGAACTTCGCAAGCGGCTGGCGGCCAACCGGCATGACTTCGTGCACGAAACGCCGGCTCACGTATTGTCGCTCTCGAACCTTACCGAGAGCGGCGCCGCCTACCGTTCGTCCGAAGTCGCCGAACGCGCCGCGCTCGGCCGTGAAGCGGGGCTTGCGGTCCATCTCGATGGCGCCCGGCTCGCCAACGCGCTGGCGTCGACGGGCGCCACGCCGGCCGACATGACCTGGCGCGCCGGCGTCGATGTGCTGAGTTTCGGCGCCACCAAGAATGGCGGGCTCGGCTGCGAGGCGATCGTGCTGTTCGGCGCTGCGCGCAATCGGATCGGCGACCTGAAGGTGCGCGCCAAACGGGCAGGGCACATGCCGCCGAAGATGCGCTTCCTCGGCGCACAGATGGCTGCCTACCTGAAGGATGGGCTATGGTTGCAACTTGCAAGGCAGGCCAACGCTTCGGCAATAAAGCTTGCGCAGGCCTTAACGACGGCAGGCGCCGAACTTGCGCATCCGGTCGATGGTAACGAAGTGTTCGCCAACCTGCCGCCCGGCCTCGACGAACGCCTTAAGCTTGCGGGCGTGGCCTTTTACCCCTGGATCGATGGTTCGCACCGTTTCGTCTGTTCCTGGGCGACAGAGCCTCGGGAAATTGAGGCGTTTACAACGCTCCTGGCCTAGCCGGCCGGCAACGCGTGAAATTTCTTGCACCGCTTTGACGGTCTATCGACCTTGTTTTGCCAATATTATCCTCGCACCGGTCCGCCTGGCCGGTCTCAGGGTGGGATAGGGCATGCGCCTCGCTGATCTGAAGACGACGTTTCTCGGCGAGGTCGATGTACCCGCCGAGCATCGCGAGAGCGTCAACGCAGCCCGCCGCAAGACATTCCATTCGCTGGCCCCGCTCGCTGCGATACATTCCCTCCTCAACGCCGTCGTGCTGACGTTTGCCTTCTGGGGCCATGCGGGCATGCCGTTGGTCTTTGTGTGGTGCTACACCAGCGCCGTCCTCATCTTCATCCGCATGCGCGAGGCGCGCCGGCCTGCTGGACAGCTCGACGCGAATATCGAGGATGGGCGCATTGTTCGCTACACGCTCTTGTCGGGCGTCCTGTGGGGCGGGATGATCGCCGTGCTTATCGCGGCGAGCACGGAAGAGCATGCGCTGCTCCTCGGCATTTTCACCGCGGCGATCCTCTGCGTCGGCGCGCTGCTCCATTCCAGTTTTCCGCTCGCCTCGCTTGGCTACTCGCTGGCGATCGCCGCCGGCGCAGCAGCCGGGATGATGCTCGGCAGCCATCACTGGTCGTTCAACGCAGCCCTGCTGCTCGGCGCTGGCGTCATTGCGCTGCAACGCTTTGCCGCCGCCAACCATGCTTCCGATACTCGCCGTCAATTGGCCACTGCGGCAATGCAGGAAGCCAAGGCCACCGCCGACCTGCTTCTACAAGACTTCGAGGCGCATTCGACCGACTGGTTGTGGCGTATCGACAGCCACGGCAGGCTGGCCAAGGCCTCGCAGCGCTTCGTCGATGCGACCGGCTTGTCGCATCACGAGCTGGAGGGCGGCAGCTTTCTCGCGCTTTTTGCGCCGGAGTCGGTGCATCAGCTGCAGGAATTCCTCAAAGCCCGCAAACCGTTCCGCGACGAAATCCTGCGGGTCACGATCGGTTCGCGTGAAGCCTGGTGGTCGATGAGTGGACAGCCCATGGCCGATGGCGGCTGGCGCGGCGTATGCTCCGACATCACCCGCTCGCGCGATGCGGAAGCGCGCATCGCCTACGTCACCGAATACGACACTCTGACCGATCTTCCAAACCGCGCCATGCTTGTACGCCAGCTGGAGATGGCCGAGGAAGCCGCCAAGGAACGCGACGAGAGCTTTGCGCTGTTCGTGATCGATCTCGACAACTTCAAGGCGCTTAACGACACGCAGGGACATCCTCTGGGCGATGCCTACCTCAAGGCTGTGGCGGAGCGTCTTCGCGACTGCGTCGGTCAGAACGCATTCCTTGCGCGTCTGGGCGGCGATGAGTTTGCTGTCCTCAAGCGCGATGCTTTCGCCGATGAAGCCGGAGAAATCGCCGAACTGATCGTCGATGCGCTGCTCGCCCCCGTGACGCTCAATGGGAAGGAAATCCTCGCCGGCGGGAGCGTTGGCGTTGCGCTCGCGCCCGACAACGGAACCGATCCGGCCATCCTGATGAAGAACGCGGAGCTCGCGCTCTATCGCGCCAAGGCGCAGGGCCGAGGGTGCGCGCGCTTCTTCGAGCCGGGCATGGAACAGAATGCTCGCGTCCGCGCAGACCTCGAAACCGATTTGCGCAGCGCATTGGCCAACGAGGCGATGGACGTCTACTTCCAGCCGCTAGTGAACACGCGGACACGCAAGGTTGCGGGTTACGAGACGCTGCTGCGCTGGAACCGCCCGGGCCACGGACTGGTGTCGCCGGCCGTGTTCATCCCCTGCGCCGAGGAAACCGGCATCATCGTGCCTCTTGGGGAATGGGTGATCCGCAAGGCGGTCGAGGAAGCCGCGCAATGGCGCGATGATGTGACGGTGGCCGTGAACCTGTCGGCCGCGCAGATGCACAACCCGTCGCTGGTCGCGACGGTGGTTGGCGCGTTAGCTGCATCACAGCTCGATCCGAGCAGGCTCGAGATCGAGATCGTCGAGAGCGTGCTGATGGATGAGACCGAGCACAACATCCGAACGTTGCATGCGCTGCGCGAAATCGGCGTGAAGATCGCGCTCGACGATTTCGGCACGGGGTATTCGTCGCTGAGCTACCTTCGCGCCTTCCCGTTCGACAAGATCAAGATCGACCAGCGCTTCGTGCGCGACATCGACACGTCGGTCGAGAACCAGGCGATCGTGCGCGCAGTCATCTCCCTGGCTCGCGACCTCGGCATGCGTGTCGCAGCCGAAGGCGTCGAGAACGAGCAGCAGGCGACGATCCTTGCCGGGCTCGGCTGCACGGAAGTGCAGGGCTTCCTCTACAGCCGCCCGATCCCCTCTTCCGAGATCGAGAAGGTGGAAGCCGAGGCGCGGCCGTCGTCCAACATCCTGAAGCTTCGCCGCAAGGCCTGAGCGCCAGGCATGAGAAAGACGCGCTTCGAGGAAGCGCGCCTTTCCATCACTCTACGCGTACTCTACGCGTACTCTACGCGGCCGACGAACTACGTGGATCGGCCAAGGTCAGTTAGCCATGCGCCGGTTCACGAGGCGAGTGTGCGATGCAGCACGAACTGCTTTCCGGCTACTCGACAAGGCACGCTGCAAACGAAACGGGCGCGGAGTCGGGTTACCAACTCAACGCGCCCTTCATCGTGTCAGAAGCAGACCCGCAGAGTCCGGAGGCCCGGACCCGCGGCCAGCGAAGAGAGTCTTAAGAGACTTTCTTGGCGGCGGACTTCACAGCGGCCTTCGTCTGCGCGGTAGCTTCCTCGACCGCTTTCGGGGTCAGGGTGACAACCGTGTCGAGCAGGTCCGTCTGGGCTTTCTTGGCAACTTCAGCGTAGGCGAACAGGCGGGCAGGGATGTCCTGCATCGCGGACTGGGCGACCTCGCCGGCTTTCTTGGCATAGGCGGTCGGCTCGGCTTCCGGCGACATCAGGGTCGTCGCGTCTTTCGCGGCGTCCTGCATCCAGGCGGTCGTCAGCTCGACGTTCTTGTTCATCGCTTCGATGGCGACGGCGCGGTACTTCGCCTGCATTTCGGTGAAGGCCTTGAGCGGGCCGGCATTGGCGAAGTCGGGCATGAATTTCGTGAATTGTTCCATGTTCTTGTTGAAGTCGAACATATCGGTCATCGGGTTCATCGGGTGTCTCCAGAGGTTTATCCGGTCGTTGAACATGATCTAATGCCGCGGCGCGGCAAAGGCAATGGAGTTTTTGCCGCGACTGCGAAAAAAATGCCGCGTCTGCGAAGTTCGAGTTAGGCTGACGTTAGGGAATTAACCGGCCGGCGGGTCGCCAGGGCGGCGAATCCAAGAACCCAGCCAATGACGAAGCTGAGGCCATAGCCGGCCAACGGAACCGGGTAGGCTCCAAAAAGCGGAGCGACCGTGGTCGCCGCCAAGTATCCAGATAATGCCAGCGCCCTCCAGCGCAAATCGGCGTAGCGCAGGAGCAGCAAGGGGCAGGCGACGGTCAATCCCAGGGCGGTGGCCATTGCGATGCCGAGAACCAGCGACTGGTCAAAGGCAAGCTGCAGGATGCCCTCGACGTGCGGCACCGGCAGCAGCGGATCAGGCTGCATCAGGCAGTAGGCGACGAGCGCAACCCCGATGATGAGCGCGGCGAGCGCGCCCATCCAGCGGAAGGCTGCTGCGAACAGAATCACGCTGGCGATTACAAACCCAGCCAGTTGCGATATGTCCGGCTGGCGGGCGATCACCACGCCGATGACGACGAAACAGAGGGCGGCGATCCACGCGCGGGAGGTGGTGCAAGCGGCAATCGCGACGGGCAGGACAAGGGCCGCTGCGTAGAGCTGAACCGGTCCCGCGCCAATCCATCGGAAGACGCCTTCCTGCCCTGGGCCGACATTGCTGAGGCCAACGACAACCACCGCGAACACGATTGCGCCGATCCCGAACCAGCCGCGCGAGGCCATGAAGGCGCCAATAGCTGCGGCAACGAACCAAGCGATCGGATTGCGGATCCAGATACTCAGCGGAATGTCGGCCTGCGCCATCACTGCGGCGCCAAGGATGATCGCAAGCAGGGAGCCTGCGCCGAAAGCCCAGATGGCGGGACGATGCGAACTGTCCTGGTGCATGGATCGCGAAACTACTCGCGCACGTACCGGCCGGGCGCCGGCTCGAGGCGTGGGGTGGTTTCAGGGAAGCTATCCGCTGCGGACACCTTCTTGCCGGACCGCTTGCCGAGCCACTCTGCCCAATCCGGCCACCACGAGCCATCATGCGCTTCGGTTCCCGTCCGCCAGGCGTCGAGGTCCTCGCCAGGGTCTGCATCGCTTACCCAGTAACCGTACTTCTTCTTGTCCGGGTGGTTCACGATGCCCGCGATGTGGCCGGACTGCGCCAGCACGAATCGCCCACCACCCTTCAGCCGCGACAGTCCTTTGAACGAGGCGGTCCACGGCGCGATGTGGTCCTTCTCGCAGGCGACGACGTAGTGAGGGACCTTGATGTCATCGAGGCCGACCTTGGCGCCTTCGATCTCGAACGCGCCGTTTGCGAAAACGTTGTCGCGGTAGAGATGGGTCAGGTATTCCTGCGCCATCCGCTCGGGCAGGCGTGTTGAGTCCTCGTTCCAGAACAGCAGGTCGAACTTGGGACGCGCTTCGCCGAGCAGGTAGGCTTTCACGGCCGGCCCGTAGACCAGATCGTTCGGGCGCAAATAGCTGAACGTCCGCGCCATGATGCGCTGGTCGAGATAACCCTTGCGCTGGGCTTCGATCATGATGCCCGCGATGAAGCCTTCGTCGATGAAGGATTTGAGCGGGCCCGGATCCTCGAAATCGGTGAGGGCGGTGAAGAAGGTGCAGGACCTGGCCGGGTTGTCCTGCCTTGTCTTTGCGAGCCAGGCCTGCGAGAGCGCGAGCGTGGTGCCGCCGATGCAATAGCCGACGACATTGATGCCGTCCTTGCCGTGCAGCTCATCCACCTTGTGCATCGCCGGGATGACGCCTTCGAGCACATAGGTATCCATGCCAGCAGTGCGCAGTTCCTCGCGCGGATTCTTCCAGCTGACGATGTAGACGGCGAAGCCCTGTTCGGTGAGCCATTTCACCAGCGACGATTTCGGCTGCAGGTCGAGAATGTAGAACTTGTTGATCCAGGGCGGGATCAGCAGGAGCGGGCGGGCGTAGACCTTCTCTGTCGCCGGCTCGTAGCGGATCAGCTGGAACAGCGGGGTTTCGTGGATGACGTGGCCCTTCGTGGTGGCGAGCGTTTCGCCGACCTTGAAGGCTTCCGGATCGGACAGCGTGACAAGAAGGTCGCCGCCATTGCGCTCCAGATCCTTCACGAGATTCTCGAGACCCTCGACAAGCGATCGGCCATTGGTTTCGACCGCCTTCTTGATTGCCACCGGGTTGGAGGCAAGGAAGTTCGCAGGCGAAAACATGTCCACCAGTTGGTGCGTGAAAAAGTGGATCTGCTCCGAGTGCTTCTCGTCTTCGCCCTCTGACGCCGTGTCGGCGAGAGTTTCCAGATAGGCCGACATGATCTGGTACTGGCGCTTCAGGTAGTAGAAAAAAGGGTGCTTGCTCCACTCGTCATCCGCGAAGCGCGCATCGGCTGGCTCGGCCTCCGCCTTCGGCATGCGCTGGGCGCCGGACAGCATCGCTTGCGTGAGTTCGGCGTAGAGTGCGGTCGTGTTTTGCCAGAATTGCAGCTGCGAGCTGAACGTCTTCATCGGATTCGACATCCAGCTCTGCATCTGGCCCGCGGCCGCGCGCAGGAGGAGCGGCTGGCCGGGGCCTTCGACACCCGGATTGCGAACTTCGCGGCGGGAGACGGCGAGAAAAAGTCGCTGCAGGAGGAAGTTGATGCGTTGGAAGTTCTGGCTCAATTCGAACGCGCCGAGAGAGCTCGTCTGGTCGTTCATGATGTGTCCGAAAACGTTTCCTGTTCGATAGGTAACACCGCCCGGGAACCCGTCAAACGCCATATGTTGAAAAGGTTTTCTGCGCGCTGGCGGAAACCGGGGCGACGGTTTACGCGGCGCCGCGGCAAGTTTCGCCGCCCTGCGGCAATTCCGGGCTTCGTAATTCGAAAGGACCCGTGTACACGGGCTTTTGGGGCTGCTGCAGCTGCTCACTGCCGTCCGACCGTAACCGGAGATTCCTTCGCCCATGCAGCTTGGCTCACTTGCACGCTGGATGAAGCGCGACGTTCCCCGCTGGGAAGGCGAGCTGATTACAAGCTCCGTTGCCGGCTCCGGACGCGACGTCGTGTTCATCCACGGCCTTGCCGCCTCGCCGGAATGCTGGGAGGACGCGGCCCCATCGCTTCCCGGAATTCGCGTGCATATGATCCACATGCGGGGCTTTGCCGGACTGGCGCCGAGCGCCTTTCGCAGCCCGATGAATTTTCTGAAGCCCGTGGCCGATGCGCTGGCCGGATACATCCGGTCGCTTCGCGTCGGGCCGGTGCCCGTGGTTGGCCATTCGATGGGCGGGCTTGTTTCCCTTATGCTCGCCCGGGATCATGCCGATGTCGTCGACCGGCTGATGGTGGTCGATGTGCCGGCCTTCTTCTCGATGCTGATCACCCCCTTCGCCACCGCCACATCCATGGCGCCGCTCGCCCAGCATTCGCGACGCAGCTATTTCGAGAAGTCCAAGGCCCAGCATCAGGACGACACCCGCCGCACCAGCGAGAAACTGGTTACCAGCCCTGAGCTACTTGAGCGCGTCGTGCGCTGGGGGCTGACATCCGACCGGGCCGTGACGGCTGACGTGATGGCCGAGGTGATGGTGACAGATCTGAGGGGCGACCTGCAGCGGATCAAGGCGCCGGTGGATGTGATCTATGCGTGGGACCGGGTGAGCCCGGCCTCGAAGATGAGTCTCGATCAGGTGTACGCGTCTTCGTATGCGGGCCTGGTCCAGGGACGGCGGCAGCGCATCGATGATGCGCGCCACTATGTGATGCTGGACAAGCCGGACGCATTCTACGCCGCCGTGAATGCCTGGCTTGCGGGATAGGAACGGGACATGGCGCGTCGGGACCAGGACATGAGCGAAGGTGAAAACGTCGAGCTGCGGCGGTATCCGAGCCGCAAGCTCTACAACAAGAATGCGTCGAGCTATGTGCGCCTGCCGGAAGTGGCCGAGATGGTGCGCAAGGGCGCGAACATCCGCGTCGAGGACACCGAGACGGGCGAGGACGTTACGCGGCAGGTTCTGCTGCAGATCATCATGGAGCAGGAGGGGCAGGCATCCGGCGCAGTGCTTTCCGCCGACCTGATGATGGACATGATCCGGATGCACCAGTCGAAGACGTCCGAGATGATGACTGGGTTGTTCGAGCAGTCCGTGGCCTTCATCCGCGCCCAGCAGGAACAACTGGCGAGCCAGATGACCGGCGCAATGTCTGGCGCCATGCCGCAATGGAATGTGTTCGACCCGGCTGCGATGCAGGCGATGCAGGGCGAATTCCAGAAGCGGCTTGCCGGCTTCTGGACAGGCGCAATGCCGGCTATGCCTGGCATGGCGACGCCTGCGCCGAAGAAAGCGGAGCCGTCAGCCGCGAGCGATGCGGACGAGCTGAAGGCGCTGCGGGCGCGACTTGAGGAACTCGAGAAGCGCGCGGCGAAGTAGCCGGCGCCTCTACTCGCTGACGCGGTAGTCGCGCGTCGCCTGCTTCAGCAGGTCGTCCAGCTTCATCGGCGGCTGCTTCCATTTTTTCTCTGCGAAGATCGGCGCCTGATCCGCATAGTGCGGCGAGGACGCGTCGAGCGTTGCCGAGCCATACTGATGGATCGTGTCGATCGTATAGGTCCCATCGGGCGCCCAGTCGGCGATCGCGACATAGGTGTCGCCGGCGCGGCCGGAGCGGAATTTCTGCGTGGCGAGATCGCCGGCCGCGTACATCGCGCGCAGCGTGTCGGGGCCGCCGTCGGTCGGCCACGACTTGGCGCCGCGTGCGACGCGGCTGACTTCGCTCCATTTCGGATCGATGCGGCCGGTGGCGGCCTTCAGCTGCGTTGCAGTGGCTTTCAGGGCTGCGAGCGCCTTGGCGCGATCGTACGTGTCGTGCATCTGGCTGCCCATCGCGGCCTGGCCGGTGAAGATGGCGAGCGCGGCGTTGCGGTTCTGCATGTCGGCGGAGCCGTTCCACGCCGCCACCACGTCGAGCGCGGCCTTGAGGTCGGCGTCATTGCCGGGATCGACGCTCCGGAGGTCCGCCTGCATCTTCATTACATTGCTGCCGGCGGAATACTTGTCGTCCATCTTGTAGGCGAAGAACTCGTCTCGCGTGATCGATGTGTCGCTGCTGTAGAGCTCCTGCGCGCGCAGGCCGCGATTGGTGACCAGCGTGTCGAGGGCAAAGTCCGTGGGATAATTCTCGGCCTT
The DNA here is from genome assembly GCA_040398465.1 of Hyphomonadaceae bacterium. GTDB lineage: Bacteria > Pseudomonadota > Alphaproteobacteria > Caulobacterales > Hyphomonadaceae > UBA7672. Next base: position 43,176 of record JBBAUA010000012.1, on the reverse strand, counting down.
CGGATTGTCCTGCGGCCCTGAGACGAGAAGCGGTGAGTGATTGGCGTTGACGATGTAGCCTGACTTCGGGCGGATGACGGAGGGCAGGGCTTCGACTGGCTCCCAGCCCTTCCAGAGTGTTTCGGAGATGTCGCCCGGGAGGATTTTCGTCCGGTCCCAGCCAGGGACGCGCTTGGGCATGTGGGCGTTCCAGAAATAGGCGATGCCGCCTTTCGAGTCCCCGACGATGTAGTTCACCGATGGAATATCGTTGTACTTCACCTGGGCGGCGCGCCAGTCGTCGATCGTCTTCGCCATGTTCATGGCGAGATACTGGTCGAGATGGGCGAAGTCGCCCTTGCCGACGAAGGAGACCGCGTAAGCGCCCGAGTCGAGCACATAGACCGCGCCGTGTTCGGAGGTGTAGCCCATGCGCTCGACCGGAACGAGCGCGCCGTTGCGCAGGACATTGTACCGGATCGGGTTGCGCACCAGATCCTTCCACTGGCCGTCCATGCGATACTTGGTTGGGTTCTTCTCGTCGTCGACCACGAGCTTGAACGTGTCGTAGAGGTCCGGCTTGTTGACGGTGGCGGCCCAGCCAATGTTGGGGCCGACGGCGGTGAGCAGGATGGGCGTGCCCGGGAAGAGGCCGCCGACAAGGTCGATGCCTTCTTCGGATTTCAGCCGAGCCTCGTACCAGGCGACACGGCCTTCATAGGGCTGGTGCGAGTTGGCGGCGAGACGCGTGTGGCCATCGGCGGAGCGCGAGGGAGCGACGGCGAGGCCGTTTGAGCCGAGTTCGACATCGTCCGTGATGTCGAGGAATGCCCGGCGCGTTGACTTCGTCGACATCTGCATGTTGGCGCGGCCGGAGAGCAGGGCGTCGACTTCCGCCTCGAGGCCATAGAAGGAGAGCGGGCGGTTGACGAAACCGGCGATGATGTCGCGACCGGTGATGGGCGTGGTGCGGGCGCAATTGGTCGTGGGGTTCTTTTCGCACCACAGGTTGAGGCCGGCGGCATAGCCCTCGGCGACGGACTTTGCCTTGGCGGATGTCTGCGCGTCGTAATCGCGCGCGACGATTGCAGTCATGCCGAGGGCGAGGATGAAGTCATCGGACTTGGCGCCAGAGTCCCCGACGATTTCGGAGAGCGTGCCGCGACTGGCGCGGATCACTTCCTCAATGTTCTTCCAGTCGTCTTCAGCGTGGGCGTAGGCGAGACCGAAGGCCACGTCGGCGTTGCGTTTGCCATAGATGTGCGGGACGCCGAACGAGTCGCGAATGATGCGTGCGTCATAACCTGCGCTGGTTGTGCCCGTGGTTTCCGAGGCCGTCATGCAGCTGGCAAGCGCGAGGACGGATGCGGCGAGCGCAAGGTTCCGGAGCATCATGGCGTTTTCCCTGTTTGGCGGGAGCCTAGTGGCGGGATGGCGGGGAGGCTAGTCACGTGGGCGAGATGGAGAGGTTCCGACTTGCTGGGCGTCGGCGCCTGACAGGCCCTTTCTCGAATCACGACCGAGTCCATGGTGGACGCGCTGTGCACGGCTTGCTTGTCTGGACTGGATCCCGGCCCCTCATCCTGAGCCTGTCTGAGGAAGAGGGGAACGCGTCTTCGACGCTTCCAGGTGTGTGGCATGCGTTGGCTTTCAGGCCGGTGTGAGCCGCCTGTGATGCTGTCGCTCTGAGCCCGATGGAGGGCCCGGGGACGCGGGACGCCCCGCGGGGTTTGGCTGCGCCTGTGAGGCGCTACCGGTAGGAAGAAGAAACGCGGATCTCGCGTCCCCGGCCGTTTGTTGTGCGAGAGCCCGCGCACAGCGGCCTCATTTCATCCGCGTGGCGCCGTTGGCCTGGCTGCCGGCGTGCGGGCCGGCCTGTTCAGGACCAGTCCCCGGAAAACGCCTCATCTCGTGGACGGCGTTACCGTTTCTCGAGAGGCTCTTCACGCTCGCCTGCATCCACCCTGCGCCGTTGAACGGTGTACAGCCGCCCTCCATGCGGGATCGATGACTGGAGTATCTCATGGGTCTAGGCGTGGGGGACGCGAAGGTCTGAAACTGGCGGAGTTGATCCGTGCAAGTTGTCGAGATTGTTCGGATCGCCAACCAAAGCGTGCGCGCAGAATCGGCTGGTTCTGGCTGCCTGAAGCCGTCGCGCGTTCCCGTCCGTCACACGCGCGAAGAGGCGCGCATGCCACCTCCCCCGATCGCGTGGCGATCGAGACAGGCATGAGCGGGTGCGCGTGGCGACGTTCGGATTGCCTCCCTCACTTGCAAAGCAAGTGGGGGAGGTGGCGCGCGCAGCGCGACGGAGGGGGCCATCGGAGCAACACCGAGTTCAGAAGTTCTTCTCACCAACGCGCTTCAGCACGTCGGCGGCGAATTCCGAAAGCGTGTCGTCGCGTGCGCCCATCACGACGATGAGGTCGCCGGGTTGGGCCATCTCGACGAGTTTGTCGCCGCAGGCGGCGCGGTCGGGGAGGGCGACGGCGGACTTGCCGCGGGCTGATACGCCTTGCGCGATGACGGCGGAGCCCATGGTGCGGTCGACCGTGCCGCCGAAATAGGCAGGCTCGGGCATGATGAGCGTGTCCTTTGCGGCGAGGTCGCGCGCGAACATCTCGACCAGTTCGTCCTTCATCTGGCGGATGGGGCCGAAGCCGTGCGGTTGCCACATGACCAGCAAGCGGCCCGGGAACTGGTGGAGCGTTGCGAGCGTGGCTGCGATCTTGTCGGGGTTGTGCCCGAAATCGTCGATGACGGTGATGTCTTTCGCTGTGCCGACAACTTCAAGGCGGCGGCGGATGCCGACGAAGTTCATAAGGGCGAGGGTTGCCTCGCGAAGGGCGAGGCCGCAGGCGCGGGCGGCGGCGATGGCGGCGAGAGCGTTGGAGAGGTTGTGGCGGCCGGGCGTCTGCAGGCAGATGCGCTGGCGCTCGCCGGTGGAGCGCTCGGTGACCATGCAGGACTGGCCGTCGGGCTGAGTCATGAGGTCGGAGATGGTGAAGTCGGCGTTTGTATCGGTGAGCGAATAGGTGAGCGCATTCGGGAGCTGCAGCGTTTCGTGCAGGCGTCGGGTCTCGTCATTGTCGAGGTTGAAGACGGCGACCTGGGCCTTCGAGACGAAGCCGGTGAAGAGGCTGCGCAGCTCGTCCATCGATTTGTGGTCGAGGGCGATGTTGTTGAGGACGGCGATGGTGGGTTGGTAGAGCGCGATGGAGCCGTCGCTCTCGTCAACCTCGGAGACGAAGATGTCGCCTTCGCCGACGATGGCGGAGGCGAAGGGGAAGTCGCCAGCGACGAAATTCTTCATCACGGCGCCGTTCATCACGGTGGGGTCGCGGCGCGTGGCGTAGAGGATCCAGGCGATCATGCCGGTGGTTGTGGATTTACCGGACGTGCCGCCGACTGCGATCGAGACCTTGGCCGAGTTGACAAGTTGGGCGAGCAGCTGGGGGCGGGAGACCTGCGGACAGCCGAGGGCCTTTGCGGCGACGACGTCCGGCACGGTGTCTTCGACGGCGGCGGAGGTGACGAGGAGCTGGGTGGGGCGCGTGACGCCTGAGCCGTCCTGCGGGTGGAGCCCGATGCCGCTGGCTTTCAGAAAGTCGAACTTGGCGGCGGTGCGACCGGCGTCGAGCGAGCGGTCCGAGCCTTCGACATCGTGGCCACGGGCCTTCACGATAAGGGCAAGGGGCAACATTCCGCTGCCGCCGATGCCGCAGAAGAAGTACGGTCCCGTATGGGCAAGGGTGGTCTTTGAGTCGGACATCTCCGGGATGTCTCAGTGAGGCGCACATGGGGTCAAGTGAAAAGACGTTCCGCATTGGCGTCGTGGCGCCGGCCGGCGTGCTGGGGGACCAGGGCCTGCTCGACCGGATAAGTGCGTTCGTGGCGACCACGTTTGACGGGAATGTCGAGCTGCTGGTGCATCCGCAGTGCCGGCTGGCGGAGGGGCATTTCGCGGGGAGCGACGCGCAGCGGCTGGCGGCGGTGCTGGAGTATGGTGATCGCGAGGATATCGACGCGATGTGGTTCCTGCGCGGGGGCTATGGCTCGAACCGGATCGCGGAGGAGGCGGCAAGGCGGCTAGGGCCGGCGGCGCGGCGGAAGAAATGGCTGGGGTATTCGGACACGGGTTTCCTGCTGGCGGCGTTGCATCGCGCGGGGTTTCTGCATGTGGCGCACGGGCCGATGCCGGTCGATCTCGACAGGACGGTGCGCGGGCGTGAGGCGGTGGCGCGGGCGTTGGTCTGGCTGGTGGAGGGGCATCCGGCGGCGCTGGAGGCAAGCGAGCGGGCGGAGACGCCGAAGCTGGCGTTCAACCTGACGGTGCTGAGCCAGGTGCTCGGGACGCCGCTGGAGCCGGACTTCGAGGGGCGCGTGCTGATGATCGAGGATGTGGGGGATTATCTCTATCGCTACGACCGGTTTCTCTTTCACGTGACGTCGAACGCCAATGTGCGGCGCTGTGCGGGTATTCGCGAGGGGCGGCTGGCCGCGGATGACAATCCGACGGCGGTGTTTCGCGTTCCGGACGGCGGCCTGGTCGCAGACTGGTGCAGGCGCGCGGGCATCCGCTATCTCGGCGCGTGCGATATCGGGCATGACGGCGACAACAAGGTTGTGCCGTTCGTCTGACGCTACTGCGCCACCCATCCCCCATCGATGGAGAGCGCCGCGCCGTTGATCTGGTTGGCGGCTTCGGTGGTGAGGAAGACGGCCATGGCGGCGACGTCTGACACCTTCACGAATTCCTTGGTCGGCTGGGCGGCGAGGAGCACGTCGCGGATGACGGCTTCCTCGGAGATGCCGCGGGCCTTCGCGGTGTCGGCGATCTGGTTCTCGACGAGGCCGGTGCGGACATAGCCGGGGCAGATGGCGTTGACGCGGATGCCGTGCTGGGCGCCTTCTAGCGCGATCGACTTGGTGAAGCCAAGAATGCCGTGCTTGGCGGCGACATAGGCGCTCTTGAACGGCGAGGCGACGAGGGCGTGGGCGGACGCGATGTTGATGATGCGTCCCCACTTGTTCGCTTTCATGTCGGGGAAGGCGAGGCGGGTGGTGTGGAAGGCCGACGAGAGGTTCAGCGCGATGATGAGGTTCCACTTGTCGACCGGAAAGTCTTCCACGGGTGAGACGTGCTGGACGCCGGCGTTGTTGACGAGGATGTCGACGGGGCCGAGCTGCCCCTTCACCGTGCTGAACATTGCCTCGATCTGTTCGGGCTTCGTCATGTCGGCGTTGGAGTAGAGGCAGGTCACGTTGTGTTCGGCAGCGATTGAGGCGCGGAGCTTTTCGATCGCGGCGGGTTCGCCGAAGCCGTTGATCACGACGTTGTTGCCGGCGGCAGCGAGCGCGCGAGCGATGCCTTCACCGATGCCGGAGGTGGAGCCTGTGACGATGGCGGTATGGGGCATCAATTACTCCAGTCGGGAATCCAGCTTCAGCACCAGCGCCTCGAATAAATCGGCTGCCATGGCGAGTGTGGCCGGCTCGACGCGATCGATCTTGTCGTTGGGCGTGTGGATAAGGGAGAGAACTTCGGGGATGGTGGCCGGGTCGGGCGCGGATTTCGGCGGGTTGAGCATGAAGGCGCGGAGTTTTTCGGCTTCGGCTTTCGGCTGGTGGCCGAGGGAGACGGTGGGGGCGCCGGCGGCGGAGAAGGCGCGGTCGTCGCTGGGCGGGTATTCGGGGAAGTCGAGGCAGGAGCGTTTGAGCTCGGCGCAGAGCTCGCGGACAGCTTCGGTGATGAAGGCGGACTGCGCGCCATTGTTGAGGCCGTGCATCAGCGTATCGCCATTGGCGTTGATGTCGGCGTTGATGACGGCGGCGATGTCTTCGACGCCGTGGGAGGTGATGAAGGCGCGCGCGCCGACGAGACCGAGTTCTTCCTGATCTGTGAGGAAGAGGGTGACAGGATGTTTCGTCTTGCCGGCGAGGCGGCGCGTGGCTTCGATCATAGCAACGACGGAGCCGGCGTTGTCGACGACACCGTCGACCAGCTTGCCGCCCTCCATTTCGAGTGCATCGTAATGGGCAGTCAGCAGGATCTGCTTGCCGGTGGCGGGGCCGGTGCGGACGACCACGTTGCGGCCAGGCGTGGCGCGGCGGCCGGTGAATTCCTCCACGGTGTAGGCGAGGCCAGCGGCGCCGAGCTGGGCTTTCAGCGCCTCAAAGCGCGCGTCGTGCGTCGGCTGCGCGAAGGCGGCGACGTTGGAGAGGAGTTGCTGGGGTGTTGCCGTTGGCGTCGGCCAGAGAGCGCACGCAGAAAGGCCGAGCAGGGTCGCCGGCAGAATCAAGGAAAAGAGTTTCATGACGCCTCCGCCGTGCCGCTCTGGTTATTCCGGCGGCTCCGCCGGAGCAACTGATATCGATTCTCGAAAAAATTCTGCCGCTACGCCCTTGCAGACACATGGGAAGGGGGCACGTATTGTGGTAATGCGCCGCGCATCCCCCGACGGCGCGAGGGACAGGGAGAATAACAAGATGGCGTCCAGCCCCACGGCTCTTCAGTATCTCGACAAGGCGGTCGGCAGCCTTCGCAAGCTGGGCCTGTTTCCCGAGACAAAGGGCGATCCTGCGCCTGTCGTGGCGCTGCTCAACCAGATCACCGAGCTGTCGCCGGACAAGGTGACGACGATCGCGCGGACGCTGGACCAGGCGTCGACGTTCAACGAGGTGGTGCGCGAGCACATCTCGGCCATCAAGGTGGGCGAGCGCTACGAGACGATCACCACAGCGTTCAACTCGATCCGCGACGACGCGAAGAGCCTCGTGGAGCAGTATGCCGACGGCAAGATCTCCACGATGGAGCGCGTCGGCAATATGTGGATGAAGTTCTCGCGCGGCGACATCGCCTCGCGGTTCGACAAGATCAAGGACACGTATATCGACGTCCAGAAGGACACGAAGGTCCAGATCGAGAAGGAATTCCTGATCCTCGAAGCGTACATGGATTTCCGCGGCGCGATGAAGCAGTCGGAAGTGCTGGCGCTTGAGGTGCTGAAGACGGCCGAGCAGAGGCTTGAAGACGCCAAAGCGAAAATGACGGCGGCGTCGGATGCGGTGGCGGCGTATGCGGGCACGGAGCCGGCGGAGCGGTCGAAGCTGGAGCTGGCGCGCGACGAGGAGTTGCGGCGGCTGCAGGCGGAGGAGAAGCGCTACCAGATCTCGAAGGATCTCTCGGACAACCTGACGGTTGGCTACAACACGTCGGAAGTGATCATGGCGCGGCTGGTGCAGACCACCAACGCCAAGGAGCGCATCTATGCGCAGTCGGTGTCGTTCTTCGGCACCAATGAGGTCGTGCTGACGGCGCTGTCGGCGACATTCACGGGGATGCACGGTCTGCATGAATCGACCCAGACGCTGGAGTCTATGAAGAAGGGCGTGGATCAGTCGCTGGAAGTGCTCGCCGAGATCGGCGGAAAGGTGCAGGAGGCGGCGCTTAAGGCGGGCTATGGCCCGACGATTTCTGCGGCGGCTGTGAAGAAGCTGGTGGATTCGGTTGTGAGCTACCAGGAGCGCTCGATCGGGATCATCGCGGAGATGCGCAAGCTGTCGACGCAGAACTCGGCCGAGATCCGCGATGCGGTGGAGGACGGCAAGCGCCGCTTGGCCCTGCTGGTGGAACAGGGTGCGGCGGCGGCCCTGACCGTTCGCACGTCATGATCGACGCGCGATGAGCGATACTTCCGTTCCGGTGCGGACGGGGCAGACTGCGCCTGTCGCGCCGCCAACCGGCCTCAAGCCGGCCTCCATGGTCGAAGAGCCCCGCAAGCTTGACGACGTGATGATGGCGATGGACGTGGTGGACACCTTGCGCCATCGCACGCGCATCGTCGACATGGAGCTCAATGAGTCCGCGCGCGAGGAACAGCTCGTGTCGCGGCTCAAGGAGATCTATGGCGCGCAGGGCATCGAGGTTCCGGATCGCATTCTCAAGGACGGCGTGAAGGCGCTGGCGGAGCAGCGTTTCGTCTACAAGCCGCCGCGCGATACGTTCTCGGTCAAGCTGGCGAAGGCTTATGTCAATCGCAAGAGGTGGCTGCCGCAGACGGTGACGGCAGTGGGCCTGCTGGCGGCGATTGCGGTGGGATTCCAGCTGCTGGTCTTCGGGCCGATGAATGCCGAGTGGCAGAACATGCCGACGACGATCTCGGCGGAGCTGGCCGAGGGGCAGGCGCTGGCGACGGACCCGGTGATCGATGCGCAGCTGGCGAGCCTGGCGGCGGAAGGTCAGCGGGCGGTGGCCAATGGCGATCGCGACGGCGCGCGGACACAGCTGAAGACCATGCAGGGCATGAATGACCAGCTGGCGCAGGAATACGACATCCGCATCGTCTCGCGGCCGGATGAGGACACTGGCTTCTGGCGGCAGGCGAATGACCAGCCGAATGCGATGAACTACTATCTCGTCGTGGAGGCGGTGGCGCCGGGTGGGCGCGTGCTGAAAGTGCCGATCCGCAGTGTGGAGGAGCAGACAACGGAAAGCGTCAGCATGTGGGCGCAGCGCGTTGACAAGGCGACGTTTGATCGCGTGGCGGCCGAGAAGCAGTCGAACGGGATGGTCGTGAACGATATCCTCGGGCGGAAGGTGCGCGGCGAGCTTGAGCCCGCGTTTGACACGCCCGTGCCTGGCGGGGCGATCACCGAATGGTAGACGATCTCACAACCGGGCGCGATGCGCTGCACAGGCTGGACTCGCTGACGGCGGGCGCGCGCGAGGAGTTCGATGCGGCGGCGCGCGGGGCGGAGTCGCATGCGCGGCGGCGCGCCGATCTCGCGCGGCTGAAGGCGGAAGGCTATCGCGAACTGGCGGCGATGCGGCTCGACGTCATCAAGGTGGAGGCGACGGACTCGCTGTCGGCCGCGGAGAAGGAAGCGGCGCGGCTTCTGACGGAGCATGAGGCGTTCACAGCGCGGATCGATGGCGAGGTTGCGGCGGCGGAAGCCAAGCTGAAGGACGCCGAGGCGATGCGGCGCGCGGGCGAGGTCGAGGTCGATGCGGCGCTGAATGCGTATGAGACGCTGGTGACGGAGACCGAGGCGGCGGTGCAGACCGATCCTGGCTATATCGCGCTGAAGCAGGCGTTCGAGGAGGCGCGGTCGGTGTCGGTGCGCGCCGAGCAGAAGCTGGAGCTGGCGAAGACGGATCGCGACGAGAAGCGCAAGCCATATGAGGCTGACCCGCTCTTCTCGTATCTGTGGGAGCGGAAGTTCCGTACGCCGGAGTATGACAGGGGCGGCATGTCGCGCGCGCTGGACAACTGGGTCGCGCGGCTGTGCGGGTATGACCAGGCGTACCTGAACTATGCGCGGCTGATTGAGCTGCCGGATCGCATCGCCGAGCACATGGCGAATATGCGGCTCGAGGAGGCCGAAGCGCAGGCAGCGATCGAACGGTTCGAGGCGCAGGCGCTGGAGGCGCGTGGAGCGGGGAAGCTGTCGGCGGAGTTGTCGGCGGTGAAGGACAAGCTGAAGGCGCTGGATGTTGCCCTGACCGAAGCGGAGGCGCGGCACGCGGACCTGCGCCGCCAGCAGGAGCAGGCGGCGAGTGGCGATGCAGGGCCGCAGGAGAAAGCAAGACGCGTGCTGGAAGAGGGGCTGGCGCAGGCGAGCTTCCCGGATCTGAAAGTTCTGGCGGCGGAGACGACGACGACGGACGATGACCGCGTGGTCGAGGCGCTGATCAAGCTGCGCACGGAAGAGCTGCAGATGGAGGTGAACTGGCGCGGCGTCGAGGCGCTGCCGGCGCGGCGGCGTGCGGGCGCGGAGACGCTGGAGCAGGTAAGGCGGCGGTTCAAGGAGGCGGGGCTGGATAGCCCTTACGTCATGCTGCTGAGGCCAGCCTTCGAAGCGGCAATCGAGGCGTATGGCAAGGGGCCATCGCCAGACGGCGAGGCGCTGTGGCGCGCGATCAAGGCGACGGTGCGTCAGGCTCCCCGCAGCGACGACGACTATTTCGGCGGGCCGCGTCGTGGGCGCAATGTCGGCGGTGATGTGATTGCGGGCGTGATTCTCGGCGAGGTGATCAAGGCGGCGACGCGCGGCAGCCGCTGGGGTGGCGGCGGCTGGGGCGGCGGTGGATTTGGCGGCGGCGGCTCGCGCGGCGGTGGTGGTTTCAAGACCGGCGGCCGGATGGGCGGCGGCGGGTTCAAGACGGGTGGGCGGTTCTAGGTGGCCGCGCGGGTCGAGCGGCTGGCGTGGAACGATGTGCAGCTTGATCCGATCGACCTTGGCGGCGCAACACTGCAGCTGACGCTGGGGCTGGGGTCTGGATTGTCGCGGCGCGCGAGCGATGGCGCGCTGTTCGCTATCACCGATCGTGGGCCTAATCTTTTTCCATCACAGGCGATCGATGACTATGGCCTGTCGCGGTTTGCGCCGTTGCGCGGCATCCCGGGCGCCAAGATAATGCCGATTTCCCAGGCCGGGCCCGAGATTGTCGAGCTGCGCGTTATCGACGACGCTGTTAACGCATTGCGGCGCATTCCGCTGGTTACGCTCAGCGGCGCACGGCTGACCGGCGTTGCGTTGCCCGGCGGCGCGATGGAGCCGATCTTCGACATCGCAGGCAGCCGGCTCGCGCCTGACACGCTGGGCGCCGACAGCGAGGCGCTCGCGGCGATGCCAGATGGCTCGTTTCTCGTTGCGGAAGAGTATGGACCTTCAACACTTGTCGTGAGCAGCCATGGCGTCGTGTCGGAACGTTGGGTGGCGGCGGGACGCGAGGCTGAGCTTTCGCATCCGGACCTTCCGGCGAGGGGCGTCCTGCCTGCGCGGTGCACGCGGCGCAGACCGAACCGTGGGTTCGAGGCGCTATGCGCCTCGCCCGATGGCAGGTGGCTGTATCTCGGATTCCAGAGCGCGTTGTCGGGTGAGGTAGAGACCGCCGCGCCTGTGTGGAAGCTCGATGCGCGCAATGGCGCGCTTGTCGCGGAGTGGCGCTACCCGTTCGACGTCGCCTCGAGTTTCGAGCGCGATGCGGCGCGGCGGGCTGTCGGGCTTGGCGACCTAAAGATTTGCGAGTTTGCTTGGGCGGGCGAGGATACGCTGGTTGTGCTTGAGCGCATTTCACATACGACGAAGATCTATCGCGTTGAGCTTTCGCGGTTGCCGGAGAAGACGCTGCTGTTTTCCAGCGATGAGCATCCGGAAGTTGGGCCGGACATGGAGGGCATGGCGCTGCTGTGTGCGTCGGAGATCCTGTTGGTGTCGGATAGCGATTTCGGAGTCGAGCGAGCGGGCACGGAGTTCTGGCGCGTCCGTATCGATGCGCCCTAAACCTCCAGCCTCCGCGCTCCGTGCGCGACGCTGAGCTTCTTGCGGCCCGTCTCCGCGACCGAGCGCCCGCCCGCGGCGGGAACGAACACGTACTCCGTGTCGATACGGTCCTTGCGGATGTCGAGGGTGAGGTAGCCGCGCTGGCTGCTGTCCATCCATTTGAGGTTGGGGTTGGTTGCGACGAAATCGGCGGCCAGGCGGGCGGCGTCGCCATTGAAGCGGCGTTCGAAGCCGTAGGAGGACACGCTCTGGCCGGCGAATTCGACGCCGATGCGGCCGGCCTTGTCGGCAAGGTCGAAGGCCCAGGCGTTGTGGCTGTCGCCGGTGAGCGTGACGAGGTTGGCGCCGGCGGTGCGGGCGCTGTCGTAGAGGCGCTGGCGCGCGGCGGGATAGCCGTCCCATTTGTCGAGTGAGTAGGGCAGGCCGGCGTCGAGCGCGGCGGCGCGACGTTGGAGTTCAGCCATCAGTTCCGGTGGGGCAGCGCCCTTGAACCATGCTGTGTTGGGGCGCGGGAAAAGGAGCGCGCCCATGATGACCTGCTGGATGAGAAGTTGCCATTTCTGGCCGGAGGCGACGGATGTGCGCATGCCGCTGGCGAGCCAGGCTTCCTGCTGGTTGTCCATCATCGCGCGTGCGGGATCGGCCAGCGGGCCGGCGCCGAAAGCGTCGAGCGCCGGTCGCGTCGCGCCCTTCTCGAAGATGGCGTCGAGATCGTCGTCGAGCTGCTGCGAGCGGCCAAGCAGGCGGGTTTCGAGGCGGAAGAGCGTGGCGAGATTACCGATGCGATGGCTGCCATACCAGTCGCCGCGCACGGGCATCCATTCGCGCCAGACGCGCATGCCGGCGTCGCGGCGTGCAGTCCATGGGCCTTCGGTGGCGGGGTCGTGTGCGCTCGCGCCATCGCGCCAGCTGTTGTTGGCGGTCTCGTGATCGTCCCACACAGCGATCATCGGGAGCCGGCGGTGAAGCTCGGCGAGATCGGGGTCGAGGCGGTAGGAGGCGTAGCGCTGGCGGTAGTCGGCGCGCGTGACGATCTCGTGCAGGGGCGCGAGAGCGCGCTGGGCGGCGATGCCGGGTTGTGCGTCGGCGCGGGTGAGGGGAGATTCGTAGATGTAGTCGCCGGTGTGGATGGCGAGGTCGATGTCGTCGCGGGCGGCAGCGTGGGCGTAGGCGTTGAACCATCCCGACGTGCCGTTGGCGCATGAGAAGACGGCGATGCGGAAGCTGTCGGTGTCGCCGTCGGGCAGGGTGCGCGTGCGGCCGATATGGGAGGCCTGTCCATCGGGAGCGATGAAGCGGTAATGATACCAGCGGCCCGGTGCGAGGCCCTCTGCAATGGCGCGGGCGCAGCAGTCGGTTGCAGGCGAAGCTTCGGCCTCGCCGGTGAGGACGATACGCTGGAAGGCGGGATCGTCGGCGATCTCAAGGCGCAGCCGGACCGGCGATGGTGCGACATAGCGCGTCCAGAGGACGACGCTGGTCTGAGAGGGCTCGCCGGAGGCGACGCCATGGGTGAAGCCGCGCGATGGCTGCGCGAAGGCGCGGCCGGGGAGCACGGCGGCGAGAAGGCCAGCGCCACTCGCGGCAAGCAGGCGACGGCGATCAACAACAAGAACCATGCATGAACTCCGCGACGCGCGGTGGTTCTATTGCACATCCATGACGGTTTGGCGTCAGCCCGGCGGGCGAAGGTAGTCACGCTTGCCGAGGGCGACGCCGTTGTGGCGGAGGATGTTGTAGGCGGTTGCGGCGTGGAAGTAGAGGTTGGGGAAGACGAAGGACTGCAGGTAGGTGGTGCAGGTCATCGGCATTTCCTGTCCGCCGCCAACGGGAATGTTGATGATGGTCTTGCAGCGGCCGTCCATCGCTTCGGCGGAGGCAGCCTGAACATAGGCGTTGGCCTTCTGCGTGCGGTCGATCAGCTGAGCGAAGGATGTCTCGACGTCCGGGAAAGACGGGAGGTCCGTGCCGGCGAGCCGGGCGGCGCCGCGCGTCATGGTGTCGGTTGCGATCTGCACCTGGCGCGAGAGCGGGAACATGTCGGGGAAGAGGCGGTAGTTGAGGAGGACCTCTTCGGGGAACTTCAGCGCCGCGGCGTGGTCCGCGCCCTTCTTGAGGATGGCGCAAAGCGAGCCGAGCGTCTGCGTGCTGGCGTCCTTGATCAGGGTGGAAATCTGAACGTCCATGGCGGGCCTCGTTATCGGTGGTTGGCCTCTCATACCGCGCAAGGTCACGGCTTGCACGGGTCTTTTTGGGTCCTGTTTGCCGGCGACACGGTTGCGCACAAAGCCTTGCAATCATAACGACGCATGCGAGGGGGCCAGCGTGAAGTCTCGGCTGAAGATCCTGGCATGGAGCCATATCGTGTTCGGGGGCGCGGGCCTCGGCGCGCTGGCGGCCCTTCTGCTCGCCTACGCCATGGCGCGTGATCCGGCCTATGACGATGAGTTTGCATTCTTCGGCGGAGGGCTGGGGCTGCTGTCGGTCGTGTATTTCCTGCCGTCCTTCGCCGGCGGCATCGGGATCCTGAGGCGAATTCCGTGGGCGCGGTGGATTCTCTGGATCGAGGCTGGGTTGCTGGCGCTGGCCATTCCGGTCGGCCACGGTGCTGGCGGGCCTCAGCCTGTGGGCGTTGATCACCACGCGCGATGAGACCGCCGATGGCGGCATGGCGGCGTTCGAAGCGTTTGTTCAGCGGGTGGTGAGGCCGCTGGTGCTGGCGCTGATCGCGACGTTCATTCTCGGCGTGATGCTGGGGCTTGGCTACCTGTTCCGCGATGTGGTCGATCCTCCGCGCCCGCAGGTGCTGACGCCGCTGCCGAGCGGCGTTCCCGATCCGATGCCGGAACGGCCGGAATTCAGGATGCCGGAATTCAGGATGCCGGATTTACCGGGCGCACCGGGGCCGTGATGTTGCACAGGCCGATGCGGCCGACGGGCTTGGTGTAGAAGTCGTCCTTCCGCCAGCGGCGCGAGTTCACCAGTGTGGCGAATGATGCGCTGTCGGTGCGCATCACTTCAAGATTGGTGCGCTGGGCGACGGGGACGTCGGCGGCGACCTTGATGTCGGCATAGCGGCGGTATTCGGCCGGCGTCTTGTAGAAGCCGGCGTCGCCTGTGCCTCGCGGGAAAGCGGACATGATCTCCATGCCCTGCACGACGCGGCCAAGCATGGTGAGCTGGCGGTCGAGATTGCGTGGGCTGTGGCCGATGATGACGTAGAGTTCCGTGCCGCCGCCAGAGTTCTCGTCATTCTCGCGGCCGACGCCGACCATGCCGTAGCAGTGGGTGAGCCAGACGCTGGCGGCGTCGCGCGCGGCGGTCATGCCGTTGATGTAGCCGACCTCGTCGGCGTAGGTGTCGGGATCGGGCAGGACATCAAAGTTGGCGATGGCGACGCGGGGCAGGGTGAATTCAGCATTCAGCTTCTCGACGCCGACCTTCGGCGGGCGCGCCGGGTCTGCGGCTTGCGCCCACTGCGTGACGAAATTGTCCTGCACGCGGGTGACCGCGCCGTTGGCGAAGAAGCCTTCGCGGGAGAGGGCTTTCACGTTTGCGACGTGGTTGGGCGCGAACTGCGGGGCCATCTCGATGACGACGCGGCCTTCGGGGAAGTCCATGTAGAGGGTGTTCTCGGGATCGAGCGCACGCCATTCCGCTGGCTTCGAGGCGGCGATCACTTCAGCCGGGGACGGGGTATTGCCTTCGGGCGGCGGCGGGATGGTGCTGGTGATCGTGGCGGGCGGCGACTGGCAAGCGGCGATGGCCAACGCGGCAAAAGCAATCAGGCTTCTCATAGTCCCTCCACATCCGATCCACGAGGATGCGACGGCTGCTTGGGAAGCTCAATCGCCAAAACGAAAGACGCCGCTCGGAAGAGCGGCGCCTGCCGAAATCCTGTTGAGCCCGTAAAGGCTAGCCGCGGAACTCGCCGTTTTCCCAGTAGGTGCGGCCGGAGTTGCGATCCACGTAGTAATACCTGCGGCCGTTCTGATCGTAGACGAGGTCGGAGCGCGACGCGACCTGCTTGCCGCCGACAAAGCAGCCGCCCTGTTCCTGGCAGCCGGTGTAGTAGCCGACAGCCGCGCCGAGCGCGCCGCCGATGAGGGCGCCGGAAACGTCGTCGTCAGAGATGGCCGCGCCGGCCAGAGCGCCCAGGCCACCGCCGATTGCTGCATTGCGCTGGGATGGGTCCAGCGAGTCCATCGACGAGCAGGCGACCAGCGAGAGGCTGGAGACGGCGGCGCAGAAGGTGGTTTTGAAAACGGACATTGGACGGTCCTATGTGGGCGGGATTGCTCTGTGTGAGGTGTAAACGGAGCGTTCGCGCGACGGTTCCGAGAAGGACGCATCTGTTGCGTCACAACTTGCTGTTCCACGTTGCGGGGCGCGTTTGCATAAATGCTGGAACTTACTGGCGCTAACCATCAGCCACTCAAGACCACGAAATCCGGGCAGGCGACGCCATTGTGGCGGCGTATCGGAATCGGACTTTCGGAGGTGCGGAAAGCGGACATAGAGGCGGGAAAGCAGATGCCGCGCCTCCAGACGCGCGAGTGGCGCTCCCGGGCAGATATGCGCGCCGCCTCCGCAGGCGAGATGGCGGGCGGCGCGGGGTCGCGTCGCGCGTCGGGGTTGGCGGCGGTGAAATCGAGGATACCGAAGGGA
>JBBAUA010000012.1:0-27140 GCA_040398465.1 Hyphomonadaceae bacterium | reverse complement strand
GGGGTCGCGTCGCGCGTCGGGGTTGGCGGCGGTGAAATCGAGGATACCGAAGGGATTGGACCCGCTGTCGGCCAAGTGACTCTCCCTCGACACGTCAACCCAAGGTAGGGACTACCTGAGGTTGCTATTGGGGGCGGTCAATCCTCAAACGAAAGGCCCGGCCTCGCAGAGCGGGACCGGGCCTGGTTGGGCGTAAAGCGCGTCGTGCGAGGCTACAGCACGTCCAGCATTTGCGCCACGAGGGGGTGGCGGACGACGTCGGATTGCTGGAGGCGGACGACGCCGATGTCGCCGCTCATGCTTTCGATGCGGTCGGCGACGGTGGCGAGGCCTGACAGTTCGGGAAGCAGGTCGGACTGGGCTGGATCGCCGGTGACGACCATCTTCGAGTTCCAGCCGAGGCGGGTGAGGATCATCTTGAGCTGCACATAGGTGCAGTTCTGCGCTTCATCGACCACGATGAAGGCGTTGTTGAGCGTGCGGCCGCGCATGAAGCCGACGGACGCGATCTCGATCTGGCCTTCAGCGATCATCGCCTTCACCTGCTTGGCCGACATGCGGTCCTGCAGCGCGTCGTAGAGCGGGCGGAGATAGGGGGCGAGCTTCTCTTCCATGTCTCCCGGCAAAAAGCCGATGTTTTCACCGGCGTCGACGGCGGGGCGGCAGAGCACGATGCGGCCAACCTTCCCGGCGCGCAGGGCTTCGACGGCCTTGGCGATGGCGAGGTAGGTCTTGCCCGTGCCGGCGGGGCCGAGGGCGAGGACGAGGTTGGCGCGATCGATGGATTCCATCAGGCGCGCCTGGCCTTCGGTCTTGGGCGCGACGTTCTTGACGTAGGACTGGTCGCGTTGTGGTTCGCGTTGCTGGCAGGCCTGGTCGTTGGCGGCGGGTTGGGCCCGCTTGCGTTTTCTGGGATGGCGCTCGTCTTCCGCCAACGGGTCCCAGCCGCCTTCGATGACGCTGAGCTGAACGCCGGCGTCACGGTCACGGCGGCCCTGGAACTCGGCGCGGACACGGCGGACGGCAGAACGTTTACCCATGCTGGTACTCCTCTGGCGGCGGAAAGACCCGCGCCGGGTTTGGCGGCGCGGGCAGAAAAGCAAAAACGCCGCGAGCCTGTGGGGCGCCGCGGCGTTCGAATGAATCTGAAGAGGATGAAACCGATGGAGGCGGCGGCGGGCGCGTTGCGCGGCCTGCTGCGTGGTAGGTGGATGGTGCAACCGTGCGCGGTCGACTCAATCCCGTTCCCCGTATGCCGAAGGGCCTTCCCGCTGGGCTGGCCACTTCGAATCAGCTTCCAATCAGTAGACTAGTTCCGCATTAACGGAACTATAAAGGGTCAGTTCCGTGCAGATGTGTTCGCAGCACACTTCTGCCGGGGATTGTTGCAGCCTGATGACATCGGCGCCGGTTTTCGAGTCGTTCGGCTAAATGTGGATGCTGTGGCGCGCGAGAGACGAGTGGGAAGGACAACCAGATGGCGATCTACGAACTCGACGGGGTGAAGCCGGAGTGCGACCGGGACAGCTGGGTTGCGGACAACGCAGTCGTCATCGGCAATATCGTCATGAAGCGGGGCGCGAGCGTGTGGTTCGGCGCGACGCTGCGTGGGGACAATGATCCGATCACGATCGGCGAGAATTCGAACGTGCAGGACGGGTCTGTACTGCACACGGATGTGGGCCAGCCGCTGGACATCGGCGCGAACTGCACGATCGGGCATATGGTGATGCTGCATGGCTGCACGATCGGGGAGAACACGCTGATCGGGATCGGGTCGATCATTCTCAATGGCGCGAAGATCGGGAAGAACTGCCTGATCGGTGCGAACTCGCTGATCACCGAGGGCAAGGTAATTCCGGACGGCTCGATGGTGATGGGCGCGCCGGGCAAGGTGGTGCGGGAGCTGAGCGAGCAGCAGGTGCAGATGATCACGGGGTCGGCGCATCATTATGCGGAGAACTGGAAGCGGTATGCGCGGGGACTGAAGCGGCTGGGCTAGACGCCGTACGTGCGCCTGAATGTGTCGAACGGTGCGCTCGTGAACAGCACCTGATACGGAAAGACGCGGTGCGGCGCGGTCATGTCGAGACCCGGGAGTGCTGCAAGGAATGCGTCCCGCACATCGGGGCGAATGTGCGCCCGGAAATCGATGAACTGTCCCCAGGTTGACATGCCATGCAGATAGGGCGGGCCATCGCGCGGCTCGCGCGAAGCGGCGAACTCCGGCGGAAACAGGCGCCTGTAGGCATCGAGATTGTAGAGCCAGGACCCGCCGTCCACCCGGCGTGCGGCAGGATACTCGCCCGCGAGCCAGCCAAACATGTCGCGCAGTTCAGCGCGTCGCTCCGCGACCCGCGATGAATGGAGCGGCCCTACGTCAGTATTCTGAACGCGATTGCCGAAGTGGATGCGAACCATCCCTTCATCGTTCGGCGGCTCGCAAGCGAAGCATCCAAACGGGATGCGACCGGGCAGAAGCACGGCGGAGCCATCGCCTGCTGATGCGAGCGCAGCGAAAAGGCGTTCGACGCGAGAATCATGGGAGAGGGACGCGATGCCATCCGTGAGAACGCGCCACTGCTCGGGCAAAGCTGCTTGGTCGGGAACGCCAAGGCCCAAACGGCGGTGGAAGTTGGTGTAGCGCAGCAAGGCATCGTCAAGCGGCAATGCTGCGGCCTCGGCCACGCGCTCGGCGAAGCGGACCTGAAGGTCGACATATTCCGGTGAAAGATAGGCTGCCGATGTAAGTGCCGGGCTGGTCAAAGGGTCTGCATCCACACTTGAAGGCATCCATCCTAGCGTATCGGCCGGCAGAGCCTATATGTCGGCCATGGCAAAGCTTTCCGTTCTTGATCTGGCGCCCGTTGTCGAGGGTTCGACCACGCGGCAGGCGCTGAACAACAGTCTCGACTTGGCCCGTCATGCGGAAAAGCTGGGCTATCACCGCTTCTGGCTGGCCGAGCATCACAACATGCCGGGCATCGCGAGCGCCGCGACGGCTGTGGTGATCGCGCATGTGGCGGGGGGCACGTCGACGATTCGCGTGGGTGCGGGCGGGATCATGCTGCCGAACCATGCCCCGCTGATGGTGGCGGAGGCGTTCGGCACACTGGCGGAACTGCACCCGGGGCGGATCGATCTGGGGCTGGGGCGTGCGCCGGGGACGGATCAGGCGACGATGCGCGCGCTGCGCCGCTACATGGGCGGGGCGGATACGTTTCCGCAGGATGTGGTCGAGCTGATAGGCTGGTTCGAGCCGCCGGCGCCGGGGCAGACGATCCAGGCTGTGCCGGGGTCTGGCGCGGATGTGCAGATGTGGATTCTCGGCTCGTCGCTGTTCGGTGCGCAGCTCGCGGCACATCTGGGCTTGCCCTATGCGTTCGCGTCGCACTTTGCGCCGGGCGACATGATGGATGCGATCCAGATCTATCGTGAGAGCTTCAGGCCATCGCCTCGCTTGCAGGAGCCGTATGTGATGCTGGGCCTCAATGTGATTGCGGCAGAGACGGATGAGGATGCGAAGTTGCTGTTCACCTCGATCCAGCAGGCGTTCGCGAACCTGCGCATGGGGCGGCCGGGCAAGATGCCCCCGCCGAAGGCGGACCTGAAGCTCGACCCGATGGTGGAGCACGGCATTCTCCAGGCGTTGTCATGCTCGGTGGTTGGCGGACCGGAGAAGGTGAAGCGCGGGATTGCGGAGTTTGTCGCGCGGACCGGGGCCGATGAGCTGATGGTGACGGGCTCGGTTTGGGATCACAGGCTGAGGCTGCGGTCGTATGAGATCGCGGCGGCGGCGATCGGCTAGCGTCGTGAGCACGCCCTCGTGGTTCGACGGACGCGCACGGCGTGCGCTGCTCACCATGAGGGCTACGCACCGACAGTAGAATAGCCCTCATGGTGAGTAGGCGGCAGAGCCGCCGTCCGTCGAACCACGAGGGCGGCTCGCAGATCTACCCGCGGGAGTCGCGCTTGCCGGCTGGCTTGCCGCGGAAGGGTTTGCCTCCCGGCTTGCCGCCGAAGGATTTGGCGAAGGGTTTGTCGCCGCGAGGCTTGAAGGATTTGCCGGCTGGGCCTTTGGGGCCGCGGGGCTTGAAGCCTTCGGGGCGGTCGCTGTCGCGGCTGCGACGCTCGGCGAGGCGGGTGTCGGCGTGTGGCTTGGCAGGGCGGCGGGCGACGGGTGTATCGGCTTCCGGCGCCCATTTGCGTTTCGGCGGGGAGCTGTCGGGAACGAGCGGCGCGATCTTGCCTTCGGCGCGGGCGGCGTCGCGACGTTCCTTGCGGTTCATGCCACTCGGATGCAGAGGCGGCGGGGCGCCCTTGTCCTGAGCCGGCGCGTCCGATTTCAGGGATGCGTAGACCGGATCAGCGGCCAGCTTGGCCCGTTCATTGTCGCGCTGCTCGTAGCGGGCGGCGCGGGCTTCGTCTCGGCCGCTGCGCTTGAAGTCTTCGCGCGGTGGACGGGCGTCGCTGCGCGGCTCGCGCACGGGGCGGTCGCCGTACTCGCGTTTGGGACGCGGCGGGCGATCGCCGAAGTCGCGCTTCTCGCGGATGGGACCATCTTCGCGCGGCGCACGATCGGCGCGGGCGCCATCGTCGCGACGGGCGCGCATCGGGTGCGTGCTGTCGTTCGGGCCCGGAGCGGTCGTGGGCTCGATCTGGATCTTGTCGTCCTGCGTGTCGCGGACGGCGATGGCGAAGGCTTCGGCGGCGTGACCCACGATCTCGAACTTGGTTTCGTCGCCGAAGATGCGGATCGGGCCAATCTCGGCCTTGGTGATATGGCCGACGCGGCAGATGAGCGGCAGGATCCATTTTGGATCTGCGTTTCGCTGGCGGCCGACATTGAGACGGAACCACACGCCGTCGCCTTCTGAAGCAACAAAGCCGCGTTCGGCGCGGCCGCGCGGCGCTGGGCGCTCCGAGAAGTCGCGGGGACCCGACTGGCGTTCGAAGGTCTGCGCGTTGCGCATGCGACCGTCGTCGGACACATCTTCCGGCTCGGGAAGCTCGTTGCGCAGGAGGCCGATCAGGGCGGCGGCGAGTTGTTCGGCCGGGATGGTTTCGGCGAGTTGTTTCGCGATGCCCTGGTCTTCGTCAGTGATGGTTGCGCTGAGCGACGGGTGGGAGAGGAGACGTTGGCGGTCCTGCTCGCGGATTTCCTTCGCGGTCGGCGGGCCGCTCCAGGTGGCTTCGATGTTGGCGGAGGCGAGCACCTGTTCGGTGCGACGGCGCTTGGTGTGGGTGACGAGGAGGATCGACACGCCCTTCTTCCCGGCGCGGCCCGTGCGGCCGGAGCGGTGTAGGAGCGTCGCCTTGTTGGTCGGCAGGTCGGCGTGGATGACGAGGCCGAGGTCGGGAAGGTCGAGGCCGCGGGCCGCGACGTCAGTGGCGACGCAGACCTTGGCGTGGCCGTCGCGCAGGGCTTGCAGCGCATCGTTGCGTTCGCGCTGGCCCATTTCGCCGGAGAGGCCGACGGCGTGGAAGCCGCGCTCGCGCAGGGCGGCGTGGAGGTGGCGCACGGCTTCGCGGGTGGCGCAGAAGACGAGGGCGCGGCCGGCTTCGAAATAGCGCAGCACGTTGACGACGGCGCGCTCGGTGTCGCCGGGGGAGACGCGCATGGCGCGGTAGTCGATGTCGCCATGAGGTTCTGTGGCGCTGGTGGTGTCGATGCGGATTGCGTCGCGCTGGTAACCCTTCGCGAGCATGGCGATGCCGCGGGCGATGGTGGCCGAGAACAGCAGTGTGCGGCGGGTTTCTGCGTTGGTCGCATCAAGCAGCGTTTCGAGTTCTTCGCGGAAACCGAGGTCGAGCATCTCGTCGGCTTCGTCGAGCACGGCGACCTGAAGCGCGGAGAGGTCGAGATAGCCCTTCGTGAGGTGGTCGCAGAGACGGCCCGGCGTGCCGATGACGATGTGGGCGCCACGCGAGAGAAGCTGCTGTTCGGCGCGTACGCTCATGCCGCCGACTGCCACGACGATGCGCGCGCCGGTGTCGGCGTAGAGCCACTCGAACTCACGGCTGATCTGCATCGCAAGTTCGCGGGTCGGCGCGATGATCAGGGCGCGGGGGCGGTTGACGTGGTCAAACCGCTCGGATTCGCCAAGCAGGGTTGAGGCGAGGGCGAGGCCGAAGGCGACGGTCTTGCCCGAACCGGTCTGGGCCGAGACGAGCAGGTCGGCGTTGGGGCGGTCAGGGTTCTGGTCGGCCTCGACGACGGCGAGCTGGACGGAGGTCGGCTGGTCATAGCCACGCGCAGCAAGGGCGCGGTCGAGCGCGGGATGGACTGTCGGGAAGGGCATTGTGGGTCGTTTTCAAAATCGGGGCGGGCCGTCCCGTTGGCGGGATTCAGGTCGCGGGGAGGCCGGGGCTGGCGGGCGTCCCATACAGCAATTGGGGATAAATGCCACCCTGCAAACGGCAGCGGCAGAGGGGCCGCGTCAGACTACCGCGCCGAAAAGCATGCCGATTCCCGCGGTAACCAACATTGCGATGACGCCCCAGAACACCACGCGGCCGACCGATTTCCAGACATTTGCTCCGCCGGCCTGAGCGCCGAGATAGCCGAGCAGCGCGAGAAACAGTACGGATGCGGCCCCCACTGTCAGTTCAAGGTTTCCGGTAGGAGCCAGCAGCAGGGCCAGAAGGGGCAAGGCCGCGCCAAGGGCGAAGGTGATGGCCGAGGTGATGGCGGCCTGGATCGGCCGTGCAGTGGTGATATCCGAGATGCCGAGTTCGTCCCGCGCGTGGGCTTTGAGCGCATCCTTCGCCGTCAGCTGATCGGCGACCTGCCTCGCAAGCAACGGATCAAGGCCGCGATCAACATAGATCTGTGTCAGCTCCTGACGCTCCATCTCGGGGCTGTCGGCAAGTTCGCGCGTCTCCTTGGCGAGGTCGGCCTTCTCTGTGTCGGATTGCGAGCTGACGGAGACGTATTCGCCAGCCGCCATCGACATGGCGCCGGCGACGAGTCCTGCAGCACCGGCGACGAGGATCGCGGTGCGATCCGTACCCGCGGCGGCGACGCCGACGATCAGGCTCGCGGTCGAGACGATTCCGTCATTGGCGCCAAGCACAGCTGCGCGCAGCCAGCCGATGCGCGCGACGGCGTGGCGTTCGATGTGGGGCTTCGAGCGTGGCATGGTCGGGGCTCTCCGTCACTGCGCCACGAGACGCAGGGCCGCATCCATAGCGCGTTGAGCCTGATCAAGCGACGCTGTCTTCCGGGTGGAGTCTGCAGCGGCCGACAAATGGCACTCCGGTCAGCATGGTTGTCTTCGTCACCTGGCTGATTCATCCTGCCAGTACGACGTTCCGGTCGCTGTCTCACGACCAGAGCAGCCCCGCCTCGAGACGCAAGGGGACTTCCATGCGTACTTCGACGCCCGCCATCGCCTGCGCCACGGGTCTCGCCTCACTGATATTGGGCGGCTGTGTCTCGGTTCCCGGGATCACATCCCCGATCCCCACCATGTCCGCGGAACAGAAGGCTATGGCCTGCGCGCAATTGCTGAGCGTTCTCGCGAGCCCTGAGCGGTATCCAGGTGCGCGCAATGATGCGCGTTATGCACTGAAGGGCAATCAGTGCCCGGACGGCGCCTGACCGGTTGAGCGTCGTGCGATCCGACGTTGCCGCCGCTCTGTGGCGGCTTGCCTCGGAGGATTGGCCAATGAAGGACCGGCGGGTCAGGTCGCGGCGCTCTTTGCGTGATGGTGCTCGAATACAGATGCGTCGGCAGGCCGGATCAGGCCGCCAGCCTCGATCCACGCCCGAGCTGCTTGCGCTGAGCGTTCGATCAGGGTCGCGCCTTCGGAAAAGTTGAAGGGCGAGATGGCGAGCGGGCAAAGGTGGGGGGCGACAAAGACATCCGCCTTTCCGGCCAGCAATTTGAGGGCGCGCTCCATCTGGTTGGAGATCAGGAGCGTGAGCGCATGAAGTCCGCCTGCAATTGCGCCGCGTGGCGGCCCCTGCATCGCGCAGGGGTAGCCGGTCTGTAGAACCACGATCCGCTCAGCGCCCAACTCGGCCGCGGTGAGGATTGGCGTGTTTCCGGCCACGGCGCCGTCGATCAGGTGATGCTCGCCAATCTGCACCGAGGGAAGCGCGATGGGTATTGCAGAACTGGCCAGCACGGCGTCGGACACGGCGCCCTTCGACAGGCAGGTGGCAGAACCGTCCATACCCGTGGCCACAACGTGAACCGGAATCTCTGTGTCTTCCAAGCGCTCGACCCGCAAGTGACGCGTGACCAGCTGACGGAGGCTGCGCGAGTCGAAGAGGCTGCCTGACCCTCGCAGGAGGTTGATCGCGCCGCTCAGTGTCGCGGGGAAGACATCCTGCCGACGCAGGTTTCGCCAGATCGTTTCGAGCTCCTTCACCCCGGCCGCATCAGGCTGCGATGCATAATGACAAGCGTTCAGGGCGCCGACAGAAGCGCCGACCACGAAGTCAGGTTTCTCACCTGCCGCTACAAGTTCGCGAAGTGCGCCGACCTGAATGGCGCCCAGGCTGCCGCCGCCGGCAAAGACAAAGGCAGTGATCTGTTTGTTGTCTGGCATGGCTTGCCTCTCGCCGGACGTGACGGGTCTGAAGGCTAGTTCGCTACTTGCCGGGCAATCGTTACAGCGACTCGTCGGGCGGCTTCAAAGTGCGATGACCGGCGCGGGTGTCTTTCGCGGTCTACTGCACTTCGTCCGTGTCCCAGACGCCGCGCACAGAGATGTCGTTCTCGACGCCGATATTGTACCAGGCGAGCCGGTCCTTCGAGGCGTTGACGATGATGAAGTGCTCGTGCGGCTTAACCGCGAGAGTCAGCTGATTGCGGAGCTGCTGGATCGTCTGTTTTGAACGCAGCACCCACATGTCGCCGGCGGCGCGGGTCATCTTTCCGGCTTCGCGCAGCACGCGCTCGAAGCGTTCATTGCCCGATAGCAGGCGCGCGGCGATGAAATAATTGCAGACGGGGACTTCGGTCTCGCCTGCGTCGAGGCGGGGGTCGCCGAATTTGCGTTTCTTGGGACCCTTGAAGTCCCAGCGCAGGTTGGGGTGGTGGTCGGCGCGGTGGTAGTCCGTGTCCGTTCCGCAGGCGATGTAGGTTCCGGCCTGGACGCGGCCTTCCTTCAGAAAATCGATCAGGCGGGTGCGGGGGTAGGGGCCGTATTCCTTTTCGGCGATCTTGATGCGCCACTTCACGCCTTCGAACGGAGGCGGCGGCGTGTGCAGCCCCTCATCGTCACCTGTTTCCACAGGTTGTCTGAGCTCCAGAGTGTCACTCATCAGACAGCGTGTTCCGCTAACCCATCTTTGGGGCTAGTTGTAGTGGACGCGACCTTGTCCAAAGGTAAACGAAAGCCTGCAGGAGACGCCCCATGAGCGCTTACGAGTTCATCAAGACCGAGACCGAAGGCCGCCTATTCATTGTCACCATCAACCGGCCGGACCAGCTGAACTGCCTCCATCCGATGGGAAATGCGGAAATGGGGGCGGCTTTCGACGAATTCGCCAAGAATCCCGAGCTGTGGGTCGCGATTGTCACGGGGGCCGGGGAAAAAGCGTTCTCTGCCGGCAACGACCTGAAGTTTGCGGCCTCCGGCCAGAAATCGCCGGTGCCGATGCCGTCGTCGGGATTCGGCGGGCTGACGTCGCGGTATGATCTCTACAAGCCGGTGATCGCGGCCGTGAACGGGTTCGCCATGGGAGGCGGGTTCGAGATCGCGCTGGCGACCGACATCATTATCGCGGCGGAAAACGCGAAGTTTGCGCTGCCCGAACCCAAGGTGGGGTTTGCGGCGCTTGCTTCCGGCATGCATCGCCTGCCGCGGCAGGTGCCGCTGAAGAAGGCGATGGGCATGATGCTCACGGGCCGGACGGTGAGCGCTGCCGAGGGCAAGGAGATCGGCTTCGTCACCGAAGTCGTTGCGCAGGGCAAGGCGCTGGAAGAAGCCAAGCGCTGGGCCGGGATGATCCTGGAATGCTCCCCGATGGCCATCAAGGCGACCAAGGAGACGGTGCTCACCGGGCTCAACACCGCCGATCTCAAGACGGCGTTCGAGACAAGGGTTCCTGGCATCGGGAAGCTGTTGGCCTCGGCGGACCACAAGGAAGGCCCGAAGGCGTTCGCAGAGAAGCGGAAGCCGGTGTGGCAGAACGAGTAGCTCTTCGCATTGCGGGCAGTAGGCAGTCGCCGGGGGGCGGGATGACGGGAGTCTCGCCAACATGACATCCACGCCTGACTTTCGTGAGCTCGCCGCGGCTCACGGCATCGAGCTTGATCGTGATCCATCCATGCTGCGGCCGATCGGATCGACCGCGGAGTATTTCAGCGCGAATGCACGTGACGCCTCTGGCGCGTACTGGATGTTGAAGTCGCCGCGACGCGGCGATGTTCAGGCGCAGTCGCGGCAGGAAAAGCGCGTGCTCGATCATGTGCGCGGCAAGGTGCCGGTCGTCGTGCCGGACTGGCAGGTGCATTCGGACAAGCTGATTGCCTATCGCGTCCTGCCCGGCGTGCCGGCAGCGGAGATCGATCCGCTGATGGGCGAGCTGGTCTGGCGCCTGCCGCAGGCGAGCGTGCCGCCGATGTTTGCGGACAGCCTCTCGGAAGCGATGGTTAAGCTGCACTGGCTGGATGTCGGCGCCGCGGCGGCCGCCGGAATTCCGGTGATGACGGCGGAGCAATCGCGTGCGCGCGTCCGGCAGCGGATGGATGACTGCAACACGCTGGCGCCTGTGCCGGAGAAGCTCTGGGGCCTGTGGCGGAAATGGATCGACGGCGATGCGTTCTGGCCGGATTTCACGACGCTGATCAATGGCGACATCTATCATCCGCGGCTGTTCGTGAATGCGGACTATCGCGTGGTCGCGATCGAGAACTGGGCGGATGCGGAGATCGGTGATCCGGCCTCGGACTTCACGCTCTACTTCGCCGCCGCGGGCCGCGAGGCGATGGAAGACCTGATCGCGCGCTATGAGCGTGCAGGCGGCCAGACCTGGGGTCGGATGGCCGACCAGGCAGAGATGTACTACTGGGCCAGCCCCATCAAGTTCGCCGCCTATGCGATGCGCACGGGCGACGTCTCGCACCTGATGAGCGTGAAGAACATGGTGCACCGGTATGCAAGCATGCTGGAGGACAGCGGTTACGGCGAGTAGGTCTGCCGGCCAGATCTGCTGCAGCCGTCCCGCAGCGTGTTGACCTAGCGATATCGGTCGTTGTCCTGCCGCAAATCGGCGACCGGGGCGCGGAGGCAATCCGCGCCCGGTCCCCCAGTCTATTGCTTCGCTGGACGGTCGAGGCGGCCGATGCCGCGCTTCACGACCGGCTGCTTCAGGCCAGCCCGTTCAAGCTCGCGCGCGCCGAGGAGGATGTTCGGAACAGCATAGTTGCCCTCATGGCAGGCGTATTCATAGATCCGGTCCGGCGAGCGGCGGAAGTTGAGCTCGCCCTTCCATGGCTGGGTGTAGGCTGCAGGATCCTCGACGGTGAACTGGTAGAAGATCGTATCGTTGTCCTGCATGGTGAAGCGCTCGGTGACTTTCGAGTCAGGCGAGATGTAGACGAACAGGCCGAAGTCGACGCGCACGGATTCAATCGCCTTGAAGCCGACGGTTTCGACGACCAGCGTATCGCCCTCCCACTTGCCGACGCTGGTGCCGAGATACTGGCGCATGTTGTCGGGATTGTGCTGGCCGTTCATGCGGATGATGCGCGTGTCGTGAACCATCTCGATGTTGATCGCGATGGCGTCGGGCGTCTGGATGATCTGCTGGTGGTTGTTGTAGAGCGCGTTCAGCATTGGCGGCCCCCCGGTGGAGGCAAAGCCGATGAGGCAGCGCTCGATCGGGATGCGCTCTTCCGGATTGTCGAACATGTTGTAGGTGCTGACCGTCTTCATCATCGCGGTGCGGCCGGCGGGCGTGTAGGGCACCTTGCCGTTCGGCGGATCGGTGATCCACGACGAACGGTATGTGCCGTTGATCTTGCCGACCTGCCTGCCTGGGTCGATCCAGAAGTTATTGTAGCCGGCGGGATCATCGCCCACTTCAGGCGCGCCCTTGTCTTCTGCAGTTGGTGCGTTGTCTGCCGCCGCGACGGCGGCTGCATCCATCTCCCACTGCTTCGCGTCGGCTTCCGAAATCACGAGGTCCTTGAATTCGGGCACGCGCTCGAGCCGCGTAATGGACGAGTTCGTC
Organism: Hyphomonadaceae bacterium; assembly: GCA_040398465.1. Classification (GTDB taxonomy): domain Bacteria; phylum Pseudomonadota; class Alphaproteobacteria; order Caulobacterales; family Hyphomonadaceae; genus UBA7672. The sequence continues at coordinate 14,947 of JBBAUA010000012.1, read as the reverse complement.
CAGACGCCCTGAAAGTCCGGCTTACCTTCGGCCGTGCGTGGGATGGGACCGCCAGCCTGGGCGAACGCTGCGCCACAAGACATCAGGGCCGCGGCTGTGCAGAGAACCGAGAAGCGCATCATGTTGCTGTTCCTTGGGTGACCTGAACGTCATCCTTGCACAAGGTTCGCCAGCGCACGAGCCATGGTCTCGCGGTCGTGAACAATGATGCGCGCGCCTACCTTCCGCTACGTCGCTATCGCATCAGTGAACAGCGCATCGATCGATTGCCTTGATGGCGCAGGCGATGGCGCAATCGGGCGAGCGTCGTTCGCTGGCGCACTCGGAAACCGAACGTCGTTGCGAGGTCACGGCAAACCCGGTGACTGGTTGACGTGACGTCCTGGCCGGTTGTCAGGCAGCCGACTTGTGGATCGCACTTCCGTTGAACGATTGGGCATTGTGGCCGCGCGCGACTAGTGCGTTGTTGGCCGTTCGCCGGTCACTCGGCCGGCAGTTTGGAGAGTTCAGCGTGGCTTTCGCTTGGCTCCGGTTTGTCTTGTTCGTCATCATCGTGCTGGCCCTGCCGGCCGTATTGATGGCGACCGCAGATCCACAGCTCGTCGACCTCGGCAAGCTGGCGATGATCCTGAGCCCTGCGCTCGCAGGTCTGGCCCTTTCAGCCAGGCGATGGAATCGAGACTCCGGTACGTCCTGGCGATGGGTAGTGGGCGCAGCCGCCACAACGCTTCTGGTTGCGCTAGGGGCCTTGGGAGTCGCCGTCGCGGTGGGCGCCGCCAGCTTCCGGTTACAGGACACGCCGCTGGATTCCATCATGGCATCGGCGGGAGGGTCTGCCCTGACGAGCGTGCTTGAGGAATTGGGATGGGCTGGTGGCGGCCTCTCTCTGGCGATCGCGGCGTGCGGACGGCGTTGGGGGGTGCTGATCCTGGGCCTGGTCTGGGCCGCGTGGCACCTTGTTCCCGTAGCGCTGAAGGTTGGCCTGTTTCCGTATCTTGAGGCGGCGCCTCCGCTGATGATTGCAGCGTTCATTGCCTCGTGTGTGGTCTACCGTGAACTTCTCACCTTGCTGCGGGAGAAATCGGGGTCATGGCTTGGCGCGGCTGCGGGACATGCCGCCCCCAACGTCTTGCTCGCGGGCCTGCTTGCAGCCGGGGTTGGCCTGTCTGATCGTGCGGAAGACTGGCCATTCTTCCCCGCGCCGGGCGGGGTGGTGTTTCTGGTGTTGGCGCTTGCCGCAGTGGTGGCGTTGAGGTGGAACAAGCGAGGACCGGCGGCGAGCCGATAGTCTAGATGTCCGTCCCGTGCAGCGTGCGGAAATCGACGGCGAAGCCGCCTTCGATGTAGCGGACGCAGGTTCCTGCACGCTCGCCAATTTGCACGCGGTCGCCGATCATCGGGCGCGGGCCGGATGTCTTGAGAGCAACGCCGAAGAGCGAGACGTCAGCGATGGCGCATGCGATGGCCACGCCCTTGCCGTGAATGGCGATCACCTGGCCTGTGGCGGGGCGGCGCTCGGCGATGCGTTCGTCGGAGAGGCCGAGCCTGTCCTTGTTCACAAGCCAGGTCAGCGCGTCGGCGATTTTCTCGCGCTTGCGCGGGGGCACGCGGAATTCGATGGCGTAGCCGATCTCGTTGAGGACGCGGACGATGACGCCTTCGACCCGGCCGATGTCTTCGATGTAGAGAACGAGGTTCTCACCCTTCTCGAGCGGGCGGGCGAGATTGATTCGGAGGCCGCCGGCGCAGACGTCCACCGTGTTGCAGGCGAACTCTTCGCCCGAGCCGGTGAGGCCGCGAACCGGGACCTGCCACAGCACGCGACGATGACGGCGGCGGTCGACACCTTCGACCTTGCGGATCGAAGGACGGTCGGGCCTGTCGGTGGCCTGGGCCGATTGCATCAGCAACCCTCTGTGGCGGCGAGAGGGAGTTTCCCCCGACGCGAAGGTTAACTGCGCAATGGTTCACAAACCCTTGCCGGAAGCTGTCGGGGGATTGCGGTCGCGAAGCGGCGTTGGTGATTTCGTCTTCCGGTCCGCCAGCCCCGGCCGCTGGCGGTCGAGGCGGGTGGGCTCTGGCGGCTGCGCCTTCACCTGGACGTGACGATGCGGATAGCCGGGCGCATGACGGGGGCGGGCGGGAAGACCGCGAGCACCTGCAGCCTGCGCAGGGGGCGGCCGCCGAGGACTTCCTCTGGCGTGATCGCCTGGCAGAGGCCGAGGAAGCGGCGCGGGCCATCGAGGTCGGTCAGGAGCGGGGCGAGGGCGAATTCGAGATCGAGCCGCTTGCCGGCCAGCGTCTCGCCACGTGCGTGGATGACGGTCGGACCGCGATCCTTCACCGCCATCGAGAGTCCGGCGGCGACGAGGCGGCGGTCGATGTCATTCCAGATTGACAGAAAGTCGTGCTCGGCAAGTTGCCGCCCGAACAGCCGGTCAAGCGTCGCGCCGACGCGGCGGAAGGCGAAGTCGCGTTCGGCGACATGGTTAAGAAGGAAAAGGTTGTTTACCAGACCAGGATACTCATCCGTGGTCGGACCATCGCTGGAGTTCTCGCCATCGACGAGCCTCTGCCAGGCGTCGAGCATGGCCTGTGTATTCGGATGTGCCTTGAGGACTTCCATTCGACGCCTGTCTGTCTGAGCTGGTTTCCCCCCAGCGTGCCAACAATTGTTGCAGCGCACGGGCCATGACGCTTGGCGGGGGAAAAGCGGCTCATTTACGGGCGGATTCGCCTGATGGGCGAGGCATTCTCGGTGGCCGGGTTAGCGCCACGCGCGAAAAGGCGCGGCTCTTGCACCCGACCACGGGATACCTGACGGAGACCTCACATGACCGTTTCATGGCGACACATGCTGGCTGGCGCCGGCCTCGCGACAGCCATGGCCACTGTGGGACTGACCGCTGTGGGCCAGTCGTGCAGCACCTGTGGGCCTGTCTCGCCTCCGCCGCCGCCGAGCGCGTGCTGCCAGACGCCGCGTAATCTCACGGTGAATGTGCCGGGCGTGAATGTGGCGACTGCGAATGTTTATGTCGGCGCGACATCGATGTCGGTCGCCACGGCGAATTCCGGCGCGATGGCGGGCGCGGGCGCTTATGGCCACGCCAATGCTTCGGGCGACGCGGGCGTCTTCTTCGGCGGCGGTGGCGGTTACTATTCGAACCCCGGCGTGTCGACGAGCACGATCAGCAACCTCACCGTCGATGGTGGCTATGAGACGAAGCTTATCGAGGAAGAGGTCAAGGGCACGGAAGAGATCTGCGTCGACAAGATCGTCGCAGAGTTGCGCACGCGGCCTGTGCAGGCGATTTGCATCGACGATCGCAAGACGCCGCATCCGGCCTCGCGCGTCGATGGCGAGATGTCGGTCGATGCGCGGCAATCCGGCGAGATTTATCGCTGCATGGCGGGGACGCACATGCAGGTGACGATGGGCGAGATGGTCGAGGGCAAGGCGAACTTCGACAAGGCGGACACGTTCTCATGCGCCAGGGGCGAGGCGCTGTGGCATGGGCCGGGCGGCGTGATCCAGTGCCGCCGCCAGACGCCGGAGCGCGATTGCAACGAGCGCTCGCTGCTTAGGAAATATGGTCCGGGTGTGAAGCTGGTGCAGGTCGCCACGAAGAAGACGATCTGCGAGCCGACGACGCGCGAGACGATCACCAAGGTGGTCAAGGAAGTGAAGGTCGCGCGGCCCGTGGCTGCGGGCAATCTCGTGCTCGATGGCGGCGTGGGGCAGGGCTACTAGAGCCCGGCCGGGCGCCGACGACCTTCCTGAAGTTCCCGCTATGTGGCGAACAGCAGAACATCGGGCTTGTGGCCGGGCGTTTTGTTTGGGCTGTTGATGTTGCGCCGGGTTCAGACTTTGTCACTGGTAGGTTCGCTCGCGGCGAGTGCGTCGCGGCGTCGAGTCCTGGCGACGCCGGTGATCACGCCGAGGCCAAGCAGGACCATGCCGATCACGGCGAGCCATTGGTTGTCGACGCCGAGAATGCTGGCGCCGAACAGGATGCCGCCGGCGAGGATTACGAAACCGAGGAGATAGAGAACGAAAGATGGCATGACGCCGTTCCTAGCTTGGCTTGCCGTGCAGGATCGCTTCGATGGAAATGCCTCAGCGCGGCAGGCGTTCCGTCGACTTCGACCCACGCAGCTTGCGCATGACCCAGGTGACGGCGACGACGACCAGCAGCGCGGCGATGGCGAAGCCGATCAGCTTGAACACCACGCCGACAATCAGCGAGATCGCGAAGATGGCGGCGAGGGCGAACAGGACGAGGTAAACGATCCCCATTTGGCGACTCCCTTTGAAAACGGTCGTGCTCGGTAATGCTTGAGGAGCGCAATGAGTTCCGTGGGGTGGTCAGCGGGCCTTTCGGCGCAGCAGCTTGAGGCCGGACCAGTCGGCGTCGACAGCGCAGACCTTCACGTCGACAAGGCCCATGGGGAGGCAGAGGCGGCGGATGCCGTCTTCCGTGAGATCGACGAAAAGCTTCGAGGTTTTCTTCGGCCATGACACCCAGAGCATGCCGCCCTGCGCGAGGCGGGTTTCGAGTTTCGGCAGGTCGCGGGCGAGGGCGGCTTCGTTGCTCACGAAGAAGTGGATGAAGTCGAAGCTGCCGGTGGCGGGCGCAGACTTCCTTGGCGTGATCGCGGCGTTGTCGGTGAGCTCGGCGTAGTTGGCGGGCGGGGCGATGGCGATCGCTTTCACGCCGTCCTTGAGGCCGAGCTTGGCGATGAGGCTCTTGCCGGAATAGCCGGCGGCGGGCGTGACCATCGTGGTGTCCCTCTTGTCTTCGTGTTCAGACTAACACGAAGACACGAAGGGATTCACGAAGACACCAGGCAGTCTAGGCGCGCAGCAACTCGTTGACGCTGGTCTTCGAGCGCGTTTGTGCGTCGACTTGCTTCACGATGACGGCGCAGTAGAGAGAGGGCGTCCAGTTCTGGCCCGGCATCGGCGTCGAGCCGGGGCGGTTGCCGGCGACGACGACGGAGTAGGGCGGCACTTCCCCGAAGAGCGTCTCGCCGGTGGCGCGGTTCACGATGGGTGTAGACTGGCCGAGATAGACGCCCATGCCGACGACGGAGCCTTCGCGGACGATGACGCCTTCGGCGACTTCGGAGCGGGCGCCGATGAAGCAGTTGTCCTCGATGATGACTGGGTTGGCCTGCAGCGGCTCGAGTACGCCGCCAATGCCGACGCCGCCGGAGAGGTGGCAGTGCTTCCCGATCTGGGCGCACGAGCCAACCGTGGTCCAGGTGTCGACCATCGTGCCTTCACCGACATAGGCGCCGATGTTGACGAAGGACGGCATCAGCACCGCGTCCTTCGCGATGAAGGAGCCACGGCGCACGATTGAGCCCGGTACGGCGCGGAAGCCTGCGGCGGTGAAGTCCTTGTCGGTCCAGCCTTCGAACTTCGTGGGGACCTTGTCGAAGTACGGTCCGGGCGGTTGGCCAGTGGCGCCCATGATGCGGTTGGGGTTGAGGCGGAAGGAGAGCAGCACGGCTTTCTTCAGCCACTGGTTCACGCTCCAAGCGCCTGAGGCGGATTTCTCGGCGACGCGGAGCGCGCCTGAGTCGAGTTGGGACAGGGCGGCGTTCACAGCGTCGCGGACGGCGCCGGTTGTGGACGGGGAGAGGGAGGTGCGCTCTTCCCAGGCGGCGTCGATGGTTTTTTCGAGCTCGGTGGTCATGGCGTGATCTCCCGCAGGTGCAGGGGCCGATTAACGCGAGATCGCGGAAGGGCAAAGGAAATTGTCCGCGAGGACGGGGGCGCTGATCTCGCGGCTTCGCCGCGACTGCCGGGCAGGCGCCCGGCGGTCCCAGCTACCGCCCCGTGAGCCGCAGAAACCGTTCGCGGAGTTCCTTGTCGGAGCGGAAGACGCCCGAGAACTGCGTCGTGATTGTCGAGACGTTCGGGTGGTGGACGCCGCGGGTGGTCATGCATTCGTGCTTGGCGTCGATCATCACGGCGACGCCTTCGGGCTTCAGGACTTCCTGGATCGCGTTGAGGATCTGGGACGTCATCGTCTCCTGCGTCTGGAGACGCTTGGAATAGATCTCGACCACGCGGGCGATCTTCGAGATGCCGACTACGTTGTCGAGCGGCATGTAGGCGACGTACGCCTTGCCGAGGAACGGGGCCATGTGGTGTTCGCAATGGGACTCCACGTCGATGTCGCGCAGCATGACGATGTCGTCATAGCCCTTCACGTCGTCGAACGTGCGCGAGAGGTATTCGCGGGGGTCTTCACGATAGCCTTTGAACCACTCTTCATATGCGTCGACCACGCGGCCGGGGGTGTCGACCAGGCCTTCACGCTTGGGGTCGTCTCCGGCCCAGGCGATGAGGGTCCGGACAGCGTCTTCGGCCTCGTCCCGTGAGGGGCGGTTGAACGGCTCGTCGCCGGCTTTGGCCTTGCCTTTGATTTCGGCGTCCATGGCCGGTCCCTTCCGTTACTGGGGCCGGAAAACCCTCATGGTTTCCCGCCCGGGCATCACGGCGCCCTTAAAATGACTGGCCCGCCAGACCAGATTGCTCAGGCGAGGGGTTGGTGACACATAGGCGCCTGTTGCGAAAACGCCAGCCTGACGCCCGGGAATACATGGCGGAAACCCTGATTCAAACTTCCTAACGGAACGAAAAGACCCGACTTATGGACATACGTCTCTACAACACGCTGAGCCGCGAAAAGCAGGTCTTTTCGCCGGAAAACCCGCAGCGGGTGACGATGTATGTCTGCGGGCCGACGGTCTATTCCTACGCCCATATCGGCAATGCGCGGCCGCCTGTCGCATTCGATGTGCTGTTTCGCCTGCTGCGGGCGAAATACGGCGAAAGCCATGTGGTCTATGCGGCCAACATCACGGATGTGGACGACAAGATCATCGCCGCCGCGGCGGAGGCCGGACGGCCGATCGCCGAGATCACGGCGCAATTCGAGCGCATCTATCGCGAGGACATGGGCGCGCTGGGGGTGATCGAGCCGACGCATCGTCCGCATGCGACCGACTACATCGCGGGCATGGTCGAGATCATCGGCACGCTGGTCGACAAGGGCCATGCCTATCCGGGCAAGGACGGCGTGCTGTTCCACGTGCCGTCGATGGCGGATTACGGGAAGCTTTCCGGTCGCTCGCGGGACGACATGGTGGCAGGCGCGCGGGTCGAGGTTGATGCGGGGAAAAGAGACCCGGCGGACTTTGCGCTGTGGAAGGCTGCGAAGCCTGGCGAGCCGGCGGAGGCGCGCTGGCCATCGCCTTGGGGCGAGGGGCGGCCGGGCTGGCATATCGAATGCTCGGCGATGGCGAAGGCCGTGCTCGGCGAGACGATCGACATTCATGCAGGTGGTCTCGACCTGATCTTTCCGCACCATGAGAACGAGATCGCGCAGAGCGAGTGCGCGCATGGCAAGCCGATGGCGCGGTACTGGCTGCACAATGGTTTCCTGTCGATGGACTCCGAGAAGATGTCCAAGTCGCTGGGCAATGTGAAGCTGGTGCATGACCTGCTGAAGGAATGGGACGGCGAGACGCTGCGCTTTGCACTGCTTAAGGGACACTACCGGCAGCCGCTGGATTTCACTGGCGATCTGCTGAAGGAGAGCAAGTCGACGCTGAACGGACTCTATAATGCGCTGCGGCGGATGAAGGGCGCGCGGGCGGACAACACCGGCGTGCCGGATGGGGTGATCGCGGCGCTGTGCGATGATCTCAACACGCCGGATGCGCTGGCTGAACTCTCTGCGCTGGCAACGGAAGCCAACAAGGCCGATCCCGCCGACTGGCCGCGCTTCAAGGGACAGTTGCTGGCGGCCGGGGCGTTGCTGGGGCTGCTGCAGGCCGATCCGGATGACTGGGCGCGGGGTGACGCGTCCCAGGCGCAGGCGATCGACGATCGGGTGGCCGCACGGTTCGCGGCGCGCAAGGCGAAGGATTTTGCGGAGGCCGATCGCATCCGCAAGGAGCTCGCGGCGGAGGGCATCGAGATCATGGACGGCCCGGACGGCTCGACATGGAGACGCATCTGACACCGCCGGAACACGACACATCGCACCTTGGCGCCACCAGCGTTCCGACGTCGGAGGTGTTGCTGCGGGCTGTGCGCGGCGAGAGCGAGAAGGTGTCGGTGAAGCAGATTCTCGATGCACTGGATGCGCGCTCGTTCGGTCTGGCTGTGCTGCTGTTTTCGCTGCCGTCCATCGTGCCGATGCCGCCGGGCGTGCCCACGGTTGTCGGGATCATCCTGCTGATCGTGGCCGTGCAGATGGTGATCGGACGCGAGGATTTGTGGTTGCCGGGCATCCTTTCGAAACGCGAGTTCGACCGGAAGACGATCGTCGGCGCTTTCGAGGGGCTAGCGCCGCGCTTGCAGACGATCGAGCGGGTGATGAAGCCGCGCCTGCTGTTCCTGACAGGACGGGCGGGTGCGGTTTTCATCGGCGTCATCGTCCTGATCATGGCGATCGTGCTAATCCTGCCGCTGCCCCCGGGCGGGAATTTTCCGCCGGCGCTGGCGTGCGCGGTGCTGGGTATGGGTCTAGCGCAGCGCGACGGGGCGATCGTCGCTGTCGGGCTGGTGGTTTCCGTTGTTGCGCTTGTGGCGGTTTCGTTTGTGACATTGGTATTCATCCAGCAGCTGCCGGCGATGCTGGACTGGCTGGCGGGGCTTGTCGGGCTTCGACAGGGCGCCCCGTGATGTTGGCCTGCTGTTTGACGGCGGGGCGGCGCGGTCTATGCTCGATTACTAGGGCGGGTTGTTCGGGAAGGGCATGCTCATGAAGCTTGCGCAGACACTATTGGCCGGGATCACGCTGCTCGCGATGGCGGCGTGCTCGACAACCGTGATCAACACGGGCGGGCCGCGTCCGCCGCAGGGGCCGGGGCCGGCCGGCACGAATTTCGGATTCTGGGATCGCGACGCTGAGGGCGCGGTCGACCAGGACTTCCGCCGCTTCATCGGGGGCAGGTGGCAGGGCGGACAGGCCGCCGAGGCGCGCAAGGTTTTCGAGGCGGACGGATTCACATGTCGGGACGGCAATCGGCCCGATGGCGCGCCGGTGCCCGAGCTGGAATGCGAGCGGGTCTATTCGGTGAATGACAACGTGCATTCATGGACGGTGAAGTTCTGGCCGAGCCAGCCGCGCCCGGAAGCGCACTATGTGCGCCTGCACATGCGCGACCCCAATCGCAACTACAACGATAACGGAAATTGAGCCCGGCATGAGCTTCGTCCTCGTCCCTCACGAGACGCCCCACGAGGGGCTGAGCCGCGTGATCCGCGAACAGGTGGAGAAGCTGTCGGCCGAATGCGCCGAGGCGCAGCAGGAATCCTCGGCGTTCGCGCACAAGGCGCGGGTTCGCTGCAAGCGGATACGCGCGGCGTTGCGGCTGGCGCGGCCTCTGATGAAGGGCAAGTCGTTCGATCGCGAGAACCGCTGGTGGCGCGATCAGGCGCGGCTGCTGTCGGAGCTGCGTGACGCCGGGGCGCGGATCGAGGCGCTGGAGACTCTGCGGCCATTCCTGGTGACGCGGGTCGGCGTGGACGTGACGCGCAAGTTGGAAGAGCGTTTCCAGAAGCAACGCGGCACGGTTGAGGCAGGCGAGGCGATCGCTGTGTTCACGGCCGGGCTGGATGAGCGCGCGGATCAGCTTGTACCGCAGCTTGAGCGCGGAGAGCGCGGGCATCTGGCGGCGGCGCTGGCCGAGACATACCGCATGGCTCGCAATGCGATGCACGCGGCCCTCGACAGCGAGGAGCCCGAGCTTCTGCACGAGTGGCGCAAGCAGGCGAAGTATCACGCGCTGCAGGCAAGGTTGATGCGGCAGCAGTTTCCGGATGCGCTTGACCGGCGCGTCGCCGGCGTGCGCGATCTCGCGGAATTGCTGGGCGAGGTTCAGGACATCGAGGTTGTGGCGGCGGGCGTGAAGCGCTGGCGCGAGCGGCCGGCGGGCTTTCTCAACGTGCTGGATGCGAGACGCAAGTCGCTCGTGACCGGAGCGCGTGCGGCGGGCGCGGCGCTGTTCTCGGAGAAGCCGAAAGCGTGGATGAAGGAACTGGCCCCGCCGGTGATGGCTGGACAGGAGCAGGCATGATCCACCGTGTGATAGCCTGCGCCGCTGCGCTGTCGCTGAGCGCTTGCATGGTCGTCAGCATCGACGAGACGACGGTGTTCGAGCCGATCGCATATGACGAAGCGCTGGCGAAGCAGACCGGCCAGACGATGATCGGCGAGCGTGCGTTCCAGTCCGAAGCGGACTGGAACTATGTCTGGAAAAGCCGCGCTGAGGCCGATGCTGGTTTTCCGAAGCAGGCCGCGCCTTTTGTCGAAGCGAAGATCGAGCACGGCCGGTTTGGCACGGGCGAGGGCGGGCTGGCCTACACGCTGGTGACGCGTGCAGCGCCCGCTGACGCCCTGGTGGTGCGGTGTGGGGGCAACGCGTCGACACGGCAGCGCAGCGGTTATCGCTACACGGTGGTGGCGATCCCGCATGGCGATGTGCTGCTGTTCGACTATCCCGGCTATGGCGAGACGGGTGGAACGGCGAGCCCCGAGAGATTCCAACAGATGGCGGACGAGATCGTGCCGCTGGTGCGCGAGAAAGCGGCGGGCCGGAAGATCGTGCTGTGGGGGCACTCGCTGGGCGGACTGGTGTGTTCGGAGCTGGCGGCGCGGCTGCCCGAGACGGACGGACTGATCATCGAGACGTCGGCGCGCAACGCCCGCGAGGTCGCACAGGCGTGGACGCCCTGGTTCGCGGCGCCGTTCGTTCGGATCGAGATTGCTGAAGGGTTTGGCGACATCGACGTTGCCAATGCCCTGAAGGATTTCAAGGGGCCTGTGCTGGTGCTCGGCGGCGAGAAGGATGGCACGCTGCCGGTTCAGCTGGCCCGCTCAGTGGGCAAGGCGCTGAAGGATGAGGGCGTCGCTGCGGAGTATGTCGAGTTCGTGGGCGGTGGGCATTCGGACCTGATCGTGCAGGATACGTTTGCGGATATGGTCGCGGCGTTCTTTGCGCGGGTTTCCGCTACCTGAGTCATTCTCGGCCGAACGAAGTGAGTGCCGGGATTGCCGGTTGAGAGCTTCATGCGTAGTCTTGTGAGTTCCCGCGCTTCTACAACCGATGTTCTCGGGATGCGCCTTCGGCTTCCCCGAGAATGACTCTGAGAGGCTTGATCCCCACCCTAATCCGCCCGACATACGCACTATGTTCGGTGACCTGTACCACAATCGCGTTCTGGAGCTGGCGGCGGACATTCCGCATCTCGGCCGGCTCGGCGATGCGCAGGGGTCGTCGCTGAAGGTGTCGCGCGTGTGCGGGTCCACCGTGGAGGTGGATGTGAAGCTCGACGCGGAGGGGCGCATCGCGGAGATCGCGGTGGAACCCAAAGCGTGCGCGCTGGGGCAGGCTGCGTCATCGATCCTGACACGGCATGCGGTGGGGCGCTCACTCGAGGAGATCGAGGCGGCGCGCGATGCGTTGCGCGCGATGCTGAAGGATGGGGCGGAGCCGCCTGGTGGCCTGTTCTGGGAGCTGCGTCACCTGCAGCCGGTGCGGGAATACCCGCCGCGTCATATCTCGACGATGCTGGCGTTTGATGCCGCGGTCGAGGCGATGCGGAAGGCGCTGGGGGTGGCGTAACTATCGCCGGTGAGCCGCCTCCTCCTTCGAGACGGCCTTTGGCCTCCTCAGGATGAGGGCTTTCCCAGTATCGGTGATCGTGGAGAGGCCTCATCCTGAGGAGCGGACGAAGTCCGCGTCTCGAAGGACGAGGCCGTGTTCACAGCTGTCTATTTCGGCGAGATCTTCCAGATCTCTCCATTCGCATCATCCGTCAGCACGTAGAGCATGCCGCCCGGCCCTTGCCGCACGTCGCGGATGCGTTTGCACTTGTCGCGCAGCAGTTTCTCCTCGCCGACGACGCGGCCGTTTTCCATGTCGAGGCGGATCAGCTGCATGCCCGAGAGGCCGCCGGCGAAGACGTCGCCGCGCCAGCTGGGGAAGGCTGCGCCATCATAGATCGTCATGCCGGACAGCGCGACCGAGGGCGTCCAGAAGTACACGGGCTGTTCGAGGCCGGCCTTCTGCGTCAGGCCGCCATTGAGCAGCTTGCCGTCATTGTCGCGGCCGTAGGAGATCAGTGGGAAGCCATAGTTCTTGCCGGCCTGGATGACGTTCAGTTCGTCGCCGCCGCGCGGCTCGTTCTCGATCAGCCAGAGTTCGCCCGTGGTCGGGTGAAGCGTCATGCCCTGCGGATCGCGGATGCCAAGGGCGTAGACCGATGGGTCGGCGCCCTTGGTGGGGACGAAGGGGTTGGAGCCGGGGATGGTGCCGTTGGTGTTGATGCGCAGCACCTTGCCCTGCGGGCTGCCGAGGTTCTGGACGCTTACATAGGGCGTGATGATGTCGGCCGTCTGGATGAAGAGCGTCGAGTCCGGCGCCTGGACGATGCGGCGCGGGATCATGCCGGGGCCTTCCTTGAGGACGGTGTAGTCCTCGAGCGACTTGCCGTCGGCAGAGAGTTTCGCGCGCACGACGGAACCGGTCATCGGCTTGCCTTCCGGCGTGGTGACGTAGGCGAGATAGAGCATGCGGTTGCTCGCGAAGTCGCGGTCCAGGATGACGTCGTGCATGCCGAACAGGCGGATGGCGTTCTTGATCACCGGCGTGCCCGTGACCGGATTGGAGGTCTTGCCGTCTGCCGAGATCAGGCGGAGACCCTCGCCGCGGATGGTGACCAGCATTTCGCCGGACGGCAGGAAGGCGAGCGCCCAGGCGTTCGGCAGGCCGGAGGCCACGACGTCCACATTGTAGTCCTGCGAGGAGTTAATGCGCGGGGCGCGGGTCTGGTCGGGCATCATCGGGGTGGGGCGGTAGTCGTCGCCGGCATTGCGAGGGACGCCGCACTTTTCGAGGCTGAGTTCGTCTTCAGCGTAGGTCATGGCCAGCTGTTCGGGCGTCGGCTTGGGCGCGACCTGGGCCAAGGCTTGGGGGGCGAAGGCGGCGGGAGCGAACACGGCCCCGGCGGCGAGGGCGATCAGCAGTCGTTTCATGTCGAGTTCCGTCCTGGCTTCAGCTTCGAAAGTGCGCACCGCGCCGAATTCATAGACGCTGCAACGCGCCACACTTCAAGTGTCGGCGCTGCGGGACTAGAAGCGACTCACGGCAAGCCCCGGCATCAGGCAGGGACTTGCGTCGGGGAAGGGACATCGTCTTGGACGATATACCCAAAAGAGGATCTTCCGCTGTCGTGGAGGCAGATGCGGCGTACGACAAGTTCGTCGAGGACAATCTCAAGCGGAACTATCTCGGCCACTATGTGCACGGCATGCTCGGAATGACCGGATTTCGGCTGGTCAACACGCCGACCTTCGTGCCGGCCTATCTGCATTCGATATCGGGTTCGGACTTCTGGGTCGGCATCGGTACCAGCCTGCAGCAGCTGGGCATGATCGTGTCGCCGATCATTGGCGCATCCCAGATCGAGCATCGCAAGAAGGTGATGCCGGTGTCGGTGACGCTGGGCGTGCTGATGCGGGTGCAGATCCTTGGTCTGGCGATTTCGGGTTGGTTCATGGTTGGGCCGGTGGCGCTGGCCTTTGCGCTGCTGTTCCTGTTCCTGCTCGGCTTCTTCCAGGGGCCTCAGCGCGTGGCATTCCAGCTTCTGCTTGCGAAAGTAATCCCGATCCGGCTGCGGGGCAGGCTGCAGGCGTGGCGCAATCTCACGGGCGGGCTGATCGCCGCGCTGCTGTCCTACTTCGCGGGCTCGTGGCTGGTGGCCAACCATGTCTGGGGCAATGGCTATGCGACGACATTCTTCGTTGCGTTCGTTCTGACGAGCCTCGGCCTGACGGCGCTGCAGTTGCTGATGCGCGAGCCGGAGCCGCCGACGGTGCGGGCGCGCAAGAGCCTGCGCGAGCGTGTTAAGGACGTGCCGGGCCTCATGCGCGAAGATGACGGGTTCTTCTGGTTCATGGTCGCGCGTTCGCTGGTGATGGGCTCGCGGATCGGGCAGCCCTTCTTCTTCCTGTTCGCGATCTTCTCGCTCGGCATCACGGCGGAGGCGCAGCCCGAGGCGTTCGGCGCCACGCTGGCTGTCTTGTCGATCGCCTACATGGGCGCGGACACGCTCTCGAACCTGGTGTGGGGCTATCTCGCTGACAGGCAGGGCTTTCGCTCAACCTTTGTCATCTCGACGGCAATGAACATTGCAGGCGTCGCGGGTCTGATGCTCGGAAACTCCCTGGAGACCTATGCTCTGGCGTTCGTTCTGATCGGCGCGGGGCAGTCTGGGTTCAATATGTCGACCAGCAATATCGTGCTCGAGTACGGACACCCGCACGACGTGCCGATGCGTATGGCGCTGTCGAACACGGCCGAGGGAGCGGCGGGGGCGCTGGCGCCGCTGGTGGGGGCGGGGCTTGTTATGGTGTGGGGGTATCACGCGGCGTTCGTGGCCACGGTGGTGACGATGGCGGTCGCGCTTGTGGTGACGATCTGGAAGGTGGATGAGCCTCGGCGGCGGCGAGTCGTCGCCCCCGGCCAAGACGATGGCGAAATCTAGCAGCCCTGCTTCCGGGCCGAGAGCCGGCGCTCGGCCTGCTCCAGAAGCTCGAGGAACTGCTCGGAGGTCGGGTCGTCGGTGGCGAAGGCATCCACGGGGTAGATCTCGCGCAGGGGGGCCGCAAAGCGTCTCGTCCGCCACATGATGTTGGTGGGGGTACGCGTCGGCTGATCGAGGTCTTTTGTCACGCTGTTTCCCAATGTCTGCGAGAAGAGACGCCCGGCGGCACGGAGCGTTCCGCGTTCGCTTCCACTGGTCGCAGCTATTGTCCAGGCCCGACGAAAACCGGCGCGGTCCGTGAAGGATCGCGCCGATTCGTTTATCATAGGTTAGCAAAACCTTACTTGATCTCCGCCAGCTCGCTAGCCCTTG
>JBBAUA010000011.1:37526-79387 GCA_040398465.1 Hyphomonadaceae bacterium | reverse complement strand
CTAGCCCTTGTAGGCTGAGCCGCGTCCGTCCTTCTTCCGCGCTTCCATGTCGGCCAGCAGGACGTTGATGCGTCCGATCAGCTTGTTGATGTCGCCATTGTTTCGGTCGAGATAATTCACGAACTGGGCCTGCTGTTCCTGGGCCAGCCAGAGCACGGAGCCGCCGAGTTCAATGCCGACGTCGCGCACGCGATAGTTCTGGCCGTCCTGGCTCAGCAGCACATCCCAGTAGACTTTCGTGTCCTTGCCGGTCTGCGAGTTCTTGATCACGGACTCGACGGTGGAGCGCTGCGGACCGTCATCCTTCGAGCCGGTGACGCGCAGGCCCTCGCCGCGGAACTGGTCGAAGTGAACCTGGTAGACTTCGAGGGCGTAGGTTTCGAAGATCTTGGAGTACTTGTTGAAGTCCGCCTCGCTCAGCGAGCGTGAGTTCGTGCCGATGACGCGGCGCGCGATCGAAGGCATGTGCGCGAACTTGTTCATGTACTCGCCGAACTTCTTCTCGCGCTGTTCGGCCGTGAGCGAGCGGTCGTTGAGCACGCTCAACACCGAGTTCGCGTTGGTCTGTACGTAGGCTTCGGATTTCTTGTCAGCGAAGGCCGCCGGCGCGGATGCGCTCGCTACCGCAACGGCTGCAAGCATGCTCGTGAGTTTCATCGAAGTCTCCACGTACGACCCGTTCAGAAGTCTAGTTCGTCATCCGTCAGTTCTGGGGCGTCATTCGGCTCATCATAGGGAATTCCGATGTCGGCAGCCCTTGTGCGGCCATACAAACGCCTGAGTGTGGTATAGGGGTCGATCTGCTGGCGCAGCTCGTCAAACGTTTCGATCGCGCCCTCGCGCGCATTGACGCCGCCGAGCGCCATGGCGCCAAGACGGATCGCGTCGTCATTCTCGAACTGCGGATAGTTGAGCGGATTGAGCGCGACGTCGCCGCCCTTGCCGACGATGTCCCGCGTGTTCGTTGGTCCGAGTAAGGGGAGGACAATGAAGGGGCCGGGGTCGACGCCCCAGACGCCGAGCGTCTGTCCGAAGTCTTCCGTCGTCCGCTGCATGCCCATGGTGGAGGCCGGATCGAACACGCCAGCGATGCCTACTGTGGTGTTCACCACGAACCGACCCAGCGTCGCGCCAGCGTCCGGAAGCTTGCCCTGCAGCAGGTGGTTCACGAAGGTCAGGGGCTCGCCGAGATTGTTGGAGACGTTGCCCACGCCCTCGCGGATCGGCTCGTTCGTCACCGCGCGGTAGCCGTAGGCGACGGGTTCGATGACCGCCTTGTCCAGCCCTTCATTGAAGGCGAACATCTGGCGGTTGAATTCCTCGTAAGGATCAGGGTTATCCGCCGTAACGCTGGCGCACCCGGCTGTGAACAGCGCCGCAAAGGCGGCGGCGCTACAGGAAAGACGAACGTGGATTGGTCGCATGTCGATACGTTCTCACACCGCTGGGCGGATATGTGGCCGGTTTACGTTAGGATCAACCTGCAGGGACCACGTTCCCCAAGGCAATCTTGGCGTAGGATGAGCAGGAGTCGGGCCACATCATGCCCGCGGCTTGAGTTCATATAAGGATATGTTTATATCGTTATATGCATTCCGTGACTCTTGCACACCTCGTTACGCAACTCCGCGCCGCCGGCGAGATTACGCGGGCGCGGATTCTCGCCCTGCTGGCGCATGGCGAGCTGTCCGTGGGCGAGCTTGCACAAGTGCTGAACCAGAGCCAGCCGAGACTTTCGCGTCACCTCAAATTCCTTACGGGTGCAGGGTTGATCGAGCGGCTGCCCGAAGGGGCGTGGGTGTTCTATCGGCTGCCGGCTGAGGGCGGCGCGCGGGCTCTGGTCGACACCCTGATCGCATCCGTCGATGCGCACGACCCCGAACTCAAGCGCGATCTCGATCGGCTGCGTGATGTGAAGGGCGAGCGAGCAGAGGCGGCGGGCCAGTATTTCGCGCGCGTGGCGGACGAGTGGGACCGGCTGCGGGCGCTGCACTATGCAGAAGCCGACATCGAGAAGGCGGTGCTCGCCGCGGCAGGGCCGGGGCCGTTCGATCTGGTCGTGGATTTCGGCACTGGCACCGGCCGCATGCTGACCCTTTTCGCGGGCATGGCGCGGCGGGTGGAGGGGATCGACCTGTCGCACCAGATGCTCACCGTCGCGCGCAGCAAGCTGCAGGATGCGGGCGCAGCCAACGCCTCGGTGCGCCATGGCGATGCGACGGCATCACCGTATGCGGACAGCTCAGCCAGTCTCGTGATCATCCATCAGGTGTTGCATTTCCTCGACGATCCTGGCCGCGCGCTCGTCGAAGCGGCGCGGGTGCTGGCGCCGGGGGGCAGGCTGATCGTCGTCGAGTTTGCGCCGCACACGCTGGAGCACCTGCGGACTGAGCACGCGCATCGCCATCTCGGCGTGAGCGAGGCCGACATGGCGCGGTGGGCCGATCGCGCCGGGCTGGCCGTGAAGGCCGCCAAGACATTTGGCGCCCCCGGCGGCGAAAAGGGAATTTCCGTGATGGTGTGGTCTGCCGACAGCCAGAAGGCCGCCCAATCATCACCGGGCAAGAGGTCCGCAGCATGAAGACGCCGACAGTTTCTTTCGAATTCTTTCCGCCGAAGAACGCGGAAATGGAAAGCAAGCTCTGGGATTCTGTGAAGCGGCTTGAGCCGCTCGCGCCGTCCTATGTGTCGGTGACGTATGGCGCCGGCGGCTCCACGCGCGAGCGGACGCACGGCATCGTCAAAAAGATGGCGGAAGAGACGTCGCTCAAGCCGGCAGGGCACATCACCTGCGTGGCTGCGACGAAGGACGAGATCGACCAGGTGCTGCGCGATTATTGGGACGCGGGCGTGAAGCGCGTGGTTGCGCTGCGTGGTGATCCGACGGCCGGCATTGGAACGCGTTATGAACCGCACCCGGGGGGCTATGCCTACGCCAACGATCTTATCGCCGGCGCGCGCAAGATCGCGGACTTCGACATCTCTGTTGGCTGCTATCCGGAGGTCCATCCGGATGCGCCGTCGCTGAAGGCGGAGATCGAGAACCTGAAGCGCAAGTTCGATGCGGGCGCGACGCGGGCGATCACGCAGTTCTTCTTCTACCCGGATGTGTACTTCAAGTTTCTCGACCAGGCGCGGGCGGCGGGCATCACGCAGCCGATCGTGCCGGGCATCATGTTGCAGTCCAACTTCAAGGGGCTGAAGCGCATGGCGGATCTGTGCGGGACGGCGATCCCGACGCGGATCGCCGACCTCTATGCCGGCCTGGATGGCGACGCGGAGACGCGCGATCTGGTGACAGCGCATGTGGCGGCTGAACTGTGTCACCGGCTCGCGGAGCAGGGCGTCGATCACTTCCACTTCTACACGATGAACCGTGCGGGGCTGTCGCTGTCGACTTGCCGGTTGCTAGGCATCAAGCCGGAGGCCAAGGCATGAGTGATCCCGCGATCCGCATTGCCCTGGTGACGCTGGGCGTCGAGGATCTCGCGCGCGCCTCCGCCTTCTATGAAGCCATGGGTCTGAAGCGGTCGCGCGCCTCTCAGCCGACATTCTACATGTACGACATGGCCGGCGTTGTACTGGCGCTGTTTCCGAAGGACATGCTCGCCGAGGATGCGGGCGTGCCGGGCGAGGGACACGGCTTTCGCCGCGCGACGCTGGCGTGGAATGTGGCGGATGCGGCGGCGGTTGATGCCGGCTTTGCGCGCGTGATGGCTGCGGGCGCTATCAGCCTGAAGCCGCCGTACAAGACGTCATGGGGCGGATATGTCGGACACTTTGCCGATACAGAGGGGCACCTCTGGGAGATCGCGCACAACCCTTACTTTCCGCTGGACGCCAATGGCGCGGTTTCGGTTCCACCCCCTCGCGAAGGAGTCAAACAATGACCCGGCAGGAACGCATTGCGAAGCTGAAGCAGACCGCGAAGGAGCGCGTCCTGATCCTCGATGGATCGTGGGGCGTGATGTTCCAGAAGATGGGGCTGCAGGAGAGCGATTATCGCGGCGAGCGGTTTGCGACCCACGCGGGGCAGATGAAGGGCAACAACGACATCCTGTGCCTGACGCGGCCGGACCTCGTGGCGAAGCTGCACGAGATGTATTTCGACGCCGGCGCCGACATCTCCGAGACGAACACGTTCTCCGCGACGACGATCGCGCAGGACGATTACAAGCTCGACGCGAACGCGGTGTGGGACATCAACTATGAAGGCGCGCGCATCGGGCGCGAGGTGGCGGACAGGTTCACGGCGAAACAGCCCGACAAGCCGCGCTTCCTCGCCGGCTCAATGGGGCCGCTGAACAAGATGTTGTCGATGTCGTCGGACGTGAACGATCCTGGCGCGCGGCTCGTCGATTTCGATGAGGTTTACCGCGCCTATCGCGACCAGGTGCGGGCGCTGAACGAGGGTGGGGTGGACCTCTACCTGATCGAGACGATCACCGACACGCTGAACTGCAAGGCTGCGATCAAGGCGATCATGGATCTTGAGTCTGAGGGTCTTGAGCATCTGCCGATCTGGATCTCGGGGACGATCACCGACCGTTCGGGCCGCACGCTGTCGGGCCAGACGACGGAGGCGTTCTGGAACTCGGTGAAGCACGCCAAGCCGTTTGCCGTCGGCTTCAACTGCGCGCTGGGCGCCGACCTGATGCGCCCGTTCATCGCCGAGATGGCGCGCGTGGCGGATACGCTTGTCGCGGCTTATCCGAACGCCGGCCTGCCCAACGAGATGGGGCAGTATGACGAGCAGCCGCACGAGACGGCGCACGCGGTGGAATCGTGGGCGAAGGAGGGGCTGGTCAACATCCTCGGCGGATGTTGCGGAACCACGCCGGATCACATCCGGCATGTTGCAGAGTCGGTGAAGGGCATTGTGCCTCGCCAGCCGCCTGTGCGCGCCAAAGCGCTGCGGCTTGCCGGGCTCGAACCGTTTGAGTTGGCGTGATGGCCAAGTTCTACGACACCCTTACCGACAAGCATGTCGCCTTCATTGAGGCGCAGAAGATGTTCTTCGTGGCGACGGCGCCGCTGTCGGATGCTGGGCGTGTGAACCTGTCGCCGAAGGGCTATGACAGCTTTCGGATCGTCGGACCGAATCGCGTGGCCTATGCCGATCTTGGCGGGTCGGGTGCGGAGACGCTGGCGCATGTTCGCGAGAACGGGCGGATCACATTCATGTTCTGCGCCTATGACGGTGCGGCCACCATCATGCGGCTCTATGGTCGCGGCGAGGTGATGCAGTTCAACGATCCGGGCTTTGCGGGGGAGATCGCGAAGTTTGCGCCGGGTCATGAGCGCGCCCGCGACATCATCTTCGCGGACATCCATCAGGTGCAGGACAGCTGTGGCTGGGGTGTGCCGTTCTACGAGTTCAAGGGCGAGCGCGAACAGTTGCGCCGCTTTATCGATCACATGGAGCGTGATGCCTGGTACGAGAGCCGGCTGATGAAGAACGCGCAGAGCATTGATGGTCTGCCGGGAATGCAGCGCACGAAAGCGGCAGAATGATGCGGTTGGCAGTAACAGCGTTTGCAGCGTTGGGCCTTGGCGGCTGCGTCATCGCGGATGTGACAGGGGTGGCGGACACCTCACCTGCGGGCGCCATCCAGCGGCAGTATGCGTCGCCGACGGCGTTCTACGCCAAGCACATCGTCATCCCCCCGGGCTACGCGACGATCCGACTGCCGGGGGTCATCCCCGATGAAGGCGCGTTCAGCGGCGATACTGAGGCGCAGGCCGAGAGCGTGTTCCGCAAGATCGCCGCTTCGCTGAGAGAGGCGGGCGCCAGCGAGGGCGACGTTGTCGCGATGACCGTTTATCTCGCCACGCCCACGCCGGGCGGGAACATGGATTTCGACGGCATGATGCGCGCGTATGGCCGCCATTATGGCAGCGATGCACAGCCCAATCGGCCTGTGCGCTCGACGGTGCAGGTCGCGGGCCTTGTGCGGCCGGGCATACTGGTCGAGATCGAAGTCACGGCCGCTGTGCCGGCCTCCCGCTAGTTCAAGCGAAGTAAACGTATGACCCAATCCACCGCCTCCTTCATCAACATTGGCGAGCGCACGAACGTCACCGGATCGGCGGCGTTCAAGAAGCTGATTGTCGAGGGCAAGTATGCCGAGGCGGTCGATGTCGCGCGCCAGCAGGTGCAGAACGGTGCGCAGATCATCGACGTCAACATGGATGAGGGGCTGCTGGATTCGAAGGCGGCGATGCGCACTTTCCTGCGCCTGATCGCGGCTGAGCCGGATATCGCCAAAGTTCCGATCATGGTGGATTCCTCGAAGTGGGATGTCATCGAGGAAGGTCTGAAGAACGTCCAGGGCAAGGCGATCGTCAACTCGATCTCGATGAAGGAGGGCGAGGCCCAGTTCCTCGATCAGGCGCGCAAGGCTTTGAGCTATGGCGCGGCTGTGGTGGTCATGGCGTTTGACGAGCAGGGGCAGGCTGATACCGCTGCGCGCAAGTACGAGATTTCGAAGCGCGCCTACGATCTGCTGGTCGGCATCGGCTTTCCGCCGGAAGATATCATCTTCGACCCAAACATTTTCGCCATCGCGACCGGGATCGAGGAGCACAACAACTACGCCGTCGATTTCTTCGAGGGCGTGAGGATGATCAAGCAGAACCTGCCCTATGCGCGGACGTCGGGCGGGCTGTCGAACGTGTCGTTCTCGTTCCGCGGCAACGAGCCAGTGCGACGGGCGATGCACTCGGTCTTCCTCTATCACGCCATCAGGCTTGGCTTTGACATGGCGATCGTGAATGCCGGCCAGCTGGATATCTACGACAACATCGATCCGGAGCTGCGCGAGCGCGTGGAGGATGTGATCCTCAACCGCCGGCCGGATGGCACGGACCGTTTGCTCGAAATCGCGGAACGCTATCGCGGCCAGAAGGGCGAAGTGCAGAAGAAGGACCTGCGCTGGCGCGAGAAGCCGGTGAAGGATCGCCTGGCGCATGCGCTGGTCAACGGTATCACGGAGTTCATCGTCGAGGATACCGAGGCTGCGCGCCTTGAAGTGGAGCGTCCGCTGCACGTCATCGAAGGGCCGCTGATGGACGGCATGAACATCGTTGGCGACCTGTTCGGCGCCGGCAAGATGTTCCTGCCGCAGGTGGTGAAGTCGGCGCGCGTGATGAAGGCGGCGGTCGCGCACCTGCTTCCCTACATGGAAGAGGAGAAGCTGCGCACCGGCATGGCCGACAAGTCCAACGGCGTTGTCATCATGGCGACGGTGAAGGGCGATGTGCATGATATCGGCAAGAATATTGTCGGCGTGGTTTTGCAGTGCAACGGCTACAAGGTGATCGATCTTGGCGTGATGGTGCCGGCGGAGCGGATTCTCGAAGCTGCGGCGAACGAGAATGCCGACATGATTGGCCTGTCCGGCCTGATCACGCCGTCGCTCGACGAGATGGTCTATTTCGCTTCCGAGATGCAGCGTCTGGGCATCCGCAAGCCTCTGCTGATCGGCGGCGCCACGACCAGCCCGGCGCACACCGCCATCAAGATCGAGCCGATGTTCCGCGACGCGCCCGTGATCCACGTGCTGGACGCAAGCCGCGCGGTCGGCGTCGTCTCGCAGCTCATGAGCGACGAAACGCGCGACAGGTTCTGGGGCGAGACGAAGGTCAAGTATGCGAAGATCCGCGAGTCGCGCTCGGGCGGGCAGGCGAAGGCGCGCGTGAGCCTGGATGCCGCGCGCGAGATGGCGCCCAAGATCGACTGGGCAGGCTACACGCCGCCGAAACCGAGCTTCCTTGGTGTGCGCGAGATCGAGGCGGATCTTGCGACACTCGCGCGCTACATCGACTGGACGCCGTATTTCGCGAGCTGGGATCTCGTCGGCCGCTATCCGATGATCCTTGAGGACGATGTGGTTGGTGAGGCAGCGCAGTCGTTGTGGAATGACACGCAGGCGATCCTGCAACGCATGATCGGCGAGCAGTGGATCAAGGCGCGCGGCGTTGTCGGCTTCTGGCCGGCGAACCGGGATGGCGATGATGTCATTGTCTGGAAGGACGAAGCGCGCAAGGCAGAGATCGCCCGCTTCTTCACGCTACGCCAGCAGATGGAGAAGACGAACGAGAAGGGCCAGCTTGCGCTCGCCGATTTCGCAGCCTCCAGAGGCGCAGACTATATCGGCGGCTTCGCGGTTACCGCTGGGCATGGCGAGATGGAGATGTCGAAAGCCTTCATCGAAAAGGGTGACGACTATTCCTCGATCATCGTGAAAGCGCTGGCCGATCGCTTCGCTGAAGCGTTTGCGGAATACCTGCACGAGCGTGTCAGGCGCGAGTTGTGGGGTTACGTACCTGACGAGGGTCTGACGAACGACGACCTCATCAGCGAGAAGTACCAGGGCATCCGCCCGGCGCCGGGCTATCCCTCACAGCCGGACCACACTGAGAAAGCAACCCTGTTCAGACTGCTTGATGCGACTGCGAAGGCCGGCATCGAACTCACCTCGAGCTTTGCGATGAACCCGCCGGCATCGGTGTCGGGCCTCTATTTCTCGCATCCGGAAGCTGTTTATTTCGCGGTCGGCCGCATCGAGAAGGACCAGGTCGAGGATTATGCCCGCCGCAAAGGCTGGGACCTTGCGACAGCCGAGCGCTGGTTGAGGCCTGTACTCAACTACTAGCTACGCAACGGTATCGCCGCGCGCATCTATGCTTCTGGCGGCACGCGTGGGGCAGCACCTCCTGCGGCGTAGGTTTTTCTATTGACCTCAAGGGTATTCCCCAATCTCCTGTGCGTCGTGGCGTGGTTCGATAGGCATTTAGGTTGCCCGATTCACACATAAAAAAGGACGACTGGGCCACATGGTCACACGTCGCCAGGGGAGGACGCATCGTGAGGCAATGGAGACGGGCGCTCGTCCTGGCCGTCAGCGCGTTCGCGCTCGGCGAGACGGCGCTGGCGCAGGATACGACACAGCAGCCCCAGGCAGCGTCCGCGGAAGACGCGGTCCAGACATTCGAGCCGGCCTTCTTCGCACGGTTCAATCCCATCACGGCTGAGGACATGGTTCGCCAGCTTCCCGGCTTCAGCCTGGATGAAGGCGCAGACCTTCGCGGCTTCGGCGCGACAGCGGGCAACGTGCTGATCGACGGACAGCGGCCCAGCAGCAAGACCAGCCTGCGGGATGAACTCGGGCGTATCGCTGCGGGATCCGTGCTGCGCATCGAACTGATCAGGGCGTCTGCCGCTGGCGATCTCGATGTGCGGGGCTACACGGAACTCGCCAACGTGGTGTTGAAGCCAGCGACGGGCATGCAGGTCTCGACGACGTTTGCGGCGACGACGCGCTGGTACGAGCAGGGGCGCGTCGGCGCGCAGATCGGCGCCACGCGCGCGTGGAAGACGGACAATCTCGGATTCCGCCTTGCGCTGCAGGGCACCAACCTCGGCGAGCGCGAGGAAGTGGCGGCGACGTTGCGCAGCGGGCTGGGCGCCATCGTACGCACGCAGGACGAATTCTATCAGCAGCAGGCCGGCGAGCTTCTGATCACCGGCGCCGCGAACTGGACGCCGACGCCGCGCGACACCTTGAATGCCAACTTCCGTATCCTCCCGCGGCTGTTCACCAACAATGCGGCGGGCAGCGTCCGGCTCCCGAACGGCACGAGTATCGGCGCCATCTCCTCCGAGTACGAAGAGAAGGACATCCTGTATGTCGATCTCGGCGGCGACTACGAGCACAAGTTCGACGGACAAAACGCGGTCAAGCTGATCAACGTCAACCGCCTGGTGAACTGGCGGCCGCAACAGGTGATCACGCAGAACGTGCTCGGCCTTCCGCAGGCTGATCAGATCGACAATTCGGACAATCGCGCCGGTGAGCATGTGGTTCGCGGCGTCTGGACGACGCGCCCCGATACGCAACACACGATCGAGACGGCGCTGGAGGGCGCGTACAACTATAGGCGCGTCGACCGCCAGAGTCTGGCTGGTCCCATTGGCGGACCGTTTGCGCCGCAAGCCGTCGCTGTTGCATCGACCAAGGTCGAGGAAGACCGCATCGAAGCCTCGATCAATGACGTCTGGCGCATGAGCCAGCAGCTCACGCTTGAGGCAGGCTTCAACTTCGAAGCCTCGACCATCTCGCAGACGATTACCCAGCCGCCTTCGCCCGACATCGAACGCGACTTCACATACTCCAAGCCGCGGTTCGTTGCGACATGGCTGCCAAACGCGGAAGATCAGTGGCGTCTCTCCATCGTGCGCGATGTCTCGCAACTCGATTTCGGTGATTTCGCGACAGGTCTTCCGACGATCGGCAACACGTCGGCGAATGTGGGCAATCCGTTTCTCGAGCCCGAGCAGACCTGGAAGACCAGCCTGCAGTGGAAGCGCCCGCTTGGGCCGCGCGGATCGATTTCGATCATCGGATTCTATGACGACATCGAGGACACGCAGGACTTCATCAACGCGCAGGACATCGTCGAGATCGGAATCGATCGCGGCACCCCAGTCACGGCGCCGCCTTTCTGTGTGACCCCGGCTTTCACCGCGAGCTTCTGCAGCGCTGTCGGCAATATCGGCGATGGCAAGCGCTGGGGCGGACGCATCGAAGCGACCTTGCCGCTGGATGGCGTGGGTGTCGGCGGCGGCCTGCTGAAGCTCAATCTCGGCGCGCAGGATTCCGAGGTGACGGATCCGGAGACGCTGGAGACGCGGCAGATTTCCAGCGAGCAGGAGTTCGACTGGCTCGCCGAGTTCAGGCAAGACGTCACGTCGATGAAGTTCGCCTGGGGTGGCAAGGTCAACAGTGTGGGGCCAGTTCCGTATTACCGTGCGGACCGTCTTGAAGTGACCGAGCCAAAAGACCCCAATGTCGATCTCTTCGTTGAGACGACAGCATTGCTTGGCGGCTTGCTGGTGCGCGTGACGGCTGCAAACCTGCTCGACGTGGAACGGGAAACTGACCGGCAGTATTATGTGTCCGGGTTGGATGAGTTTCGTTCGTCCACGCTTGGCCGCAACGTGACGCTGACACTAGCAGGCGCGTTCTAGCCTCGCGCGAGCATACCGCGCGCCGCCGCGCGGCCAGTCGCCATGCAGGCCTGCAGCAGATAGCCGCCGGTCGGCGCTTCCCAGTCGAGCATCTCGCCGGCCACGAAGGCGCGTGGGACCGATTTCAGGGCGTAGTCGTCCGATACGCTGTCCCAACCAATGCCGCCCGCAGTCGAGATCGCGCGGTCAATCCCGCTTACGCCGGTCAGCTTGATCCGCAAGCTCTTGATGCGAATGGCGAGTTGCTCGGGGTCAGACGGTAGCGTGGGTCCTGCCACGTCCTCCCGAAGCAGGCCGGCGGCGGGCGGCGACAGCCCGGCCTTGCGCAGCCGATTTGCGATTGAGTCCTTTCGGCCTCCCACAAGCCGCGCCGTGAGGGTGTCCAGCGCCTGGTCCGGAGCAAGGTCGATCTCGAGCATGGCCTGGCCATACCCGGTGATCGCATCGCGCAGTTTGGCGCCAAGCGCGTAGATCGCGCCGCCTTCGATGCCGTAGCGCGCAATCATCGCTTCGCCGCGCACGGCATGATCGCCGATGCGGAGGCTGATGCGCTTGAGAGGTTCGCCCGCGAAGCGTTCGCGGAAAATCTCTGACCAGTTGACAACGAAGCCGGAGTTCGCAGGACGCAGCGGCGTGATTTCGGCGCCGCGTGCGCGGAACGGTCCGGTCCATCCACCGTCAGAGCCGAGCCGCGGCCAGCTGGCGCCGCCGAGGGCGAATACTGTGCCGTCCGGGGATTGTGTGTGGTCGCCGCCGGGCGTTCTAAACGTGAGCTGGTCGCCATTCCAGCCTGTCCATTGCGAGCGCGCCGCGAGCGTGACGCCAAGCGCATCAAGCCGGGCAAGCCAGGTGCGGAGCAGGGGGGAGGCTTTCATCTGCGTCGGGAACACGCGCCCTGATGAGCCGATGAAGGTCTCAATACCGAGGCTCGCCGCCCAAGCGCGAAGGTCAGACGGCGTGAAGGCGCGGATTGCGGGTTCGAGACGCGGACGGGCGTCGCCATACCGGTCGAGAAAAGCTTCGAGAGGTTCTGCGTGCGTGAGATTGAGCCCGCCGCGCCCCGCCAGCAGGAATTTTCGCGCGGGGCTGGGCATGCGCTCGTGAACGGTGACCCGCCAGCCAGACTCTGCCAGCACTTCGGCGGCGGCGAGCCCGGCCGGGCCTGCGCCAACCACAATGGCGTGTCGCGTCGCTGCGTTCATGGCACGCTGTGGACCAGCGATGGGGCCTCGGCAACCGGGGAAGGGGAATGTCGAACGCGGCACATCATGCGGCGGGTGCGAACGATTGCGCGGATGTTGCGCTGTCCTAACCTCGTCCCTATCGCGAGAATCGCGAGTCAGGGTGAGGCGACATGGCGAGGGCCGTGGTTAATGCGGTGCGCAACATCGATCTGCGCTGGGTGCGGATCGAGATCGGCTTGCTGATCGGCGCGCTGATGATGGGCGGCTGACCCGCGACTCTTCGGCCAGAATCAGTCCGTTAGCTTGACTTTAGTCTTTTTGCCCCCGATATAACGTTCGCGCTTCTGAAGAGGGGCGATATCGGCGCTCCGGCTGCGTGAGGGACCTGAGAACAGGTCCCGGCCCGTTGAGCGCCCTGAAACGATCGCTCGAACGCCCGCACACGCCGGGCCTTCCCATCGACAAAGCGCCTCGGCGGACCTGCACAGTCAGGCCTCCGCGTGTTCGCGCACACGAAAGACACCTCACACTTGACCCAATCTCCTGTCCATTTCCGGGACCTGAACCTCAACGCCTCGATCCTCGAGGCGCTGACTGCGAAGGGCTACACCGTCCCCACGCCGATCCAGCTTGCTGCGATCCCCGGCGTGATGGAAGGCCGCGACCTGCTCGGCATCGCCCAGACCGGCACCGGCAAAACCGCCGCCTTCGCCCTTCCGATTCTCCACCGCCTCGCCGCCAACCGGAAACCGGCGCCCAAGCGCGGCTGCCGCGTGCTCGTGCTTTCGCCGACGCGCGAACTCGCGACGCAGATCGCTGACAACTTCAAGGCGTACGGCTCGAAGCTTGGCTTCAGCGTCGCCACGATCTTCGGCGGCGTGGGGCATGGCCCGCAGCGCCAGGCGCTGGCGCGTGGCGTCGACATCGTCGTCGCCGCCCCTGGCCGCCTGCTCGACCACCTCGGCGAGCGTGATGCCGATCTCTCGCAGACCGAGATCTTCGTCCTCGACGAAGCCGACCAGATGCTCGACATGGGCTTCATCGATCCGATCCGTCGTATCGTTCGCCACCTGCCCAAGCAGCGTCAGAACCTGTTCTTCTCGGCCACCATGCCGACGGACATCGAGAAGCTGGCCAACGACCTGCTCAACAAGGACCCTCTGAAGGTCTCCGTAGCTCCGCCTTCGACCACGGTCGAGCGCGTCAACCAGCGCGTCGTGTTCGTGGAAGCCGGCCGCAAGCGCGGACTTCTGACGGAACTGTTCGCTGACGCGGCGTTCAAGCGCGTGCTCGTGTTCACCCGTACCAAGCGCGGCGCTGACAAGGTCGCTCGTGTGCTTGAGGCCGGCGGCGTGCCGGCCTCGGCGATCCACGGCAACAAGAGCCAGAACCAGCGCGAGCGCGCCCTGGCCGAGTTCAAGGACGGCAAGGTCCGCGCTCTCGTGGCGACCGATATTGCCGCCCGCGGCATCGACATCTCGTCAGTGACGCATGTGGTGCAGTTCGAGCTGCCGGATGTTCCCGAGCAGTATGTCCACCGCATCGGCCGCACGGCGCGCGCGGGCAAGGATGGCTCGGCCGTCGCGTTCTGCGCCGAGGACGAGCGTTCGCTGCTGCGTGACATCGAGCGGGTCACGCGTCAGAAGATCCCCAGCGAGGATCGTCGCAACGACGCTCAGCTCGCCCAGCTGTCGGCCAACGCCAACATGGACGAGAAGCGCGGCGCCAAGGCCGAGCCGCGTGGCGATGCGCAACCGCGCCGCCAGCAGCAGCAGAAGCCGCGCCGCAACGGCGGCCGCAACGATCCCCGCAGCGAGAACCGCAACGCTCCGCGCACTGAACCGCGCGCGGATCAGGGCCATCGCAGCGAAGGCGCAGGCAGCGAAGGCCGCTCCCGCAACCGCCGTGGCAAGGGCGGGGCATCAGGCGGCGCCAGCATGGGCGCCCGCAATGGGGCAACTCCCGGACAGCAGCAGAAACCGCGCAGCGACAAATCTGGGAACCATCGCAAGGGACAAGGTCATCGCGACCAGGCGCCTGCGCGCAGCGACGTGATGAAGGTAACTTCTGGCGCCGTGACCGGTCCGGTGACGTCCGCGAGCGACCTGATGCGCCGCCTCGCAACGCAGAACTAGTGCCCGAAACGCAATCGGCGCCGCTCCTTGCGGGCGGCGCCGACGCTTCTATCCCAGCGGGGGGACGTGGGGGGACTAGATCGCTGGGACCAGAACCTATTCTCTTGCGCTTGTCTCGTTTCCGTCCGCGGCAGTGGGGACATTAATCCCGAAAACCTCACGCAGTTCCGAGCGCTCCTGACATTTGGTGCGGCGGTCCGGAAATCCAAGTGCTGGAACTGCGTCCCGATTGCGCCAGACGCCCAGCGCGCTACAAGGCGGACGGGATGAGCATCTGGATGCAATTGTCGTCGCTGGCCCGGAAGGCCTTCGAGCCGGACGACGAAACGGGTACGGACGTGGCAGCGCTGACCTGCGCGCCGGATCCGGGCGATGTCGAATTCACCGCAGCAATCATCGGCCTCAGCGCAAAACTTGCGAAGGCAGACGGCCTTGTCACGACAGACGAGGTCGCGGCCTTCGCGCGCGTGTTCACCGTCGCGCCGGAGGACCGTGCGTCGATGCAGCGCGTGTTCAACATCGCGCGGCAGACTGTGCTCGGCTATGAATCCTACGCACGCCGCATCGCCAAACGTTATCGTGATCGCCCCTGCCTGCTGGAAGGGGTGCTCGACGGGCTGTTCCGCATCGCCGCTTCGGACGGCGCGATCACCTCTGAAGAGCTGAGTTACCTGCACAGCGTGGCGGGATTTTTCGCATTCAGCGAAGATCAGTTCCGCAGGATCAAGGCCAGCCATGTCGGGCCGGATGGCGACGACCCGTATCTTGTCCTGGGCGTGCGCCACGACGCCAGCTTCGAGGAGGTTCGGGCGGCCTATCGGCGCCTGATGCTGGCGAATCATCCGGACACACTGGCTGCGACAAAGTCCGCCCCGCGCGAGTATGAACCCGTGGCGCACGAAAAATCGGCAGCCATAACCACCGCCTATGCCCGGATACGCAATGAGCGCGGAATTCTCAGCCGCGCCGATTGACATTCGGGTGGCCGGACGCACCTTCATAGCCTCAGGGAGCTCCACCCATGACCGAAACCCTTGGCCACGCTGACATCGGTTCGCGCCTGATGCTCGGTTTCCAGCGCGTGTTCAGCGTGTTGGCGAAGGCTGGTTTCGGATTGTTCCTGCTGTTCGCGGCGCTTGCCGCCCTCGTGGCGACGACGTTCATCGGGATCATGCTGGCGATAGCGGCTGTATTTCTGACTGTCGGCCGTCCGCGCCGCCGGGCTCAGGCTCAGGTACGGCCGGCGCCCCCTGAGACGCTCGATGCCCGTCGCACCGCCGACGGTTGGGTAATCGAGCTCTAGGCAGCACCATATCCGAGGTCGAGGGGCGAAAGGTGGTCGGGTGACGCCCGATAATGGCCCCGACGCGTTGCGCGATCTGCGCAATAACCACACAAGCTATCCCGACCGCCAGCTACCTGACCAAGCCCCCCATCCATGAAACCCGCAGACTTCGCGCTTCTGGTCGCCGTGTGCCTGTTCTGGGCGCTGAACCTCGTGGTCACGCGCTGGACGGTGACGGCGGGCGATGTGCCGCCACTATTCTTCGCTGCGGTTCGCGTGACCCTGCTGGCCGCTGTGCTAGCGCCATTCCTGCTGCCGGCGCCGCGCCAGATCGGCATGATGTTCGTGATCGCCATGGGCATGGCGGGCATCCATTTCGGGTTGCTGTTCCTCGGCCTTGCCACCTCAACGGCTGGCGTCGCGGCCGTGATCGGGCAGCTGGGTGTTCCGTTCACCACCATCCTGTCGATCGTCTTTCTGAAAGAGCAGATCGGCATCTATCGCACCGTGGGCATTCTCCTCGCGTTCGTCGGCGTGATCATCATCGTGCTCGATCCCGACCAGTTCACGTTCACGATCGGGGCGGTCTACCTGGTCGGCGCCGCTATCGTGGGCGCGATCGCAAACATCCTGATGAAGCGCATCGATCCGATGCCGGCGATGCGGTTGCAGGCGTGGATCGGGCTGTTCTCAATTGTCCCGCTCGCCCTGATGTCGCTGGTCTGGGAGACACGGCAGGCGGATGCGTATGTGGCGCTGGACTGGCGCGTCTATGCTGCCAGCATCTTTGCTGTTCTTGGCGTCTCGATCTTCGCCCACGGAAGCTTCTACCGCCTGATCAAGCAATACGACGTGACCCTGCTGTCGCCGCTGACCCTGATGACGCCGGTGATGAGCGTCGCGCTGGGCGTGTTCACGCTGGGCGAATCGGTGACGTGGCAGATGATGCTCGGCGGGGCGATGGCGCTGGCGGGAGTCGGGATTATCGGCGTGCGCCGCAACCGCCGCTTCCCTGAAGCGCCGGTTGGCGACAAGATCAGCCAATGAGCTTGAACGTCATCCCGGCCCCGAGCCCCAATTTCAACGAGCGGCTGCATCCGCT
Source organism: Hyphomonadaceae bacterium (assembly GCA_040398465.1). GTDB lineage: Bacteria > Pseudomonadota > Alphaproteobacteria > Caulobacterales > Hyphomonadaceae > UBA7672. Next base: position 62,649 of record JBBAUA010000011.1, on the reverse strand, counting down.
CGATATGCTGGTGCTGCACTATACCGGCATGCCGGACGGACCTTCCGCCCTGGCGCGCATGACCGAAGAGAAGGAGCCTCGCGTTTCCGCCCACTACATGGTGGAGGAAGACGGTCGCGTCTTCGCGCTGGTGCCGGAAGACAAGCGCGCCTGGCATGCGGGGCGCAGCTGGTGGCGCGGGCGGGAAGACCTCAACTCCCGTTCCATCGGCATCGAGATTGTGAACCCAGGACACGAATGGGGCTACCGCGCCTTTCCGGACGAGCAGATCGCCGCCGTGGTCACGCTCTGTCAGGGAATTCTCTCCCGCTGGTCGATCCCGCAGGTGAACATCGTGGCGCATTCCGACATCGCGCCCGACCGGAAGGAGGATCCCGGCGAACTCTTCCCGTGGAAGCAGCTGGCCGAAGCCGGGATCGGCCTCTGGCCCGAGCCTACCCGTCCCGAACCGTGGATGATGCACGGCGCATCCATCGGCGACGCGGGCATGACGGTGGATGGTCTGCAGGGCGACCTCGCCATGATTGGCTACCGCATCGACGCGACATCTGCCTTCGACGAGCGGACAGCGGCCGTTGTGCGCGCCTTCCAGCGGCGGTGGCGTCCGTTGCGCGTCAATGGCGAGGGCGATGTCGAGACGATCACACTCGCGCATGCTGTTGCAGTGATGTCGCAGGCCGGCGCGGAACCGTAGTGTGACAGAAACGCTAATTCCCCGTTCACCTTTGAGGCCTCATGCTCGCAACAGGTTGAACGGAGTCGGCTATGCCTTCCGGAGCCCTGCACCGCACGGTCTACATGAGCACAGCCGTCGGCGTGTTGCGCGCGGAAGAACTCGACCGCATCTATCTTCGTGCAAAGTCAGCGAATTCACGTGAAGCCATCACCGGCCTGATGCTGTTCTATGAGGGCGTCTTCCTGCAGGTGCTGGAAGGTCCTGCGGCTGGCGTCACCAGTCTGATGGAAAGGATCCGGCGCGACCGGCGGCATGCAAATCTCGTCGTGCTTGAGTCTGGAGCGGTGGACACGCGCAGCTTTCATCAGTCGCCGATGCATTTCATCGCAGCGCGGAATCTCTCGGCGGGCGAAAAGCAGGCTTTCTCCGAATTGAGCCAGGCAGTGGCCGCGCGTCCGGCCGGTCTGCCTGGCGGCCTGGGCTTGTCTGACTTCCTGGCGGCCTTCGCGGCAGCGAAGCCAGCCTGATCAGCCTTCCTTCGGCTTCGACTCCAGCGCTGCGATCTCCTGGTCGAGATCGCGGATGCGCTTTACGAGAATCGGGATCTGCACCTTGTCGTCCGTGCCCTGGGCGAGGGCGAGTTCCTGCTGGAGGCGGGAACGATCGCGACGGAGGCGGCGGATGGGAGACTGTTTCGACATGGCGGCCTTATAACCGGGTTGGAGAAATTCTCCATGCCCCCGGAATAGCGCTGCGGGCGCCCAGATGGGGCTGGGCCCGGCGATCCAGCTCTTGCTAGGCTGCGGCGATGACCGCGATCGACGTCAGAGACCCGAAGCAGCTCCGCAAGGCCGTGAAGGCGCTCGCAAAGCAGTGCACGATCATCGAAACCGCCCACGCACGCGTCGGGGTGCCGGAGTGGCGCACGCGGCAGGGCGATTATGCCGGTCTCGCCCGGATTATCGCTTACCAGCAGCTGTCGACCGAGGCGGCGGGCACGATCTGGGGCAGGGTGGAGGTCTTGCTCGGCAAGGTGACGCCCAAGTGCGTTCTGGCCGCGGACATCGATGCCCTGCGCGCCTGCGGGCTGTCGCGTCCGAAGATTGCCCACATCCGCTCGATCGCCGAGGCTGTGGAGAGCGGCTCGTTGAACCTGAAGCGCGTGGCGAAGGCTTCGGATAACAATGCGCAGGCCGAACTGGTGGCTGTGAAAGGCATCGGGCCGTGGACGGCGGACGTCTATCTGATGTTCTGCCTGGGCAGATGGGATGTGTTCCCGCACGCCGATATCGGATTGTCCGAGGCCTACCGGATGATAACCGGCGAACGTAAGCGCCACCCGCCGAAGAAATTTCTCAAGACCGGCGAGAAGTGGCGCCCCTATCGCGGCGTCGCGGCCCACATGTTGTGGTCGTACATCAACGCTGTTCGCGATGAGAAGCGGGGCGGGGCGTAGGCCGGCTCACAAAGGCCCGTAGTGGCCTGTCCATCCGCGCCGTCATTCGCTACGTAGTCCCGACCTGAATCACACAAGGCACGCTCATGACCGCCCGCACGCTTCGCGAATTCCTCGCCGACCCGGCGGGCGATGGACAACCCGCACCGCGCGATCTGGCCGCCCTGATTGAGGCGATCTCGGACTCATGCCGCACGATCTCTTACCTCGTCTCCCGTGGCGCGCTGGCCGGTGTGCTCGGCACGGCTGGTACGGGCAATGTTCAGGGCGAGGAGCAGAAGCAGCTCGACATTCTTGCCAATGACGAACTCATGGCCATGGCAAAGGCCTCCTGCGTCGTCGCCGCCGCTGCTTCCGAGGAAGAGGATGAGGCGCGTCCGCTTGCGCCGGGAGCGCCCTATCTTCTCCTGTTCGATCCGCTCGATGGCTCCTCAAACATCGACGTAAACGTTTCGATAGGCACCATCTTCTCTGTCCTGCCTGCAAGAGACGGCGAGGGCGCCTTTCTCCAGCCCGGCCGCAACCAGGTCGCCGCCGGCTATTGTGTCTACGGACCGCAGACAACGCTGGTGTTGACGCTCGGGTCTGGCGTCGTGGGCTTCACGATGGATCCGCCGACGGGTCAGTTTGTCCAGACAGCTTCGGCGCTGCGTATTCCCGAGAAGACGAAGGAGTTCGGGATCAACATGTCGAACATGCGTCACTGGGCGGACCCCGTGCGCAGCTATGTCGATGAGTGTCTTGCAGGCGAGACCGGGCCGCGCGCCAAGAACTTCAACATGCGCTGGATCGCCTCCATGGTGGCGGATGTGCATCGCGTTCTCACGCGCGGCGGGGTCTTCATGTATCCGTGGGACAAGCGTGAGCCCGGCAAGCCGGGCAAGCTGCGCCTGATGTATGAGGCGAACCCGATGTCGCTGCTTGTCGAGCAGGCGGGCGGCAAGTCCTTCGACGGCAAGCAGCAGATCCTCGACATTGTCCCAAGCGGCCTGCACCAGCGCGTCTCGGTTATGCTGGGCTCTCGGGAAGAGGTCGAGGTGCTGGAGAGGAAGCACGCATCGCTATGACGGCCGCTACCGCGCCACGCAGCACTTGGCGGATGCTCGGGCGCGTCTTCGTGATGTTCTGGTTCATCGGTGGCGGCATCGGCCACTTCGTGCTGACGCCGACATTCGTCTCCGTCGTGCCGGCCTATGTGCCGTTCCCGCTCGAGATGGTCTACCTTACCGGGGTCCTCGAAATCGCAGGCGCGCTTGCGCTGCTCTACAAGCCGCTACGCCACATCGCCGGCCTGTGCCTCATCGCGCTCACCATCTGCGTGACGCCCGTTCACATCCAGATGCTGATCGAGGCGAACAAGTATGCGGCGCTGGGGCCCGTGGCGCTGTGGGCGCGGCTGCTGTTCCAGCCGGTGTTCATCTGGATCATCTGGGCGAGTACGCGACGCCGCGCCTAACCGCCTCGTGCGGCCCGTGCAAAACGCTCCAGGGCAGCCATCGCGTCGTCCTGTGCGGCGACGCTTGGCTGGCGGCGCGGCATGCGGTTCCACGCATCGAGCGCTGCGATCTTGTAGGCCTCGGCCAGCGTCGGATAGTTGAACGTGTTCTCGACAAAGTAATCAAGCGTGCCGCCGAGATTGAGCACGGCCTGGCCGATATGGATCAGCTCGGTTGCGCCTTCGCCGACGATGTGCGCGCCGAGCAGGCGGCGGGTTTCGAGCGCGAAGATAAGCTTCATGAAGCCCGAGCTTAGTCCCATGATCTGTCCGCGCGCCGTCTCGCGGAAGCGCGCGACGCCGCACTCGTAGGGGATGTTCTTGGCGCGCACCTGCTCTTCGGTCATGCCGATGGTCGACATTTCCGGCACCGAATAAATCCCGTACGGGAAGAATTCCGGCGGCGCCTGTGAGGGCGCGTCGAACGCATGGCAGGCGGCGATGCGGCCCTGTTCCATCGATGTCGAAGCGAGGCTCGGAAAGCCGATCACGTCGCCGACGGCGTGAATGTGAGGCTGTCTGGTGCGGTAGGTGTTGGCGTCCACCGCGATCTTGCCGCGTTCGTCGGCGGTGAGGCCAGCATTCTGGAGTTCGAGCGCATCCGTCGCGCCTTTGCGTCCAGCGGCGAACAGCACCATCTCGCTCCATATCTGGCGCGAATCCTCCAGCTCGATCAGGCAGGCGTCCGGGCCTTGCCGGCTCACGCGCTTCACGCGGCTCTGCAGGCGCAGGCTCATGCCGCGGTCACGCAGGTCGTGGATGAATTCGTCCACCAGCTCGCGGTCGATAAAGGGGAAGATCGCCTCGCCGGGCTCGATGACCGTCACCTTGACGTCGAGCGCGGAGAAGATGGTGGCGTACTCGATGCCGATGACCCCCCCGCCGATCACCGCGAGCGAGCGGGGCAGGCGTTTGAGGGCGAGGATTTCGTCCGGATCGACGATCGCATCGCCATCGAAGGGGATGTAGTGCGGGCGATAGGGCTCTGTGCCGACGGCGAGGATGAACCGCCCTGCCGTGAAACGCTTTGTGCTCGTCGGCGAGACCACCTCGATGTGCAGCGGATCGATGAAGCGTGCTTCGCCCGTGACCCATTCCACGCCATTGCGCGAGAACTGATGTTCAAGCACTTCGACTTCGTGGTCGAGGGTGATTGCCAGACGCTGGCGCAGGTCTTCTGCGGTGATGCTCTGCTTGTTGCGGTGAGAGCGGCCATAGACGCCGCGCTCGCGCCAGCCGGACAGGTTCAGCACGGTCTCGCGCAGCGTCTTGGACGGAATAGTGCCGGTGTGCACGCAAACGCCGCCGACGCGCCGGCCCTTCTCGACCACAAGCACGGACTTCTTCAGCTTCGCGGCCTGCACGGCAGCGCGCCGTCCAGCCGGTCCTGACCCGATTACGATGAGATCGAACGCCTGCATGGCGGGCAGATCCTCCAACGCGGGAATCTGCAACGAATCTGGTTAACGGGTGTTAACCGCCTCCAGCGCCGCCGAGAACGAGGGGCGCGAGGGTCACGCCCGCGATCGTCAGCACGACAAGCGCGCAGGCGTTCATGATCAGGCCACGCCGGATCATGTCCGCCTGCTTCACCTTGCCGGTGCCGTAGGCGATGGCGTTGGAGCCAGACCCGACCGGCATAGCGAAGCCCATCGAGGCCGCCATTGCGGCGGGCACGATGAACGACGCCGCGCCAAGGGAAGGGTGGCTGGCGGCTACGGACAGCAGCACCGGACCCATCAGCGAGATTGTCGCAATGTTGGAAGCGAATTCCGTGATCACGATGACGAGCAGCCCGATGAGCAGGATCACGATGACTGGGTCCACCTCGGTAAGGCCGTTAAGTCCGCTTGCGAGGAAAGGCGACAGACCCGAAAGATCAGCCGCTGCGGCCAGCGCAAGTCCGCCGCCGAACAGCAGCAGGATGCCCCATGGGATCTTCTGCGCATCCACCCATGTCAGGAGCGGGCGCCTGCTGCCGCCGCCTGATGGGACGATGAACAGGAGTAGCGCGCCGACAGTGGCGATGATCGTATCGACATGTCCGCTGTCGATCCGTCCACCCGCCAGCAGTACGGCGCCGATCCAGTCCGCAATCAGTGTCGAAGCCATCCATAGTCCTGCGATGAGGAAGAAGATAATGGCGGTCCGCGCTTCGGGCGTTGTCAGGGGGCCGAGTTTTTCAAGCTCCTGGCGGACGCGCGCCTGAGCGCCGGCGGCTCCCTTGGCGTCTACCTCCAGGCCGCGCGACAGGATGAGCCAGACCATCGGAAGCAGGACGATGACCACCGGCACCCCGACCGCCATCCACTGTCCGAAGGACACTTCGATACCCTCCAGCCGCAGCTGGGTCAGCGCGATACCGTTGGTGGGTGTGCCAATCGGCGTCGCCAGTCCGCCAATCGTGGCGGCGTAAGCAATCGCCAGCACCAGTGCTGCAGCGAACCTGGGGTTCTCTTGTCCGTTGAGCGCAGCCCCGGCCGCGACAGACAGCGCGAGCGGCGTCAGGATGAGGGACGTGGATGTGTTTGAGATCCACATCGAGAGGAATGCCGCCGCCACGACGAAGCCAGCGAGCATCAGGCCGGGCTTTGCGCCCCCGCGCGCCACGAGCCCAAAGGCGATCCGTGTCGAGAGTCCGCACCGTTCGATCGCGATACCAAGAAGGAAGCCTCCGATATAGAGCAGCACGATCGGGCTGGAGTAGTAAGCGCCGAGGTCGCCGAGCCCCAGCGTGCGGATGAATTCGGGCGCCATCGCCGCTGCGTCGCGGCATAGTCCTTCAGTTGCGCAGACGAGCTGGCCGCGCGGGTTGATGCTGACCTCGATCCCGATCAGCGGGATGGCGACAATCGGAAGAAGCGCCGTTACAGCAACAGGCAGCGCCTCGGTGATCCACCACGTTGCCATGAGGACGAGAAGGGCGAGCACCAGATGGGCTTCCCAGGGCAGACCGGCTAGCGGCAGCATCAGCGCGCCGATCGCTAGCGTCGGCCCGAGCCAGAGGCCTACCCGCGCTGCGCGGCCGGGCGAATCCGTTTCGACGTCCGTTGCGAGCTGGTTGTCCGTCATGGGATCCTGCGTGCAAGCGCTTCGGACCGACCGTAGCATGGCCAATCTAGAGGAAAAACGAGCGACCTTAGCCGGTCACCGCACGGCCGGTAATGACCTCGTGAGGTTCAGCCATGCACTCGCCCGTCAAGGCGGTCCAGTCGCTTGGGAATCCCTTGTCCACAAAGGTGAGTGAGAGGCGGCCCCATGTCTTGCTGCGCGTGCCATCGGGGCCTACGAGTTCGGCCGAACACATGGTCTCGTCATCAGTGTTGATCCAGTAGCCCTCAAAATGTCCGCGCGGTGCGCCGGTCGGCTCCAGGCCCTCAATGTAGAAGCGTGCGAACTTGCCCTTGCCCGTTTCAATCCTGAAGATCGCGCCGCCGTCGTAGTCGGTCTCCCAAATGATCTCGCCGAGATCGGTTTTCCATGCCTCATCGGCCATGGCCGGCGTCGCCGCCAGCAGCGCCGTGATAATGCATCCGGAAAATATCCGCATCACCCTACCCCCTCCAATGCTCCAATCCCGGTGGTGACACTATCATCGGCGCGAGGCAGCGCCACTGCGATATTCGCACGTGCGTCTGCCAGGCGAAGGCTCTCGCACGCCAGAAGGGACTCTGTCAGAACCCGGCGATGCTCGATGTCGTCCTGTCGCTCATACCGGTATTCTCCCTGATTGCGCTTGGCGGCGTGCTGCGGCGCTTCAAGCTGCTGGCCGAGGATGGTTGGGCGGCGCTGGAGCGGCTGACCTATTTCGTGCTGTTTCCGCCGATGATGTTCATGAGCATCATCGAGGGCTCGTTCGCGGGGGCCGACGCGCTGGCGCTGGGCCAGGTGCTGGCCGGGACGGTCGTCACGATGGCGGCGCTGATGCTTCTCGCCCGGCCACTGCTGGCGAAGGACGGGCCGCAATTCACCAGCGTCTTCCAGGCCGGATTACGCTGGAATGGCTATGTCGCGCTCGGCGTGATCGCGGGGCTGAATGGCGAGGCGGGGATAGGGCTCGCCGCAGTCGGTTTTGCCGTGCTGGTGCCGATCAACAATGTGCTGAGCGTACTGGTGCTCAGCCGCTATGCCGGGTCTGGCCCGGCCAGCTTCGGGCGCGTGACCCGCTCGATTGCGGCAAACCCGCTGATCCTGTCGACCGTGTTGGCCATCATCCTTCTGCAGGCCGGCGTGCGTATAACCGAGCCCGTAACCCAGACGCTGAACCTGCTAGGCGATGCGACGATCGCACTTGGCCTGATCTGCGTGGGGGCAGCGCTGGACATCGGTTCGATGCGATCGGCCAAGCGTCCGCTGGCGATGGGCGCGTTGCTTCGGCTTGGCATCATGCCGGCGATCACGTTCGGGCTCTGCAACGCGATCGGGCTCAGTGGAATGCCGATGCAGGTGGCGATGTTGTGCGTGGCGGCGCCCGTGGCGACGTCGTCCTACATCCTGGCGCGGCAGTTGGGCGGGGACGCGCGCCTGATGGCAAACATCGTGACGCTTACGACGCTGCTGAGCCTCGTCACCATTCCGCTGACGATCTGGCTGACGAGCGGCCCCTAGAGCTGCTTCACCATGAAGACGAGATCCAGGCGCTTGCCGAACTTGCGGCCGACGCCCTTGAGCGTGCCCTGGACCTGGAAACCGGCCTGTTCGTGGAGTCTGATGGAGGCGGCGTTGCTGCTATCGATGCCGCCGACCATGGCTTCCATGCCCATCCCGCGGGCCCGGTCGACGAGTTCGGTCAGGATCATGCGTCCGATGCCGCGCCTCTGGGCGTTCGTCGCCACGTAGACGGAATGCTCGACGGTTCGGGCATAGCCGGGAAAGTCGCGGAAGACGCCGAAGCTGCCATAGCCAAGCACGTTGTGCGGCGTGACCGGATCGATCGCTGCGAGAACCGGGAAGCCGCCCGCGCGCCGGGCATCCCTCCAGTGCCGGCGCAGATCGACTGTCGTCTCGTTCTCCGACCAGATCGAGAAGGTCTCGCGGACGGCATGGTTGTAGATGGCCGTGATGCCCGCAAGATGGGGGACATCCGCGTCGAGAACCACAACCGGCATCGCGCCTCCATGCTGCGCCGCAGCGTTCGATATTCGAGACTGCATTACACGCGGATCGGCCCTAGCTCCAGCGCGCGGACCGTGCGATTTCGGGATCGACAACAAGAAACCATCAGGGAGCCCACCAGATGTCAGCAGAAGCCGCGCCGTTTCCGGTGATGTCGATCGGCCAGTGCAACGCGGTGATGACCGCCCCCGGCGCCAAGTTCGAGATGGAAGAGAAAGTCATCAACGGCATCAGGTTGCGTACCTACAAGCATGCGCCGCTGACCCTGCGGGACGTGGTGCTCAACTCGAAGCAGTGGGATTTTCGCGAGTATCTCGTCTTCGAGGATGAGCGGATCACCTACGCCGCTCACTACAAGGCGGTGGCGCATCTGGCCCGCAGGCTGCGGGAGGATTTCGGGGTGCAGAAGGGCGACCGCGTGGCCGTGGTCATGCGCAACTACCCACAATGGGCCGTCGGATTCTGGGCGGCGCTGGCGATCGGCGCGATCGCGACGCCGCTCAATTCCTGGTGGACGGGGGAGGAGTTGGAGTATGGCCTTGCCGATTCCGGCGCCAAGGTCGCGATCGTCGATCCGGAGAAGCTGGAACGCATCCGCGATCACCTGCCGAAGCTGACCCAGCTCAAGACCGTCATCGTTGCACGGGGAGGCGATGACGAGGCTGATCCGCGGATCGTCTCGCTGGAGAAGCTGATCGGATCGGCCAGGGCGTGGGCCAGCCTGCCGGACATCGAGATGCCGGCGGCCGAGGTGGGGCCCGATGACGACGCCACCATCATGTACACATCAGGCACGACGGGGAAGCCAAAGGGCGCGCTGGCGACGCATCGCGGCATCATCTCGAACGTGTTCAACGGCATGGCCTGCCAGGCGCGGCACTTTGTGCGCCAGGGTCAGTCGCCACCAGTGCGCGATCCGCTGAACGATCCGCCGCGCATTCCGCTGCTTGCGATCCCGTTCTTTCACGCGACAGGCGCGTTCTCGAATCTCGTGCCCGTGATCATGAACGCGGACAAGATCGTCACGATGTACAAGTGGGATCCCGGCGAGGCGCTGGAGATCATCGAGCGCGAGAAGATCACCATGATCGGCGGCGTGCCGGCGATTGCATGGCAAGTGCTGGAGCATCCTGATCGCGACAAGTACGATCTCTCTTCGATCCAGTTTGTCGCATATGGAGGCGCGCCGTCGGCTCCAGAACTCGTGGCCACGATCAAGCGCCGGTTCCCGAATGGTCTCGCCTCGAACGGCTGGGGGATGACGGAGACGTGCGCCGCGTCCTGCGTGAATTTCGGGAAAGACTACGAAGTCCGCCCCGACAGCTGTGGGGCGCCGGCTCCGGCGATGGATTTCAAGATCGTGGGCTCGAACGGCGAGACGCTTGGGCCCAACCAGGTTGGCGAGCTTTGGGTGAAGGGGCCGAACAACTGCAAGGCCTACTGGAACAAGCCGGAAGCGACAGCCAAGACCTACATCGATGGCTGGGTGGTGACGGGCGACATCGGGCGGATGGACGAGGAAAGCTTCGTCTTCCTGCTCGACCGCGCCAAGGACATGCTGATCCGCGGCGGCGAGAACATCTACTGCATCGAGGTCGAAAGCGCGCTTTACGATCACCCTGCCATCATGGACGCAGCCGTCGTCGGCATTCCGCACAAGGTGCTGGGGGAGGAGGTCGGCGCCGTCGTGCAGGTGAAGCCCGACATGGAGGTGACGACTGACGAGCTTCGCCGGTTCGCGGCCCAGAAGATCGCTGCGTTCAAGGTGCCGGTCGATATCCAGATCCAGCGTGATCCGCTGCCGCGCAACGCCAACGGCAAGATCATGAAGAGCGAATTGCGAACGCGGTTTGCGCCGCGGGCCTGACCGCGTTCGGTTTTTTACCTCTCCGGTTGGTAACGTCGATCAAGGGTTCCGTTTCGCGGAACTCTGACCGACGAACTGTGTTGTTTGGGGAACCAATACAGAGGGCCCCCATGAGCCGCACGACAATTTGGTCTGTCCTCGTCTTTACAGTTTTCGCGTTCGCCGCCGCCATCATGGTTTTCTGGATCCGCGATGGATCGCTGCGTGAAGCGGGCGCTTCGATGGACAACCTGCTGAGCAATGCGGGCAGCGAGATTTCAGAACCCATAAGTGAGATCGTCGACAACACTGGCGCAACATTCCAGCGCGCGACCGACGGGGATGACCGCACCTAAGCGGTCTATTCAGGGAGGATTTGATATGCGGGTACTGGGCGGAATTGTTGTCGCGATAGCCGTCGGCTTCGTCATGGTGATGGGCTATTTCTGGTGGCGCGATGGCTCGCTTCAAGCGGCCGGCGCCAACATGGATGAGGGCCTGTCGAAGATCGACCAGACGACGCAGCCGCTTCAGGACTCGGTCGGCAAGGTAGGCGAAGGCGTCAAGGAAACCATCGACAACGCCAGCGACGGCGACGACCGCACCTGAACCTAGATCCACCTGCGCCATTTGAGGAAGGCGAGCACGCCGACCCCGAGTGCGCAGGTGACGCCGACCACCATCCCGAACGACCAGGGCTCGTGCGCCCATGGAATGCCGGCGAGATTCATGCCGAGGAGGCCGGTCACGTAGGATAGCGGCAGGAAGATCGCGGACACGATCGACAAGGCCAGAAGACGCTGGTTGAGCGTTTCCTGTCGTTGGCCAACCACCTGATCCTGCAGAACGGCCGCACGATCGCGGATCGAATCCAGCTCTTCGGCGATGCGAATGATATGGTCCGACGTGTCGCGCAGGATCACCTGATCGTCATCGTCGAACACTGGCGCGCCAGACCGGCGCATCCTTGCCTCACGCTGAAGCTGGGTCATGGCTTCCGACTGCGGCTGCACATACCGGCGCAGGAGGAGGATGGTGCGTCGAAACTCTGCAAGGTCGCGCGGCGATAGCCGGCCCTTTTCGTTGAGCATCGTCTCTTCGAACTCGTCCGCTTCCTCCTTCAGCTGCTCCACCACAGGGTCGATGTAGTCGACCAGCTTGGATGCGATGCGGGCGAGCAGGTGGGCGGATGACGTCGGCGGATCGCGGCCGGTTTCCTCGCGGACTTCGTGGATCGCCTTCACCGGATAGGACCGCATCGAGATGACGAGATTGCTGGTCGCCCAGATGCGGACGGAGATCATGTCTTCCGGTTCGGCGCCTGGATTGTGGTTGACGCCCCTCAGGTTGAGCAGCAGGCCGTCCTCATAGGGCGCACAGCGCGGACGCGACTCGGTCTGCAACAGGGCGGCGATCACCGCTTCGTCGAGATCGCTGGATTCCTCGAGCCATGCCCGCGTCTCGGCCGCAAGGCGATTGAAGTGCAGCCAGCGCCAGCCGAGCTCGGGACGAGCAGCCGTCGGCTTTATCTTTGTCCAGTCAACGCGTGAAATGGCCCCGTTCGGCTCGAAATCGAAGCCGAAAATGAAGGCTTCGGCATTCGGTTCGGAATGGTCGTTCCGTTCGACGGGGGAGATGGGCATCGGCGGCGCCTGATAAGGGGTCGCCCGCTTCTAGACCGGTTTTCGCCGGGCCTGCCAGTCCTAGTTCCGGATCGCTGCGCAGGCGACGCGGTCGCCCGAGTTTCCCAGCGGCTGGCTGGTGTGGTCGTCGGGATTGGCGTGGATCACCAGCGCCGAGCCATCGGCGTCCTGCAGCTCGGGGACCGTCAGCAGGGCCGTGAAAACCTCGGTTGCGGCAGACCCATCGCTGGCGGCGGAAATGTTCGGCAGGTCGCCATTCTCCGGGCCATGCACATAGAGCAGTCCGTGATTCTTGTTGGACTTCTGGATGTGGCCTGCGGCGTTCGCGAACTTCGCGGGATCGGAGCAATTGCCAACAGCATGCAGATGCATGCCGTGCCATCCCGGCGAGAGACCGCCGACGGTAATGATCACGCGCATCAGGACACCGGTGAGGGCGGGTGTGAACTGGACTGTGCCGATTTCCGCGCCGCTATTGTTGGTCAGGGCCGCCTCTGTGGGCGGGCCGCCAGCCGTGTTCATGGCGGGAGGAGGATCCTGCTCCGATGTCGCGCATGCAGTGAGGAGCAGGGCGAGAGCGGTTGCACGCAGCATGGTGATTCCTGGACTTGCGGAAGGCGGCAGTTGCCAATCTAAAGGCCCGGGACACGCGACGGTTCCCCGAAGGGCGCGATGACGAGCGGCAATGAAAGCGGTGGACGGCGGCGGCTGGACGTCGAGCTGGTTCAGCGCGGCCTCGCGCCGACGCGTGCGCGTGCGCGCGAGGCAATCGAAGCCGGCAAGGTGCACGTCGATGGCGTTGCGGCGACGAAGCCCGGCCAGCTGGTTGGCGATGGTTCGTTGATCGAAGCCGAGGCGGCTCATCCATGGGTGTCGCGCGGCGGGTTGAAGCTTGATCATGCGCTGACGGTGTTTGGTGTCGATCCGGCTGGCCGGCATTGCCTCGACATCGGCTCATCGACAGGAGGCTTCACGGATGTGCTGCTGGCGCGCCGCGCGCGGCGGATTGTCGCGATCGATGTGGGTGTGGGGCAGCTGCATCCGCGGTTGCGGGAAGACAAGCGCGTTGTCAGTCACGAATCGACCGATGCGCGAAATCTCGATGCGGCCCTCGTCATCGAGCCGCCGACGCTGATCGTGTGTGATGCAAGCTTCATCGGGCTCGCCAAGCTGTTGATGCGACCACTGGAACTGGCAGCGCCGGACGCGATGCTGGTGGCGCTGTTCAAGCCGCAGTTCGAGGTTGGGCCAGCAAATGTCGGCAAGGGCGGCATCGTCTCCCGCCCCGCCGCTGTTGCGGCTGCGGCGGACGAGCTGGAGCGGTGGCTTGCGAAGGTGGGGTGGGTCGTCAGGCAGTGGTCGGATAGTCCTATCACCGGCGCGGATGGCAATCGCGAGCGACTGTTCGTCGCGCGAAATTACTGATCAGCTTGTCGTCAGAATCAGACGAGCCGCACTGCTCGCGCGATGCGGCTCGCCCTCACAGGCCCTGGGTTGGGGGGACGGGCCTGTCCTTTAAGAGTGGCCGCGGCGGCCGAAAGGCTTTGCTGCCAGTCTAATCGATGACCTGCCACTCACCATAATAAGCGTCGCGGCAGACTTCTACCGGGCGGCGGATCTGAGAGCCGTCAGGCAAGCGCGTTACCTGAATGGACTCGGTGCAATCAGCCCCTGCGACTTCGTCGTTGCGCGCGTAGGACCGCCTGTCGTCCCGGTAAAGGTCACGGCTGTATCCTTCCTGTCGCAGACCGCCATCGAGATACGGATCGTCGCCGTAACGTTGGGACCCATAGCCTGCATCGCCATAGTGCTGGCCGCCATAGTTTGGATTGCGATTGTAGTCTGACCCAGCGCCGTAACCATTGTTATAGCCCTGTGGCGGCAGCCCGCAGCGGACATTGCCGCCGGCGCCTGCGCCGATCATGCCGCCAAGCACTGCGCCAACCGCGGTTCCATCACTGCGGTGGCCGCTGGCGGCGACATTGCTGCCGAGGATGCCGCCGAGAATGCCGCCGACGATTGCGCCGCCGACCTGGTTGTTCTGTCGGACTTCCTGGCAGGAGCGGCTCTGAGCGAAGGAGGCAGGAGCTGCGATGGCCATGACGGCCGAAATCAGGAGCAGGGCCTTGATACGCATCGGCGAATACCTCCGGACACACATTGTCAGGAGAGACAATCCGGCCCGCCACCTGAACGGGACCTGAAGGAACTGCTGAAGGCTATCGCCCGGTCTTCAGCGGCCAGTCTGACCGCGATGGCGCAGCATGTGGTCGGCCAACACGCAGGCCATCATTGCTTCGGCAACCGGAACAGCTCGTATTCCGACGCAGGGATCGTGGCGGCCCTTGGTGCGGATGTCGGTGTCTTCGCCCTGCGTCGTCACGGTCTGGCGCGGGGTGAGGATGGACGAGGTCGGCTTCACGGCGATGCGCGCGACGACTGGCTGCCCGGACGAGATTCCGCCGAGCACGCCGCCATTGCTGTTCGACAGGAAGGCAACGCTGTTACCCGACCGGCGCATCTCGTCGGCGTTGTCTTCGCCCGACAGCGCAGCAGATGCGAAGCCCGCGCCGATCTCGACGCCCTTGACCGCGTTGATGCTCATCAGCGCGCCCGCGAGGTCAGCGTCCAGCTTGCCATAGACGGGCGCGCCCCATCCGGGGGGCACGCCTTCGGCCACGACTTCGATGATGGCGCCGCAGGACGAGCCGGCCTTGCGTGTCTCGTCGAGGAAGGCTTCCCACTTGGCTGCCTTCTCCCCGTCGGGACACCAGAATGGGTTCTGCTCGACGACATCCCAGTTCCAGTTGTCCCGGTTGATGGCGTGCGGTCCGATCTGCACGACCGCTCCGCGGATGGTGATCGCAGGGCCGAGCGCCATCCTGGCAACGGCGCCAGCCGCGACGCGTGATGCTGTCTCGCGTGCGGATGAGCGACCACCTCCGCGATAGTCGCGCACGCCGTATTTCCGGTCGTAGGCATAGTCGGCATGGCCGGGTCGATAGCTGTCGCGGATCTCGCTGTAGTCCTTCGAACGCTGGTCGGTGTTTTCGATCATCAGCGAGATCGGCGTGCCGGTGGTCACCGGTCCGCCGGTGCGGTCATCCTCGAACACACCGGAGAGGATGCGGACCTTGTCCTCTTCCTGACGTTGCGTGACGAAGCGCGAAGTCCCTGGACGGCGCTTGTCGAGGAATTGCTGGATGAACTCCGGCGTCAGCGTGAGTCCCGGCGGGCAGCCATCGACCACGCAGCCGATGGCGGGCCCATGACTTTCGCCCCAGGTCGTCACGCGGAAGAGGTGGCCAAAGGTGTTGTGCGACATGGGTGCGGTTTAGGGGCAGGACCGTGCGAATGCAAATCCTGCCAGGGCATCCCGGGCCTGTCGTCCCAGCTTTTGCCGGGACGACAGGTAAGGCGTTAACGCTAGTGCGCCGGCTTCGCTGTCCGGACGAGCGAGACGAGGATTGCTCCGCCCAGCAGCACCAGGGTGGCGATCAGCGACCAGTGCGGCTCAAGATAGGGCACCAGTTTCAGCTCCTTGCTGAGCAGGAAGTTCCAGATGATCTTCACGCCGATCAGCACCAGCACGGCGGCAAGGCCGAACTTAAGGTATTTGAACCTGTCCGCCGCAGCCGCCAGCATGAAGTAAAGCGAGCGCAGGCCGAGGATCGCAAAGATGTTCGAGGTGTAGACGATGAACGGATCGCGCGTGACGGCGAAGATGGCCGGCACACTGTCGATTGCGAAGATGATGTCCGCCACCTCGACCGCGACCAGTGCGATGAGCAGGGGGGTCGCAAAGAGGACCATCTTCCCTGACGCGTCCGGCAGGCGAACGACGAAGTTGTGGTTCCGAATCTCCTTGGTCACCGGCATGAAGCGCTCGAACAGGCGGATGATCCACGTCGGGTCCGGGGCTTCATGCGGCTTGCTCGCCGAGACGAGCATTTTCACGCCGCTGAAGATCAGGATCGCGGCGAAGATGTAGAGAACCCAGGTGAGCTGGTTCACGATGGCCGAGCCCGCGCCGATGAAGATCGCGCGGAATACGACTGCGCCGATGATGCCCCAGAACAGCACGCGATGCTGATAGGCCGGGGGGATGGCAAAGAACGCGAAGATCATCGAGATGACGAAGATATTGTCGAACGCCAGCGCCGTTTCGAGCAGGTAGCCCGTCAGGTACTGGATCGTCGCCTGCCCGTTCAGGTTTTCTGGTGAATCATAGAAGGCCGGATCGGGTTCGTAGAGGAAATAGACATAGCCCGCGAACGCCATCGCACAGGCCGCGAAGCTTCCCCACATCAGGGCGCTTTTCCCCGCGGATATGCGGCCGTCCTTGTTGTTGATCAGGGCCAGGTCGACCCAGAGGACGAGCGCGACGAAGGCGAGAAAGGTAAGCCACAGCCACACCGGCTGTCCGGCGAATTCGCCGAGCATTTCCAAATTCATGAGGGGAACATCCGGTCCGATGCGCCGCGTCCGCGCAAGGAGGCTTTCGCCCACCTGAGTCCGACATCGCGCAAACCGCCATTCGCGCCAGAGGGGCCCGGACCAAACTCTGCGCGGATATTGCCGTTCGTCGCGGCTCTGGGAAGAGGGCGTCCCTACGGCCAAAAGACTTTTCTACTTCACGAATTCGTTGGCATCCTGCGTGGCGGCCTAACCATCTGCTGATATACAGTCCGCGCGTAAGCGGGATTACTGGAGCAACATGCCATGACCTATGACTTCAAAGGCAAGACCGCCGTCGTCACGGGAGCCAGCCGCGGGATCGGCGAGGCGATTGCCCGGACATTGGCCGAAGATGGCGCGAAGGTCGCGCTGGTGGCGCGCTCGGCCGACAAGCTGAAGGCGTTGGCGGCTAGCCTGCCGAACGGCGCTGTCGCGATCGAAGCGGACATGGGATCGGCCGATGGCTGGCGCAAGGCGGCTGATGGCGCGCTGGCGGCGCTGGGCGAGATCGACGTGCTAGTCAACAATGCCGGCGTCAGTGCGGCGCAGGCGATGGGCAAGGTGACGGGTGAGGGGCTGGATGAGACGTTCAACGTCAACGTGCGCAACCTTATCCTGCTGACCGATGCGCTGTCGGCCTCGCTGATCAAGCGGAAGGGCAATGTGGTGAACATCTCCTCCGTCTCGTCCTTCTCGGGCGCGCTGGGGCAGATTGCCTATGCGGCGTCGAAGGGCGCGGTGAATTCCTTCACGCGGAATGCCTCGATCGATCTTGGCCGCGCAGGCGTTCGCGTGAATGCGGTGGCGCCGGGCGTGATCGACGATGGCATGTGGTCGACCGCGTTCGCCAAAGGGCTGGACCGCGAGAAGACGCTGGAGCGGATGGGGCGGCTGGTGCCGCTGGAGAAGCGCTGGGGTTCGGCCCAGGAGATCGCAGACGCGGTGGCGTTCCTGGCGTCGGAAAAGGCGACCTACGTCACCGGGCAGGTGCTGCGCGTTGATGGCGGGATGATCGTCTGATGGCCGACAAGGTAATTCCCCCGACCCCGTCCGCCGAAGAGTACGCCCGGGCTGTCGCCGCCTCGGCGGATGACCCGACGCTGTTCGCGACGACTGATCCGTTCGCCCTGTTCGCGGAATGGCTGGCCGAGGCGCGGAAGACCGAGCCGAACGACTCGAATGCGATGGCGCTTGCCACTGCGGACGCACATGGGGCGCCGGATGTTCGGATGGTTCTGTTGAAGGACGTGTCGAAGGACGGGTTCGTGTTCTTCTCGAATGCCGAGAGCCGGAAGGGGCAGCAGCTGGGGGTGAATGCCCAAGCTGCGTTGTGTTTCCACTGGAAGAGCCTGCGCCGGCAGGTGCGGATTTCGGGCAGGGTCGACACGGCTCCCGAGGAAGAGGCAGACGCCTATTTCGCGACACGGGCCAAGGACAGCCAGATCGGCGCCTGGGCGTCCGAGCAGTCGCGGCCGATGGAGGGGCGGTTCGCGCTGGAGAAGCGGATCGCCATGTTCGCCGCCCGCTATGGCCTGGTGAAGACGCCGCGCCCGCCGCAATGGCAGGGGTGGCGGGTTGTGCCGACGCGGATCGAGTTCTGGCGCGATCGGCCATTCCGGCTGCATGACCGGCTGGAGTTCACGCGCTCCGGGCCCGGGCAGGGATGGACGACACAAAGGCTTTATCCCTGATCCATGCCTGAGAGCGGGCCGTTGGCGCGGGCGTAAACCTTTGGCAAGCTGAACCCGGATACGAGTCAGTTCAAACTGACCTGAGGGAGCGACATGGATTTCCTGAAGCGGGCGCTGCTGGTGATCGCCTTGTCGGCGTGTTCGGAAGGCGCGATTGCGCAGGTGGCAGAACATAAAGAGCCGTGGTGGGACTCGCCGTGGGGCGAGGCGGACCGGCTGGGGAACGTCAACAATCTCAGCGCCGAGGGCGTGAAGAAGGCGGCCGGGCTGGTGAAAACCGGCAAGGTCTATGCGCTGGGCGTTCCGACTGCGCCGGAGAGCGCGGCTTATGGGACGCGGAAATACACGGTCGAGCGCCAGCCGGGGCCGGATGCGGATTACACGCCGAACGGATCGCAGCGGGTGACGGCATTTGACGAGCGTATCGTCTCGTCGATGGGGATCGGCACGCAGATCGACGGGTTCGGGCATCTGGGCGTCGATCACCACTACTATAATGGCGTCACCGGCAAGGAGGTCGCGACCACGCGGGCGCTGCAGCTGGCCGATGTGCCGCCGATCGTGACGCGCGGCGTGCTGATCGACATGGCGAAACACTATGGCAAGGCCAGCCTCGAAGTCGGCGACATGTACAACCGCGCCGAGATCGAGGCCGCGATGAAGGCTCAGGGCGTGACGGCGGGGAAGGGGGACGTTGTCCTGTTCCACACCGGCTGGATGGCCGCGAAGATGCTGAGCGACAAGGACGCGTATCGGTCTCGTGAGCCGGGCATCGGCGAGGACGGGGCGATTTTCCTGGCGGATCTGGGCGTCGTAGCGATCGGATCGGACACGGTGGCGCTTGAGGCGCTGCCCTCGCCGCCGGGCAAGACCTTCATCGTTCACCAGACGCTGCTGGCCAAGAAGGGCGTGCATGTGCTGGAGACGATCGACACCAACCAACTGGCGGCTGACGGGGTGAAGGAATTCCTGTTCGTGCTGGGGATCCCGCGATTTGTGGGGACGGTGCAGATGGTGATCAACCCGGTAGCGATCAGCTAGGCGCGCGGGGGCTATCCCGGAAGCTGGCGCTTCCGAGGCAGTCGGCAATAAGCAGCATTTGGAAAGCGGGCGGACCTCGGGCTGAGGTGAGCCCGCCCTCGTGCTGCCGCCTGCGCTGCGCTTCGGCGCGCCATGTCGACGGGCGCTCCATATGACCAGCAACACCCATCGCCTCATGGTGAGCACGGCGCAGCGCCTCCGTCGAAGCATGGGCGACAAGGACATCGCGCGAGATGCGCTTGAAGCGCTCGCGGATGATCGCCTCCGGATCGGCCGCCGAGCGGGCAAGCGGGATGAAGCGACGGCTCATGTCGAAGGGCGTCCGGGGGCAGGGGCCGCCGTAGGTGGGGGGGCGTGAGCTGGATTTTCGTGTCGTCGAGCTGGAGGGCTTGGCCTCCGAGCAGTTGCGCCACGCCTTGAGCGATCAGCTGATCGCGGAGCCATTCGGAGTGGCGGAGGTCCGCCCAGCTGTCGCGCCAGTCTGGCTTGAACCTGTGCGTGCGGCGGATGCGCTTGAAGCGCGTCACATAGCCGAGGAGCGTTGCGAGCCACGCCACAAATGCATGGACAGGCCAGGCCCACTCATGGGTCTAGCCTGTTTCATATGCGTCGTCGCTTTGCTCGACGGTCATGGGCGCGATTACAAGGCCGCAAATACGCCCGCCGATTTGGCGCCAGCATTTCCCCAAAGTTCCCGGCGGAAGTGATTGATCGCGTTGGAGTTTGCCGCTCAGTTTCCCTCAAACGCGAACAACGGCTTTCCCCCAAGCTTGGCGCTGTGGCGGGAATGGTGAGGCGTCTCGAGACCCCCTCCGTCATGCGCGCGAAGGGCGCGCATGCCACCTCCCCCAGTCGCGTGGCGACTGGTGGAGGCAAGAGGCGCTGGCGCTTGCCTCCCTCACTTGCAACGCAAGTGGGGGAGGCGGCGCGCCGCGAAGCGGCGTGATGGAGGGGGGGGCTATCGACTGCGTGAGGACTTGATCAGAGGGGCCGCTGGGTCCGAAGACGCGCCAAGCGTGGCCCCAAATGTGTTCGTGCCCGCCCGGATGACCGGACGGGCACGAGGAATACACTAGTCTCTGGGAATTGGGCGGCCTCTGAGAGGCGCTGGCCAAGGACTGGCTGCCCAATGCGAAGAGCTTAGCTACTACTTCTTCTTCTTAGCAGCTTTCGCCGGTTTTTTGGCGGCGGCTTTCGCCGGCTTCTTCGCAGCTTTTTTGGCCATGGCCATGGATGAGTCTCCTTGAGTGGTCCCTCAGGCGCCGCCCGCTAGCGAGCAGACACCCATCGATGCTGAGCCGTCTCCGATCGGCGCCGACTCAACGAATCTGTCATACACCAGACTCGCGCGAGAGTAGAGTGCCTCTTCGCAAGCGATCATTGATCGCCTCGCCAAGTCCCGCCTCCGGAATCGTCTGAACCGCGATCATCGCGTGTGACTCATCGAGCGTGCGCAGCATCGCGAAGAGGTTCGACGCGGCCTCGATGAGGTCACCGCGAATCGAAAGGTTGAGCGAAGGTAAAACGCCCGGAGGCGGCGACCCGAAGGCGAGGAAGGCCTCGCCTGACTCGGCATGCGAGGCGTCCATGCGGAGACGCGCGCGGGGTGCGTAGTGACGCTTCATCATGCCCGGCGCGAGGATGCCGTCGGAGGCCTCGGGCGACCTCAGCGGGCCTGTGAGCAACTCGATATCGGAGCGCGCGATGGCGCCTGGACGGAGCATAACGGCGTGCGATTCACCGGGCGCGATGATGGTCGATTCAACACCCGCAATCGCTGCGCCGCCGTCAACGATGAGGTCGATGTGAGGGCCGAGTCCGGTGGCCACATGCGCCGCTGTGGTGGGGCTCAACTGCTCTGACGGATTAGCTGAGGGAGCAGCAAGAGGGCGGCCGACGCGCGAAATAATTTCAAGTGTTGCAATGTGTTGTGGAATGCGGAGGCCGATCGAAGGGAGGCCCGCGGTGGCGAGATCGTGCACGGGGCAGTCTGGCTTGCGCGGCAGCACGAGGGTGAGCGGGCCTGGCCAGAAGCGCTCCGCGAGGCGGCGCGCGAGCGGCGTGAAGTCCGCGAGTGACTCGGCCATCGCAACGCTCGCGACATGACAGATGAGCGGGTTGAAGGAGGGGCGTCCCTTCGCTGTGAAGATCGCGGCGACGGCGGCGCCATTCGTGGCATCGGCGGCGATGCCATAGACGGTCTCGGTGGGCACCGCGACGAGCCCTCCAGCGAGGAGGATGCGGGCTGCTTCGTCGAGTGATGAGGCGTCCACGCCCACGATGCGCGCGGGACCGCGAGAGGCATTATGTGAATCGGAGTTCATCGAGTTTCGACTCCGCGGACAAGCGAGATGCGGCGCCCGCGAAGGTCATCGCGAGGCGCCGAGAGAGGTCGTGCGAGGGTCGCGCTGAGGGACTCGCGCGGTGTGATTTCGACACCGCGCTGTGACCTGATGGTCACAGTTTTTTGTGGATGAAGAGCCGTGCGAGGCGCCGATTTGGAGTCGCGATGAGGTGTCGAGACGAGTCGCGAGGACGAATCGCGGACGTCGGTGAGCGCGCTCTCGTCGTTCGAGATGGCCTTCGGCCTCCTCAGGATGAGGGCGCTCGCTGCCAACGTGAGTGTTGATGAGCCCTCATCCTGAGGAGCCGCGAAGCGGCGTCTCGAAGGAGGAGGGCGTGCTTCGAGGCGCCGCGTGAGTGCGGATGCGCTCACTGCCGCGTCGCGGTGACGTCGATCACGATGGCGACGTCGTTGGCGACCCATTCGGCGTCGCCCTTCGCTTCGGCGGGCGTGCCGGCGCCGACATTGAGGGCGAGGCGCTGGAGCGTGACCTCGCCGCGCGCGATGGCGGTGTCGCCATCGAGGGTGAGTGTAAACGGGAGGCGGACCGGGTGGTCGACGCCCTTCAACTTCAGCACGCCGGTGGCTTCATATTGAGTATCGCTAAGCTTGTAGACGCCGCCGGTGACTTCGAAGACGGCTTCGGGGTGCTTGCTGACGTCGAACCAGTCGCCCTGCGTGACGCTCTCGTCGAAATAGGGCTCGCCGGTGGAGACCCTGGCCATGGGGATGGCCACGCGGATGTAGCCGTCGATAGGCGTGTCGGGGTTCGGCGCGGCCGCGGTGTCGAGCTGGATCTGCGCGGTCCAGTCAGGGAACGTGCCTTCGAAGGCGTCGCCCTGGTAGCCGGCGCGGAACTTTAGCGAGCTCTTCCCATAATCCACGGTCCATGCGGGCGCGGTGGAGGCGGACTGCTGCTCTTCTTCGGTCACGGTGGCGGCAATGGCCTCGTTGGGGCGCGCCGAGAAAAGAGAGAAGCCTGCGATGGCTGCGAAGATCAGCGCGGCGGCGCCGAAGGCCCAGATGTGGCCCTGTCCATTGTCGGGAGGGCCGGCCGTACGGCCGAAGAGGCCCGGCGCCATGCGGGCGAGCAGGCCGTCCTTGTCGACGAACTGATGCTTCAGCGCGCCGGCGACGTGCAGGACAAGAAGACCGATGATGACCCAGGCGAGATTGCCGTGGACCTGCTCGAAGCCTTCCTCGAGACCTTCACGCGTGGCGAGGTCGAGCGCCGGGATGCCGGGCAGGCGGATATCGACGAGGCCGAAATAGCGGGTGGGTGCGTCGGACGATGCGGACGCCATGATCCAGCCGGTGAGCGGCATGGCGATGATGAGCACATAGAAGAGGACGTGGACGGCGCTGGCGGCGAATTTCTGCCAGCCGGGCATGGGCGGCTCGGGCGGCGGCGGGTTCATCAGGCGCCAGATGATGCGCGCCACCGAGAGCAGCAGGATGGTGATGCCGAAGGATTTATGGAGCTGGACGATGGCGAAGTAGTCGGGGCCGGGGTCCATCTCCTCCATCAGCCAGCCGACGGCGATGAGGCCGATGATGGACAAGGCGATGATCCAGTGGAGCGCGATGGCGACGGCGGTGTAGCGCTGTTGCTGGGGTGAGGCGGGGCCTTCGGTGATCATGGCGGGTGCTCTGCGCGGCAATGGTGCTCGAGGTTGTATGTCACGGAAGGTGGGGTGGGTTGAAGCCATCGCAATCGAGGGCGACCGGACCCGAGGCCGTCGATCCCGGTAGAGAAGAGTGATGGGCGGCTAGCGCCGGGTGAACTCGGCCTCGATGACGATCTCGACCTCGTCTCCGACGAAGGAGGCGTAGCGTGTCAGGCCGAAGTCGGAGCGGTTGAGCTTTCCCTTTGCCGAGAAGCCGACGGCGGCGCGGCCCTGGTAGAGGGCGGCGCGATCCATGCCGCCATTGTAGGCGACGTCGAGCGTGACGGGCTTGGTGACGCCCATGAAGGCGAGGTCGCCGGTGACGCGGCCGGTGAACTGGCCGGTGGTCTCGATCTTCGTGGAGGTGAAGACGAGCTGGGGGAATTCCGCTCCCTCCATGAGGTCTTCGCCGATGCGCTTGTCCCATTCGGCGTCTGTGGGGTGGTCGGTGCGGACGCTCATCGGGTTGATGATGGCGTTGAGCTTCGCGGCGGTGGGGTTGGCCGGGTCGAAGTCGAGTGTGGCGTCGAAGTCGGCGAAGCGGGCCGTGTACCAGGAGAGGCCGAGGTGCTTCACGCGAAAGGTGAGCGAGG
Source organism: Hyphomonadaceae bacterium (assembly GCA_040398465.1). Lineage (GTDB taxonomy): Bacteria > Pseudomonadota > Alphaproteobacteria > Caulobacterales > Hyphomonadaceae > UBA7672. The sequence goes on along the minus strand of JBBAUA010000011.1, from coordinate 38,624 downwards.
CGTGCGGCTTCTCGAGCTGGTAGGCGCCGGCGGGCAGGGCGCGAAGGGTCTGGGGCGATCGCTCGGCTGTGAAGGCGCAGGCGGTCAGGGCGAGGGGAAGTAAGAGAGTAAGCAGGCGCATGCGGCGCTCCCGAACTGATCTCTCCTTATACGCAGGTCCGCGATGCATGCGCGCGAGGATTTGTCGGGTCGCGCGGGAGAAAGAGCCCGCCATCATCTCTTGAGCCGCACCGGTCGGGTGCTTCCAAGGACGAAGACGGGCTCGCAGCGCTTCTACTTCTGGACCAGTTCGGCGTTGATCTCGATCTGGACGTTGTCGGCGATGGGACCGCCGGCGGCCATGCCCCACTGGGTCTTGTTGATCGTGCCGACGGCCTGGAAGCCGACCTTGTGCTTCTTCGAGCGCGGGTCGTTACGGTTGCCGATGTAGGTCACGTCGAGGGTCACCGGCTTTGTGACGCCAAGGAAGGTGAGGTTGCCGGTCATCTTGCCGTTCTTCTCTCCTGTCTTGGTGACGGCGGTGGAGGTGAAGGTGATCTGCGGGAACTTTCCGGCGTTTAAGAAGCGCTCGCCGGTGGCGAGTTCGCCGTTGAAGTCGGTTGTGTTGCCGGCCGGGCGCGTCTTGGCGAAGTCGGTCTCGATCGACTTGGGGTCGATCGTGGCCGTGACTTTCGACTTGGTGACGTCGGCGGGGTCGAAGGTCAGCTGGATGTCGAAGCTGGTGAAGCGGCCCGGATACCACGCGAGACCCTGGTGGAGCCCCTTCCAGACGATGGAGGCATGGGTCTTGTCGACCACATACTGGCCGGCGGGGGCCTGGTCCTGCGCGAAGGCAGGGGCGGCGAGCAGGGTGGCGGCGGCAAGGGCGGCGAACATCGAACGCATGAGGTAACTCCGTTGGGAGGCCGCGACTTGGCTGCGGCGTTTGGCGAGAAGTGGGCACTCCCGAGGTGGATCGTCCAGAGGCATACGCGGCAAAGAGGGGCGGCCGGATGTCGCCTGACGCTAAGTTGATCTTTTTGACAGTGGGGCGGCGGCGGACGCTGGCCTTGGGGAAGGGGCGGAGCTAGCGTTTGCGCCGGGTTGTGACGGGCGGGT
>JBBAUA010000011.1:25459-37426 GCA_040398465.1 Hyphomonadaceae bacterium | reverse complement strand
CCTGGCGCTGGCCGCCGTGGCGCATGCGCAGGACGCCGACGATGACGGCATGGACTGCGTCTACAACGAGCTTGTCGATAGCTACGAGCTTGTGGCGGAGGCCTTGCTTTACGGCGACCTTGGCGCGGAGGAACTCGCAAAGTCGAAGCAGGCCGTCGAGGCCGCTACGGCGCGTTGCGATGCAAGGTACAGCTATAGCGCGGACCAGGCGGAGGTCGCCGCCGAACTCGGCCAGCTGGGCTCGGCGATCGATTATCTGAGCGAGGAGTTGCTGTTCGCCGATGTGAGCGAAGCTGCGATCAGCGCCGTGCTGGACGCCTACGAAGGTTTCACGGACGACGAGTTCGAGGCGATTGGGAATCCCGACTGGCGTGACGACGCTGCGTTCCACGCCAAGCTGAAGGCGAAGATGACGACCGCAGGAATCCCGGATGAGACCTGGGCCATCGAAACGGCTTTTACGATCGTGGAGATCGCAGCGCTGATGGAGGAGGCGACCTACATGTTTATGCTGGAAGAGGACGCGCAGTAGCGACATCTCGGTTTTTTCCGGACGCCCGACAGTGTCAGTCGCCCAGCTGAATCAAAAGTCGCGCCTGCTCCAATCGCGGCACATGCCAGAACCTAATGCGGGTAGCGTATTTGCGGCTTTCGCCGGCGAAATGCACAATGAATCAGTGGCCCAGCAGTTAATGCGATTTTCTCTTTTTGAGTTCAGTGTGCACCCCTGTTCCTGGTTAGCTCCTCGGGTATTGCGACATGGATGGCACGGCCGGGCCGAGTTCGCCCGATCACCACCGGGCGCCTGGTGTGAGACCGGGGGTGGCTGCGGACAGGAGCGACGCGTCGCAGGCGCCTTCAGCTCGAACCGGAAAGTCTGACCTCGGCAACGCGATGGCGCGGCTCGCCTCCGCCGCGGGGAGTGCGGGCAAACTGGTTTCGCCTGGCCTGCTGCTCTGCGTTGCGATCGTTGGTCTTACCAGCGCCGCCCTCTTCGCGCTGATTTCAAACAAGTCCAACAGCGACATGGCCGAAGCGCTCGCTCACTATCGCATTGAATCGCAGCTGGAAGCGGAGCGCGCGGCGCGCGAGGTCGCCGAGAAACTGCACCTGATCCAGCAGGGCTTGCGCACGATCACCCTCCTTCCCGGCGTTCGGAGGATTGCCGGTAAAGGTTCAGCAATTGACGCGGATTCAGAGGCGGCGATCCAGCAGCTCTACAACAATCTCAAGAGCAATGTGGATGTCTCCGAAGTCTACATTGTCCCGGCTGACATAGATCCAGATCGCCCGGAGGCTTCGCATGAACCGATCCTGGCGTTCGACGAGCTGATCGTGAACGCAGCCGCACGCGCCCGGGAGCGGGGTGAGCTTGCCGAAGCGAAGCGCGAGGAGGACGATCCAGAGGTCGAAATCTTCGAGTACCGCGCGTTGCGCAACCAGATGACCTGGCTGCGCCAAAACTATCCGACCGACGCAGCATTTGTCGGCCTTGACCGGCCGATGATCTCCACCGCGGAAATGATTACCTGCGACAACACGGTTTTCATCCATACGCGCAGGGATGAAGACAGGTCCGGGATCATTCTGTCTGTGCCATTCTATGGCGTAGACGGCGCACTGCACGGCGCAGTATCGGCGATTGTGCGTACTGGCGCACTGGTCGGCTATCTGCCGGAGAGCAATGCGGGGTTGTTGAACACCGCTCATGGCTTCAACGCGCTGTCACCCAATCGAGGCGTCGAGCGGGTGTTCCGCAATGACTTGATCGGGGGTCGCCCCTCTCGAGACCTCTTGTACTCGGCGGCCATCAAGCTGGGCGAGGTCGATACGCAGGGTGATCTTGCACCGATGGCTGCTCTGGACGCGCAGGGCGACTGGGTCTTGTGGGCGGGGCGGCCGAACTCGGACTTTTTTTCGAGCGACAGCGTCACGTCGATCAAGACCTTTGAAAATCTGGCCATGGCGATCGCCGCCGTCTTTACACTGCTGGCAGTGCTAGGTCTTCTGATGATGCGCCTGTATCTCCTGCGCAGGACCGCGAACGAGGCGGCGCTTGCCGACGCGCTGGATGCTGCTGAAGCGGCGAGCCGCGCCAAGTCAGCTTTTCTCGCGAACATGAGCCATGAAATCCGTACGCCGCTGAATGGCGTGCTGGGCATGGCTCAAGTCCTGGAGTCGCAGAACCTGAGCCCCGAGGCGCGTCCCCTCGTTGAAACGATCCGTGACTCCGGGAACAACCTCGTCGCAATGCTAAATGATGTGCTCGATCTTTCGAAGATCGAGGCAGGCAAGGTGGACCTTTCGCCGGAGGACACTGATTTCCGGCACATCATCCGCCGCGTCGAGCGCCTGTACACCGCCGCTGCCGCCGCCAAGGGTATAGAATTGAAGGTCGCCATCGACGCGTCGGTTCCGGAGCGACTTTCGTTTGACGCAATGCGTATGCAGCAGTGCGCCTCGAACCTTGTCTCGAACGCGATCAAGTTCACGGAATCCGGGACAGTTTCCGTTTCCGGAAGCTGCCAGCCGGTGGCTGGCGGCGCCTGGATGATGCAAGTTTGCGTGGCCGACACCGGCATCGGCATCAATGAAGACGTTGTCGGAAAGCTCTTCCAGGTCTTCACGCAGGCTGATGAATCGACGACCCGCCGTTTTGGCGGAACGGGTCTTGGCCTCGCGATCTCCCGCAAACTGGCACGCCGTATGGGAGGCGACATCACAGTCGCCAGCATCTCCGGTTGCGGCTCCACATTCACATACACCTTCGTCGCGCAGGCTGCTGCGGATCCGGCCGTGTCGATGCCGTTGAAGGGCGGTGCATCGGTCGTAGACTTCTCCAGCCTCGACGATCTCAGGGTTCTGGTCGTCGACGACAATCCGCTCAACCGCAAGGTCGTCAGATTGCTTCTCGCGCCCCATCATGCGTCGATTGTGGAAGCCGAGAATGGGCTCGAAGCCCTGGAGCAGCTTGAAGCGAATACGTTCGACGTCATGCTTCTTGATGCCCACATGCCTGTGATGGATGGACCCACGACGATCAAACGGATTCGCGAGTCGACGACGCCCTGGTCGCAGCTTCCTGTTGTCGCTCTCACTGCGGATGCGATGAATGGCGACCGAGAGAAGTATCTGAAGTTGGGCATGTCCGGCTACGCGTCCAAACCCGTCAACCGGATCGCGCTCCTGACTGAGATGTTGGAGGTGCTGGGTGGCAGGCCTGCAAAGGGTGTCGAGCGGACGACGAGCCCGTCTCCAGGTCTCGACGCGGCGGGCGCCGAACAGCCAGCCTCAAGCCTGGATGATGATGATCTCGCCAGCATTCTCGGCATGATTGATCGCGCGTCCGCCTGATCGCGGTCCAGCGTCGATTTGCGTGCGGGCGGGCGCCGGGCCGGGTTGTGGCCGGTGGGTTCGGGGCTACACTCGCGGCGTCGCACACCAGAAAGGCCCGCGCATGGATGGCTTCGAAGGCAAGACCGAGCGGGTTCGCTATGACTATCCATTCGCGGAGCCGCCCGAGCCCGGAACCACGATGGAGGTGGCGCCCGGCGTGCGCTGGGTGCGGATGCCGCTGCCGTTTTCGCTGAAGTGGATCAATCTCTGGCTGCTGGAGGATGGCGACGGGTGGACGGTGGTGGACACCGGAATCCCGAACTCCGAGACCAAGGCCCACTGGCGGACGATCTTCGACAAGGAGCTGCAGGGCAGGCCGGTAAAGCGCGTGATCGTCACGCACATGCATCCCGACCATATCGGACTGGCCGGGTGGATGACGAAGAAGTGGCAGTGCGATCTCTGGATCTCGCGGCTGGAATACGTGACGTGCCGGATGCTGGTGGCGGACACGGGGCGTGAGGCGCCGGACGCGGGCGTGAAATTCTATCGCGCCGCCGGCTGGACGCAGGAGCAGATCGACGTCTATGTCGACAAGTTCGGCGGGTTCGGTAAGGCGGTCTCGCAACTGCCCGACGCCTTCAACCGGCTGAGCGACGGGGACGCGATTTCGATCGGCGGCCGGACGTGGCGGATTGTCACGGGATGTGGGCATTCGCCGGAGCATGCCTGCCTGTGGTGTCCTGAGCTGAACGTGTTCATCGCTGGCGACCAGATCCTGCCCCGCATCTCGTCAAATGTGAGTGTGTTCCCGACCGAGCCCGAGGCCGACCCGCTTTCGGACTGGATCAATTCGTGCCGGAAGCTGAAAGACACCATTCCGGAGGGGGTGCTGGTGCTACCCGCCCATAACGAACCGTTCTACGGGGCGCACAAGCGGCTGGATTCGCTCATTGAGGGACATGAGACGGCGTTGTCCCGGCTGTTGTCGCGGCTGGATACGCCGAAACGGGCGGTGGACCTTTTCGGGGCGGTCTTTGCCCGGGCAATCGGTCCGGACGTGCTGGGTATGGCCACCGGCGAGACCATGGCGCACCTGAACTGCCTGAAGCGTCGCGGGCAGGTGACGTCCATACAGGATGGCGGGACAACCCTCTACAGGCGGGCGTCTTGACGACTGGGGCGGAGACATAACGTATACCCCCTCGTAATTGCGGAAGCGGCTGCGTGGGCCTTTTCGCGCCCGAAAAGGCCCCAGGGACCTGTAGATGACCGACACCTCGACTGAGCGGCCGGCAGACGGCCAGCCGGCCGCCACAGCTGAGGCTGGGGCCGAGGCCAAGCCGGGCTTCAAGAAGAAGCTGTTCCATGAGTTCCGCGAGACGGCGATGACGATCGCCATCTTCGTGCCGTTCTGGCTGGTGTTCTCCACCTTCGTCTACGAGCTGCGCTCGATCCCGTCGGAATCGATGGTGCCGGCGCTGCAGGTCGGCGACCGGGTGGCGGTGGCGAAGTTCGCCTATGGCTACAACCGCAACTCGATCCCGTTCGGGCTTGGCCTGATGGTGATCGGCGATGACGGGAAGAATCCGGAAGAGCGCTGGTTCGGCTCGACGCCGAAGCGCGGCGACGTGATCGTGTTCCAGCATCCGTTCGACACCAACAAGGTGATGATCAAGCGCCTGATCGGCCTGCCGGGGGACTCTGTTGAGGTGAAGGGCGGGCGGCTGTTCCTGAACGACGCGGAGGTGTCCCGCGAACGCGTGCGGACGACCACCTATGTGCCCGACGACAATATGAGCATCGCGACGGCCACGGAGTATCGCGAGACAATTCCGACCGGCGAGGGCGAGAACACGAAGACCTATCTGATCCACGAATTCTCGGACTCGATGGCGCTGGATGAAACGCCCCGCTTCACGGTGCCTGCCGGGCATGTGTTCATGATGGGCGACAATCGCGACAACTCCGAAGACAGCCGCGCGCCATCGGGCCATCGCAGGCTTGCGACGCAGTTCCCGGAAGCCTGGCCGCTGAGGGGCGCGAGCCTCTCGGAAGACCGGAGCAATGACGCGGTCGGCTATGTGCCGATGGACTATCTGATCGGCCGCGCCGAGACCGTGCTGTTCACCCTCCACGGCTGCAAGCAGGCGCCGGGCGCGGAATGCCCTGAAGGGCGGCTCTGGAAGGGGCTGTAGGCGCCGATCCGCCAATCGATAAAATTCGACCGATCCGCTAGCGCCGGAATTAAGCGTCAACGCGTTAGAAAGCCCCGCTGCGAGGGGATCGCGAGCGCGGGTTGGGTTGATGCAGGTTTCCCTCAGGCATCCTTCTGAATTGACCGGAGCTGATGTCGGCGCGTGGCGAGCGCTGTGCGTGGCGGATGCAAGGCTGGACAATCCATTTCTGACGCCGGAGTTTGCGCAGGCCGTCGGGCGCGTGCGTGCGGATGCGCGTGTGCTGCTCGTGCGCGATGCCGCGGAATGTGTGCGGCTTGTCCTGCCGATGCAGGTTGCGGCGTCGGGTCTCGCTCGGCCGCTTGGCGCGCCGATGTGCGATGTGAACGGGCCAATCGGCGCGGTAGACGATCGGGCGCTGCTGCCGCAGGCGCTGGGGCGGGCCGGCGTTGCGGCCTACACATTCAGCGGGTGGTCTGGCGCGGCGGGCCTGAGCGGCGTGAAGGTGCGTGCGCGCGAAGGATCAGCGGTGGCCGACCTGCGTGGCGGGTTCGACGCGTGGCTGGAGGCGCAGCGCGAGCTGCATCCGAAACACTTCAAGAAGATGCGCCGCCTTGCACGGCAGGGAGAAAAGGATTTTGGCGCGGAAGCGGTGACGTTCGGTGAAGCGATGCCGGAAGACCTTGCCACGCTGATTGCCTGGAAGCGCGAGCAGTTCGCGCGCACGCGTCGGCACGACGTGCTCAGTGCACGCTGGACGCGCGGGCTTCTGGAGGAATGCGCATCGGCGTCGGGCGAGGGCTTCGGCGGCGTGATGGCGATCCTCCGCTATGGCGGAAAGATCGCGGCGGCTGAGTTCGGGCTGCGCAGCGGCGCGACGGTGCATGGCTGGATCGCCGGGTATGATCCTGCGTTCGCCTCGTGCTCGCCGGGGCTGGTCCTGCAGGAGCGTTTGCTGGAGCGCGCGGCGGCTTCTGGCGTTCGGACGGTTGTTCTCGGCACGGGCGAGGACCATTACAAGAAGCACTATGCGTCGTTCTATGCGCCCGTCGACGACGGCGTGGTGACGGCGGCAGGGCTGGCTGGCGGGCCGCGGGCGCTGGCGGCGGGGCTTCTGCACGCGATGGAGCAGGGGCGATTCGGCGCCGCGTCGCGGCTGGCAGGGCGGACGCGGCGGCGGCTGGACGTCATACTGGCGGTCGAGACCAGCACGGGCGGGCAGCTGCGCGGGGTGCGGCGGGCGCTGGGGGAGGATCCGGCGATTGGCCGCATGCGGACTGCCCTGAAGGCTGCCCTGCGGGTAGCGCCGTTCTGAAACCAGGGCGGTTTTCCGGGAGTTCCCGGGCTTCGCTACACAAGCCAGTTGGTTTTCTGGCGCGAGGCGCTAAAGCCCTTGCGCATGGACGCAGTCGTCAAACCTGTTGACCGGCCATCTGACCGGCCCGCCAAGGCCGCGCCTCCCGGGCGCATCATCGTCGTGCGCCATGGACGCCCGCAGGTGATTCCCAAGGAAGGCCCGCCCATGGGCTGGAAGGATTACAAGGCGTGGTGGGCGAAGTACGAGCTCAGTTCCCTCAAGGAGGGGCAGCGGTGCCCCGAGGCGCTGCTGAGCCAGATCAGCGATGACGCGATCATCATGTCGAGCGCGCGACGGCGGGCGATCGAGACGGCGGGCCAGCTCGGGCGCGGGCGCGATGTAAAGCACGATGCAATGTTCAACGAGGCGCCGTTGCCTGCGCCGAAGCTCGGCATCTTTCCGATGCGGCCGAAGAACTGGAACAAGATTGCACGCCTGCTCTGGATGCTGGGGCATAGCGGCGGCGAGGAACATGTCAGCGACGCCAAGCGCCGCGCGGCGAAGGCGGCCGAGGTGCTGGTGCAGGCAGCACAAGAAAGCGGCGGGCGCGATGTGGTGCTTGCCGCGCACGGCTGGTTCAACCGCATGTTGCGGCCGCAGTTGAAGAAGCGCGGCTGGGCGAACGTCCACGACGGCGGCGACAAATACTGGTCGTTCAGGATTTATCAGAAGCGGTAGGCAGGGTTGCAGCTCCAGCGCGCGCGCTTGCCTCATGGCTCGATGCGCCTATGGTGCACAACCTTTTGGAGGCGGGCATGGCGAAGGCAGAGGCCGGACCTGATATTGCAACCATGAGCTTCGAGGACGCGTTGCGCGAACTCGAGCAGATCGTGCACAGGCTGGAAGCTGGCGATGTGCCGCTGGATGACTCGATCCGCATCTATGAGCGCGGCGCTGCGTTGAAGGCGTATTGCGACAAGCGGCTGAAAGAGGCGGAGCTGAAGATCGAGAAGGTCAAGGTCGCCGCGGACGGCGCAAAGGGACTGGAACCCGCTGATGATCTTTAGTCATCGATCGGCAGTGGCAAGATTCAGGGTGATCAAGTGATCTACACGATCAACCCGGCATTCGAGCAGCGGCTCAACGAGGTGGCGGACCGCATCACGGTCGCGCTTGACCAGCTGATCCCGCCTGCGTCGGGGCCGGAAGCTCAGCTGATGCGCGCGATGCGGCATGGCGCGCTGAGCAAGGGCAAGCGCCTCCGTCCGTTCATCACCATCGAAGTCGGCCGCATGTTCGGCGCGCAGGAGAAGGCGCTGCTGCGCGGTGCGGCTGCGGTCGAGTGCATGCACGCCTACTCGCTGATCCATGACGACCTGCCGTGCATGGACGACGACGATTACCGCCGCGGCCAGCCGACGGTGCACAAGGCTTTCGACGAGGCCACAGCCGTGCTGGCGGGCGACGCGCTGCAGGCGCTGGCATTCGAGATCATGATTTCGCCGGAGACGCATCGCGACGCCTCCATGCGGTGCAAGCTGGTGGAGCGGCTGGCGCTGGCGTCGGGTGCGCGCGGCATGGTCGGCGGGCAGATGATCGACATGCACCCGATGGCCGATGGCGAGGAACCGCTGCAGGTGCTCACACGGATGCAGCGACTGAAAACCGGGGCGCTGATCACGCTGGCCGGTGAGGTCGGGGCGCTGCTGGGCGGCGCGACCGAGGCCGAGCGGCATGCCATTTCAGGCTATACAAATGACCTGGGGCTGGCTTTTCAGATTGTGGACGACCTGTTAGATGTGGAAGGGGATCCATCGATCCTTGGCAAGGCGACTTCCAAGGACCTCGACGCGGGGAAAATGAACTTTGTGTCCTTGCTGGGGGTCGAAGGGGCCCAGGACAGGGTGCTCTATCTCGCCGCCCAGGCGAAACAACATCTGGCGTCCTTCGGGTCGAGGGCGACATCTCTCCTTCACACGGTCGACTTTGTACTCAACCGCCGCCATTAATGATCCCGAATGCGCGGACAGGGATATGGCATGACCACAGCGACCCCATTGCTCGACCAGATCCAGTCGCCTGCCGACCTTAAAGGGCGGAACAAGGCCGAGCTTCGCCAGATCGCTGACGAGTTGCGCGCGGAGACGATCAGCGCGGTATCGGTGACCGGGGGGCATCTCGGGGCTGGTCTGGGCGTTGTCGAGCTGACCGTCGCCATCCATGCCGTGTTCGACACGCCGGCGGACAGGCTCGTGTGGGACGTTGGCCACCAGGCTTATCCGCACAAGATCCTGACCGGGCGCCGCTCGCGCATCCGCACGCTTCGCCAGGGCGGCGGCCTGTCCGGCTTCACCAAGCGCGACGAGAGCGAATACGATCCGTTCGGTGCGGCCCATGCGGGCACGTCGGTGTCTGCAGCCGCCGGCTTCGCCGTGGCGCGCGACCTGCTCGATCGCGACAACCGTGTGATCGCGGTTGTCGGCGACGGCGCGATGAGCGCAGGCATGATCTACGAGGCGATGAACAATGCTGGCGCGATGCATGCCCCGCTGATCGTCATCCTCAACGACAACGACATGTCGATCGCCCCGCCGGTCGGCGCGGTCAGCCATTACCTGTCGCGCACGGTGTCGTCCAAGGGCTACCGCAAGGTGCGCAAGCTCGCCAAGCGGGTGACGCGGAAGATCGGCATCGAGGGCATCGTGAAGAAGGCGGAGCATTCGATCCGCAACTTCAACATGGGCGGCGACATGTTCGACGCACTGGGCTTCTATTATATCGGCCCGATCGACGGGCATGACATGGATGCGCTGGTCGACGTGCTGGAGAATGCACGCGACATGCAGAACGGGCCGGTGCTGGTCCATGTCGTCACGCAGAAGGGCAAGGGGTATGACCCTGCCGAGAATGCCGACGACAAGTATCATGGCGTCTCCAAGTTCAACGTGGTGACGGGCGAGCAGGCCAAGGCGAAAGCCGGGCCGCCGAGCTACACGAAAGTCTTCGCGAAGGAGATGGTCCGCCTGGCGGAGAAGGATCCGCTGGTGGTCGGCATCACCGCGGCGATGCCGTCGGGCACCGGCCTCGACCTGTTCGGCGAGAAGTTTCCGGAACGCTGCTTCGACGTTGGCATCGCCGAACAGCACGCAGTGACATTTGCCGCGGGTCTTGCCGCTGAGGGCATGAAGCCGTTTGCGGCGATCTATTCGACCTTCCTGCAGCGCGGCTATGACAGCGTCGTGCACGACGTGGCGATCCAGAAGCTGCCGGTGCGGTTTGCGCTCGATCGTGCGGGCCTTGTCGGCGCCGATGGCGCGACGCACGCGGGTACGTTCGATATCGGATTCCTTGGCGCGCTGCCGGGCATGGTGCTGATGGCGGCGGCCGACGAGGTCGAGCTGCAGCGCATGGTGGCGACAGCGCACGCGATCGACGATCGCCCGAGCGCATTCCGCTATCCGCGCGGCGAGGGCATTGGCCTGCAGATGCTCGACGATCCGCAGCCGCTGGAGATCGGCAAGGGCCGCATCGTCAAGCAGGGCACAGCGGTTGCGATCCTCTCCTATGGCGCGCGGATGCAGGAATGCCTGCGTGCGGCGGACATGCTGGACAAGCAGGGGCTGTCGACGACAGTTGCCGACGCGCGGTTCGCCAAGCCGCTCGACGAGGCGCTGATCGCGCAGCTTGCCAAGAATCACGAAGTGCTGATCACGATCGAGGAGGGCGCACGGGGCGGCTTCGGCGCATTTGTGCTGCATTCGCTGGCCGAGCGCGGCCTGCTCGACAAGGGGCTCCGCATCCGCACGCTGACGCTGCCCGACGTGTTCCAGGACCATGACAGCCCGGAGAAGATGTACGAGTTTGCGGGGCTGGATGCGCGCTCCATCGCGGCGAGCGCGATCAAGGCGCTGGGGCGTGGGGATGAGCGGGCGCTGAAGCTGATCGTGGGGTAGGGCTCAGTCGCCCCCGCCTGCAGTCTCGCTGATCACGCTCTCCACCTTGCGGCGAACGTCCGGGCCGGCGAGGTATTCGCCGATGTCTTCCAGCATCTGATTGCCGGGTGCGAATTCCACCACATAGGCGACGACGTCGACTGTTGCGCGCGGGTCGTAGGACTTTACGCCGGGCACGGGCATCCAGCCTGATTGCAGCGCTGTCAGCGCCGCGTCCTTGTAGTCGCCTGCGCGCGCCCCGGGAAGGCGGATGCCGCCGACCGCGAATTTTGCGGCGAGTTCGGGGGCGCCGGCGTCAGGCCCCTGGGCGTTCGCAACGGTGCGCGTCGTGGCGAGCCCGTAGTTCACGATCAGCGCGAGGTCACGCGTCGGTGCTGCGCCGATAGACTGGAAGCGGTTGATGTAAAGGCGGTCCAGCTTCAGCCGGAAGTAGGGCGGGGAGATCGCGGGGTTCCAGAAGGCCGGCGCGCCGGTGTCGGCTGTGTCGCCGTTCGACGCTGTCAGGGCGCCGCCGCCGATGTCGCCTGATGTCTCGATGTAGCCGATCGCGAACAGATCGGGCGTGCGCGTGAGCTTGAGCCGCGTCCACATCTCGCGGAGATCCGGCGGCAGTGTCTCTGCAAGCGCCTGCGGTTCGGGACCGTAGCCATTGCGGACGATGTACATGCAGCGCATGGCCGGATTGATCGACACGTCGCCGTTGCCTGGGCTGGTGTAGAACAGGCCGCCATTGGCGCCGACGGAGCGGGTGACGTCATCCTGGCCAGCGCGCTTGAGATAGTTGCCGAATGACTCGAAGGCGATGCCCCCGATATTGCTGATCATGCTGAGCGCGAGGCCGGGCAGGCTGTAGTCTTCCGGTCCTGCGCCAGCGTCCGGCGAGCCGCGATCAGGCATGACCGGTGGCGGGGCGGCCTGTGGGCAGCGGTCGTCGAGCAGGACCCGGAGATCGCCAGCCCCGCCGCCGATGTACCCGTCAGGAGAGGAGGGCGCTGGCGTGATCGCGCAACCGGAGAACGCTAGCATGCAACCAAGTCCGATCGCGCGTTTCATGCCCGTCATCCCCTGAAGTCCGAGAGAGGACTGTTCCGGGTGCTCATGAATTGCGCAAGATCAAACGCCGATATCGCGAGTGCGGCAGCGACCTGCCGTATCAGGCGAACTCGCGGAAGGTCGACAGGAAAGATTCGATGTGGACATAGAC
>JBBAUA010000011.1:0-25359 GCA_040398465.1 Hyphomonadaceae bacterium | reverse complement strand
CGTATCAGGCGAACTCGCGGAAGGTCGACAGGAAAGATTCGATGTGGACATAGACTTGGGCCACCTCCGCGAGCGGCGCCGGATCGTCGTCGGCGACACGTGCTGTGAGGTCGATGAGCCGGTCGCGCTGCGCCGGGTGCAGGGCGTGGGCGCCGACATAGCCCATGCTCCACTGCGGGAAGCCGCGATCGTCGATGGCCCTGGATTCGAGAGTGATCACCCCGCTGTGCCGCGTGTCTCGCGAGATGGTGGCGAAGGTTCGCTCGAGCGTGTCGGCGCCGCCCTCAAGCACCTGGAAGAAGCACCCGTCGTGGAAGAGCAGCATGCCCGTCAGACCGCGCGCCGAATTGTTGCTGCGCGAGACTGCAAGGATCTGATCGAGCTCGGCTTACGGGAAACGGCTCGAAGCGGAGCTGATATAGATCAGGCGGCGCAGTTGTGTGTCGGTCTGGATTGTCATGTTGCGCCTCCACAGACCGTCAATTTGTAGCTCAAGAGAATTATCGCTCAGCTAGAGAAGCCCCTTCAAGGCTCGGGGTATTGCCGCAGGCGTTTTAAAAGCTCCTGCCGGACCTTCCATGGCTTGAAGCTCGCGTGCAGGCGCGAGAGCCAGTGACTGTTGACGGCGAGGTAGGGCTGGCCGAGTTCGCGCGAGCTGGGGAGGATCTTCCGCGAGAGCACGTCGATCACATGCGCAATCTCCTCTGGCGAGGCGAAGACAAGCGAACGGCCGCGATGGTCGATGAACCAGACCGGATAGCCCTTGCCGTGGACTGGACGCGGGCAGGGCGGATCGAACACAGTGGCCGACCAGTAGGGCCCATCCACCGCGCGATGCGCCCAGGGCGTGATGGGCGTGCGGATGGGGTTGTCGCGGTATTCGATGCGCATCTGCATATGTGAGGGATCGCGATGGCGAAGGTTTCCGTCAAGCAGGCCGAGAAGAAGCTGATCACATTCGCGCTGAATTATCCCGAAGCCGTGCTGCAGCATCCTTGGGGCCACGACGCCGTCAAGGTAAGGGGCAAGATGTTCGCGGCGTTTGGCGGGGCCGAGAGTCCGAAAGCGTTCTCGATGACGGTGAAACTGCCGGTCTCGTCGGAAATGGCGTTGACGTTGGCGTGGGCCGAGCCGACGGGATTTGGGCTTGGAAAGTCTGGCTGGGTGACAGCGCGGCTGACTGCGGGCAGCGGCGTCGATTTGGATACTATGAAAGGCTGGATCGACCAGAGCTATCGCGCGGTGGCGCCCAAGGCGCTGGTGAAGCCACTGGCCGCCATTGCGCCGAAGGCGCGCTGAACGCCCCTTGGATCAGACAACGGCGACCTGCGCCTTGATTGCATCGCCCTCAGTTGCTTCTGGCTCGTGGCTGCCTAGCTTGCGGTGTGGGATGGTCTGCGCGGCGATTTCGTCCTTGATGCGGGTGTCGCGGACAAGCGGCGCGCCGATGAGGGCGCCGATGACGCGCAGCGGCGGGGTGTGATCGCAGATCACCTTGAACATGATCAGTAGCGGCAGCGCGACCACGCCGCCGATCGGGCCCCACAGCCAGATCCAGAACGACACGACGAGGATGATGGCCAGCGGGTTGAGCGTCATGCGCTTGCCGACGACGGTTGGCGTGATGATGTTGGCCTCGAGAAAGCTGATCGCCATGAAGGCGAGCAGGGGGAAGGACGCTTCTATCAGCGTCTCGAATGTCGCGAGGCCCGCCATGCCCAGCAGGCCCATCATGATGGCGGGGCCGAGGAAGGGAATGAAGTTGGTGATGAAGGCGAGGCCGCCCCACATTATCGGTTCGGGCAAGCCGAGTTGCCAGCAGGCGAGTCCTGTGCCGACGCCAACGACGAGATTGATGATCGAGAATGTCAGCATGTAGCCGGTGACGCGTCGCCCGACATCGCGGAAGACGCGGGCAGCGCGCACGCGGCCGGCCAGCGTCCGCTGGAAGGCGATGTACTTGATGCGGAATTCCTCGCGGGTCAGCAGGAGGAAGAAGCACAGGACGAAAACGAAGCCAGTCTGGACGACTGCGCCGCCTGCAGTCGCCATGATCGAGCTGGCGAGGCCTTGCTCCTGCATGACGACCCTACGCGACGCCGGCGTCTCGGGATCGACGATGCTGAGACCTTCGACCTCCTTCGATATGTCCGTGAGCGGCTTCAACGGCGCCTGCAGTTCCTGAAGGTGGCGTTCGGCGCGCTTCATCATCGCGGGCGCGTCTTCCATGAGACGCGAGGCGGGTTCGGCGATCAGGGAAAACGCCATCCAGGCGACGAACCCTGCGGTAACCAGGCTGAATACGGCTGCGAGCGGCCGCGGTATCCAGATCATCTCGAGCAGGCGGCATAGCGGCGCCAGCAGGACTGCAAACACCAGCGCCATGGCAATCGGCACGACGAAGCCCTGACCGGCGCGGAGCGCGACGCAAACGGCAAGCACGCCCATTACGGCGAGGCTTACGGCGGATACGAGTTGGGGATTGCGCCCGACGATCAGGAAAGGCTCCTGAGCGGCGATGCCCGCAAAGTTCGAAGCGCGCTTACGTCTTGCCATGTTTGCTGTCCGCCCGGGTCCGGTGTTCCAACGCGGCGCGGCCCGGCGGGGTTCCATTGTGCGCCGCGGGGCGATGCGATGCGGCTTCCGACCGGTCCCGAGGCTGGGCCAGGCGCGTAAAGGCGTGTATCGTGTTCACCAGCCGCTCAGGCAGAAAGAGACAGCCTGCGCGTCCCTGACGAGGGAAGTCCCATGATGAAAAACGCCAAGTTTCTCTTCGCCGCCACTGCAGCCGCGCTGCTTGCCGGTTGCGCTACACCGCCAGTCGACACGGCAGACGCCAAGCCTGACCCACGGCAGGGCGAGGAGGTCAACAACATCTGCTTCGCCCAGCAAATCCGCAACTGGCGTGAAAACGACAATCGCTCCGTGATCGTCGAGGCGAGGTTGAACGACGAATACAAGCTGGAGCTGATCGGGACGTGCAATCCGCGCGATGCGTTCCTAAATATCGGCCTGGTGTCACGGGGCGGCAGCTCCTGCCTGTCGACCGGGGATAAGCTGGTGACCGATGCACGCTACAATGATGGCTCTTGCAGCATCCGGCGCATCTACAAGTGGAACAAGGATGCGGTTCCGGCCGTGGCTGGCGCGACCGCAGGTTGAACGCCACGCACTTCTCTTCTCCGACATGAGGATAGAAAAGGCCCGGGAAGCGATGCTTCCCGGGCCTCGTCTTCAGATGGACCGGGCGGGCTGCACGTCCACCCGGTCCGCCGGACCGCGATCAGGTTGGACCCAGAGATCACGGTCCGGAGCGCGTGGGGCCGGCGGCTACTGCCAGTAGCGGGGGGCCTTGTAGTAGTCGTATACTTCGTCGCGGAGCGTGGTGTTGCCATCGCCGCGCGTCAGCTCGTCGATGCCGTCGGAGGGGGCAGCTTCGAGCTGCTCCTTCGTCATGCTGACGACATAGCCATCCCGGCCCTTCTCGTAGTCGAGCGTGGACCACGGAAGCGGGTGGAATTTTTCGTTCATGCCGAGGAAGCCGCCGAAGCCGACGACTGCGAACATGATGTTGTTTGAAGACTTGTCGAGAACGACGTCCTCGACCTTGCCGATCTTGTCGCCGGACGGATTGTAGACGTTCGTGCCGATGACCTTGGTTGCGCGGATAGCGCTCGTGTGGCCGGTTGTCATAACCATGGAAGTTCCTTTCAGGCAGGGAATTGCCGAGACAGAACGTGGCAATCCGCCATCGGTTGCGTGACGCTCCGATATCAGTTGCAGGCGCCGGAGCGCGGGCCTGTGCGGGTTAGCGCAGGAAAGCGAAGCGCTTGTCAGTGTAGTTTCAGGCGCAAGCCATTTCCTCGTGATGGCGCATGGCTTGCACCTTGCGGGTCATGGTCCCGGAAACCATGATTTCAGTGCGCGATCGCAATGTGCCCGGTCGCAACGCGCCCGGTCGCGATGTGGATGTGTGCGTGTGCACCTTCCAACGTCCTTCGGTCGCGCGTCTGCTTGCTTCGCTGGCGAGCCAGGACTTGCCGGCCGCAACGCGATTGCGGGTGATTGTAGCGGACAATGATGACATCCCATCCGCGCGCGAGACAGTGATGCGCGCGTTCGCGGACCTTGGACTCGAGGGCGTTTACCTTCATGCGCCGGCCCGGAATATTTCGATCGCGCGCAATGCCTGCCTCAATGCGGCGCGTGCGACGTTGGTTGCGTTCATCGACGACGATGAGGTTGCGCGGCCAAACTGGCTCGCCTGCCTTTTCTCTGAACTGGACCGGACGCGAGCGGATGTCGTGTTCGGCAAGGTTAACGCGTCCTACGACGCAAATGCGCCGGGCTGGTTGCGGCGAGCGGATATGCACTCGACGCCAGCCCCCCTCAGGCGCGGCAAGATCGAAGGCGGATACACCTGTAACGTCCTGATGAAGCGTACGGCTGTTGGCGCCTTCAGGTTCGATCCGTCCTTCGGGCGCAGCGGCGGGGAAGACACGGCCTTCTTCACGATGCTTGCCCGCGCCGGCGTTGCGATGACCTATACGCCCGCGGCGGTGGTCGTGGAGCCGGTGTCGCCTGGCCGTGCGAACCTGAACTGGTTGACGACGCGGGCTTATCGGGCGGGGCAGACATACGGCCTGCTTCGCCTGCGTGACGGGGAGGCGAGCACAGCGCTGGGGGCGATCTCGCTTGCCAAGGTTGCGTGCTGCCTTGCGGTGGCTGGCCTGACGATCTGGTCACCGGTGCGCTGGCGCCGCGCGGTGGTGCGCGCGCACCTGCATGCCGGCGTGTTGGGAGCCGCCCTGGGGCGCGCGCCTATCGAACTTTATGGAGCCGCACGTGGCTGATACAGGCGCCACGCTCGTTCTTGACCAGCCCGCAAGCAAGATCGGGCTTGCGGGCCAAGTGCACATGCGCATGGCGCGTGGCGAGGATGTCGTCGTCGTGATCCCGACGCTCAACGAAGGCCGGCATATCGAGGCGTGCGTGCGCTCGCTGATGACAGGCGATGAACGGTTGAAGCAGATCGAGATGATTGTCGCCGACGGCGGCAGCCGCGACTGGACGCGGGCCGTAGTGGAAATGCTGCAGGAGGAATTTCCAAATCTCCGCCTGCTGCATAATCCGAAGCGGCTGCAATCAGCGGCGGTGAACGCCGCGGCGCGAGGGGCCGGCATCGGCCGGCGAATCCTCGTCAGGTGCGATGCGCACGCCATCTATCCACCGAACTATGTGATGCAGGCGGCGGACTCACTTGCAAGGCGCGGCGTGGCGTCCGTCGTCGTGCCGATGGATGCGGATGGCATAACCTGCTTCCAGAAAGCCAATGCCTGGATCGTCGATACGCCCCTCGGCTCCGGCGGATCGGCGCATCGGGGCGGGCGGACGTCTGGATTCGTCGACCATGGCCATCACGCGGCTTTCGACCTCAAGACCTTTGTCCACCTGGGCGGCTATGACGAGACGTTCTCGCACAATGAGGATGCAGAGTTCGACACGCGGTTGCGGCAGGCGGGCGGCCGCATCTTCATGGACGCCGACATCCGGCTGACTTACCTGCCGCGTGCAACGGTGGGCGCGCTGGCGCGGCAATACTATAACTATGGCCGCGGCCGCGCCCGCACGCTGCTGAAGCATGGCGAGAAGCCGAAGCTGCGGCAGCTGATCCCGCCTGTCACGCTGATCGGCTGCCTCGCCGGACTTGCAATGGCGATGGTTACGCCGTGGGCGCTTCTGGCGCCTGGGAGCTACGTCGCTGCACTTGCGGGCGCGTCGCTGGTCGTGGCGGTGCAGCGTATGTCGTTATGCGGACTGTTGGCAGGCATGGCGTCTGGCGTGATGCACATGAGCTGGTCGGCCGGCCTGCTGCTGCAGCTTCTGGTTCCCCGGCGTCGCTGATCACGGTTTCGCACCCTTGTGGGTGATGGAACCAAGGCTCGTGCTGCGCGTATTGGTAGTTGGCGGGGTAAGCGCCCGATCTTTTGACGACAATTCGTTACCGTAACTCCGCGGCAGTCGCCTGCCGCGCGCGAGGCAAGACGTTGCATGTCATACACTCCCGGCCCGATGCACAGCCTGCAGGATGCCCGGCTTCGTCAGAAGCGCATCGGCAAGGCGCTGAGCCAGGTTTACGCGGCAATGGTCAGCGAAGAGCCGCCACAGGCCTTTCTGGAGCTTCTGGCGCAAGCGGACCGGGTGCGGCGGAATCGGGCGCCCCAGCCGATGTTCAGCTAGAGGCGCGTGGCGGCGCCGTCGATGATGCAACATTCAAAGCCCAGCTCGTCGCCCTGATCCCCCATTTGCGCGCCTTTGCGTTCAGCATGACGCACCGCCCGGAGGCGGAAGATCTCGCCCAAGAAACGATGATCAAGGCCTGGCGGGCGCGCAGCAGCTACCAGGCGGGCACAAACTTCAAGGCATGGTTGTTCACGATCCTGCGCAACGAGCACTATTCACGCGCGCGCCGCTCGTGGCGAAGCGTACCGCTCGATCCCGGGGTTGCCGAAAGCACGCTGGTTGTCGCTGACGATCCGTCGGTGCGCGAGGAACTGCTCGATGTACGAAACGCGATGCAGTTGTTGTCGTTTGACCAGCGACAAGCGCTCGTTCTGGTGACGGCGGCGGGGCTTTCTTATGCGGACACGGCGGCAATCTGCGGCTGCGCCATCGGCACGGTGAAAAGCCGGGTCAATCGCGCACGCGCCGAACTGGTCGGCATTCTGGAGCGTCAAAGCGGAAAGCAGCGAGCGCAATCCGACGTCTCCGCATCGGCGGCGTTCAGTACGATCATGACAGAAGCCACGGCCATGCAGGTCCAGCCGACGACGCAGGCTGTGGGCAGGGACATGTCAGCCTGATCGGTTGGAGAGCGACGACTGCGCTGCGATTCAGAGGACTGGCGCCCGCAGGCGGCAAATCAAGCCAGCCGTGTCGAAGTCGAGGTCGACTGCGCCGCCGAACGCGATCCCGAGGTTTCGCGTGATCAGGAAAGATCCAAAGCCTGTTCGTTCCGGCAACGGGCAGGCCGGTCCGTCCCGTTCGCGCCAGACGAAATCGAGCTGTCCTTCCTCGGTGCGCCATTCGATTTCAACCGAGCCGCGTTCGACCGAGAGCGCGCCGTACTTGGCCGCGTTGGTTGCGAGCTCATGCAGGGCAAGGGTGAGGGCGTGCGCGCGGCGGCCTTCCAGCCTCATCTCGGGTCCGGCAACCTTGATCCGATCGCGGGTTGCGCCATCCGCGCCGTGTGGCGCCAGAGCGCTCGTGACGACTTCGGCAAGGGTTGCGCCCCGTGTTTCCGCTTCGATCAGGATGGCTTGCGCCATGCCGAGCGCGTTCATCCGCGCGCCGAACTCCGCAAGGCGGACGGGGTCTGAATGCCTGAAGGTCTGGCGAGCCATGGCCTGGACGACAGCGAGAAGGTTGCCGATGCGGTGCTGCAGCTCCGTCGTGATTGTTTCGGGCCGAGCGCCGGCCCGTTCGGCGCCGAACAGAGCCGCCCGCAGCTGCGCATTGTCCGCGACAAGATCGATGACCGGCTCGTCCAGAAGCTCAAGGCTCTCGTGATTCAGATCGAATGTCCTCGCTGGCGTACCGGACTTGCGCTTCATACCAGTTGTCCGGGATCGGATCTGTACGGTAGATGGAATTCCCGTCCCACCGACGATTCCGACGTCCCCGATTTATCACACCAACAGCCGAACATCTAACAGGGCGACCCCCACACACACGTCAGAATGATGAGCTGCGCCGCTCGCTGACCTTGTTCATGGCGCGCTCGTACATCATGGCGACAAGCTGGTCGGCGGACTTGCCGTTCATGTCGATCCGGGTCGCCAGATTGTGATCCTGCAGCATCTTCTTGAGCTGGGCGAGCTTCATCGAGCCGAACACCGCATAGAACTGCGCCTTCGTTGCTGATGCGGCGAGGGCGTAGGGGTTGGCGACGTCTGCCTTCGTCTCGTCCTCGAACACCACGTTGCCGCCGAGCGCCTTCACCAGACGCGCCGCGAGCGCCGGGTTGGCGCGAACCTCGGCGCGAAGTTCGTCGAAGAAGCGGTCTATGTATTCGACCGGCGTCAGTCCCGGACCTTGTGCCATGAGACCCCCGTCTGCTGAGTCATGAAATCTGAAAAGCGCTCGGCGAGCCGACGCACGTCGCCAGTGACGCCCGCGTACTTGCCGCGGATGGTGTTGTAGCTGTCGAGAGCTGCGCGATCCATCGCGTTCAGGACATGCACGGATTCGGGGATAATGGGGCCGAACCAGCGGTCCTTGAGATAGATTTCGCGCAGGTCAGATGCGACCTGTCGCGCATATTTGGTGTCTCGGAAACGTGTGATCAGCACGAAGTTGCGGCTTGGCAGGTCCGGCGCGATGAACTTGCCGACCCAGTCGGAGAACTGCTTGGTGCCCCAGGTGGAAACCGAGTCCGCGATGGTCGGCGTCAGATAGGCGTCGGCGAGCGCAAGGCCCGCGCGCGCCAGCGGCGACAGATGCGGCGGGCAGTCGATCAGGATGATGTCGTAGAGTGACTGCAGGGGCTCGAACGCCTTTCGATAGTGCTCGGCCAGGGCATCGGCCAGCGTGGTCGGCGTGCCGGCGCGGCCGTACCATTCTTCCTCGAGGCTGAGTTCGCGCAGGCGCAGGTGCGGGTGAGAGGGCAGACTGGAAATCCAGCCGAGCCGCTCATCGTTTTCTTCCGCGAGGCGCAGCTCCTCCAGCGTCACGGCGTTGGGCATGATGTAGGGCGCAGCCGAAGGCGGCTTGCCGGCCATGAAGCTTGCCAGAAGGTGGTGCGTGCCCTTGCCCTGATCGGACGCGGCCTGCACGCCCATCTCGGTGAGGAGCATCTGGCTGGAGTTCGCCTGCGGGTCGAGATCGATGACCAGCACATTCATGCCATAGTAGTAGGCCAGCCCGTCGGCCAGCATCACGGTCGTCGTCGATTTGCCGACGCCGCCCTTGAGGTTGGCGATCGCTGCGGTCAGTGCAGGCATAGGTCAGGTCTCCCCATGCCGGGCAATCTAGGGCCTTTTTAAAGGATGTCTCGCGCCAAGCGTGCCGGCTTTTGCGGGCCCGGCAAACACTATTCCGCGGCCTGCGACGGGGAGGTTCCGCCCATATTCGCGAAATCGTGCGTGCTGGGTCGCCCCAGCGCCTGATTTATCAGGCTCGCCAGCTCGCCGCGCGGAGCGACAAAGGTGGAGGCGGGCAGGTCGAGCAGGCGCTTGCGACGAACGGCGACGGGCGATCCGTTTGCTGCCAGCCCAAGGATCAGCCCGGGCAGGGTGGTTGCGAGGTTTTCGGGAAGGGTGAAACCAGCGCCCCGCGCCTCGATCCAGCTGGCGGTTTGAGTGCCCGCCGGGGTGATCGCCGGCACGCCATAAAACCCCCCTTCGTAGATGCGGTTCGGCAGGAGCCAGGCGGAGTTGAAGCCTGCTTCCATGAAGTCGCCGGCCCAGACGACGTCCAGTCCGGCATAGATGTTCGCAAGGTCTTCCGGGGAGCGGTAGCGGCCATGAAAGGTGAGGTTCGCGACGTCTGCGATCCGCGCGTGGAAATCCGCGATTTCGGTCAGAGCCGGAACGCCGTGGAGGTGGATGTGGACGCTGGGCCCAGCCTCACGCGCCACTTTCAGGAGCAGGTCGAGCGAGCGGCGGCAGCGCAGCATGCCAAGCCAGCCCAGTTGCAGCGGCCCCGTGTGCGCGCGCGCGCGCGACGGGCGCGGGCCATAATCCGCGCCGGCGGCGAGGCGGTTTTCGAGGAGGAACGGTTTGTACCGTCCGTGATGATGCAGCTCGAAATGATTGCGGAGGAAGCCGGGGGAGGACACCACCAGCGCCTTCGTTTGCGCCAGCAACACGCCTTCGAGCCGGCGGAACGCCAGTCCGACCACGTCCCTCCGGGTCAGCAGACGATGGACGTCCAGCGCTTCGTAGATCACAGGCGTATCGAGGCCTGTGATCCGGCGCGCCTGGAAAGCAGTCGCGAGCATGTCGAGATTGCGCGCGTAGATGATGTCGGCCTTAGCCAGCAGGTCGCGCCGCTCCGCCGCCAGCCGCGCCCCCCGCGAGATCGACTTGATCCGCTGCAGGTAGGCGCCGTCATAGGTCCGGCCGAGATCCACATTGTCCCAGTCGACATCCACCCGGTCGCGGCGGCGCATGCTGAATCCGGTTACCCGGAGACCCTCGTCGCGGAATCCCTGCACCCGGCGGCGCACCGCGGCGTCGGCAGCGTCCTGCGCGAAGAAAGCGACGTGCGTCATGAGGGTGACAGGTGCAAGCTGCGCGCCTGTCGTGGTGTAGAAATGTTCCGTGGGCACACTAGTTAATACTTGGAGTTTTACTGGAAGTCGGGACGGCGTGGCTCGCCTGTTGCGTGGCAGCGAGTTCCGCCAAACCCCGGCGGCGGGCATATTCGGGAGTTCCGGTTGAAGTTTTGGCCCCTGCGAATGCGGGAAAGGCTGGAAGCCGCGCGCGACTGGGCGCTGTCGGCGTGGGACAGCTGCGTCCGTTTCCTGGCGGCGCTCGGACCGACTGAATCGGCCGACGCGGGGGCGAAAGTCGTGTCGTTCGACGGTCCGCCTGCAACTGTTCCGGAAGGACGCCGCATCTATGCGGTGGGCGATATTCATGGCCGCGCCGACCTGCTGGAGACGCTTCTCCAGACAATTCGCCAGGACGCCATGCGGCAACCGGCGAAGGGAAGGCCGATCCTGATCTTCCTCGGCGACTACATCGATCGCGGCTTCCAGTCGAAGGAGGTCATTGATCTCCTTCTGGGGGACCTCGTGTCCCCATTCGAGACGCATTTCCTCAAAGGGAACCATGAAGCGGCCATGCTCCAGTTCCTTGGTGAACCGGCCATCGGGCCGCGCTGGGCGGAGTTTGGCGGCGCCGAGACGCTGGTCTCGTATGGCGTGAGGCCGCCACGCTCGCGAACATCGCTTGATGAATGGGCGGCCGCCTCGGAGCAGCTGAACAACGTCCTGCCGCCCACGCATCTCGCCTTCCTGATGAACCTCAAGGTGAACGTTCGGATCGGGGACTACATGTTCGTACATGCGGGCGTGCGCCCCGGCGTGGACCTGGGCCTGCAGTCCGAACAGGACATGCTGTGGATCCGCGAGGAGTTCCTCAACGACAGGCGTCCGCTCGGCGCCGTGGTGGTGCACGGCCACACCCCCGCTACTCGTCCTCACCGGGATTCCAGACGTGTCGGCGTCGATACGGGCGCCTATCTCAGCGGCCGGCTGACCGCGGCCCGGTTTGAGCATGATGCGGTGGAGTTCCTGTCGACTGGCACGGCCGCGGAGCCGCAGGCTGGCGAACGCGGATATCGGGAGGCGCAGCGTTGAATCACTTGAAGACCCTTGCGGCCACGCTTGTCGGCATCAGCGCGTTGCTTTTATCGGCATGCGCATCCGGGCCCGCTCAGGGCGGTCCGGTCGCCGCGGCGCCGGCGGGGATGACCGGCTACAGGCTCGGCGCCGGCGATGAGATCAAGGTTACCGTCTATGGCGAGCCTGACCTTTCGGGCAATTTCGTTGTCGATGGCGAAGGCGAGATTGCGATGTCTCTGATCGGCCAGGCGCCTATCGGGAACCTTACGCTGACCGAGGCAAGCCAGAGCATCGAGGCGCGCCTCAAGGACGGTTATCTGCGCGATCCCAAGGTGACGGCGGAGCTGGTGAAAGGTCGCCCTTACTACATCCTCGGCGAAGTGAACAAACCGGGCGAATATCCCTTCGTTTCAGGGCTGACCGTGATGAACGCCATCGCGAGCGCCGGGGACTTCACCTATCGCGCAGACAAGGGCCGCATCATGGTCAAGAGCAAGGACAGCCCGAACGAGCGCGAGGTCGAGCTTACGCCGACGACAGTTGTGCGTCCGGGGGATACCATCCGCATCCGGGAACGCTTCTTCTGACCCATCATCGTCCATCAGCTGTGCCATCGCAGCGCAAACCGGCCGCAGGGCCGCAAGCCGAACGCCTGAATCAACCGCCGGGCGAACCAACACTCCTCCCGGCCTCGAACTTGCTACCTGAATCGCGAAATTGCGCTTCCAGAAGGTGAATGCACATGAAGCTCCGTCTCAAGGCATTGATGGTTTCCACCGCGCTGGTCGCGATCATGGCGCCCGGCGCCTTCGCCCAGGAAGGTGACAATCCGTTCGCGCGTGGCCGCTACACGGCTGTGACCGAGCGTTCCCAGCCCGAGTTCGACCCGCTGCCTGTGCGCACGGGCGTTTTCGAGATCGATGCGAGTCTCGGGGCCTCGGCCGCCTACAACGACAACGTCTTTGCCGAACCGAATAATCCGGATGACGACCTGATCATTCGTGTGCAGCCACAGGTCGATGCGCGTACGACATGGTCATCGCATCAAGTGGCGATGGGCGCTTCGGTGGATCACCGGGAGTTCTCGAACAACGACAGCGAAACGTCGACGGACTACAATGTCTACCTGAACGGACGGCTGGACGTTACGCGTACCTTCGCGCTCCGGGCGGGCGTCGACAGCCAGCACGTTACCGAGGAACGCTATCTGGCGGGCTCTAACGGCGCGGCTGAACCGGCGGCGTTTGATGGCTACGGCGTATTCGCCGGCGCCAGTTACCGCATGGATCGCGTGCAGCTTGATACGACGGTCGGCGTTCGCGAGCAGGAGTACGATCAGGTTACTCAGCAGCAGCGCGACAATACAGACACCTACATCAACGCCCGCGCATCCTACGCCATCTCACCGGATGTCGCGGTGTTCGTGCAGGGTCGCAGGAGTGAACTGGACTATTCACAGTCCATCCCCAACCGTGACGGCTCGCGCACAACGGTCGATGTTGGCGTGAACTTCGAACTCGCTGCGCCCTTCCGTGGTGAGATCGCGGTCGGCAGCTTCAATGACGAGCGCGATGCAGCGTCTTTTGGCGATACCAGCGGCCTCAGCGTCGCCGCAAACGTGCAGTGGTTCCCGACGCAGCTGACCACGGTCACATTCTCAGCATTCCGCGGCGCCACCGACCCGGGCCTCGCGGCATCGGCCACTGCCGTGACCTCGAACTACGGCGTCCGCGTCGATCACGAACTCTACCGCAACGTCCTGCTGTTCGGCGGCGTCCGCATGGAAAACTACAAGTTTGAAGGCTCCATCGACCGCGAGGACGAAGCTCTCGCCGGCTGGTTCGGCGCGGCGTGGAAGCTGAACCGGCATGCCCATCTCGAAGCCATGTACTCAGGCCGGACCCAGGATTCGAGCGGCACAGGCGCCGGCCCCGATCTGGACCAGAATGTGCTGAGCGTAGGCGTACGCTTCTTCCCGTAGGGGAGAACTGCGCCGAAACGGCAAGCCCGGGTCAAACCGGGCCGGACTGGAGTACAGTGTGAACAAGCTCTCTTCGATCGAGATAGCCCCCGGCTATCCGCGCAGCGCCCCAATGGCTGGAGCGCCGGGTGGAGAGGGCGAGAATGTCATTACCGTGCAGCGCATCGTTCGCGCTGTGCGGCGGCGGCTTGGCGTCATGCTTGCCGTGTTCGCGCTGACCTTTGCTGTCGTCGCGTTCCAGACCTTCCAGCTCAAGGCGGCCTATACGGCAACCTCGCGCGTCATCATCAATTCGCGCGATCAGAATGTGGTCGATATCGGCGCGGTCATTTCGGGAATGCCGGCCAATGTCGGCGCCATCGAGACCGAAGCGGAAATCCTGCGCAGCCGTACGCTGATCGAAAAGCTGGTGAAGAAGCTCGACCTCGTTAACAGCCCGGAGTTCAACGGCGCGAAGGCCGTGCCGAGCGACTGGGACAAGACGATCTCCGGCATCAAGTCGTTCATCAAAAGCCTGCTGCCGTTCGGCAAGAGCGAGCCCAGCGCCGATGCGCCGCTGGTCGACCCCGAGGACGCGGCGCGGGCCGAACTTGACGGCGTGATCAGCACGGTTCGCAACGCCGTGTGGGTCAACCGGCTCGGAAACACCTTCATCATCGAGATCAGCGCCACCAGCGCCGATCCGAAAACCGCAGCGTCGATCGCCAACACGCTCGCCGATGTCTATCTCGACAACCAGCTCGACACGAAATTCGCGGCCACGCGCCGCGCCCAGGAATGGCTGGACGCCCGTGTGGCCGAGTTGCGCGACGAACTGCGCGAAGCGGAGAGCAAGGTCGAGGCGCACCGTTCGAGCACCGGCCTGCTGCGCACGGGTGGCGACACGCTGACCGAACAGACGATCCGTGAAATCAACGCGCAGCTTACGGCAGCGCAAGCGGAGTTCGCGACCAAGAGCGCGCGGCTTCGCAACATGAACAGCCAGATGCGCGCGGGCGCCGGCATCGACACGATTGCCGAAGCCCAGAATTCAGCCACGATCGCCAATCTCCGCGCCGCCCAGAGCGCTCTCACGGCGCGCAAGTCGGACGTGGTTCGCCGCTACGACATCAAGCACCCCGAATATCAGCGCGTGATCGCCGAGGAGCAGGACAACGAGCGGCAGATCAACGCCGAACTGCAACGCATCGCCGCCTCGCTCGACCAGGAAGTGCTGATTGCGCGCGAGCGGGTGAGCAGCCTTCAGGGCAGCCTCGGCCGCGCCAAGGGCGAGCTGACCGCCAACAACCGCGCCGGCGTCGAGCAGGCCGCGCTCGAGCGCGACGCCAACGCCACGCGCACGCTGTTCGAGGAATTCAACGGCCGCTTCAAGGAAACTGCCGAACTGAAAGGCATCACCGAGGCCGACGCCGTGGTGGACAGCTACGCCCCTGTGCCGGGCGGGCCGAGTTTCCCCAACACCAATCTCAACCTGATGCTGGGTTTCATGCTGGGCCTCGCCCTTGCGGGTCTGGTCGGTCTCCTGCTGGAGCTGCTCGACAACTACATGTCCTCGCCCGAGGAAGTGGAGCAGGTCGCGGGCGTCCCCTACATCGGCCAGATTCCGCTTCTGCCGCCCACGACTGCCTTTTCGCAGGTACGCGCGAAACCGGGTGATTACCTTGTCGAGAAACCGCACTCTGGTTTTGCCGAGGCGTTCCGCCACCTGCGCGCCTCGATCATGTTCGCGGACATCGACAAGGCGGCCAAGACTGTCGCGGTTGTCTCGTCGCTGCCGAGCGAAGGCAAGACGAGCATGACGTTCTGCCTCGGCCGAATGGCGTCGATGTCGGGCACGCGCACGATCGTCATTGATGGCGATATCCGCTTGCGCCAGTTGACCGAAACGTCGGGCGTGGCCGCAGAAGCGGGGCTGCTGGAATACCTCTTCGGCGAGGCGAGCCTGGCCGATGTGATCAAGACGGACGACAAGACCGGCCTTCACATTCTGCCCCTGTCGGATCGCAAGCACACGCCCCGCGATGTGTTTGGCAGCCGCGCCTTCGATGCGCTGCTCCTGCTGCTGCAGCAGAGTTACGATCTGATCGTCATCGACACCGGGCCGATCCTGCTGATGGCGGAGGCGCGTGTGGTTGTCTCCAAGGTCGATCAGGTCGTCGTCGCCACGCGCTGGCGCAAGACGCATCGCAATACGCTGCGCGACACGATGAAGATCCTGCGGGATTTCCACGCTAACGTCGCCGGTGTCGTGCTGACGTTCGTGGACCTGCGCAAGAAGGGCCATCACGCCTACACGTCGGCGAACTACAGCGCCTACGCAAAATACTATCAGGACACCTGAGCGAGCGCCTGCTCAAGGTCAGCGATGAGGTCGGCCGGGTCTTCCAGCCCGATCGACAGGCGGATCAGCGGGCCGCCGAGTTCGGGCGATGACGCCGTGCGCTTGAGTTGCGGGTCGCAGTGGATGACCAGGCTCTCGAACCCGCCATATGAAAAGCCGAGGCCGAAGAGGTCGAGCGCATCGAGGAAGACGTGGACCCTTGCCGTGGGCATGGGGTTCAGCACGATGCTGAACAGTCCCGATGCTCCGGTGAAGTTGCGCTTCCACAGTGCGTGATTGGGATCGGATTCCAGGGCGGGGTGGAGCACGCGAACAATGGCTGGGTGTTTCTCCAGCCAGCGCGCGACTTCCAGCGCAGATGCCTGGTGATGATCCATGCGCATGGCCAGCGATCGGGCGCCGCGAAGCAGGGCATAGGCGTCATCGGGCGCGACGTTTACGCCGAGGTCGGCGACGGTTTCCCTGAGCCGCACAAGCAGCTTCTCATCGTTGAGATGAATGGCGCCATTGAGGATGTCTGCGCCGCCGCTGACATATTTGGTGTTGGCCTGCACGGAGAGGTCAAAGCCCAGCGCCAGCGGCTTGTGGAAGACGCCCGCACTCCACGTATTGTCCATGACGGACACGACGCCGGCAGCGCCCGCGGCGGCGGCGATCGCCGGTGCGTCGGCAATCTCGAATGTCATCGAGCCCGGGCTTTCGACGAAGACCAGCTTCGTCTCGGGCCTGATCAGCCTCGCGACGCCTGCGCCGATCAGTGGATCGAAGTATGTCGCCTCGCAGCCCCAGCGCGGCAGCATGCGATCAACGAACCGGCGCGTCGGCCCATAGACATTGTCGCCCACCAGCACATGCCCGCCAGCGCCTGCAAACGCCAGGAAGGGGAGGATGCACGCCATCAGACCGGAGGGCGCTAGCACGCAATGCTCTGCGCCCTCGATCTCGCAGAGCGCCTGTTTCAGTGCTTCGTGGGTCGCCGTGCCATGGCGCCCGTAGGTCCAGCCACCGGGATCGAACAGCTTTGATGCACTTTCGACGATGACCGTTGACGCCTTCTGGACGACCGGATTGACGCCGCCCAGTGTGAGCTTGCGATCGCGTGCTGCGTGGGTGAGGCGCGTGCCGAGGCCGCGTGGCCGTCCCGACTTGCCTTCCGCGCCCATTGTTCAGCCCGTCTCGACCGCGCCGCCGCTCTCCGGCTGCGCCCACTCGGCCCACGACCCGTCATAGACGGCAGCGTCGTCGTGCCCGACCATGGATTGTGCGAGCGCGACGATGGCGGCCGTGACGCCGGATCCGCAGCTGTTGATGATAGGCCGGGAAAGGTCGACACCGGCTTTCTCGAACGCCGCCCGCAGTTCTGCTTCCGGCTTGAGGCGCCCGTCAGCGGCGATCAGGTCGGCATAGTAAACGTTCAAGGCGCCGGGCATGTGCCCCTTGCGCAGGCCGGGGCGCGGCTCTTCGACTTCGCCGCGGAAGCGCGGGCCGGAGCGGGCGTCAACCACCTGTGCTGCCCCGCCGCCTACCGTCTGCTTCATCTGATCGAGATTGCGGACAAGGTCGCGGCGCGGGCGGACCGTGAAGTGCCGGTCCGCCATGAAGTGCGGCGGCAGGTCTTCGACGGCGCCGCCGGCCTCGCGCCAGGTATTGAAGCCGCCATCCAGTACGGCGACGTCTGCGTGGCCCATCGCGCGGAACATCCACCATGCGCGGGCGGAAGCTAGGAGCCCGTTCTGGTCGTAGCATATGATGCGGTGGCCATCGCCAAGTCCCAGCCGCCGGACGCGCGAGGAAAATTTCTCAGGCGGCGGCAGCATGTGGGGCAGGGGGATGGTTGTGTCGGCGATATCGTCGATATCGAAATGCCGCGCGCCGGGAATGTGGTGCGCGTCATAGGCCTGCTTCCCGGTCTGCGGCGATCCAGGCATGAACCAGGTGCAATCGAGGACGCGCACGTCCGGCGCGGCGAGATGCGTCCTCAGCCACTCGGCCGAAATGACCGGCTTTTCCGGTGTGAAAGGCGCGACCATAGGGGCCGGCTCCATGCTCTGACGAATGACCGCTTCCACCTAGCCAGAGCCGCACGCTCCGGCAAGGCGAGTATGTGAAGTCAATGCTCGCAACAGGGGAAAAGCGGGATGGATCGGCGCATGACGCTGAGAGATGTATTGTTAATGCGCGCCGCGGCTGGTGCTCTTGCCGGGCTGACGGTGGCTGGCGGCAGCTGTTCGGAAACGCGACAGCCTGGCGGCGGAAATCTCGATCTGTCTTGTTTTTTCAAAGCTTCGCGCCGGGCGCGAAGCCCATGTCTTGCATCTCGATCGCAGCTTTCCTCGAGCGAACATGGCTAATGGGATGATTGCTCCCGTTCGCCGCGCATCGGCGGCAGTGAACTCGCGCTCACCGGGATTATCAGCCCTGCCGGCGCATGAACGAGGCCAGAAACGGTCGCCGCAGACCGCGGTCTGTGGAACCCGCCAATGCGCTGCTCACTGGTCCGGGTATTGCGTTTGCCATCATTGCGGATGGCCACGACGGGTCCGCCAAAGGACAGTGCAATGGATGATGGCGGCGGCCTCGAAGCTGGCCGGTTCGAGGTCTGGAGCGATGCTCCGGTCGCCGGACCCAGCTATCGCGTGCAGACCAGCGGCCTCAAGCGGGCAATGGACGTCCTCGTCGCGTTTCCGTTGCTCGTCTTCCTGTCGCCGCTGCTGATGGCCATCTATGCGGCGATCAAGGTCTTCGATCCAGGGCCGGCCCTGTTCAGACAGCTGCGTGTCGGGCGCGATGGCCAGCAATTCATGGTTCTGAAGTTTCGCTCGATGCGTGTGGATGCAGAGGTGCGTCTTGCCCAGCTCCTTGCGGATGACCCGGTCGCTCGGGAGGAGTGGAGCAGCTATCAGAAACTCCGGAAGGATCCGCGCGTGACTGTCGTCGGCCGCATCCTTCGCAAGAGCAGCCTCGATGAGCTGCCGCAGCTTGTGAACATCCTGCGTGGCGAGATGTCCCTGATCGGCCCCCGGCCCGTCACCGCTGCCGAAGTTAATCGCTACGGATCGGCCTATCCTTTCTATACCGCAGTCCGGCC
Source organism: Hyphomonadaceae bacterium (assembly GCA_040398465.1). GTDB lineage: Bacteria > Pseudomonadota > Alphaproteobacteria > Caulobacterales > Hyphomonadaceae > UBA7672. The sequence goes on along the minus strand of JBBAUA010000011.1, from coordinate 6,599 downwards.
AGGCGTGCTTGGGCTGTGGCAGGTCATGGGCCGCAACCGGCTCACCTATCCAGAACGCGTCGCGCTCGATGTACGCTACGTGATGAACTGGTCGATCTGGCAGGACCTACGGATCTGCATGCTTGCGATCCCCGTCGTACTGCTTGGCCTCGGCGCCTACTGACACGCCGCAGCGCGGCAATATTGTCGGATACTATCAAGCCTGTAACGCTGACGCTGCGGTCGCTGACGATTCCCTGACGAAGCTGACGGCGCGATCAGTAAACTTAGTTCCCGAGCAGGCTTGAAGGATTCTTAAGCCGCCTGTCCAATTGTGACAGCAAGGTCGCTCACGCGTTCTCTACTGCGGGTCGATCGAATGTGTTGGAGTTGCGATTGGCAATTACAGAGCATCAGTCGATCTGGCGTAGCGCCCCGCTGCAAGGCGAAACAGGCGCGCCGTTCGCAGGCAGCCTCCGCCGCAGCGACGCCGATGAAGACGCACTCGCTCACGAGCCTCGCTGGGGCCGGTGGAAGGTGACGCTGGTCGTCGTGCTGTTCTGCGCCGCCTTCTGGTCGGGCGTCGGTTACATCGCGACACGGCTGCTGGCCTAGCTTTCATACCAGGACGGAACGGGCAGGCCTTTTTCCTTCAGGAAAGAGCCGTTGTAGAGCTTTGACAGGTAGCGGTTGCCGTAGTCGCACAGGATGGTGACGATGGTTGAGCCGGGGCCCAGTTTCCGGCCCAGTTCGATCGCGCCGGCGATGTTGATCCCCGACGAGCCGCCAAGGCACATTCCCTCCTCGCGTGTAAGGTCGAACACGATCCGGAGGGCGTCAGCGTCGTCTATCCGCCAGGCGTCATCGACCTCCACACCCTCCAGGTTCGCGGTGATGCGCGACTGGCCGATGCCTTCAGTGATGGACGTTCCCTCGGACTTCAGCTCGCCGGTCTTGTAGTACGAAAAAAGCGATGCGCCGCCGGGGTCCGCCAGGCCGATCTGGATCTTGCGGCTCCGCTCCTTCAGCGCCATCGACACGCCTCCGATCGTGCCGCCGGAACCGACCGCGCAGACGAACCCATCGACCTTGCCGTCCGTCTGTTCCCAGATCTCGGGGCCGGTGGTTTCGTAGTGAGCGCGGCGGTTGGCGATGTTGTCGAACTGATTGGCCCACACGGCTCCCAGCGGCTCCGTTTTCGCCATCTCTTCAGCAAGGCGGGCGGAATACTTCACGTAATGGTTAGGGTTGGCGTAGGGGACGGCGTCCACCTCGACCAGCTTCGCGCCGAGGCTGCGCACGGCGTCCTTTTTTTCCTGGCTCTGGGTGCGCGGCATCACGATCACGGTCCGATAGCCCAGCGCGTTGCCGACCACGGCGAGGCCAATGCCGGTGTTCCCTGCCGTTCCCTCGACAATCACACCGCCCGGCTTGAGCGCGCCCGACTTTTCAGCGTCGCGGATCATGCCGAGGGCTGCGCGGTCCTTGACGGACTGGCCGGGGTTCAGGAACTCGGCCTTGCCATAGATGTTTGCGCCGCTGAGTTCGGACGCGCGGCGGAGCTTGATCAGGGGCGTTCGGCCGATGGCCTCGATCACGTTGGCGTAGGTGCGCATCGGTCGCCCCATCGGGTCTGGAGAGGTTGGTTCCGGCGGGTTCCGGATTGTTCCTATGAACTAGGGAGATTGCGCCCACGGATCAACAGCGTAGCCATGATCCGGGGCGGGCAAGGGCGCGTAACACGCCTGACACATGAGGCCCCGATGAAACTGATTTCGTTGCTTTTCCTCGCCGTTCTTGCCCCCATGCCGGCGCTGGCCCAGCCCTGGAAGCCGGCGCACGGTACCCGCCTGGAGTTCGATGTCCTGCGAGATGGCGGCAAATTCGGCACGCACATTCTCAAATTTGATCGCAATGGTGACACCCTGACGGTCGATACCGACGTCGAACTGCGCGTGACGCTCGGCCCTCTCACCCTGTTCGAACATCTTCATGACGTGACGGAGAAGTACACTGGCGGTCGTCTGGTCTGGATCGGTTCGCGCACCAAGACGGGCGGCAAGTGGAAAACGCTGTCGGTTGAAGCCATCGAGGGCGGTTTGAATGTGAAGGGCGAGAAGTTCAAGGGAATGCTGAATTCGCCTCTAATCCCGTCAACGCACTGGAATGAAGACCAGATGCGTCAGGGTTTCCTGTTTTCGACCGAGACTGGCGAAAAACTACCGATGAAGGTCTCCGACCGCGGCATTGAGAAGGTGAAGACCGGAAGCGGCATGATCGACGCCCGGCGTTATGATGTCGACTCCGAACTCGACGCCAGCTTCTGGTATGACGCGCAAGGCCGGTGGGTCAAAACCGCGTTCGACGCCGAGGGTTCGAAGATCGAATACGTGCTGCGGAAATTGCCCGGCTAGCACGCCGATTGTCTTGTCGAACGTGCTTGAGGCCGCCTTCCCGGTCTCGTGGCGCGCCAAGGCTCCTGACGATCGTGTAACGTCCCGGTCGCGAAGCGGGCTCGTGTGAATGCTAGCGGATCGTCGCTGCACATGAAGCGGTCGATCGCGTCTAGGCGTCGGACGCCAGCTTCAGCCCGATCATGCCTGCCAGGATAAGAAGCGCCGATGCGATGCGCATGGGCGTCGCCGCCTCGCCAAGCACGATGATGCCGAGGATGAAGGCGCCAACCGCGCCGACGCCGGTCCAGATCGCGTAGGCCGTGCCAAGCGGAAGCTCCTTCATCGCCAGCGACAGCAGCCAGAAACTGGCGATCATCGCCACGATCGCGATGGCGGACTCGACGGGTTTCGAGAAGCCGTCCGACACCTTGAGCATGTAGGCCCAGACGACTTCGAGAAGTCCGGCTACGCCAAGAAACACCCAGGCCATGATGGCCCTCCCTTGAAGGTCGGGCCGTCCCGAATGTTGCCCGGAAGGGGGAGGTCGTCCTCGCTTGCGGGGCATGTGGGACAAGGGAAGGCGCAGGTCAACCTTGCTGATCGGCACGGTTGAGTTTCCGGCGCATCGGCCTATCCCTCCGGCATGGCTGAGTGGAGTGACCAGGCGATCTCGCTGGGCTTGAGGCGTTTCGGCGAGACCGGCGCGATCCTCGAAGTCTTCGCGCGCGGGCACGGCCGGCGGCGCGGTATGGTCTATGGCGGCGCCAGCCAGAAGAAACGTGCGCCGATGCAGCCGGGGAACACTCTCAGCGTGACGTGGAAAGGCGGCGAGAGCAATCTCGGCTTCTTCACCGCAGAGACGGAGACCGAGCGAGCCGCCGTCCACATGGCGAGCGGCGAGGCGCTGGCCGGGCTCTCGGCGCTAAGCGAGCTGCTCGCGGCCGCTCTGCCGGAGGGCGAGGCGAAGCCTGCGCTTTATGACGCTTCCGAGACACTGCTGGACATGCTCGGCAATGAGGAGGTCTGGCCGGCGCTGTTCATCCGCTGGGAGCTGGGCCTGCTGACCATGCTTGGATACGGGCTGGACCTCGAAAACTGCGCTGTGTCAGGCGCCAATGATGGCCTTACCCATGTAAGTCCGAAATCGGGACGCGCCGTGCGCGGATCGGACGCCGGCGCATTTCTCGACCGGCTTCTTCCGCTGCCGCAATTCCTCGTGGAAAACACCGCGCCAGTGACGCCTGTCGATATTCACAACGGCTTTCGCCTCACGGGACATTTTCTCGGCCAGCGATTGTTCGCCGATCTCAACAAGCCCGTACCGGAAGCGCGCTATCTGATGATTGACCGTCTGGAGCGTGCCGGGAGGCTCTCGACCGCCTGACGCCAGCTGCTCAGTTGGTTATGCCGAGGAAGCCCGGATAGATTTCGGCTGCTTCAAGATAGCCCCATCCCTTGCTGGCGGCGTACTTTGCGGGTTCGAGATTCTTGAGGTGGCCCGTCAGGCCCGACTCCATCTGAAACGGATTGGACTCGTCGGTTACCCATGCCCGGATCAATCGATGCTCGTTCGTCTCCAGCAATTCAACAAGACGAGGGGCTTTCTCCGGCGGCACATAGGCGCCGAGGGAGAAATTGTCCGCCAGGCCGCGATGGAAATCGCGACCCGTAGCACGGGCCGCAGCGATCATTCTGTCGAATAGCGGGGCGGGTTTCTCGAAAAGATCATCTGTATTGATGTTTAGATGCAGAAAAATCGACGAGGCATGCGCCCGGCCTTTCCCCATCCAGCCCGGCTGCAATTCGGCGGCGAACTGCATGATCCGAAAGGGCAGACCGGCAAGCGCGTCAGCTGCCGTTATCAGGCTGCTGCGTTTCACGTTCGGATCGCTGACTTCGATCCATCCGCTATCCTCTTCCTGTGGCGGCAGGCCGGCTGCGACCCGCGCTTCCTGTTCCAGCAACTCAAGGTCGAAAGGCGCTGTTGCCGCACGTCGGTCCCAGATCGCCCGGATCGCGTTCCATTGGGCGACACCATGTTTGCGAGCACGAACACGATCGTACGCCGACAGCTCAGGATCGACTTCCACTGCGGAGAGATAGGGCGGCGCTTTTCCAACAGCTTCGGCAACAGCCGTGTCGAGTTCTTGGAGAGGCTGCGAGCGGCGTGCGTCGAGATCGGCCAGCATTGCAGCGCACAGCGCGTCGATTTTCGACGGGGGTTGACCGGCGCCGTCGAGAAATGACTGGTATGCAGCGAGGGCCTCTGCGGGGGTCTGCGATGTAATGAAGAAAGGCCGGCCCCAGACGTGAAGGTCGGAATCGAACCCCGGAATGCCGGGTGAGTACGCCGGCGTCTGATAACTCTCTTCGACCATCGGAGAGGCGCGGCCGAGGAGCCTCCCCAGAAGGTTCTGCTTTCTTGGTGTCAGGTAGCGGTGCGTGACGATCGGGGCGACGGCTTCCTGTGCTTCCCGCATGGCGCTCGACAGCCGCGTCGTGGCCAGTGCCCAGGTCGATGCCCGGTGTAGCACCTCGGCCAGGTCGACCGCGCGGTCCAGCAGGTCGGAGATATCACCCTGACCCATGGCGTAGGGAACAAGGCGCGAGCGAAACAACTCCGGATCGACTGGATGCGAGCTGTAATCGAGTCCCATCTTGCCCCCAGTTTTTCCCGGCGGGACGCGCTATGCCACGGGTGTTTTCAGATTACTAACAGTGTGTGAGCTAGCCGGAGCGTCTGAAGATTGACCGCCCTGAGCGGGCAGGGCGAATTTCACCGGTCTGATTCGAAACGAGTAGAGCATGGCCAAGAACACCACGATCGATCCGCCCGACAATGGCGGCGACATCATCGAGGAACCGATCAACGAGGCGCTGTCGAAGCGCTACCTCGCCTATGCGCTGTCGACGATCACCGCCCGTGCGCTGCCAGATGCGCGCGACGGCCTGAAGCCTGTCCACCGCCGCATCCTCTACGCGATGAGCCAGCTCGGCCTGAACCCGACTGGCGGCCACCGCAAGTCGGCCACCGTGGTCGGCGAAGTTATCGGTAAGTATCACCCGCACGGCGACCAATCGATCTACGACGCGATGGTGCGTTTGGCGCAGGACTTTGCGACGCGCACACCGCTGGTGGATGGCCAGGGGAACTTCGGCAACATTGACGGCGATGCGGCTGCCGCCTTCCGCTACACCGAAGCAAAGCTGACGCCGGCGGCGATGCTGCTGCTCGAAGGCCTCGACGACGACGCGGTCGATTTCCGCGAGACATATGACGGCACGCACAAGGAGCCGGTGGTTCTCGCCTCGGGCTTTCCCAACCTGCTGGTGAATGGCTCGTCCGGCATCGCGGTCGGCATGGCAACGTCGATCCCGCCGCATAATCCCGCCGAGTGCATCGACGCCGCGATCCACCTGCTGGATCATCCCAAAGCGACAGTGGACGACCTGCTCATGATCGTCTCCGGTCCTGACTTTCCGACTGGCGGCGTCATCGTTGAGACGAAGGAAGGCCTGCGCGAAGTCTATGCGACGGGCCGTGGCGGCATCCGCTGCCAGGCCAAGTGGACGAAGGAAGATCTCGGCCGCGGCATGTGGCGCGTCATCGTCACCGAGATTCCCTACCAGGTGCAGAAATCCAAGCTGATGGAGCGTCTGGCCGAGCTGATCGAGACCAAGAAGGCCCCGATGCTCGAAGATGCGATGGATGAATCCACCGAGGATGTCCGCATCGTGCTGACGCCGAAGACGCGCGCCATCGAGCCGGACGTCTTCATGGCCAGCCTGTTCCGCCAGTGCGAGCTTGAGACGCGCTTCCCGGTTAACATGAACGTTCTCGACCATGGCGTGCCCAAGGTGATGGGCCTGCGCGACCTGTTGAACTGCTATCTCGACCACCGCCGCGAAGTCATCGTGCGCCGCGCGACGCACCGGCTGAAGAAGATCGAGAACCGCCTCGAAATCCTCGACGGCTTGCTCAAGGCCTATCTCAACATCGACGAAGTGATCCGGATCATCCGCTACGAAGACGATCCGAAGTCGGTGATGATGGCCAAGTTTCGCCTCAGCGAGATCCAGGTCGAAGCGATCCTCAACATGCGCCTGCGCGCGTTGCGCAAGCTCGAAGAGATCGAGATCCGGCGCGAGCACAAGGAACTGTCGGAAGAGAAGCGCGAGATCGAGCTGCTGATCGGCTCGACCAGCCGCCAGTGGACCGAGGTG